>DASPMS010000080.1:0-62318 GCA_035626915.1 Opitutaceae bacterium
ACCGGCGGGCTTGGGTTCCTCGTCTACCGTTACCACACGCAGGTGAAGATCCCGGCCGTGTTCGCCACCGGGTTGACCAGCTGCCTGCTCGGTTTCATCTTCGTGGCGGCCGTGTCGCTCCTGAACTGGGCCGTGCTGCACAAGTGGCACGATTCGTTCGAACGCGACGACCACTGATCCCATGACCTCCCGCGCCCGATTCGTCGCCGCCACGCTCGCCCTCCTCGGCCTCGCCGCGTGCTCCCGTCCCCCCGCCGACGCGCCCAAGGCCGCCGATGGCAGGGTGAAGGTCCGCTTCCAGACCGACTGGTTCCCGCAGCCCGAGCACGGCGGCTACTACCAGGCGCTGGCGAAGGGTTACTACGCGGCCGAGGGGCTCGACGTCGAGATCCTCCCCGGCGGGCCGAACGCGCAGGTCATGGCGGGCGTGGCGACCGGCCGCGCTGACCTCGGGATGACCAACGGCGACGACATGATCGTCGCGGTCGCGCGCGGGCTGCCGCTGCGGATGGTCGCCGCCGAGATGCAGCGCGACGCGCAGGGCATCCTCTTTCACCAGGAACGCCCCATCCGCAGCCTGCGGGACCTGGACGGCAAGACCGTGATGGCCGGCGCGGGCTCCACGTGGATCGAGGTCGTCCAGCGGAAGCTCGGCATCAAGTTCAACCTCCAGCCGCTCGTGGGCGACCTCGCGCGGTTCATGAACGACCCGCAATTCATCCAGCAGTGCTTCGTGACGAACGAGCCGTATTTCGCGACGCAGCGCGGCGCGAAGGTCGGCGCGCTGCTGATCGCCAGCCCCGAGCTGGGCTACGAGCCGTACCGCGTGATCTTCGGCGGCCGCGACTTCATCGAGAGGAATCCCGAGGTCGTGCGGAAATTCGTTCGCGCGAGCATCCGCGGGTGGGTCGAGTACCTGACCGGCGACCCCGAGCCGGCCAACGCGCTGCTGCGGAAGCTGCGCTCCGACCTGCCGGAGGATTTCTTTTCCTACAGCATCAAGGCGATGAAGGACTACCAGCTGGTGCTCGGCGACCCGCGGCGGGGCGAGGCCGCCGGCCAGCTCCGGGCGGATCGGCTCTCGCGCCAGATCGCGCTCCTTCAGGAGATAGGCGTGCTCGACCGCGCCGTGACGCTCGAGGAGGTGGTCACGTTCGAATTCCTGCCGGAGGACGCGCTGCCAAAGGAACTGGCCAAATAGCCCGCATGGTCGCAGCGGGGCGGCGCGTTGGGACAACGCGCCCCACCGCGGGGTCCGCGATCGGCGGGTGTTCGCATTCCTGCCGGAGGACGCGCTGCCAAAGGAACTGGCCAAATAGCCCGCGTGGTCGCAGCGGGGCGGCGCGTGGGGACAACGCGCCCCACCGCGGGGGTCCGCGACCGGCGTAGGGAAATGAAGTTGCGGCGGTCCGCCGCCACCGGTGGTGTCGCGCCATGCCGCTCCCTGATTCGTCCGCGCCCCAGAGCGGTGCCTCCCTCCCCGCAGGCGCCCCGCCGCCGCATCGCCCCGCGCGCCCGCTTGTCGCGCCCGTGATCGTCGGCCTGAGCGTGCTCGCCACCCTCGGCGCGCACTATCAGCGGCAATGGGTCTTCGACCATCTGGTGGCGACGAACCTCGATGTATGGCTCGGGTACGAATGGTGGACGCTGCTCACCTCGGCCTTCGTGCACGGGGACGTCCCGCATCTGCTGTTCAATGGCTACTGGGTCTGGCTGCTCGGGCGGTTCGTGGAGCCGGACATCCGGCCGCTCGGCTTCGCCGGACTTTTCGCTTACACCGCCTGGCTCGGCAGCGCTGCGGAGTTCGCCGTCACCGGCCATCTCGGCATCGGGCTCTCCGGGGTGGTCTACGGCATCGTCGGTTACATGCTCGAGCACCGGCGCGACCGGCCGGTCTACGCCGCGATCCTGAACCGCCAGAACATCGCGGTCCTGCTCGGCTGGCTCGTGCTATGCTTTCCGCTCACCTACGCCGGCGTGATGAACGTGGCGAACTACGCGCACCTGGGCGGGCTGGTGGCGGGGCTGCTGCTCGGGCTCGCGACGCGTCAGGGCGCCCGCCGGAGCACGGCGCGCGTCGCGGCCGCCGCGCTCCTCATCGCCTCCTTCGTGCCGCTGGTCCATGCCCCGTGGCTCGAGGAATGGTCGTTCGCCGAGGTCAACCGGGCCCTCGAGCGCAAGGATCACGACGCCGCGCTGTCCGCCCTGGCGACCATTCGTCGCGCCCACCCGCAGCACCCCTCGGCGCGTCAGGTGGAGGTCCTGCTCCGGATCGAGCGCGGCCACTACCGGATCGCGCGCGAGCTCCTCGTCGACTGGCTGAGGTGGCAGGACGACGCGGCGGTCCGGAACTCGCTCGCCTGGCTGCTGGCGACGTGCCCGGACGACACCATCCGCGACGGACCCCGCGCGCTCGAGCACGCGCAGCGGGCGGCGAAGGACACCGGATCGCGGAACGCCGCGATCCTCGACACGCTCGCCGCCGCGCATGCCGAGGCCGGTGATTTTCCCGCCGCGGTCCAGCATGCGGAGCAGGCGATTGCCCTGGGGGACGAGGCGCATGGCGCCGGGCTCCGCGAGCACCTCGCGGCGTTCCGCGCCGGCCGGGCGTGGCGGGAGCCGGGCCCCCCGAAGGACGTATCGCCAGCGGGTCAGTAAGGGCGCGCCGGCATCGTTTGCTGCCGGCAGCGGAAGCCGCGGCGGCCGGCCAGCCGAGGCTTGCCCGGCATCCGTCCGCCCCGCATCGTCGGCCGCCATGATGCGAAGAATCCTCGGGTGGGCCGCCCTGACGGTGGCCATGGCGGGCAGCGCGGCGGCGGCGGAGGCGGACGACCTGGCCGCGCTCAAGGCGGAGATCGGCAAGAACCACGACCGGGCGGTCGCGCGGCTCCAGGAGTGGATCCGCCGGCCCGCCATCGCCGCGGAGGACCGGGGATTCCCGGAGGGGGCCGACCACCTCATGGGCCTGCTGACCGAGGTGGGATTCCAAAAGGTCGTCCGGATCGACACCGACGGGAAGCCGGGCGTGTTCGCCACGCTCGATGCCGGCGCGGCGACCACCGTGGGAGTCTACTTCATGTACGACGTCAAGCAGTACGACCCGGCCGAGTGGAGCTCGCCGCCGCTCGAGGCGAAGCTGGTCGACCGTCCCGGGTTGGGCCGGGTCATGATCGGCCGCGGCGCGACCAACCAGAAGGGGCCGCAGTCGGCGCTGCTGGCGGCGCTGGACGCTTTCCGCACGGCGGGCCGGAAGCTTCCGGTCAACCTGGTGCTCGTCGCCGAGGGCGAGGAGGAGATCGGCTCCCCCAACGTCCGGCAGGTCGCCCTGCACCCGGAGGTGAAGGCGGCGCTGCAGCGGTGCGTCGGGGTGTTTCTCCCCCACGCCACGCAGGGCCTGGACGGCGCGGTCGCCGTCAACCTCGGCGCCAAGGGCGTCATCGAAGTGGAACTGACGGCCAGCGGGCTGGCTTGGGGCCGCGGCCCGATGCGCGACACGCATTCCTCCTTCAAGGCCATGATCGACAGCCCCGTCTGGCGCCTGGTGAAGGCGCTCGACACCCTCGTGACGGACGACGGCAACACGCCCGCCATCGACGGCTGGTTCGAAAATGTGCGCCCGCTCACGGCGGAGGAAAAGGCCCTGATCGCCGCCGGCGCGAAGAAGATCTCCGAACGGCAGTACCAGGTGGCCTCGGGCGCGATGAAGTGGATCGACGACCTCCCGTACGAGCAGGCGCTCGAGCGGCTGGTCTCGCAGCCGACGGTGAACATCGAGGGAATCTACGGCGGCTACACCGGCCCGGGCGGCAAGACGGTGCTCCCGCACAAGGCCTCGGCCAAGCTCGATCTCCGGCTGGTGCCGAACATGACGGCCGACGAGGCGCTCGCGAAGCTCAAGGCGCACCTGGCCAAGCGCGGCTACGCCGACATCGAGGTGAAGTTCACGGGCGGGTACAGCCCCACGACCACGCCCGCCGACACCCGGATCATCCAGGCGCAGCTCGCGGTGCTGAAGCGGAACAACATCGAGCCGGTCCTGTGGCCGCGGCTGGCGGGCTCGTATCCGGGATTCGTGTTCACCGACACGCCCCTGAGCCTCCCGGCCGGCCATTTCGGGCTCGGCTACGGCGGGGGCGCGCACGCGCCCGACGAATTCTACCTGATCGAGTCGGCCAACCCGAGGATCCAGGGCTACGACGGCGCCGCGTACTCGTACGTCGAATTCCTGTACGAATTGGGGAAATAGGCGCCGGTCCCGCGCGCTGAATTCCAGCGAGGCGAGGATCGGAGCGACGCTCTCAGGCGATGTCCCGGCCGCTGAGGGCCTGCGCGCGGTCGTCGTGGATCTTCCGGACGGCCTCCGCCGCCGGGTGCGCCGCGCCGGAGCCGAGGGCCTCCAGGAAGCGGCACGAAGCGAAGCCTGCGGCCACGGATTCGTAGTGCCGGATCCAGGCCTGGCGCTCCGCCATCCGCTCGGGCGCGACGGGCCAGACGCCCGGTCGCGGGCGGATATGCCCCGACACGCCCACGCGCCAGGGCTTGGGGCCGACCCGTGCGCGGAAGCAGTCCTGGTTCACGCACATCTGCCGGTAGACGCGATCGACCCCCAGCGCGTCGAAAAACGCGGCTACGGCCGGTTCCGTCGCCGAGAACGTCCGGTGCATCGCCAGCACCCGCAGGCCCGCCGGAGTCCGGTAAAGCCGCAGTTGCCACTCGGGCTGGCGGGCGACGAAGCGACGAACGCGCTTGAATGCCGCCTGTTCGGCGCCGCCCCGCAGGCGCTGGCGGATCGTCCAGACCGAGACGCCCAAGGGGTGGGCGAACAGCAGCACGGCGATCACGCCCGGGATGAACACCCAGGGCGACCGATACCATAGGGCGACGAGCGCCGCCCCCCCGAGCAGCACGACGACGTAGGCCAGCACGAGACCCGGTCCGGGCCCTTCGTCGAAATCGATGTCCGCAAACAGGACGTCGGGTGTGTTCAGGCAATGCGCGCCGTAGGAATTCCTGGTGATGACCGTCTTGCCGATCCGCTCGAGGACCTCCTCGCGGATCGGCACGCCGGCGGCGCCGTTGTACGGGACCTTCGGCTCGCGCCGCGGCAGCCGAGCGCCCGCCACCACCCGCGCCAGCGCCTCGTCCGCCCGCTGCGCCGCCATCCGCTCGGCTTCCGCCTGGCTCGTCTCGGACCAGCCGAAGCGCCGGATCGTCACCTGGCCCTGGCCCGCGGCGCGCGGACGGTGGCGGCGGGCTTCCGCCCAATATTGCGGGATGATCATGGCGCGGCGTGGAAGAGGAACGTGCGTGGTTCGAAAGGTCGGGACGGATGCCTAGCGCCGTTTCGCCTCGTTCTGGGCGCGCGCCTGTTCGAGGCGCTGGAGGTTCTGCCGCGCCACGGCATTCGCGGGGTCGAGCTCGAGCGCTCGGCGCAGCGATGCCTCGGCCAGGTCCTGCCGTCCCGCGCGGGAATAGAGCACGGCGAGGTTGCTCGCGATCTCGGCCGTCGCGTTCGGACCGGCGGCGAGCCGCTCGAGGATCGCGATGGCCTCGTCGGCGCGGCCGGACTCCGCTAGCGCGTAACCCTTCTCCTTCAGCGCCAGCGGCAGGTCCGGGCTGAGCCGCAGCGCCGCCTCGAATTCGCGCATGGCCCCGGCGCGGTCGCCCGCCGCCTGAAGCGAGATGCCGAGCTGCGTGCGCGCGAGCGCGGAGTCGGGCGCCAGCCGCACGGCCGTCGCGAGCTCGTCCACCGATTCGGGCAGCCGCCGCAGGCGGCGCAGCAGGATCCCGAACTCGCGGTGCGACTCGGCGTCGGCCGGCTCCCGCGCGAGGTGCTGGCGATAGGTCGCCTCCGCCGCCGCCGGGGTCGACGACAGCGCGAGGGCGTTGGCGAGGTTGAAGAGGTGAACCGGCTCCGCCGGCTCGAGCCGGTGGGCCTCGGCGACGGCGGCCGCCGCCTCGTCGAACCGCTCCATCCGGAAAAGGGCGACGCCGAGGGCGGCGTGGAAGAGCGGGCGCCGGGGCTCGAGCGCGATCGCGCGGCGGAGGAGCGCGAGTCCGCGATCCACCGCGGCGGCATCCCGGCGTCCGGCCGGAAGGGCGGCCTGCTGCTCGACCAGGACGGCCCCCAGGTTCGAGCAGGCATCCGCATAGCCGGGCGCGAGGTCGACGGCGCGCCCCAGGCTGCCGGCGGCCGCGTCCAGCCGCGCGGCGCGCCACTGCAGCACGCCGAGGTTGTTCAGCGCCCGGACGTTGTTCGGCGCCTTCGCCACGGTGTCCTCCCAGAGACCGACGGCCGTCGCGTAATCCCGGTTGCGCGCGATCGTGCCGCCGGTCGCGGCTGCGAGCAGGAGGGCGAGGACGGCCCGCGCCCGGCGCGCGGGCAGCCGGTGGATCACGAGCAGCGCGCCCATGACCACCGCCGCGAGCGGCAAATACATCCGGTGTTCGGCCAGGGTCTGCGAGGCGACCGGGATCACGCTCGAGGAGGGCGCGAGGATGACGAAGAACCATGCGCCCAGGAATCCGAGCGCCGGCCGGCGCCGGAGCAGCACGCCCGTGGCTGCGAGGAGCAGGACCACGGCGGAGACCCCGAGCACGACCGGCATCGTCCGGTTTTCCACCAGCGCGCCGTAGTCGAAGACCAGGCCGGCCGGCAGCACCGCCTTGCGCAGGTAGCCGCAGATTCCGGGGCCCTGGGTCAGGGCGTAATCGAGCCAGTTGACCACCCCGAAACCCACCGTGTCGCCGCGCCCGCCGCTCACGAGGAGCGAACCCGCGAGCAGCGCCCAGCTCGCCGCGAGCGCAAGGTACACCGCGCGGCGCCGCGTCCACGCCTCTCGGAAGGTGCCGGCCAGGAATGTGCGGTCGTAGAAGAACAGCAGGATGGGCGCGGTCGCCATGACCTCCTTGGCGGCCATGCCCGCCCAGCAGGCGAGGACGGCGAGGGCCAGCCACGGCCGCGATGGCGCGGTCACCCCCCGCACGAAGGCGTACAAGGTGAAGAGGTAGAGCAGGCCCACGAGCGACTCGGCCCGCTGCACGATGTAGGTGACCGATTCGGTCTGCAGGGGATGAACGGCCCAGAGCGCGGCCCCGAACCAGGCGATCCATCCGGCGTTTTCGCCGAAGCTCGCCGCGAGCGGCGGCAGCCGCAGCGTGCGGCGGAGAAGGCCCAAGAGCGTGAGCGCGGCGGTGACGTGGATCAGGAGGTTGCCGACGTGGTAGCCGGTGACGTCCGTGCCGTGCAGCGCCCGGTTGACCGCGAAGGACAGGTTCAGCAACGGCCGTCCGCTGACCGTGCTTCCGCTGTCCGTCGGCGGCACCAGCGCGCGGCCCAGCGAATCGAGCGTGGGGTTCGCCAGGATCGCCTTCTCGTCGTCGAAGAGAAACGGCACGCCGAAGCTGTTGTGCCACGCCACGAGGATGAGCCCGGCCAGCCCGGCGGCGGCCAGCACGGTCCGCCGGCGGGAATCCGGTCCGGCGGTCGGAGCGGGGGAGACTGCGCGAGGGACGGGCCGCACGGGCGGGAGGAAGCCGGAAGCCGGGGGCGTTGTCGAGCGGCCGCGAGCAAGCGGCGGCGGAGGTCGCGCGCTCCGGGCCCAGATCGACGCCGGAAAGGCCGCCTGGCTCGGTCAGGGCCCGGACGATCCCGGCTTTTTCGTCCAGTCGAGCCGGCCGTCCACGACCTGGTCGCCGATGACGACGTTCTCGAGCCGGAGTCCCTCGACGTTCCTCAGGACGAAGGTCCGGTCCGCCTGCTTGATCGCGATGTTGCGGAGCGTGACGTCGCGCAGCGGCGCGGCGGCCGGGGCGTCGCCGTCGAAGACCGTGCCCGCCCGCTCGACCGTGAAGTTCTCAAACACGATGTCCCGGTAGGTCGACGGGTGTCCGCCGCCGAGCAGCCCGGGATAGTCGAGCTGGAACCAGAAGAGGTTCTCGAACGACTCGACAGTGAAGTTGCGCACGCGGACGTGTTCGACCGTGCCGCCGCGGTCGAGGTTCGCCTTGAAGCGGATGGCCGAGGCGCCCTTGCGCAGGACATTGTCGGTGAAAAAGACATGCCGGATGCCGCCGGACATCTCGCTGCCGAGCGCGATGCCGTCCTCGCCGCCCATGTCGTTGTCGCGCACGACGACGTATTCGCTCGCCCGGCCGACCTCGCGGCCGTCGCGGTCCCGGCCGGACTTCACGACCACCGAGTCGTCGCCGGTCCGGAAATGGCATTTCTCGATGAGGACGAAGCGGCTCGAGTCGACGTCCACGCCGTCGTTGTTCGCGTGGTGGCTGTCGACCCGGATGGCGCGCACGGTGGCATGGTCCGTATAGACGAGATGGTTCACCCAGAACGGGGAGTTCTTCAGCGTGTAGTCCTCGAGCAGGACGCGCTCGGCCCGGAAGAACTGGATGAGCGGCGGCCGGAGGTGCGAGCCCTCGCCGAAGACCCGCTGCGCGGCCGGCGTGCCGTCGACGCCCATCCGGCGAAGCCGGTCCATGTCATCGCGCTGGAGGCCGTCCTGGACCCAGCCGAGGAACTCGGACTGCGCGTTGCCGTCGATCGTGCCCTTGCCGGTGATGGCGACGTCGTGGACTTCGAACCCATAGATCAGCGGCGAATACGTGTGGAGCTCGGTGCCTTCCCAGCGGGTGAGCACCACCGGCAGGTAATGCCTCGCCTCCGGGCTGAAGAGCAGGGTCGCGCCCTCGGCCAGGTGGAGGTCGATGTTGCTGCGGAGGTGGATGGGCCCGTGGCTTTCCCAGCGGCCGGCCGGGATCTCGACGCGCCCGCCGCCGGCCTGCGCCGCGGCCTCGATCGCGGCCTGGATGGCCGGCCGGGCGTCGGCGCCCGCCTTCGCGCCGTAGTCGGCGATCCGGAACACGCGCGCCGGGATGACCGGGCGGCGGATGGCGCGCACGATCTCGTCGGCCATCGCCCAGTCGCCGGCCGGACTCTTGATGGTTTGTCCGACGGCGGGAACGACGGCGGCGAGGAGGGTCAAAAGGCCGAAAGCGCGGAACGGGGCGGGGAGTTTCATGGGCATTCGCTTCGGCCAATGTTTCGAGCCGGCCGCCGCGGTCAAACCTCCGCTCGTGAAATACGGTGAAACGACGGGCGAGGCGGCGGGCAGCAAACCTGGAGGGACCGGCTCAGTCCGGTCCGTCCTGTATTAAAATATCGACGCGGACGACACAGAGGTCGTCCCTCCACGCGGCAGGGCCTTGATCCGAACATTGCGGAACCAGACGGGCTGCGACTCGGCCTGCAGCGCGATATGACCGAAACCGAGGGTGAGCGGATGCCCGGCGGCGATGAGCCGCTGGGCGTCGCCATCCTTCGGATCCAGCTGCGGGCGGCCGTAGCGGAGAACCTCCCGGCCGTTGATTCGGTGGATCACGAGGTCATGGCCGTGAACCTCGATCTCCGCCTCCACCCATTCGTCGTGAGGCGACAGCGCGCTGTCCTTCGCGTCGATGATGTGCGCGGTGGTCAATTTCCCGTCGAGCTCCAGGTGCGTGCCCGGCGTGCAGGCGTTGCCGGTCTGACGGCCGGCGCTCGTGCCGACGCAGAGGAACTGGAGCTCGAGGCTCACGGGCCAGTCCTGGTTCAGGCCGAGGCTGAGCGGCGACTGCGCGTGCACCATCACGCCGCTGTTGTACCCGGCCCAGGGCGGGGCGTCCGCCATCGGCTTCCCGACGAAGCGGTATTCGAGCCGCAGGACGTAGTGCGAGTAGGCGACGTTCGAGTAGAGATGCCCGAACTGCCGGTCGAAGCTCGGGTACCTGTCGTACGCGACCTTGAGGATCCCGTCCTCGACGCGGAACGTGTCATGGAGATTCACGCCCAGCGGGTGCTTCGCGAACTTCGGCGTCCAGCCCGCGAGGTCGCGGCCGTTGAAGAGGGGAGTCCAGTCGGAATCCGGGCCGGCGCCGGCAAAAGGGATCGCCGCAGCAAACAGGACAAAGGAGGCGGCACAACGGGAGAGGATCGGGATTTTCATGGCGAGGGCGAGGGCTGCTGGCGCGAGTCGAAGGAAAGTCACGATGCCGGGGCGCTACGCCGTCCGTCGCTAGGCTTCGAGTCGCTTCAGCAGAGCGGTCCGGATGTCGTCGGTCTCCCAGAAATGCTGGAAAATTCTGTTCATCGCCGGCGCCATCATCGCAGCCAGCTGCCGGCCGGCTGGATTTTTCACGCGCTTGGCGGAGATCCGATCGTAAAGGGCCTGGCCGACGTTCGTTTGAGCATTGAATTGCCGCCGTTGGGCAAGTCCGCGGACCTCCGCGAGAAAGGCCGCGTATTCGCGCACGGTGCGGTTCGGGTTGTAGAGCAGCCGGCCGAGCAGGCCAGCCAGAACCGGGTCTGAGGCTTTCGGCGCCTGGCCCGTCGCGTGGCGGAGCTTCTCGGCGGCGGCACGGGCGACGACCTCTTCGCCGGCGATGGCGCGGGCGATGTTGTCCTCGATCCGGGGCGCCGCGCGCAGCACGGCGCGCATTTGCTCGCGGGTTTCCGTCGACAGTTTCCCGGTGGCCGCGAGCTGCCCGAGCCGGAGGTAGGTCCCTTTCACCAGGACGGCGGGAGTCATCTGGTTGACCAGCGTGGTGCCGGCCAGCTGGAGGTGATAAGTGGCGCGGAGCACTCCCAGCAAGACGGTGGCCGCCTCGTCGTATCGGCCCTCGTTCGCCAGCAGGTGCGCCCGCGCCCAATGCAGATAGACGATCCGACGCACGGGCGTGAAGGCGAGAATCGGCCCGCTGGCGTCGACGGTCGGCACGACACCTTCCGGCTGAACCGAGCCCAATTGCTCGATCCATTCCCGCGCCAGCCCCGCCTCCTCCCATGACGCCGCCAGGACCGCGCGATGTTCCTCGGCGTACGCCGCCCACTGCGTGTGCTCCGTGGGCGGCTGCGCGAACACGGAGTCGGGCAATCGCAGCTCCGCGGCGCGGTTGCGCGGGTCGTCTTTGACCATCCAGCAGTAAATCTGGGAAGCGCGGGAGTCGGGGGACGCGGCCGGCGGGAGGCTTGCGGGCGGCGGCGAACCATCGTCCCAGACGAGATAGCCGAGATAAACGGCACAGGCTGCGGCGGTCGGCGCCAGCAGGCGCAACCAGGCGCGGCGCCACGCCGCGCCGGCGGCCAGGGCGACGATCACGCCGAGAAGGACGAGATTGAGCCGCTCGGGCCAGGGATCGGGCACGATGTCGTAGATGCCAAGCGTGCCTGTGATCGCGTACACGGCGAGGCCGAGCACGGTCCCGGCGAGCACGGCGGCGCTTATATCGAGTGCGAGCCGCGCTGCGGTCCGACGCGCCGGCAGCGACGTGATCCCGGAGGACGAATCGGTCATCGAAGAAATGAAGTCAGGGATTGCGCGAATCCGGGCGGGAAGGCGGCGAACCCATCCACGGCAGCGCACGCGGTCAACAGGCTCTCATCGGTCGCGGCGATGGTGCGCGAGCCGCGCCGGGAGTCGAGCGATCTCCGAAGCTAGCGCCCCGCATAGCCGGTGCGCAGGACCGCGGCCCAGTCGGCGAAGCCCGCCTGGTCGGCGAGCGCGGCGGCCTGGTCGTGGTCGTAGGGCACGGCGACATGGCTGACGCGCCAGCCCGCCGACCGTCGCTCGGCGACTGCGTAGCGCGCGCAGGGACCGCCGACCTCCATCAGGTGCGGCTGCGGCGAATCCAGCCGATAGGCCGGCAGCCCGACACTCCCCGGGTTCACGATCTGCGATCCCGCGACGCGGACGACGCGGGGGACATGGGAGTGCGCGCACAGGACGAGGGGCGCCCGCCGGCCGGCCAGTCGCCGGTTGATCTCGTCGGCCGGCAGGAGCCGCGTCGTGTCGCCGATGGGGTCCTCGAGGAGATACTCCTCGTCACTCGTCGGCGAGCCGTGGCAGGCGAAGAACGCGGCGTGGGAGCAGGTGGCCGGCCAGGCCGCGATCCACTCCAGGTCGGCCGCGCCGAGGCGCGCGCGGCCGAACTCGGCGCTTTTGCTCCGGTCGCGCGGATTGGGCGACGTCACCATCCGCTCCCCGTTGCCGCGGATATGAATCATCTCGCGCCCGCGCAGGAGGCGCGCGACGCCGGCGGGGTCGACCGGCCCGTTGAACGCGTCGCCCAGCTGCACGAGGAGGTCGCACGCGCCGCCGGACAGGTCCGCCAGGACCGCCTCGAGGGCGGGGGCGTTGCTGTGAATGTCGGCGAGAATCGCGATTTTCACGGTCGGGCTCCGGGCGCGGGTGGTACGGCGTCGGGGTGCGCCGGATCCGCGGAATGCCGCCCGCGGACGCCGACAGCCTCAGATCGTCGCGATGATCCGATTGAAGGTCGCCGACGGCCGCATCGCCGCGGCGGCCTTGGCGTCGTCCGGCTGGTAGTACCCGCCGACGTCGACCGCCGCGCCCTGCACGGCCAGCAGCTCGGAGACGATGTTCTTCTCGGTCAGCGTGAGCGCCGCCGAGATCGGCTTGAAGAGCTCGGCCAGTTTGGCGTCGGCCGTCTGGGCCGCGAGCGCTTGCGCCCAGTACAGCGCGAGGTAGAAATGCGAGCCGCGGTTGTCGATCGTGCCGAGCTTGCGGCCGGGAGACTTGTCGTTCTCGAGGAACTTGCCGTTGGCCTGGTCGAGCGTGTCGGCCAGGACCTTCGCCGCCGCGTGCCGCTGGGTGATCGCGAGATGCTCGAACGAGGCGGCGAGGGCGAAGAATTCGCCGAGGCTGTCCCAGCGCAGGTAGTTCTCCTGCTGGAACTGCTCGACGTGCTTCGGCGCGGAGCCGCCGGCCCCGGTCTCGAACAGGCCGCCGCCGTTCATCAGCGGGACGATCGAGAGCATCTTCGCGCTCGTGCCGACCTCGAGGATCGGGAAAAGGTCGGTGAGGTAGTCGCGCAGCACGTTGCCGGTGACCGAGATGGTGTCCTGGCCCTTCGCGATGCGCTCGAGGCTGAAGCGGCAGGCGTCCGCCGGCGCGAGGATGCGGAGGTCGAGCCCGGTCGTGTCGTGCCCCTTGAGGTAGGACTCGACTTTGGCGATGAGCTGCGCGTCGTGCGCCCGGTTCCGGTCGAGCCAGAAGACCGCGGGCGTGGCGCTCAGCCGCGCGCGGTTGACCGCGAGCTTCACCCAGTCCTTCACCGCCGCGTCCTTGGTCTGGCACGCGCGCCAGATGTCGCCTTCCGCCACGGTGTGCTCGAGCAGGGCCCGGCTCGCCTCGTCGACCACGCGGATGACGCCCGCGCCGGGGGCGACGAAGGTCTTGTTGTGCGAGCCGTACTCCTCGGCGGCCTGGGCCATGAGCCCGACGTTCGGGACGGACCCCATCGTCTTCGGGTCGAGCGCGCCGTGCTTTTTGCAGAAATCCACGACCGCCTGATAGATCCCCGCGTACGAGCTGTCCGGAATGACGGCGAGCGTGTCGGCGAGCTTGCCCTGGCGGTCGTACATCTTGCCGCCGGCGCGGATCATCGCCGGCATCGACGCGTCGACGATGACATCGCTCGGCACATGCAGGTTGGTGATGCCTTGGTCGGAGTTGACCATCGCGATCCCGGGGCCGGCGGCGTACGCGGCCTGGATGTCGGCCTCGATCGCCCCGCGCCGGTCGGCGGGGAGCTTCGCGAGCTTCTCCACGAGGTCGCCGAGGCCGTTGTTCAGGTCGACCCCGAGCTCGGCGAACGTCGCGGCATGCTTCGCGAGAAGATCCTTGAAGTACACCCGGACGGCGTGGCCGAAGAGGATCGGGTCGGAGACCTTCATCATCGTGGCCTTGAGGTGGAGCGAGAAGAGCACGCCCTCCCGCTTCGCCCGCGCGACCTGCGCCTCATAGAACGACACGAGCGCGGCCTTGCGCATGACCGTCGCATCCAGGATCTCGCCCGGCTTGAGCGAGAGCTTCGGCAGCAGGACCTTGGCCTCGCCGCCGCCGGCGGGCACGAACTCGATGCGCGCGGTGGCGGCCGCGGGAAGGGTCAGCGACCGCTCGTTCGAGAAGAAGTCGTCCCGGCCCATCGTGGCGACCGCGGTCTTCGAGTCGGCCGACCACTTGCCCATGGAATGCGGGTGGGCGCGCGCGTAGTCCTTCACCGCCTTCGGCGCGCGCCGGTCGGAATTGCCCTCGCGGAGGACCGGATTCACGGCGGAGCCCTTCACCTTGTCATAGCGCGCCTTGATTTCCTTCTCGGCATCGGACTTCGGCGCCTCGGGGTAGTCGGGCACGGCGTAGCCGTGGGCCTGCAGCTCGGCGATGGCCTCCTTCAGCTGCGGGATCGAGGCGGAGATGTTCGGGAGCTTGATGATGTTGGCCTCGGGCTTGAGCGTCAGCGCGCCGAGTTCGGCCAGGTGGTCGCCGATCCGCTGGGCGGGCGCGAGCCGCTCCGGGAAGACCGCGAGGATGCGGCCCGCGAGCGAGATGTCGCGGGTCTCGACCTTGATGCCGGCGTGCTTCGTGAACGCCTGGACGATCGGGAGGAGCGAGTAGGTGGCGAGCGCGGGGGCCTCGTCGGTCTTCGTGTAGATGATGGTGGCCATGGAACGGGGGCGGGAAGCGGCAAGGGAAGCGGCCCGTCCGGGGTGGGTCAAAGGCAATTCAGGCGCCGCCGCCGCGTGTAGGGAAATTCATGGATCGCTGAACGCGGGCATTAGCCGCGCTCACGTCCGGCGGCCGGATGACCGCCGCGCCACCGCCGGCCGGGATCACTCGAGCACGCGCCGGCGCAGTTCCGCGGCGTCGAGGTTCTCGAAGAGCTGGATGATGTTCGGGAACCACTTCTCGTGATACCCGAAGCCGCCGTGGCGCAGCTCGTCGAGCGCGGCGGCGGGGGTCCAGTCCTGGAAGACGATCCGGTAGGCGGCGACGACCGAGCCGGTCCGGTCGCTGCCGTGCCAGCAGTGGAGCAGCACCGGCTTCGGCGCGGCCTTGAACTGCCGGAGCGCCGCCACGAGGTCGTCCACCGTGAGGTCGTCGGCCTCCATGCGCTGGACGAGCAGCCGGAAACCGGCCTGCTCGAGCGCCCGCGGGTCGGAGTTCCACCGCCGCAGGTTGAGGATCGAACGGACGCCCAGGGCCTTGAGGTCCGCGATGTCCTTCTCCGTCGGCTGCTCGCAGCGGAGCAGGTCGGGGCTGACGCGGTAGCAGTTCTCGAGAGTGGTGTTGATGAGCGGGACGGCCCACGCGGCCGGGCGCTCGCGCGGGGCCGGGGCGGCGGCGACCGACGCCGCGGCGGCGAGGAAGAGCGGAAGGACCAGGGACCGAACGGAAGCCGGCACGCGCATGCGCGGAGCATCGCGACAACGCGGCCCGGCTCAAGCCTGCGGTGACGCGCCCGGATCCGTGCACCCGGCCCTGGGGTGGATGCCGGCTTGCCCGGGCCGGGCCCCGGCCGCATCATGCCGGGGTGAAGATCGTGACGGCATTGGCGATCGCCGCGGCGCTGGCCCTTCCGGCCGGGGCGGACACCTTCGATCTCCGCGAGCGGGGCCTGCTCGAGGTCTACGTGACGGACGAGTTCAAGATCGCCGGCGAGGACCTCGGCGACCGCTGGGAGATCCTCCTCACCCCCAAGCGGCCGCTCGGCGAGGCCGTCGCCCGGCTCGTGGTCAACCTCACCCCGGCGGACGAGCACAATTCCAAGCCCAAGCTCCGCGCGCGGGTGCTCGAGCTGTGCGCGCCGATCGCCGAGCAACACGGCGTCCGCAAGCACACGGCGCAGGAGTTCTACAGCCGGCAGGGCTTCGGCTACCATTGCACGTTCGCCAACCCCAAGCTGGTGGGGAAGCCCCCGGTCGAGGGGGATTTCAAGTACGCGACCTACGGCGTGGTGCGGCTCGCGCCGCGCGTGTACGTGGCGGTGACGCTGCTGACGGACGATCCGGAGGGCGCGGAGTACCAGGCCCTGCTCGGCGCCGTGGAGGGCATGGAAGTCCGCCCGCCCCGCTAGCCTCCCTCTCAGACCAGCGGGAAGACCGCCGCGGCGAGCATCACGAACAGCGCGCCGACCACGCCCATGAGCGAGAACATGACCGACATGGTCCGCAGCGTTTCCCGCTCCGTCAGCCCCGCGGTCTTCGACACGACCCAGAACCCGCTGTCGTTCATCCAGGGCACGAGCTTCGAGGCGCAGCCGATCACCAGCGCGACGTAGACCGGGTGGAATCCGAGCGTCTCGGGCGTCGCGAACGAGCCGACGATCCCGACGCTGGTGACCATCGCCACCGTGGCCGAGCCCTGGGCGGTGCGGATCAGCGCGGTGACGGCGAACGCCAGCGGCAGCACGCCGATGCGGTAGGCGGCGGCGAGGCCCTGGATGCGCTCGCCGACGCCGGTTTCCTGGAGCACGCCGCCAAAGACGCCGCCCGCGGCGGTGATGAGGATGATCATGCCGGCGTCGGCCAGCGCCGCCTGGACGATGCTCCGCACCGGCTGCGTGCGGTCCACGCGGTAGCGCGCGACCGTCACCAGCGAGATCGCGGCCGAAAGGGCCAGCGCGAGGTTCGGGTGCCCGAACGTGTCGATCGCCCGGGCCCAGCCCGGCGTCACCGCAATGATGTCGGCCGCCGTGGAGGCCGAGATGAGCACGACGGGAAGCACGATGGGCAGCAGCGCGAGCCAGAGGGGCGGGAGCCGGTCGTCCGGGACGTCCGGGGACGGTGCCGCGCCGGCCTCGGACGGCGCGCGGACCTCCGTCGGCCAGCGCCGGTTGGCCCACCAGGCGTACGCCAGGCCGAACGAGGCGGCGACGGTGCTCACGATCATGCCGCCGATGATCATCGTGCCCAGGTCCACCTTCAGCGCGTTGGCGGCGAAGAGCGGCCCCGGCGTCGGCGGCACCAGGGAGTGCGTCATGGTCGTGCCCACCGCGATCGCCAGCACGTACAGGAGATAGTCGCGCCCGACCCGCGCCGCCATGGCGCGCGCGAGCGGGATGAGCAGCAGAAAGACGGTGTCGAAGAAGACCGGGACGCCGAGAACGAGCCCGCTCGTCGCGAAGACGAAGGGCGAGCGCTTCTCCCCGAACAGCCGGAGCGTCGAGCGGACGATGCGGTCGGCGCCGCCGCTGTGCAGGAGCCCGGCCCCGACGATCGAGGCCATCGCGATGAGCACGCCGAGGTTCGTGCAGGTGCTGCCGAATTTCGCGGCGATCTTCGCGCCCAGGGGCTCGCTGGCCCGCGCCGCCGCCTCGGCGGCCGGCCGCTTCTGCGCGAGGACCGCGCGCTCGATGTGCTCCCGCGGCGTCAGCGCCGACACGAGGATCGCGGCCGCGAAGAGCGCGATGAAGGCGTGCAGCCGCAGGAAGACGATTCCGCCGATCACGATGACGACGCCGATGAACAGCAGGAGGAAGGGATCCACGGGGTGAACGAAGAAAACCGGGGTTGGGGATGACGGTCGGCCCGGCTGCGGCCGGGGGCGACGCCGCGGGGTAAACGGCGGGCGGATGAGAGCGGGGGGCCCCGTCCTTGGCAACGGCGGCTTTGCTTATCGGTTAACCGCCGGCCGGGCGGGAGCCGGCGCCGGTCAATTGATCGCGATGACGCGCGCCTCGGACCGGCGCCCGCCGAGGTCGAGGGTCAGCACGTCGCCCCGCCGGCGGCCCATGAGCTGGCGCCCGAGCGGGGAGTTGGGCGTGATCACCGTGACGTCGCGCCCGTCGTGCTCGACCTCCGTGCCGCCCGCCCGCGGGCCGATGAAGTAATAGGCCGGCCGGCCGCGGGACTCCACCGTGACGATCGCGCCGAGGCTGATCACGTCGTCGGACAGGAACTCCCGCAGCGCGAGCGCCTCGAACGCCTGGACCGCGAGCGCGGTCTCCTCCGCCTGCCGGGCCTGGCCCATCGCGAGATAGGAGGCCTCCAGGCCGCGGGTGTCGTACTTGTCCTCCGCCTTGTTCTCCTCGTGGGTCGCCTCCGCATGCGTGGCCTGCGCGGTTTGGGCAAACATCGCGACGTCAGCCTTGAGCTTCGCGACAATGCGACGGAGGAGATCCGGTTTGTTCATCCGAGTCGACAGCGGGGCGGGGCGGCCGGTGGGAAAGCACGAAGACAACGGAGCCTCCGGGCGGAAGCAATGACGTTTCTTCGGCCGCGAAAATCTCCCGGCGGCAGTTTCCCGGGCCTACTTCCCGTAGATCTCCACGGTCGCGGGCTTTCCGGCGAGGCGGTGCCCGCGGTACATGCCCGGCGTGTTGAAGGGGAGGGCGATGTTCCCGCGCGCGTCGATCGCGATCAGCCCGCCGGTGCCGCCGAGCGCGCCGACGTTCCGGATCGCGGCCTTGGCCGCGTCGGCCACGGTGAGCCCGCGGTGCTCCATCTGGGCCGAGACCTCGTGCGCCACGGCCGCGCGGATGAAGAACTCGCCGTGGCCCGTGCAGGAAATCGCGGCGGTGCGGTTCTTCGCGTATGTGCCGGCGCCGATGATGGGCGAGTCGCCCACGCGGCCGAACTTCTTGTTGGTCATGCCGCCGGTCGAGGTCCCCGCCGCCAGGTTGCCGGACCGGTCCAGCGCCACGCACCCGACGGTGCCGAACTTGAGCTCACCGATCCGGTGACGGTCGCCGGCGTCGGCGAAGGGCCCGTAAGCGCCGCGCGCGGACGACGCGCGGCGGGGAGTCTCCTTCGCGCGCGCCTCCTCGAGCTGGCGCCGGCGGAGCTCGGTGTGGAAATACTCGTTCGGCACCAGCTCGTGCCCGAGCGACTCGGCGAACTTCTCGGCGCCGCGGCCGGTCATCATGACGTGCGCGGACTTCTCCATCACGTCCCGCGCGAGATCGATCGGGTTGCGCACGCGCTGCACGCCGGCGACCGCCCCGGCCTCGAGCGTGCGGCCGTCCATGATCGAGGCGTCGAGCTCGCACACGCCGTCGGCGTTCATCACCGCGCCGCGGCCGGCGTTGAAGAGCGGGGAGTCCTCCAGGATCCGGACGGCGGTCGTGACGGCGTCGAGCGCCGGGCCGCCGCGCTCGAGGACCGCGTAGCCGGCGTCGAGCGCCTCGGTGAGCTTGGCGCGGTACTGCGCCTCGAGTTCCGGGGGCATCCTCTCGCGGTCGATGACGCCGGCGCCGCCATGGACGACCAGCCCGAAGGCGCGGCCTGGCGCATGGGGATCCTGGGCGAGTACCGGACCGGCGGCCGCCGCGAGGGCGAGGAGGATGAGGACGGGCTTCATGGGAAAGCAGGCGGCGGTCAGCCGGCGGCCCGGGCGGCTTACAGCGGCTTCGCCAGGCCCAGCGCGCTCAGGAAGAACGCGTAGTCGCGGGCCACGTCCTTCAGCGCGTCGAACCGGCCGGAGGCGCCGCTGTGGCCGGCGCCCATCGTGGTCCGTAGCAGCTGGGCGCGGGGCGGGCCGCGGTGGAGTTCCCGGAGCTTGGCGAGGTATTTCGCCCCTTCCCAGTAGGGAACCTGGCTGTCGTGGTAGGAGACGTTCACCAGCACGTGCGGGTAGGCCGCGGGGGCGAGGTTGTCGTACGGGCTGTAGGCGCGCATCCACCGGTACTCCTCGGGCAGGTTCGGATTGCCCCACTCGACGTACTCCTCGGTCGTGAGCGGGAGGCTCGCGTCGAGCATGGTGTTCAGGACGTCCACGAACGGCACGTCGATCTTCGCGGCCGCGAACAGGTCGGGCCGGAGGTTCAGCACCGCGCCCATCAGCAGCCCGCCGGCGCTCCCGCCGGAAGTCACCATCTGTTGCGGCGTGGTCCACTTCTGGTCCACCAGCCACTGCGCGCAGTCCACGAAGTCCGTGAACGTCGTCATCTTCTTCTCCATCCGCCCCGCCAGGCGCCATTCCTCGCCGAGTTCGCCGCCGCCCCGGATGTGGGCGATGACGTAGACCATGCCGCGGTCGAGGAGGCTCACGCGGTTGCTGCTGAAGGTGATCGGCATGCTGATCCCGTACGAGCCGTAGCCGTAGAGCCAGAGCGGCTGCGGCCGGGAGCGGTCGAGGTCGCGCCGGTGGACGATCGAAAGCGGGATGCGGACGCCGTCGCGCGCCACCGCCCAGGCGCGGGTCGCGACATAATCCGCGGAGTTGAACCCGCCGAGCACGGGGGTCTCCTTGAGCAGCCGCCGCTCCGCGGTGGCGAAATCCACCGCGAAGACCGACATCGGCCGCGCCAGCGACTGGTAGCGGAAGCGGAACTCCTTCGCGCGGTAGTCCCAGTTGAAGTCCTGGTCGACCTCGTAGACGTCGTCCGGAAACTCGATCCGCCGCGACGTCCCGGTCGCGAACTCGAGGATCCGGAACTGGGGCAGCCCGTTCTCTCGCTCGGACACGACCAGATGCCCGGCGAAGGACTCCGTCTCCTCCACGCGCACGGCGGGATTGTGCGGGATGAGGTCGGTCCAGCGGGCGGGCGTCGCGACGTCGGCCCAGACGACCTTGTAGTTCACCGCGTCCTGGTTGGTCGTGAAGTAGAATCTCCCCTCGTGGTGGTCGGCGAAGTACTTCCGGTCGTTCACGCGGCCGGCGAGCGACTCGAGCCGGCCGCCGTGGTCGTCGGCCCGGAGGGCGAACACCTCGGCCGTCACCTTGCTCTCCGCCGTCGCGAACACCCAGCGGCCGTCGTTCGAGACGGACACGGCGACGTTGTAGAGCTCGTCCTTTTCCTCGAGGAGGAGCTCGTGGCGGGCGCTCGAGAGCGTCCAGCGGTGCACCTTGTCGGACCGCTTCGCCTCGTTCTCGGTGACGTAGTAGAGGACGTCGTGGCCCGCGCCCCATTCGAGGTCGGAGACCTTGCCGACCTGCTGCGGGACCTGCTCCTTCGTCGCCAGGTCCATGACGAAGACCTCGTACTGCCGGTAACCGGTCCAGTCGATCGAGTAGGCGAGGCGGCGGCCGTCGTCGCTGACGCGGTAGTGTCCGACCGCGATGTAATCCCGTCCCTCGGCCATCCGGTTCAGGTCGAGCAGGATCTCCTCCGGCGAGCCCGGCCGGTCGGCGCGGCGGCAGTAGAGCGGGTACTGGCGGTCCTTCTCGGTCCGCGTGTAGTACAGCCAGCCGAGGTACGGGATCGGCGCCGAGGCATCATCCTCCTGGATGCGGGCGCGCATCTCCTTGAAAAGCCGCGCGCGCAGGTCGGCGGCCGGAGCCAGGACGGCGTCGGTGTGCCCGTTCTCGCGCTCGAGGTACGAGATCACCTCGGGATTCTCCTTCTCGCGCAGCCAGAAATAGTCGTCGACGCGGCGGTCGCCGTGGACCGTGACGTCCTTCGGCTTCTTGGCGGGGGCGGGCGCGGGGGCGCCGGCCAGGTTGAACGAGGCGGAGGCGGGCAGGACGGAGGCGGTCATCAGAAGGATGGCGAGCAGCGGCGGGGCATTCATCGAGGGATCAGAGGTCGGAGAACAGGTCGCACATCGGGTAATGGAGGCCTGGCAGGTGCGGGTCGGTGAGGGGGTTGCCGTGCGCGAGGATGGCGGTGAGCGTGAACCCGTATTCGCCGATCCCGTAGATCTCAACGTTGAGGTAGCGCGGGTCGACCATCCAGAAGCGGGGCAACTTGAGGTCGGAGTAGATCTGCTTCTTCACGACCGTGTCGAGATGGTGGTCGCCGGGCTGCAGCACCTCGGCCGCGAGGTAGAGCTCGAAGGTGTCGGCCGGGGCCGGCGCGGGCGCCGGCCGGACGATGGCGAGGTCGGGGCAGAGCCGGATCCGCGCGTTCAGCCGCACCTCGGTGCGCGGCGGCAGCAGCCGGAGCCGCGAGTTGAGCGGCAGCGCCGCGGCCGCGCGGTCGTGGAGGCGGCCGACGAGGAGCTCGTGGGCGGCCGACGGCGGGAGGCGCAGGAGCGTCTCGCCGTCGATCACCTCCTCGTAGTTGTCGCTCATCCGCGGGGCGCCCCGGGCGCCGGGAAACTCATGCGGCCGACGTAGGTCCGCAGGCGCCGCGCGAGCAGCTCGTCCTCCTCCTCCGGCGTCTTGCGGAACGAGCTGGGCAGGAGCACGCGCTCGGCCAGCTCGGCGCTCAGGACGAACACGTGGCCGTTGCGCACGAACAGCAGGTTGCCGCGCTTGGCGGTCGCCGGCGGCCGCGTGGGATTGGCCGGATCGAGCTCGTGGCGGCCGTCGAAATACGACCCGCCGGGCAGAAGGCAGAAGACCGCGAGCGCGCCGTCGCCCACTTCGGGCAGGAAGCGCGTGCCGGCGAGGGTGCTCCCGGGATAGCGGCGCTCGAAGTCGGGCATGACGAACGTGGTGAAGAAGTAGTTGAGGTACGCGTTGCGCCCGCGGCTCTCGAGCTCCCACTTCTGCGTCAGGTCGAGGGCGAAGCACGCGATGCTCAGGTGCGTGTCGAAGTCGTCCTCGAAGGTGACGACGTTCGCCGTGTCGAGGATCCGGCCGCCGAGCTCCGGCGCGACCGGGATGGCGATGCGGAAGGCGCCGGTGGCCGAGTGGTAGAGGCCGCCCTCGACGCGGCCGGCGAGGCGGTCCTGCCCGAGCGCCGCGAGCGGGATCAGCAGCAGGAGGGTCAGCGGGCGGGCGCGCATCCGGAGCGCCGAATAAGGGGCAAGAGCCCGGCTTTTTCAAGCGCCGCGCCGGCTCAGGCGACGAGCTGCTGCCAGAGCGGGACCGGGATCTGCTCGGGCCGCGCCGTCGGCCCGAGGCCCGCGGCGGCCAGCCCCGCCAGCCAGGCCGCGGCCCGGTCGGGCGGGAGCCGGTCTCGCAGCAGGGAGCCGATCTGCTTGCGCCGCTGCTGGAAGACCGAGCGGATCAGCGCCTTCGTCGCGGCCGGGAACAGGAAGGGTTCGGGCCGCCGCGCGAGGTTGAGTAGATACGACTCGACGTCCGGCGCCGGGTGAAAACAGCTGGCGGCGACCTTGTGCCCGCGATCGGCCGCGAAGGCGGACTGGACGAAGATGGAGATCGCGCCGAACTGCTTCGAGCCGTGGGCGGCCACGTACCGCTGCGCGGCCTCCTGCTGCAGCATCAGCACCATCCGCGTCGGGAGCGGGCCGCCCAGCACCGCATCCATCCACGGCGTCGAGATCGCGTACGGCAGGTTCGCGACGACCTTGTACGGCGCCCCGCCCCGGAAGCCGGCGATGGGCTGCTCCACCGCATCGGCCTCGAGCAGGTGCAACCGGTCCGGAAATCGTGCGCCCAGGGTCGCGCGCAGGTGCGCGGCCAAGGCCGCGTCCTTCTCGACCGCCCAGACTTCCGCCCCCGCCTCGAGCAGGGCCGAGGTGAGGGTCCCGAGCCCGGGTCCCACCTCGACGACCGACTCGCCCGCGCGGACATCGGCGAGCTCGAGCGACTTTCGCACGATGTTGCCGTCGATCAGGAAATTCTGCCCCAGGAAGCGCTTCGGCGAATGCCCGAGCCGCGCCAGGAGCTCGCGGGTGGCGGTGAGGCTGAGGGGCATGGGGCGCCGAGGGCGAGGGAGGGGCGGGCGGCTGGTCCGTCCGAAACCGGAGCAAAACTAGGCGCGGAAGGACGCGACCAGGCCGGCGGGGTCGGCCGCCCTCATCAGCGCCTCGCCGACGAGGACGGCGCGGGCGCCGGCCGCGCGGACGCGCGCCGCGTCCCCGGCGGTGAAGATCCCGCTCTCGCTGACGGCGATGACGTCCTTCGGGAACTGGGGGATGAGCCGCTCCGACAGGCCGAGATCGGTCTGGAAGACGGCGAGGTCGCGGTTGTTGACGCCGATGATCTTCGCGCCGTGCGCGACGGCCCGCTCGAGCTCGGCCTCGTCGTGGATCTCGAAGAGGGCGTCGAGGCCCGCCGCCTGCGCCGACTCGTGCAGCGCCCGGATCTCGGCCTCCGCCAGCGCCCGCACGATGATCAGGATGGCGCTGGCCCCGGCCTCGCGCGCCTGGAGCACCTGCACGGGGTGGACCATGAAGTCCTTCCGCAGGCAGGGGACGGCCGGCGGCGCGGCGCGGAACTCCGCGGTGACGGACTCGAGGTCGGCGAGGTTCCCGCCGAAGTACTTCTCGTCGGTCAGCACGGAGAGGCAGTCCGCCCCGGCCTGCCGGTACGTCCGCGCCTGGTCGACCGAGCGGGCGTCCTCGCGGATCGCGCCGGCGGAGGGCGAGCGGCGCTTGATCTCGGCGATGACGGCGAGGCCGCCGTCGCGGCGGTGGAGCGCGCCGGCGAAGGACGGCACCGGCGGCAGCCGGGCGGCGAGCGCGGCGCACTCGTCGGCGAACACGGGCCGGAGCAGGGGGGCGATCTCGCGGCGCTTGTGCGCCATGATCTCGGTCAGCTTGTCGGGCATGCCGGGCCATAGCCGCACAACAGCCGGGCGGGGCGCAAGGCCCATTCACCGGCTTTGGGGTTTCCCTTTGGCGGAAATTGCGCCTTCTTGCGGCATGCCCGCCCCATCCGCCATCGAGGACCTCCGCCGCACCGTCGCCCGGCTCCGCGCCCCGGACGGATGCCCGTGGGACCGCGAGCAGACGCACCAGACGCTGACGCGCTGCCTGATCGACGAATGCAGCGAGCTGCTCGACACGATCGACCGGCACGACATCCCGCACATGCGCGAGGAGCTGGGCGACGTGCTCGTGCAGGTCGTCTTCCACGCCCAGCTCGCGGCCGAGCGGGGCGAATTCGACTTCGACGACGTGGCCCGCGAGATCAACGAGAAGCTCGTCCGCCGCCACCCCCACGTCTTCGGCGAGCACGCGAAGCTCGGCACGGCGGCGGACGTCATCGTCAAGTGGGAGGAGATCAAGGCCCAGGAGAAAGCCGCGGCGGGCAAGGGCGAGCCGAAGATCTTCAAGGAGCTGCCGCCCCGCCTGCCCGCGCTGATGTACGCCGAGGCGGTCGCGAAGCAGGTCGAGAAGAACCGGCTGCCGGCGGACGGCGCCTTCGATGCCGACCGGATCGCGTCACTCGCCCGCGGGCTGACCGCGGAGGCGGCGGGCCGGATGCTCTTCGAGCTGGCGGCGGCGTGCCGGAAGGCGGGCCTCGATCCCGAGGCCGCGTTGCGGCGGGAGGCCGACCGGGTGAAGCGCGATGTCGAAAGCCGCGTCCACGCCCGCGCCTGACGCGCTGCCGCCGGACGTGGCCGGCGCCTGGCTGCAGCCGTTCCTCGACCACCTGGCGAAGGAGCGGCGGTATTCCGCCTACACGTCGCGCAACTACCGGACCGCGTTCGAGGACTATTTTCGCTGGCTGAAATCCAGCGGGCTCGGCGAAGGCGGGTTCGACACCCTCACGCCCAAGGAGGTCCGCCGGTTCGTGATCGAGGCGCAGGCCCGGTACGGCCGCCGCACCCTCCACAACCACGTCTCGGGGCTCCGGGCCTTCCACCGGTACTGGCTGCGGCGAGGGCGGCTCGCGCGGAATCCGTTTCACGCGGTGGCCCTGCCCAAGCTGGAGAAGCCGCTGCCGAAGTTCCTCACGGAAAAGCAGGTCGCGGCGCTGCTCGACGGCCCGATGAAGCTCCTGCGCCAGGAAGGCGCCGACGCCTTCACCGCCTGGCGGGACCGCCTGGTCCTCGAGCTCCTGTACGGCGGCGGCCTGCGCGTGAGCGAGCTCGTGTCGCTGAACCACGGGGCCGTCGACCTCGGCGCCGGCACGGCGCGCGTGCTCGGCAAGGGGCGGAAGGAACGCGTGTGCCCGCTGGGCCCCGTCGCGGTCGCGGTGCTGCGGAAGTTCCGCGACGAGTTCGCGCGCCACCGGGGGCCGGGGGATCCCGTGCTCGTCACGGCCGGGCACCGGCGCCTCGGGGTGCGCGCGGTGCAGCAGCTGGTGAAGCAGTACCTCGCGCTGGCGGACCTGCCGATGGACCTGTCGCCCCACAAACTGCGGCACTCGTACGCGACCCACCTGCTCAACGCCGGCGCGGACCTGCGCGCGGTCCAGGAGCTGCTCGGGCACGCGAACCTGGCCACGACGCAGATCTACACGCACACGAGCGTCGCGCGCCTGCGCGAAATCCACGCCCGGGCGCACCCGCGGGCCTAGGCACCGGGCCCGGAGCCGGCGGAGGGCCCGATCCCGGGGCGCGAGCGACGGGGCGGCTAGTTGACCTCGAGCCGGGTCGACAGGGCGTTCCCGGCCTGGTCGAAGACGATCACCTCGACGGACGTCGCCCCGGCCGCGCGGGCCAGGGGAATCTCGGCCACGAACGTCTCCTCGCGCCCGTCGCGGATCCCGTCGGACGGATGCACGAGCGTCTCCTTCACTCCATTGTTGAAGTTGAACTGCGCGCCCTCGAGCAGCGACAGCGCGTCGCGGCCCGTCACGGACACGACGAGCGCCTCGGCCGTGCGCGTGACCTCCGACTTCGCCAGCGCCGGAGGCGTGCGGTCGACGAGGAGCGCGTCCGTCTCGAACACATAGTCCAGCCGCTGCGCCGGCGGGCGGGGACCGAGCTCGACGACCTTGAGCCGCGTGAGGTACAGCCCCTCGGCGAGGTGGCTGACCTCGAATTGCGCGAAGCTTTCCCGGGTGCGCGCGGCGACGTCGGTCCAGGCCTCGGACTTCTCCGGCCGGATCGAGAACGTGTACGCCAGCGTGTCGCTGTCGGGATCGGTGACCGACCAATAGACGAGCTGCGTGCCGGGCGCGGGCACGACCTGGCTGTTGAGGAATGGATTCTTCCGCCGCTCGCCGTCGCCGCCCGATCCGGCGGGACCGCCGGGCGAGAGCCACTGGTTGAGGGTCGCGACGACGTTGGCTGGCTGTTGCTCGCTCTGCGGCAGCAGGCCAAGGTTGGGCGGGAAGATCCGGAAGTCGGAGAGCTGCGGGCGGCGGTTTTGCGGGAGGTGATAGAGCGTGGCCTTCTCGAGCTGGAACGATTCCGGGGCGCCCTGGAACGTCAGCCGGAGCTTCACATAGCGGCCGCGGAGGTTTTCCGCGTACCAGGCGCCGTCGCGGGGCTTGAGCTCGGTCCAGGGCGTCCAGCCCTCGACCTCGTCGCTCCCATGGTTCGTGCGGGCCTCGACCTTGAGGGCGCCGGCCGGCAGGTCGCGGAAGCGCTCGAAGCGCAGGTTGCCGAGCTCAGAGGCGCCACCGAGATCGAGCCGCTTGGTCTCCAGCTCGCGGGCGGCCGGGGGGGCGAACGACAGCAGCGCCAGCCCGGGCGCGTTGTTCCGCAGCACAAGGTGGCGGCCGCCGCCGAGCGGCACGAGGTCGTTGAGCTGGGCCGAGGCGCTGCCGGCGAACGTGAGCGACCGGCGCGCGGCCGGATCGTAGCCGAACGCGTCCCCCTGCTCGCCGGCGGCGAAAAGGAGCCAGCCGTTGTGGCGGGCGAGCCGGTAGAGCGCGATGTTGTTCCGGAGCGCCGCCGTCTCGGCGAAGCCGTCGGGCGCGATCTTGAGGACCGTGCTGCGGCCCGAGAACGCCGGGGTGGTGCGCGGCTCGGTCGGCGGCGGCGTGGCCGGCGGGGTGAGGGCGGTCACGCGCGGTGCGATCCGGCTGTCCTCGGAGGGCGAGCTGACGAACGCGGCGTAGAGGCCGCCGTCGGGCTCGGGCAACAGGTCGACCACCTCGGCGTCGCGCTGCTCGTGGAGGATCACCGGCTCGGACTTGGCCCCCGCCGCGCCCGGCGCGGGGAAGACGTAGATCGTGCCGCGCGGCGACGATCCGGCCGCGATCCGGCCGTCCGCCAGCCGCGCCAGCCGCCGGAGGTTGCGGTCCCGGACTTCGCCAAACACCGAGACGCCCTTGGCCGAGAGCTCGGCGGCCGCCGCCGCCGCATCCTTCGGCTCCTTGTCGGCCTTGCCCTCGGCGATCCCGGACTTCGCGAAGGCCGCGACGTCGATCCGGTAGACCTTTCCGGGGTTGCCGGTCGCGGCGAGCACGGCGCCGCCGGGCAGCGCCAGGAGGTCGAAGACCGAGTCCGCCGGCAGCGGGACGCGGGCGATGATGGCGCCGTCCTTGGCGAGGTAGAGCGCGGCGGTCGGCGAGGTGCCGAAAAGGAAGGTTCCGTCCGGCAGCGGCAGCACGGAGACGACCTGCGTCTCCTCGACGTCGGCCACGCTGCGGGAGGCGTAGGTGTTGTCCGCCGGGTTGAAGGTCACTTCCTGGACCTGCCCCTCCGGCCCCGTCCCGACGAGGAACCGGTTGCCGCCCGCCGGCTCGAGGCACCACAGGATGTCGGCGATCTTCGGCCCCTCGAGATCCTTGAACGCGGGCCCCGGCAGGAGCCGGCCGTCCGAGCGGACCGCCAGGCCCTGGAGGTTCCGGCTCAGCACCTCGCGGCTGAAATCGACCTCGAAGGACCGGGAGAGCGGCTGCGCGGGCAGGGCGGGCGCGAGGGCGACGAGGAGGAGCGCGGAGCGGAGGGAGCGGATGGGCATGACGGAAGAGAGGTTCAAAAACAGCTCTGTCATTCCGCGGGAGGCGAGTCGGCCGGCGATGCGGGCAGGGCCGGACTCGTTTTCCCTCGGAATGACAGCAGCTTTAATCGGTGATCTTGAGCGGGCGGCGGACGGTGGAAACGAAGAGCAGGCCGGGCAGCAGGCGTTGCTCCCAGAGGGTCTCGAGCGATTCGCGGCGCTGGAACCGGGACTCGTCGGCGCCGCGGGCGATGCGCTCGAACGAGCCGGGCAGTTCCGCGGTCGCGCGGGTCTGGTCGACGAAGAAGGAGGTGCGGTCGACGACGGCGACGTACAGCCCGTCGGTCTCGCGGAGGTCGCGCAGCGCCTCGGCGTAGTCGTCGAAGCTGCGGAGCTGCGACATCGGGAGGAGGCGCGGGCGGCCCGTCATCTCGTCGAGCGCGCGGCCCGGCGCGACGACGATCTCCAGGTCGCGGCCGGCCCAGGCCGGATCGATCGGAATCCGCACCGTCTCCGCCGACGCCGGCCGCTGGTAGCCGCGCCAGGAGAGCGTCACCGACACCGTCTCGCCCGGCGTCGCCTCGGTGCGGGAGACCTGCAGGTTCTCGAGGTTGCCGACGGGGATCTCCTCCGTCTCCTCGATCCGGAAGGCGATGTGGTCGGGGTAGATGCGCTCGAATGGGTTGAACAGCCACTGGGTGAGGTCGCGGTTGAACTCGGCCAGGCCGGTCGCGAACCCGTTCGGTCCGGCGTAGACCCGGTCCATCGCGATCGGCTCGCGGTTGGGGAAGCTGACCTCGGTGGTGATCCGGAAGCCCTTGGCGCCGAGGCCGGACTCGTTCGAGCCGAGCACGGCCTGCGTGAGCCCGGCCGAGGCGATGGCCGGCAGGATCTGCTCGTGCCGCACGATGGCGAAGCGGAGCGACTGGCGGCCGAGGCGCTGGGGAAGCTCGATCTCGACCGGGACGAGCGGCGGCTGCCGCCCGAGCTCGCCGTAGATGGCGGAAAGGCGGTCCTGGCTGAACGTGCCGATGATGCCGCCGGTGTTGCTGACCTTGATCGAATTGAACTGGCTCGGGAGGATCGTGAGCACCTCCGCCGAGGTCATCGGCAGCTCGGTCGCGCCGAGGCGCATCATCGGATGGCCGAACGCGAGCACCCGCTTGCCGTCGACGTGCGAGACGGTGCCCGTGCCGGCCAGGCTGATGTCCCCGACCGAGAGCGCCACGGCGACGGCGTCGCCCGGGGCCAGGTCCCGCGGCGTCGCGCCCGTGTTCGACGTGCTGGTGTCGGCCCGGCTGCCGCCGAGGCTCGTGAACGAGATGCCGAGCGGCGCGAGCTGAGGTTCGAGCAGCGCGGCGACGTCGGGCGAGAGGCCGCTCGCGGAGAAGACCGGCGTGAGGGGCGCCCAGTCGGGCATTCCCGCCGTCGACCTGGTCTTCGCGTTCTCGCGCGGCAGCCCCGGCAGCGGGATCGGCACGCCGATGTCCTTCGGCGCCTCCGGCAGCGAGCTGACCTCGATCATGTCGGCGATGGGGGTGAAGCCGGCGTAGCGGACCGTTTCGAACCGCTGGATCTGGTAGGCGAGGACGCCCGCGAGCTTGCCGTCGATGTAGAGCGGACTGCCGCTCATGCCCGCGACGGCGCCCATCTTCTGCACGCGCTCGTCCGTCAGCTCGCAGACGATCAGGCTCTTGCCGGGCCCCAGGGCATTGTGCAGCACGCCGGTGACCTGGACATGGAACGGCTCGGGCTGGACGCCGCGGAAGACCGTCCAGACCTCGCCCGTCTGCCCATGCCGGACATCATCGATCGGCATCAGCGGCGCCGCCGCCGGCTGCGTCGCCGCGCGGGCCAGCGGGGCGAGGAGGAGGGCGAGGGCGGCGAGGCGGCGAAGGGCGGGGCGGAAAGGCACGACGAAAATAACGGGGTTGATGCCCGAATATTAGCCCTCCGCCGGCGGCCTGCAAGCAGGCAGCGGCCCGGAATTTGCCCGAAACCAAGGTGTTCCGAGGTCGCGGAGCCTGCGGAGCTTACAGGTCCGCGATGCTGCGCGCGATGACCTCGCAGGCGCGGTCGATGGCCGGGCCCGCATGGGCCGTGCTCAGGAACCAGGCCTCGTACGCGCTCGGGGGCGGGTAGACGCCTCCCGCGAGGCAGGCGTGGAAGAAGCGGCCGAACATCGCGGCGTCGGAGGTGAGGGCGGTCGCGTAGTCGCGCACCGGCGTGGCGGTGAAGAACAGGCTGAACATCGAGCCGGCCTGCGGCACCTGGAGGGGCAGGCCCTTGGCTTTCGCGGCCGCCAGGGCGGCCCGCGCCACCTGGCGGCCGAGCGCGTCGAGGTTCGCGTACGGGTTGAGCTCGTCGAGCAGCTCGAGCGCCGCGATGCCCGCCGCCAGGGCGAGCGGATTCCCGCTCAGGGTGCCGGCCTGGTACACGGGGCCGAGCGGGGCGAGCTGGTCCATGATGTCGGCGCGGCCGCCGAACGCCCCGACCGGCAGGCCGCCGCCGATGATCTTCCCCAGGCACGTGAGGTCGGGCGTGATGCCCTCGAGCTCCTGCACGCCGCCGCGCGCGAGCCGGAAGCCCGTCATGACCTCGTCGAAGATGAGCACCGCCCCGTGCCGGGAGCAGGCGGCCCGCACGTGCGGGAGGTACCCGCCGTCGGGCCGGATGAAGCCGACGTTCCCGATGTACGGTTCGATGATCACCGCCGCGATCTGGCCGGGATTGGCCGTGAAGGCCGCGTCGAGCGCCTCGCGGTCGTTGTAGGGGAGCACGATGGTCTCGCGGGCGAACGACGCCGGGACCCCCGCGCTGTCCGGATGCCCGTGCGTGAGCGCGCCCGACCCGGCCTTGATCAGCAGGGAGTCGCTGTGGCCGTGGTAGCAGCCGGCGAACTTCACGATCTTGTCCCGGCGGGTGAACCCGCGGGCCAGGCGCAGCGCGGACATCGTCGCCTCCGTGCCGCTGTTGCACATGCGCACCTTCTGGATCGACGGAAAAAACCTCACGATCAGCTCGGCCATCCGCACCTCGTACGGATTCGGCGTGCCGAACGAGGTGCCGCGCTCGAGCGCGGCCGCGATCGCGGCCTTGATCCGCGGATGGCTGTGGCCGTGGATCGCCGGACCCCAGGTGCAGACGAAATCGATCAGCTCGCGCCCGTCGGCCGTGGTGAGCGTCGCGCCCGCGGCGGAGCGCGTGAAGAACGGCGTCCCGCCGACCGAGCGGAACGCGCGGACCGGGGAATTGACGCCGCCGGGGATGAGCTGCTGCGCGCGGGCGAAGAGTTGCTCGGAGGTCACGGGGGGATTTGCGGGGCGCTCAGCTGACGTATTTCTGCACGATCGGGATCCGGCGGCCCACGCCGAAGGCGAGGGGGGTGATCTTCAGGCCGGGCGCCGCCTGCTTGCGCTTGTACTCGTTGAGGTCGACCTTGCGCGCGATGTCGTTGACCACCGCCTCGGCGAATCCGCGCGCCACGAGGTCGCGCCGGGAAAGCCCCTCCTCGACGTAGCCGTGCAGGATCGCGTCGAGCTGGTCGTACGGCGGAAGGCTGTCCTGGTCGGTCTGGTTCGGGCGCAGCTCGGCGCTCGGCGCCTTCTCGATCGAGCTGCGCGGGATGATCTCGCGCTCGCGGTTGATCCACCGCGAAAGGGCGTAGACCTGGGTCTTGAACACGTCGCTGATCACCGCGAGCCCGCCGCACATGTCGCCATACAGGGTGCAGTAGCCGACCGCGATCTCGCTCTTGTTGCCGGTGGTCAGCAGCAGCGCGCCGAACTTGTTCGACAGCGCCATCAGCAGGAGGCCCCGGGCGCGGGCCTGGATGTTCTCCTCCGTGATGTCGCGGGCCAGGCCCTGGAACATCGGCCCCAGCGTCGCCTCGGCGGCGCTGACCACGTCGGCGATGGGCACGGTGTGGTAGGCGATGCCGAGCCGCTGCGCGACTGCCGCGGCATCGTCGCGGCTGTGCTGGCTCGAGATGGCCGAGGGCAGGCTGATGCCCATGACGTTCTCCGCCCCGAGCGCCTCGGCCGCGATGACGGCGGTCAGGGCCGAGTCGATGCCGCCCGACAGTCCGAGCAGGGCCTTCCGGAAGCCCGTCTTCTGGACGTAATCGCGCAGGCCGAGCACGAGGGCGTCGTGGATGTCGGGCATCTCGTCCTGGTCGAAGGTGGGGGAGATCTGCGGCCGGCCGGGCTCCGCCGCCCGCGCACCCGCCGGGCCGACGTCGACGACGCGCAGCTCCTCGCGGAAGGCCGCCAGGCCGGCGACGACCTGCCCGGCGCCGTCGCAGACGACGCTGCGGCCGTCGAAGATGAGCTCGTCGTTCCCCCCGATCGAATTGCAGTACACGGTCGCGCAGCCCGCGGCCCGGGCGGTGTCGGCCACGAGGGTGTGGCGGACTGTGCCCTTGCCGGCGTGCCAGGGGCTCGCGGAGAGGTTCAGGAGCAGGTCGACGCCGCGGGCCGCGAGCTGCTGGACCGGGTTGAGGCCGTGGTACAGCCGCCGCGTCGAGATCATCGGGTGGGTCCAGATGTCCTCGCAGATCGTTATCCCGATCCGCCGGCCGCCGAACTCCACGATGGCCGATTCCTCGCCCGGCTCGAAATAGCGGTCCTCGTCGAACACGTCGTAGGTCGGCAGCAGGCACTTGCGCGCGACCGCCGCGATGCGTCCGCGATGGCAGAAAGCGGCCGAGTTGAAGGCGGAGCGCCCGCGCCCCGACGTGTTCGATTCGACGTACCCGACCACGGCCGGCGCCTCGCCGATCTCCCCCGCGATGTCGCGGGTGGCCTGCTCGACGTCCGCGACGAAGCGCTTCTTGAACAGCAGGTCGCGCGGCGGATAGCCCGACACCACGAGTTCCGGGAACACGACCAGCTCGGCCCCCTGGGCCACGAGCGCGCGATAGGCCTCGACCACCCGCCGGCGATTGCCGGGGAGGTCACCGACCGTGGTGTTGATCTGGGCGAGGCCGACGCGCATTGGGCAAATGTACTAGAGCTTGCGGGCAAACCGTTGGAGCGCAACCTCCAAGCCCGCCCGCCCTCCGCCGATGCCCGAACCGCCCCCGCTCATCCTGGCCTCCGCCTCGCCGCGCCGCCGCGAACTGCTCGGCCGGCTGGGCGTGGCGTTCACGGTCGTGCCGGCCGACGTGGTGGAGCACGAGGCGCCGGACGCCGACCCGCGGCACATGGTCGCGCACAACGCCGCGCTGAAGGCGGACTGGGTCGCCGCCCGGCATCCCGACGCGGCGGTGCTGGGGGCCGACACCACGGTCTTCATCGGCCGGCAGGTGCTGAACAAGCCGCGCGACGGCGCCGAGGCGCGCGCCATGCTGCGCACGCTTTCCGGCCGGACCCACACGGTGCTCACCGGGCTCGCGCTCCGGCGGCTGCGCGACGGTCTCCGGCTCGACGCCGGCGCGAGCAGCGAGGTGACGTTCCGGCCGCTGACCGAGGCCGCGATCGAGGAATACCTGCGGCACGTCCACACCCTCGACAAGGCCGGCGGCTACGCCATCCAGGAGCGGCCCGACCTGATCATCGCGGGGTTCCGCGGCTCCGAGACGAACATTGTCGGCCTGCCGCTCGACGAGACGAAACAACTTTTGACTCGTGCGGGTCTGACGCGTTGATTTTCCCCACGTGCACCCGCTTGCCGAGCCCAACCCCGCCAGCGCCGCCGCCCGCGCGCTCAAGGACCCGGAGAACCGCTCGATCGAGATCGGGCTGGGCTGCACCCTCGTCTTCCACCTGCTGCTCGCGTTCGTCGCCCCGCACTTCCCCGTGGACCTGATCCATGGCTCGGTTGACGCCGCCGTTGTCCCCGCGGGCCACGACTTCAACATCGAGCTCGCGCCGGACGTCGCGCCGCCGGCGCCCAAGACCGACCCGTTCCGGTTCGTCGAGACGAACCCCGACGCCCCCGAGAACGAGCCGGACCAGACCGCGAACTTCAGCAACCGCAACCAGCAGGCGGCCCAGCCGGAGGCGGCGAAGGAGCGGTCCCCGGACGACATGCCGAGCGTGAAGGGCCAGGACCTCATCAAGAACGAGACTGCGATCGTCTCCGGCGAGCGGGTCGAGCCGCGGCCGCGCGAGACGGTCGTGGTGAGCACCCGTCCGGCGGACGCGCAGGCGGCCCAGGCCGCCCGGGCCGAGCAGGTGCCGCTGAGCGGAACGGAGAAATTCTCGGGCGAGACGCCGGAGAACATCGGCAGCAACGTCTCGGACTCGAAGGCGCCGACGACCAACGCCGAGGAATACGTCGAGGGGGTGCGCGACGCGGAGAGCAGGGCCGGCGCGACCGCCGGCAGCGAGGCCCAGACCGCGCCGCGGGTGCCGGCGCAGCGGCCGCGGCTTTCGCAGGCGCGGCAGACCATCCTATCGAACCGCACGACCGGCAGCGACCGGATCGGCGTGCTCGCGGCGCCCGCCTTTCGCACGGAATACGGCGAATACCTCGACGAGTTCATCGAGATCGTCGACACCCGCTGGCGCAACATCGTCGCCGCGCGCGGCGCGTTCCCGCCCACGCCGTCGCACGTGACGATCACGTTCAACCTCAGCGCCGCCGGCGAAATCACGATCGTGTCGGTTGAGGAGACCTCCGGACGTCCCGGCGCGTTGTCCGCCACGTCGGCCATCCAGGACGGGCAGCCCTACCGGAAATGGTCCGAGAAGATGACGGCCGTGCTCGGGCAGGAGCAGCAGCTGGTGTTCAGCTTCCACTACTAGTGAGCGGGCAGCCGGCCGAGTTCTGGAGAACGCTGCCGCTGGGGCCGGGAGTCGCCGAGCTCACGCACGACGTGAACGGGCTCGTCGCCTTCGCCAAGCCCGCCGGGATCCTGTCGCATCCGAACGAGGGCCCGGACCAGGCGCGCTCGCTCCTGACCTGCGCGTACGACCAGCAGGAGGAATGCTACAAGTGGTCCGGCGGCGGCCGGCTGTGGCTGCTCAACCGCCTCGACGGGGCGACGTCGGGCGTGATTCTGCTCGCGGCCGACGCGGAGCTCGCCGGCGCGATCCGGGAGCAGTTTGCGCGCAAGCGCGTGCACAAGGCCTACGAGGCGCTGGTGTTCGGCAAGCCCCCCGAGCGGAGCCAGGTCTGGCGCGACCTCCTGGCGGTGCAGAAACAGGGCGGGCGCATCCGCACGACGGCGGGGGCGGGCAACATCCCGGCCGAGACGCGCATGCAGTTCGTCGCGCACCGGCAGGGGGCGTTCTCGACGTCGCTGGTGCGGCTCGAGCCGCGCACCGGCCGGAGCCACCAGCTGCGGGTGCAGTGCGCCAAGCGCGGCCTGCCGATCGTGGGCGACCAGACCTACGGGGACTTCGCCCTCAACCGGGCGTTCGCCAGGTCCACCGAGGAGAAGCGGCTGTTCCTCCACTCGCTGGAGACCGCGTTCGACTACGAGTTCCGCGGGCGGAAGTTCTCCTTCAAGGCCGCCGCGCCGCGGCCCGAGGAATTCACGCGGAAGTACTGAGCCGCCGGGGGCGCCCAAGGGTCCTCGCGCGCGTGGGTTCGCCGCCCGCCTCCTCGCCACGGCGGTGCATCCGCCTCCCGCGAGGACGGGAAATCCACCGCAGGCTCAGTTCCGGATCGTCCAGTGGATGGGCGGCCCGTGGACGGAATCCCCAAAGATCAGTTCCCGACAGCCGATTGTGCAACCTAGCAGGGACGCCAGGTGTTCTGGCTTTATCATGCCCAGTTTCGAATCCCTGCGGCGCGATGTCCGGCAGTCGCTCTCCGCCTTCGCTCGCGAGAAAGGCTTCAGCGTCACCGTGCTGGGCATCTTCGCCCTCTGCCTCGCCGCCAATGTGGCGATCTTCGCCGTCGTTCACTCGGTTCTGATCCAGCCGCTGCCTTTCCTCGAGCCGGACCGGCTGGTGACCGCTTACAACAGCTATCCCAAGGCCGGCGCCCAACGGGTCGGCACCTCGGTGCCCTTTTATCTGGAACGTCGGAACGGGGTCGCCGCTTTCGCCGACGTCGCGGCCTACCAGAGCCGCGGCGTGACCGTGGGCGAAGCCGGGCGCCCGGAGCGGATCGAGTCCGGCGTCGTGACGCCCTCGTTCTTCGCCGTCCTGGGCGTCAACGCCGCGCTTGGCCGGACCTTCTTCGAGGAGGAGGCGCAGGCGGGCAAAAACCAGGTCGTCATTCTGGGCGACGCGATCTGGCGCGGGCGTTTTGCGGCCGACCCGGAAGTCGTCGGTCGCACGGTGCGCCTCGATGGCCGCGAATTCACCGTGGTCGGCGTGATGCCGCCGGGCTTCCAGTTTCTCAACCAGCGGGTCCAGTTATGGACGCCGCTCGTGTTTTCCGAAAACGCCCGCAAGCCGGACGCGCGGCATGCGAACAACATGGAGATGATCGCCCGGCTGCGTCCCGGCGCCACGGTCATGCAGGCGCAGGCCCAGGTGAACGCGTTGAACGAAGAGTCGCTGAAAACCGATCCGATCGCGACAATGGTCTCGGACGCAGGATTTCACACGGTCGTGCGCGATCTGCGCGACGATCATGTCTCCGGCCTGCGCCCCGTGCTCCTGCTGCTGCAGGCCGGCGCGCTCTTTCTGCTGCTGATCGGCGCGGTGAACCTCGCAAATCTGCTCCTGGTCCGTGCCACCGGCCGCACCAAGGAATATGGCGTGCGTCTGGCGTTGGGCGCCAGCCGGGCCCAGCTCGCCCGAGCCTTGGTCGTCGAGACCCTGGTTTTGGTCCTGCTTGGGGGGCTGCTCGGCCTCGCCCTCGGTGCCGCCGCGCTGCGGGGCGTCGGCAGCCTCGCGGCCCGGCTGGACCTGGTCGGCGCGCCGGCGCTCAGCCCGCCGGTGACGCTGGCGGCGCTGGGTGTGTCCGTCGTCCTGGGCCTGCTTCTCTCCCTTCCGGTCGTGTGGCACACGTTGCAGGGCAAGCTGGCCGCTGTGCTGTCGGCGGAATCCCGGAGCGGGACCACGACCCGGAGCGTTCATCGCCTGCGACACGCCTTGATCGTCGCCCAGATCGCGCTCGCGTTTGTCCTGCTCGCCGGCACCGGCTTGCTCGGCGTCAGCTTCCTCAAGGTGCTCGCGATCACGCCCGGTTTCCGGACCGAGAACGTGCTGACCGCTACCATCTCGCTGCCGGGCGCGAAGTATCCGGGCAAGAGCCGCCCGGCTTTCATGGGGCGGCTGACGGATGAAGTGGGGGCGCTGCCGGGTGTGATTTCCGCCGGCGTTATCACCGGCCTGCCTCTCAGCGGCGCCGGGGACAACAACGCCATCACGGTCGACGGTCGGGAGCCTTCGCCGGGTGAGTCGGTCCAGACGCATTACACCAGCGGGGTGGCGGGCGACTATTTCCAGGCCATGGGCATCGCGCTGCGCGAGGGACGTTTCCTGACGGGCGACGACACCGCGACCGCCCAAAAGGTCTGTGTGATCGACGAGGAGGCCGCCCGGCGCTATTGGCCGCAGGGTGGGGCGGTCGGACAAAGAATCATGCAAACCGTATCCGATCCCAACGCGGATCGCCTCACGATCGTGGGCGTCGTCGGCTCGGTGAAGCAGAAGGAAATGACCGAAACCGCAATCGGCGCGGTTTACCTGCCTTACGCGCACTACAATAGCACGCGCTTCACGCTCGTGGTCCGGACCGCGCAGCCGCCCGAGACGATGGGGGCGGCGTTGCGGGCCGCGGTGCTGCGGCTCGATCCGGAGCTGCCGCTGAGCGAGCTGATGACCATGCAATCGCGCGTCGACGACAGCCTGGCCAGCCGGCGCGTCCCGGTCCTGCTCGCGGGCACGTTCGCCGCGGTGGCGCTGGTGCTGGCCGCGGCCGGCATCTATGGCGTGCTCGCCTACAGCGTGCTGCAACGCCAGCGCGAGATCGGCGTGCGCATGGCGCTCGGGGCGCAGCCGGCGCAGATTCTCCGGCAATTCCTCGGCTTGGGCGGTCGCCTGTTGCTGATCGGCCTCCCGCTCGGACTGTTCGGCGCGTGGCTGACGGGGCGCGCGATGACCGGTTTGCTTTTCGGCGTGGCGCCGGCCAACGCGGTGGTGCTCGGCGGCGCGGCATTGATGCTGGGCGCAGTGGCGATGCTCGCGTGCCTGCTGCCCTCACGACGCGCAGCGCGAATTTCACCCCTCCAGGCGCTGCGGGGCAACTGACGGGCGGACGGGGCCCGCCCGTCGAGAAACGCGCCGCGATCCAACGCGGCTCTGGGCCGGGAATTCCCGGCCGGCATTTCACAGGAGACTGAGCTGCGAGTCGTCCGCGGGCGCGACGGTGATCTTCTTCTTCGGCCGGGCCTGCGGCGCGGCGAGGGTCACCGTGACCTCGTCGGACTCCAGCTGCCCGAGAATGGTCTTGGCGCGGTCGATGACGGACAGCGGCAGGCCCGCGAGCCGGGCGACCTGGATGCCGTAGCTGCGGTCGGCCGCGCCGGGCACGACCCGGCGGACGAAGACGATCTCGTCGTTCCATTCCTTCACCGCGACGGAGTAGTTTCGCAGCCGGGGCAGGTGCTTCTCGAGCTGCGTCAGCTCCTGATAATGCGTGGCGAAGAGCGTGCGCGGTCCGCGCTCGGGCCCGCGGTGCAGGTGCTCGACCACGGCCCACGCGATGCTGAGGCCGTCGTAGGTCGAGGTGCCGCGGCCGATCTCGTCGAGGATGATGAGCGAGCGGTCGGTCGCGTTGTTCAGGATGTTCGCCGTCTCGTTCATCTCGACCATGAAGGTCGAGTTTCCCCGGGCCAGGTCGTCGCTCGCGCCCACGCGCGAGAAGATGCGGTCGACGAGGCCGACGCGGCAGGATTTCGCGGGAACCCAGCAGCCGACCTGCGCCAGCAGCGTGAGCAGCGCGACCTGGCGGATGTAGGTCGACTTGCCCGCCATGTTCGGGCCGGTCAGGAGCAGCACCTGGGCGTCGGTCGCGGAAAGCTCCGTGTCGTTTGGGACGAAGGCCTGGGCCGTGAGGTTCGCGCCGAGCCCGGGCCGGCGGATCATCTGCTCGACCACGGGATGGCGGCCCTCGGCGATCTGCAGGACGTCCGATTCCTCGAGCTCGGGCCGGCAATAATCCCACTCGCGGGCCAGCGCGGCCCAGCCGGCGAGCACGTCGAGCTCGGCCAGCGCTTCGGCCGTGCGGGTGAGCGACGCGGCGTGCTCGAGGACTTTCGCGACCAGGGCGGTGAAGAGCTCGAGCTCCCGCGCCTGCGCCTTCTCCTCGGCGGAGAAGATCTCGCGTTCCTTCAGCTTGAGCGCCTCGGTGACGTAGCGCTCGCCGCCGACGGTGGTCTGCTTGCGGACGTAGTCGGCCGGGACGAGGTGCAGGTTGGATTTGGTGACCTCGATGTAATAGCCGAATACCGACGTGAACCGCACCTTGAGGCTCTTGATCGTGGTGCGCTCCTGCTCCTGGCGCTCGAGCTCCGCGAGCCAGCTCTTGTTGTCGGAGGTGAGCCCGCGCAGCCGGTCGAGTTCCGCGTCGTGGCCCGCGCGGATGTAATTGCCGTCGGCGAGGTCGTTGGGCAGCTCGTCCGCCAGCGCGGCGGCGAGCAGTGCCCGGAGATCGGGCAGGTCGGTGATCCCGGCGCCGAGGGTGGCGACGGCGCCGCCCGGGCGGCCGAAGCCGGCGAGGACCGCCTGGATGCCGGGCAATTGGGCGAGGGTGTCGCGCACGCCGCCGAGCTCGCGCGGGTTGCGCAGCCGGTTCTGCAGGCGCGAGAGGATGCGCGGGATGTCCCGGACCTTGTTCAGCAGCTCCCGGACCTCCGCGAGCCGGGCGGGCTGCGCGAGCAGTTCGCCCACGGCGGACTGCCGGGTGCGGATCGTGGCGAGATCGAGCGTCGGCGCGGCCAGCCACCGCTCGAGCAGGCGCGCCCCGGCGGCGGTGGTGGTCCGGTCGATCGCGCCGAGCAGGGAGGCGTCGCGCGCGCCGCGGGCGTCGGCGAAGATCTCGAGATTTCGCAGCGTCGCCGGATCGAGCAGGAGGGCCCGGCTGCTGCGGTATTCCTGGAGCGAGCGGAGGTTTTCGGGCTTCGCGCAGAGATTTTCCGTCGCGTAGTGGACGAGCGCGCCGCCGGCGCCGAGCGCCGGGTGGGTGGCCGGCAGGCCGAAGCCCTGCAGGTTGAGCACGCCCAGGGCGTCCATCACGGTCCGCGCCCCGGCGGCGACCTCGAAGTGGTAGCCCGGCAATTCGGTGACGAGGCGGGGGGCGCAGAACTCGTGCAGCGCGTGCACGGCGTGCTGCTCGTGGGGCGCGGCCCGCCATTGCTCGAGCTGACCCTCGATCAGGACGAGCTCGGCGGGATCGAGCGCGGTGAGGACGGGCAGCAGGTTTTCCGGCCGCGGATCGGTCGCGACGCGGAATTCGCCGGTGGAGAGATCGAGCCAGGCCGCGTGGAGCCCCGTCTTTGTCAGGTCGAGCGCGCAGAGATAGTGGTTCTTCGCGGCGTCGAGCTGGCTCGCGGCGAGGGTGGTGCCGGGGGAGAGGATGCGCGTGAGCTGGCGCTTCACGAGCTTGCCGGGCTTGGCCGGCTCCTGCTGGTCGCAGATCGCGACCTTGCGGCCCCCAGCCAGCAGCTTGTTGACGTAATTGTCGGCCGCGTGGAACGGGATGCCGGCCATCGGGGTGTCCTGCCGGCGGGTGAGGGTGATTCCCAGCAGGCGGGCGGCGATCTCGGCGTCCTCGAAGAACATCTCGTAGAAGTCGCCGAGCCGGAACAGCAGGAGGGTGTTCGCGGGCAGGCCGCGTTTGACCTCGAAGTACTGCTGCATCATCGGGGTCAGTTTCTCGGCCATGGGAGGAAGTCGGGGCGGACGAGTCAGGCGGCTCGATCGGACTGAATCAATACCGGCGTGCACGCCCATTCGGGTCTGGCCCCGCGGCGCCGGCTGATTTCTTCTCCCGGGATGGTCCTGCATCATCTCGATCTCGGCGGGGCGGGGCAGCCGCCGCTCGTGCTCCTGCACGGGATGCTCGGCTCGTCGCGCAACTGGCAGACGACCGGGCGCGAGCTCGCGGCGCGCTTCCATGTCTTCGCGCTGGATGCCCGGAACCACGGCCGGTCCCCGCACGATCCGGAGCAGTCCTATGCCGCGATGGCGGACGATCTCCGCGGCTGGCTGGACGCGCAGGGCCTCGCCCGGGCGACGATCGCCGGGCACAGCATGGGGGGAAAGGCGGCGATGCTCTTCGCCTGCCGGCACCCGGAGCGCGTCGAGCGGCTGATCGTCGTGGACATCGCCCCGCGGAACTATTTCTGGCCGGCGCACCGGGCGGAATTCACCGCGATGAACGAGCTCGACCTGGCCAGCCTCGCGTCGCGGCAGGAGGCCGAGATGCGCTTCGAGGCGCGCGTGCCCGGCCTGGGCATGAGGAAGTTCATGGCGAGCAACCTGGAGCGGGGGGAGGACTGCCGGTGGCGCTGGATCGTGAACCTGCCGGCGCTGACGAAGGCGCTCCCCGAGATGGAGCGGAACAGCCTCGCCCCGGAGGACCGGTTCGAGGGTCCGGTCCTGTTCATCGTCGGCGGCCGATCGCCTTACGTGATGGCGGGGGACCATCCGGACATCCGGCGGCATTTCCCCGCGGCGCGGATCGCGGTCCTGGCCGAGTCCGGTCACAACCCGCACATGGACGCGCGGGAAGCCCTCGTGCGGCTCGTGACGGGCGGTTGACCGGGCGGGGCCGCGGCCCCGGGGACGATCGGCGCGATACCCGGCATGGACGCGGCCGGACCGGCCCCGGGGGGCGACGGGTCGGTTGCCGGGCCAGCGCAGGGAACGGCCGGCACCTCTGTGGGCCAGCGGCAACCCCGGTGAAGGTCACCGCCAAAGCGGCCAGCACGGGTGACGGCCGTCACCTCGGCTGGCCGGTGCCACGCCGGTGGCCACGCGAACGAGCCACGTGTAAGGCCCTGGATGGCAGCGCGCTGCTGATGAGGCGGCCACAACCGGCGCCGGGTGTCGTTTTGTGGGGCGGGCGGCAAGGATTGCCGCCAAATGGGCCAACGAGAGTGACGGCCGTCGCTGCGACTGGCCGACGGGACGATCTACGACGTCGGCGAAGGCGCGGAACGGCCGGCGAGCGCCTCGCGGCGGCTCCGCTCGGCGTGGACGAGCCAGCGCCGACTGTTCCAACGTCGGAGATTGAGCAGCCCGCGCGTCCATTCGTCGACGATCATGGCGGCCCAGATGCCGGGCAGCCCCCAGCCGAGCTTGAGGCCGAGGAGCCAGGCCAGCGGCACCCACACCCCCCACATGACCAGCACGCCCAGCTTCAGCGGATAGCGCGCGTCCCCGGTCGCCCGCATCGCGAAGACCACGAGCACGTTCATCACCCGCCCCGGCTCGAGCAGCACCGAAAGCCGCAGCAGGAAGGCCCCGCCGGCAATGACGGAGGGATTGTCGGAAAAGACGGCCAGGATCTGCGGGGCGAAAACGGCGATCGCGCAGATCAGCGCCATCGCGACTGTTATCCCCAGCCGGACGTTGCGGCGCAGCTCGTGGTAGGCCTCCTCGAAGGCGCCGCCGCCGACCAAATGCCCCGTGACGATCTCGTTGCCGAGGCCGAGCGAGACCGTGCAGATGATCACGAGCCAGAGGATCTGCATGACGTAAGACTGCGTCGCCAGCGGCTCGGCTCCGAGCCGGCTGGTGAACGCGGTGATGGTCATGAAGGCCGTCCACCAGCAGATGTTCTCTCCGACCGAGGGCAGCCCGATGCGGAGGATCCGGCGCATGTGGTCGCGCGGCAGGCGGAAAAGATCCGCCCCGTCGAAGCGGAAACCAATCCGGCGGCGCACGAGGATCCACAGCGCTATCAGCCCCGCGACCCGGGCGGCCACGCTCGCCAGGGCCACACCCGTCACGCCCATCGCGGGAAAGCCGAACAGCCCGAAGAGGAGCACCGCGTTGCCGGCGAGGTTGAGAAGGTTCTGCCCCGCCAGGACCAGCATGGTGTCGCGCGTGTGGGTATGCGCGCGGAGGACGCCCGCGAGGGCGATGCTCACCGATTCGAGCATGAGCGTGCCGCCCATGAGCGTGAGAAAGGGCAGCGCGTAGCCCTCGAGCTCGGCCGGAAGCTGCAGCAGGCGAAGCAACGGACCGGCGAACGTGAACACGAACAGGCTGGCGGCCACGCCGAGCCAGAGGTTCAGCGACACCGCGCTCCGGGCGATTCGACCCGCGCCGGCGGGATCGCGGGCGCCGAGGCAGTGCGTGACCACCACGCTGGCGCCCACCCCGATGAAATTGAAGACGAGGAGGAAAAAGATGACGACCTGGTTGCCGACGTTCAGGGCGGCCACGGCGCCGTCCGACACGTGGCTGACCATGAAGATGTCCACGGTCCCGATCAGCATGCGCAGCGCCTGCTCCACAAAGATGGGCCAGGCGAGGGACAGCAGGCGCGGGCGGACTGGAACCGACTCGGACATATTGGGGCCGAGTGGGTGAAGCCTCCCGTGGCGGCCGGCAACGACGAATCCGGGCTAATTGGAGAACCCCTCTTCGGGGTGGGCGCCTCAGGGCCGCGGGGGATTCCGCGCCAGCACCGGAAAACCCTAGGCTCGCTTGGCCCAGATCCGCAGCGACGAAAGCAGGAAGTGCTCGAACACGGCCGCCTCGTTGAGATTCAGGCGAAGCAGCCCGGTGTCGTGCTCGAGCTCGGCCACCGCGGCGGCGAGGGCGCGGCGCGAGGACTCGGGCGCGCCGCCCTCGGCGGCGAGCCGCTGCAGCCCGAAATCGCGCGTGGCGTGCTCGATCTCGGCGAAAAGCTTCATCCGGAGCCCGTTCGCGATCCCGGTCTGGATGGCCTCCACCTCGTCGTCGTCGAGCTCCTCGGGCAGCTTCTCCTTCTGCTGCTTCCAGACCTGGTCGGATGCGGCGGAAAGGACGGCGTTGAAGCGGGTGACGAGCCCGTAGACGGCCATGATCTGCGCGGCGACCGCGCGTCTCTCGGCGACGCCGTCCGCCAGCTGGCCCAGCCAGGCGAGGTAGTCCTTCAGCGTGCCTTGCCAGAGCTCGCGCGTGGCCGGTTCGGAATCGGCCAGCGCCTCGTGGCCCTCGTCGGTAAAGCGGAAATGCAGGCAGCGGCTGCGGATCGTCGGCAGCAAGGCGTACGGCCGCGTGGTCAGCAGGATGATCGTCGTGCTCGCCGGCGGCTCCTCGAGCGTCTTCAGGAAGATGTTGGCCGCGGCGACGTTCATGCGGTCCGCCTCGTAGACGACGGCGGCCTTGCGGTGGGAGACCTGCGGCGAGACCTGGATGCGGCTGATGAGGTCGCGCGTGGCCTCGGCGGTGATCTGCCGCGACTTTCCCGCCGGGCGCAGCGCGAAGAAATCCGGATGCGTCTTCGGCGGGAAGGGCTGGGACGGCCGGCGCGGATCGTTGAGCAGGCGGTCCGCGATGGCGTGCGCCACGGTGGCGAGCGTCGCGAGGTTGCCGCCGTGCAGCAGGAGGCTGTTGGCCAGCCGCTGCCGCTCGAGGGCGCGCTCGATCACGGCCACGGTGGGCGTGCCGGAGAGGGCGGAGGGCCAGGGAAGCGAGGAGGACAACGGCGAAGGAGGAGCGGAGGAGAAGGGCCGGCCGCCGGCGCTCAGGCCAGGCGTTTCTCGACCTCCGCCCATATCTTCTTCTCGATCGCGTCGGGCGTCTTGGTGCCGTCGACCACCACCACGCGCTCGGGCCACTCCTTGGCGAGCAGCAGGTAACCCGCGCGCACCTTCTCGTAGAAGGACACGTTCTCGCGCTCCATGCGGTCGGGAAGGTCGGAGGCGCGCTGCTTGAGCCGGGCGAGGCTGACCTCGGTCGGCACGTCGATGACGAGGGTGAGGTGGGGCATGACATCGCCCACGGCGAAGCGGTTGATCTCGTTCACCGGGCCGGGCGCGAGGTTGCGCGCGATGCCCTGGTACACGGTGGTCGAGTCGAGGAAGCGGTCGCTGAGCACCACCGCGCCGCGGAGCAGGGCGGGGGCGATGACCTCGCGGACGACCTGCGCGCGGGCGGCCGCGAAGAGCAGGAGCTCGGCCTCCGGCGTCATTTCGTCGCCGCGGGAGTTGTGGACGATGATGTTGCGGATCTGCTCGCCGATCTCCGTGCCGCCGGGCTCGCGCGTGGCGACGACCTCGCGGCCGGACTGCTGGAGCCGCGAGGCGAGGCGCGCGATCTGCGTGGACTTGCCGCTGCCTTCGGAGCCCTCGAACGAGACGAGCCGGCCGGCGGGACGGGACTTGGAAGCCATGACGAGAGGGAACCAGCGGCGGAGGAGGGCGCAATCCAGTTTTGCCGGCGCCGCGAACGCCATCCGCGCCCGGCGCGGTCCCACGCGCGGTGCGCCCGGTTCGCCGCTCGCTCACTGCCGTCGCCATCGCGCCGCCGCGCCACCGGGTTTTCAATTGATTGGCCCTAAGAATCGCTTCAATGCTGCGTCACCATGCTGAGCCTCGCCGCGGCCGTGCCGATCCTCGCCACCGTCAACATCGTCCAGGTCTTCCTCCAGTGCGACGTGGTGGGCCAGGTCATCACGGTCATGCTGGTGCTCTTCAGCGTCTTTGCCTGGTCGGTGATGCTCGGAAAGAACTCTGAGCTCGGCCGCCTGCGGCTGTTCAACCACCAGTTCGAGCAGCGCCTGCGCGAGGAGCGCAAACTGCTGGAGCTGCCCGAGGCGTACCGCAACCGCCGCGCGATCCCCTATGCCGACCTTTTCGCCGACGCGATCGAGGCGTACTGGCGGGCGGCGGCGATCGGCAAGGAGAAGGGCGAGGACAGCCTCCAGGGCCGGCTCGAGCACGCCGAGAACGCGATCGCCCGCGCGCTCGCGCGCCAGACGCTCCGCTACGAGGAAAACATGGTGTGGCTCGCGACGATGGTGACCGTCGCGCCGTTCATGGGCCTGCTCGGGACGGTGTGGGGCGTGATGGAGGCGTTCAGCTCCGTCTCGAAGCTCCAGTCCGCCAGCATCCAGGCGCTCGCGCCCGGCGTGTCCGCCGCGCTGCTCACGACGGTGGCCGGGCTGGTCGTGGCCATCCCGTCGGTCGTCGGCTACAACGTCCTGCTCAACAAGACCAAGATCCTCATCACCGAGATCGAGAACTACGCGAGCACGCTCGCGGACCGGATCGAGCTCGAGATGACGAAGTGAGCCGCCGCCCCGCCCCCACTGAGGAGACCGTCCCTTGGCCCGCACCTTCAGACGCCACCGCACCGCCCATCCGGTTTCGGAGCTGAACGTCACGAACCTGATCGACGTGGCATTCACGCTGCTGATCATCTTCATGCTGGCCGCCCCGCTGCTGCAGAACGAGCAGACGATCCCGGTCAACCTCCCGGTCGAATCGAAGAGCGAGCAGGGGAAGCCGGACCCGACCGACCGGTTCGAGACCATCACGATCCTGCCGGACGGGACGTGCCGGCTCGGCCGCCAGACCGTGGCCCTGACGAACATGCGCTCGGCGCTGGCGTCCTATGCGGGCGATCCCAAGCCGCCGGTCTTCCGGATCCGCATGGACGCCAAGGCCACCGCACAGCAATTCATCACGGTGATGGACGCGCTGAAGCAGAACAACCTCTCGCGGATCACGTTCGACACGCAGATCCCGTAGCATCGGGCCGTGCACGCGAATTCCCCCAGTTCGTACGTCGCGTCGCTCGCGCTGCACGCGCTGGCGGCCGCGGTGATTTTCGCCGCGACCTTCTGGCTGGCGCGGCAGCCCGCGGAGGTGCCCCCCGTGATCTTCGAATTGGTCTCGGGGCCGCCGACGAATCCCAACGCGACCGTCGCCGGCACCGGGGCGCCGGAAGTGGACGTCGACCTGCCCAAGATCAAGCCGCTGGCGCCGGAGGCGATGCGGCCGCCGGCCGCGGAGACGCCGGCGCCCGAGCCGCCGAAGGCCGAGCCGAAGCAGGCGGTGCGGCCCGAGCCCAAGCAGGCGGTGAAGACGCCGCCGAAGCAGGAGCCGAAAAAGACCGAGACGAAGAAACCGGCCGAGGAGCCGGCGAAGATGTCGTACGACCAGTTCGTGAAGCAGCACGGCAAGCCGCAGCCGCGGCAGACGACGAAGGCCCCGACCTCCGCCAAGGCGCCGCAGATCAAGATGGGCGAGGTGCTGAAGGACTGGAAGCAGGGCGGGGGCGGTCAGGGCGGCACGGCCGAGACGCGCGAGGACCAGGGCCTCCTGGCCAACTACCTCGCGCAGCTGCGGCAGGCATTGTTCCGCGCGTACGAACGGCCGCCCGGCGTCGACGACGGGCTGGTGGCCGAGGTCACGTTCAGCCTCGCGGCGAACGGCGACATCTCGAACGTCCGGATCACCGGCTCGTCCGGCGACGCGGATTTCGATCGCGCGGCGGTCGAGGCTTTCCGGCGCGTGGGCTCGATCGGTCCGCCGCCGACGCGCCGGTCGGGCGTCTGGACGCTGAAGTTCCGGGCCACGGACGGCTGATCGGCGCCGCGGCGTGGGGGTGCGCAGGGCGAATTCCCCGGTCGTCTCCAGGCGCACGATGGGATTCGCCGCCGACCAGCTCGCCCGCGAGCTGCCAGCCCTCCGGCAGTCACCGGGTCGTCCACCCGAGGGGCAGCCGGTCGAAACGAAGGCGGAGCAGGTCGGGCGACGCCGTGCCGAACGCCCCTTGGACGAGGCTCACGTGCATCGGCTGCCGCGCGGCGATCTCCGGCGCCGGCGGCCGGTGGAGCATCCACTCTCCGTCGAACGCGGCGCCGCCGCGACCACGTCGGTGCCTTCGAGAAACGGGGCGGCGGAGAGGTCGCCGCGAAAGAGCACACGGAACACAAGAGACTTATTTCGCGTTCTCTGCGTTCTTTTGCGGCTGAGTTGCCGCGCAGGCGGTCAGCACCGCGCCGCGGGCCAAGGGCCCGTCCCAGCAAGCAGTTCCGTTTCCGGAGGAGCGGAGAAAAAGTCCTTGCGTTCCCCTCCCGGAAGCTACTTTTAAGCGGTTCTCACGGGCTCGTAGCTCAGTTGGAAGAGCGCCGCAATGGCATTGCGGAGGTCGTCAGTTCGAACCTGATCGGGTCCACCAATTTCGCGCAAGGCCGCCTCCGGGCGGCCTTTGTGTCAATTGGGTCCATGCAGAATGAGCGGCGGCTCGTCGGGACGGTGGGGATCGACGGCCGCAGCGCGGCGGGCGAGCTGGGCGTAATACGCCGCTTCCTGCGCGGCCAGCTGGACATGACGGTACTCGGCGCCCGCGGCGAGGTAGATGAACACGAACAGCACGAACAGGAGCGGCCGGCCGGAGAGCAGCGCCGCGGCTGCGAGGGCCATGGCGAGGATCTGCCCGAGCCGCACCGCCCGGCGGGTCGCCTCCACGTAAGGATGGCGCGATGCGAGCAGCGCGCGGTAGATCCGGCCGCCGTCCATCGGAAACACCGGGAGCAGGTTGAACCCGAACATCATCAGGTTCCACACGAGCAGGACCTGGCCGATCCCGGCGAACGAGTCTTCGACCTCGACCTCCCAGGGCCATCCGGCCGGGAGATCGACCACGGCCAGCAGCAGGAGGGCGATGGCGAGATTTACCGCCGGCCCCGCCGCGGTGATGAGGAGCTCGGCGCGTGGCTGACGTGGAATCCGGTCCATCTCCGCCATCCCGCCGATCGGCATCAGCAGGATGCGCGACGTCTGGACGCCATAACGCCGCGCGGTGAGCGCATGGCCCAGTTCGTGCAGGACGACGCAGGTGAAGAACGCGATGACCAGTCCGACGCTCACGACCATCCCCGCCACCCGGCCGCTGCTCCAGCCCAGCCAGCCGAACCACGCCAGCAGCAACAGGAAGCTCACGTGAACGGCGAGCCGTATGCCGAAGACTCGAAAAAGGTTAATTGACCACCCGAGCATGCCCCTAAGAGAACCAGCCGCGGCCAAAGCGCCACTTGCCGCAACACCATGGCCGACACCGAGAAATCTCCCGTGATCCTTGTGATCGATGACGACACGGAGGTCCGGTATTCCGTGAACCGCGTGCTGTCCTCCCAGCACTACGCGGTCCAGGAGGCTGCGAGCGGCGAGGAGGGCGTCGCGGCGGTCAAGCGCGCCGCGCCCGACCTCGTGCTGCTGGACAACCGCATGACGGGCATGACGGGGCTCGAGACGCTCCAGCACATCCGGGCGGCGAACCCGAAGCAGATGGTCATCTTCATGACCGCCTACGGCACGGCCCAGACGGCGATCGAGGCGATGAAGTACGGCGCCTACGACTACGTGGTGAAGCCGTTCGACCCGCCGAAGCTGCTCTCGCTGGTCGCGAGCGCGCTGCGGGTCCAGGCCGACCTGAAGTCCGCCAGCGGCTACCAGCCGGTCGTGAACACCGACGAGCACAAGGAGGGCATCGTCGGGACCTCGCCGGTGATGCAGAACGTGTTCAAGACGATCGGTCAGGTGGCCGCGAGCGACGTGACGGTCATGGTCACGGGCGAGAGCGGCACCGGCAAGGAGCTCGTCGCGCGCAGCATCCACCGCCACAGCCACCGCGCGAACAAGCCCTTCATCGCGGTCAACTGCGCGGCCATTCCGGAGAACCTGATCGAGAGCGAGCTCTTCGGCCACGAGCGCGGCTCGTTCACCGGCGCGACGGCGCAGCGGCTCGGCAAGTTCGAGCTGTGCGACGGCGGGACCATCTTTCTCGACGAAATCGGCGACATGACGCCCGCGACGCAGACGAAGATCCTGCGCGTGCTCCAGGAGGGCGAGATCCAGCGCGTGGGCGGCACCGAGACGATCAAGGTCAACGTCCGCGTGACCGCCGCGACGAACAAGGACCTCGAGGCGCTGGTGCGTGCGAAGGAATTCCGCGAGGACCTGTATTACCGGTTGAACGTCGTCCGCATCCGCATGCCGCCGCTGCGCGAGCGCGTGGAGGACGTGCCGGCGATCGTGGACTTTTTCCTGCAGAGCCTGCTGAAGGCCAAGAAGGCGAAGGCGCGCAGGGTCTCGCCCGAGGCGCTGGCGCTGCTGTGCCGCTACGGCTGGCCGGGCAATGTGCGCGAGCTCGAGAACGCCATCTATCGCAGCGCGGTGATCGCGCAGGGCGAGGGGATCCTGCCGAAGGATCTCCCCGACGAGGTGCGGAACGCGCCGCAGGCCGCCGCGGTGCCCGCGCAGGTCGGGCTCGACGCCCTGCTCGACGCGCTGCACGCCCAGCTCAAGGCGGCGGGCACGCCGGACCCCGCGGGTTTCGTCGCCGACGCGCTGCGCGCGCGTCAGCAAGCCGAGGACGTGACGATTCCGCCCATGGGGTTCGAGCCGCCGGCAACGCCGCCAGCCGGGGATCCGACGAAGACGAAGAAACCCGCGCCCAAGCGGAAGTAGCCGCCGGCCGGGGCGCAGGCGCAACGCACGCGGCCGGGACGGCGCGTTGGGACAACGCGCCCCACCAAACGGGTTGGCAAGGCGGGGCGGCTTGCCCCAAGCCGCCGTGGCTGGTCCGGCATCGAAGGCGGGGCGGATTGCCCCAAGCCGCCGTGGCCCGGCCCCGGATCGAAGCCCGAACCCCGGGCCTTTCGACCGCCTACTTGCTGAAGCCCTTCGGATGGGCCGAGTGCCAGCGCCAGGCGGTCTCGATGATCGGCTCGATGCTGGGGAACTTCGGAGTCCAGCCCAGTTCCCGCGTCGCCCGTTCCGCATCGGCGTAAAGGGCCGGCGGATCGCCTGCGCGGCGCGGACCGTAGTTCACCGGAACCTTGCGTCCGGAGACCCTCTCCACGGCGCGGATGACCTCGAGGACCGAGGTCGGCCGGCCGGTGCCGAGGTTGTAGAAAAGGGCGGCGCCCGGCTTTTCGAGGTGGGAAAAGGCGGCGATGTGCGCGCGGCTGAGGTCGTCGACGTGCACGTAGTCGCGGAGACACGTGCCGTCGGGGGTGGGATAATCCCGACCGAACACCTGGAGGGGAGGGCGCAGGCCCTGCGCCGCGCCGATCGCGAGGGGGATGAGGTGCGTCTCGGGATCGTGATCCTCGCCGTTGGAGCCGTCCTCCGCCGCGCCCGCCGCGTTGAAGTACCGGAAGGCGGCGAAACTCAGGCCGTGCGCCGGCGCGAGCGCGCGCAGCGCGTTCTCGACGTCGAGCTTGGTCTGGCCGTACGGGTTGATCGGCGCCTGCGGCATGTCCTCGACGATCGGCAGCCGCGCCGGGAGGCCGTACGTCGCGCAGGTGGAGGAAAACACGAACTTGCGGATGCCGCGGCGAAGCATGGCCTCGAGCAGCGTGTAGGTCGCCGAGACGTTGTTGAGGTAGTACTTGAGCGGCTGCTGGACCGACTCGCCGACGTAGCAGAACGCCGCGAAGTGCATGACGACGTCGGGCTTCGCCTCGGCGAGGACCCGGTCGACCGCGGCGGCGTCGGCGAGGCTCGCCTCGATGAGGCGGACGTGCCGGGGAAGGGCGGCCCGGTGGCCGTACGCCAGATTGTCGACGACCACGGGCTCGTGGCCCGCGGCGAGGAGCTGGGCGACGCAGTGGCTGCCGATATAACCGGCACCGCCGGCGACCAGGACTTTCATGGGTGGAGACTTGCATTGCATTTGGCTTTCACCCAAGTAGGCAAGTTCCTCTTTCGCCGCACCGCCACGCCCCCGCTCATGCCGCTCAGCCGCATCGTCATCACCGGAGTCGGACTCACCGCGCCCAACGGCAACACCCTCGCGGAATTCCGGAGGAATCTCCTGAACGGCGTCTCCGGGATCACCACGATGGAGGTCCGCTACATGGGCCGGCACCCGGCCGGCCTGTGCACCTTCGACCCGCTGAAGTACCAGAAGAAAAAGGACGTCCGGATCGGCACGCGCGCCGGGAGCATCAGCATCTATTGCGCGCGCGAGGCGCTGGCCGACGCCGGCGTGGATCTCGCGGCGCGCGACCGCAGCCGCATTGGCGTGTATCTCGGCATCACCGAGCACGGCAACGTCGAGACCGAGAACGAGGTCTACAACATCTCCCAGTTCAAGTACGACGTTAAGTTCTGGACGCACCACCACAACCCGCGGACCGTGGCCAACAGCCCGGCCGGGGAGGTGTCGCTCAACCTCGGCACGACCGGCCCCGCGTACACGATCGGCGCCGCCTGCGCCGCGGGGAACCTGGGGCTCATCCACGCGACGCAGATGCTGCGGCTGGGCGAGGTCGATTTCGCGATCGCCGGCGGCGTGAGCGAAAGCCCCCAGACCTTCGGCATCTTCGCCGGGTTCAAGAGCCAGAACGCGCTGGCGGCGCACGCCGATCCCACCAAGGCGAGCCGGCCGTTCGACAAGGCGCGCAACGGCATCGTCATCTCCGAGGGCGGCGCGATCTACACGCTGGAGCGGTTCGAGGATGCCCAGGCGCGCGGCGCCAAGATCTACGGCGAGATCGCCGGCTATTGCGTCAATTCCGACGCCACCGACTACGTGCTGCCGAATCCCGAGCGCCAGGCCGAGTGCGTGCGGAAGGCGATCGCCCACGCGGGCATGACGGTCGAGGACATCGACCTCGTGAACACGCACGCGACGTCCACCCCGCAGGGCGACATCCAGGAGTGCCAGGCGATCGCGGCGGTCTTCCGCGAGCGCAGCGAGCCGCCGGCGATCAACAACACCAAGAGCTTCATCGGGCACGCCATGGGCGCCGCCGGGGCGCTGGAGCTCGCCGGCAACCTGCCGAGCTTCGACGACCGGGTGGTGCACCCGACGATCAACGTCGACGAGCTGGACCCGCAGTGCGACATCCCCGGCCTCGTCATCAACCAGCCGCGCGCCGTAAAACGGGTTGACGCAATCTTGAACAACTCCTTTGGTATGCTCGGCATCAATTCCACGCTGATTATCAAGAGGTTCCGCGCATAAATCCCTGACACCCATGACGAAAGAAGAGTGCAAGAAGCTGGTCATCGACATCATCTCCGACATCGCGCCGGACGAGGACCTGAGCGACATCAAGCCGGAGATCCGGCTCCGCGAGCAGCTGCAGCTCGATTCGATGGACTTCCTCGACATCGTCATGGAGCTCCGCAAGCGCCACGGCATCGAGGTGCCCGAGGCCGACTACATGAGGCTCGCCTCGCTCGAGAGCTGCGCAGAGTACCTGCTCCCGAAGTTCAACGCCGCGCGGGCCTGAGCCCCTTTTTCGGCCGGTTGCGTGGGCGGGGTTCTCCAACCCCGCCTTTTTGCTGGGGACATCCGGGGACCCGGCGGCCGGCCGTGACCCGACGCGCGGCCGACCTGTGATGAAGGACAACCACTACGACGTCGCGATCATCGGCGCGGGGATGTCCGGCCTGGCGGCCGGCATCCGCCTCGCGCATTTCGGCAAGAAGGTGTGCCTGTTCGAGCGCCACAACGCGCCGGGCGGGCTGAACAGCTTCTACAGCCTGGAGGGCCGCAAGTACGACGTCGGGCTGCACGCGATGACGAACTTCGTGCCGCCGGGCGTGAAGGGCACGCCCCTCGGCAAGCTGCTGCGGCAGCTCCGCATCGAGCGGGAGGAGTTCGCGCTCTGCCCGCAGAAGCAGTCGCGCATCGCGTTCCCGGACTGCGCGCTCCGCTTCACCAACGACTTCGCGGTCCTCGACGCCGAGGTCGCGGCCCGGTTTCCGCGGGAGCGCGACGGCTGGCGCCGGCTGGTCCAGCTCGTGCGGACCCACGACGACGTCTCGCTCGACGCCCGGCCGGCCTCGGCGCGCCAGGTCGTGGCCGAACACCTCCGGGACCCGCTGCTCACGGACATGATCTTCTGCCCCGTGATGTACTATGGCAGCGCTCAGGAGCGGGACATGGAGTTCGGCCAGTTCGTGATCATGTTCAAGGCCCTCTACCTCGAGGGCTTCGCGCGTCCGTACGAGGGCGTGCGGCAGATCATCCGCGTGCTCCTCGAGAAGTTCCGCGCCGCCGGCGCCGAGCGCCGGATGAAGTGCGGCGTCGCGCGGCTCGTCGAGGAGGCGGGCCGCGTGGCCCGCCTCATCCTCGACGACGGCAGCGAGGTCACCGCCACCCAGGTGCTTTCCTCGATCGGCCTGCCCGAGACCCTGCGCCTGTGCGCGCCGCCGCCCCCGGCCGAGGCCGACGCCAACGTCGGCGCCCTGTCGTTCGTGGAGACGATCAGCGTGTTCAACCGGCCGCCGGCGGGCTGGGGCTGGGGCGACGACACGATCATCTTCTTCAACGATTCCGACCGCTTCGACTACGCGGCGGCGCGCGACCGGGCCGACCTTCGGAGCGGCGTGATCTGCATCCCGAACAACTTCGATTTCGGCGGACGCGAGCTGCCCGAGGGGCTGTTCCGCGTGACCTGTCTTGCCAATTACGCGGAGTGGGCGGCGCTGCCGGAGGATCGCTACCGCGAGGAGAAGCGGCGGTGGTTCGCGGAGATCCAGCGCAGCGCGCGCCGGTTTCTCCCGGCGGTCGCGGACGAGACGCTGGCCTCCGCGCTCGTCGCCACCGACATGTTCACGCCGCGGACGGTCCAGAAATTCACGGGCCACCTGAACGGCGCGATCTATGGCGCGCCGCGCAAGGTGCGCGACGGCCGCACGCACCTCTCGAACCTGTTCCTGTGCGGCACCGACCAGGGCTTCCTGGGCATCGTGGGCGCGATGCTCAGCGGGATCTCGATGGCGAACTACCACGTCCTGCAGGGCAAGCCCGGGGCGGGGTCCGGGTAGGTTTTCCAGATATCTGCCGTGACGGAGGACGCGCCGGGACGGCGCGTGCCACCGCTCCGAAAACGACGCATGCCACATGCCCGGGACGGCGCGTGCCACCCTTCCGAAGACAGCGCGAGCCATCGCTCGAGGACAAGCAAGCCGCCGCCCAAAGACGGCGCGTGTCACCGCCCGAGGACGGCGCATGCCACCCGTCCGAGGACAGAGCGAGCCGCCGCCCCGCAGACCGGCGTTTCGGGCCTCGCGCGGGGCGGGCGACCCGGCGTCAAATTCCCCGTTGCGCTTTGCGGGAGCGCAACCTTTCCTCGTCTGCTTCCATGGCTTACGACTGGCTCAAAGGTGTTGCTGACGAATACGATGTGATCGTGATCGGCAGCGGCTTGGGCGGCCTGACGAGCGCCAATGTGCTCGCGAAGGCCGGGCATCGCGTGCTGCTGCTCGAGCACCATTACCAGTTCGGCGGCCTGGCGACCTGGTTCACGCGGAAGGGCGGCCACATCTTCGATATTTCCCTGCACGGTTTCCCGATCGGGATGATCAAGTCCTGCCGCAAGTACTGGACCAAGGAAATCGCCGACTCGATCGTGCAGCTGAAGGACATCCGGTTCGTGAACCCCCAGATGGACGTCTGGACCACGTTCACGCGCGAGGATTACACGCGGGTGCTCGTGGAGCAGTTCCGGCTGGACCCGGTGGTGGTGGAGAAATTCTACGACCACCTCCGGTCGATGAACTTCTACGACAACAATTCGGAGACGACCGGCCAGATGATGGAGCGGTTTTTCCCGGGCCGGGATGACGTGAAGCGGCTGCTGATGGAGCCGATCGCGTACGCGAACGGCTCGACGCTCGACGATCCGGCGATCACGTACGGCATCGTGTTCTCGAACTTCATGGGCGCCGGCGTGTACACGTTCCGCGGGGGTTCGGACGTGCTGATCGAGAAGATGGTCGAGGAGCTCAAGCGCAACGGCGTGGAGCTGCGGAAGAAGGTCCTCGTCGAGCGGCTCCTCGTCGAGGAGCGCGACGGCCGGAGGGTCGCCTGCGGCGTCGTCTCGTCGACCGGCCGCGTGATCCGCGCCAAGGCGGTCGTCTCAAACGCGAACATCAAGAACACGATCCTGCGGCTGGCGGGCGAGGCCAGCCTGCCGGCGGACTTCGTGGCCGCGGCCCAGGCCGTGCGCATCAACTCGAGCTCGTGCCAGGTCTACCTTGGCATCCGCAAGGGCGAGAGCATCCCGCACATCGGCGACCTCGTGTTCACCTCGGAAGCCCCGCGGTTCAGCAGCGAGGAGCTCGTGGATTTCCGCACCACGAGCCGGACCTTCTCCGTCTACTATCCCGACACGCGCCCGGGCTCGGACCGGTACACCGTGGTCGCCTCGATCAACAGCCGGTATGACGACTGGTCGAAGCTCTCCGAGGATGAGTACGAGCGCGAGAAGCGGCGGCTCATCGAGGAATCCATCACCGCGCTCGAGCGATACATCCCCGGCGTGCGCGCGAAGATCGACTGGACGGAGGCCGCGACGCCGAAGACAGTCGAGCGCTACACGACGCACATGGGCGGGACGTCGTTCGGCACGAAGTTCGAGGGCCTCAAGGTCTCGATGGAGCTGCCGGAGAAACTGCCGGGCCTCTTCCACGCCGGCTCCGTCGGCATCATCATGTCGGGCTGGCTCGGCACGATCAACTACGGGGTCATCGTCGCCAACAAGGTCGACAAGCACCTCCACGGCCTGAAGGCCGCGCAGCCCGCCTCCGCTTCCGCATGAGCGCCTCCGCCGAAGTCCTCCGCCTGATCCCGCACCGCCCGCCTTTCCTCTTCGTCGACGAGGTTGTGGCCCACGCGGGCGACACGCTCACCGCGCGCCGCACCTGGCGGGCCGAGGAGGGCTTCTATGCCGGGCATTACCCCGGCGCGCCGATCACGCCGGGCGTCCTCCTCTGCGAGTCGGTCTTTCAGGCGGGCGCGCTGCTCATGGCGAAGCTCATGGCCGGCACGGCCGGCGGGGAGGGCGGGGTGCCGCTGCTGACCAAGGTGACGGACGTGCGCTTCCGTCTGCCGGTCTACCCCGGCGACACGGTGACGATCGAAGTGAGGCGCAAGGAGACCGCCGGCGGCTTCCACTTCATGAGCGGCGCGATCACGCGCGACGGTAAGAAGGTCCTCAACCTCGAGTTCTCCGTGGCGTGGAAGGCGCCCGAGGGCGCGCCGCCGGCATGAGCGATTTCCTGCAGCTCGCGGGGAAGACTTTCCTCGTGATGGGCGTGGCCAACCGCAAGAGCGTGGCCTGGCTGGTCGCCAAAACCCTCGAGGAACAGGGCGCGAAGGTCGTCTACAGCGTCCGCTCCGAGGCCCGCCGGAAATCGCTCGAGGCCCAGCTCGCGGGCCGCGCGGCCTTCCTCTGCGACGCCGAGGAGGAGGGCGCGGCCGAGCGGCTCGCGGCGGAGGTCGCGGCGGCCGGGCACGCGCCGTTGCACGGCCTGCTGCACTCGATCGCGTTCGCGAACTATTCCGAGGGTTTCCGCACCTTCGCGGAGACGAAGCGGAAGGATTTCCTGCAGGCGACCGCCATCTCCGCGTTCTCGCTCGTCGAGCTCGCGCGCGCGTTCAAGCCGCACCTGGCGCCCGACGCCTCGGTCGTCACGATCGGGATCTCGTCGCTCCTCGTCACGCCCGACAACTACGGCTACATGGGGCCGATCAAGGCCGCGCTCGAGTCGTGCGTGCGCTTCCTCGCCAAGTCCTTCAGCGCCGACACCCGCGTGCGCTTCAACGCGGTCGGCTCCGGGCCGCTGAAGACCAGCGCCTCCGCCGGCATCCCCGGCTACCTTGAGAGCTACCTGTACGCGGAGAAGCTCACGTTCCGGAAGCGCAACCTCGACACCCAGGAGGTCGCGAACGTCGCGGCCTTCCTCCTCAGCCCGCGCAGCAGCGGCGTGAACGGGACGACGCTCGTCGTCGACGCCGGCCTGGGCAGCAATTATTTCGACAAGGAGATCGTGCGCCTCGCCATGCGGCCCGAGGCTCCGGCCCCGGGCCCGAGGGGGCCGAGCGCGCCATGAGCGCTCGACGGACCACTCCCGCCGGCCGACGGCCGGCCTGTTGCGGATGAAATTCGCCCACGCCTGCATCGAATCGCTCGCCGCGGTGTTTCCCGATGAAAGCTGGTCCTCCGCCGACATCGAGGAGCGCCTCCGTCCGCTGTACGAGCGCCTGAAGCTGCCGGCCGGGCGGCTCGAGCTCATGACGGGCATCAAGGCCCGGCGCTTCTGGCCGGCCGGGACGCGTCCGTCCGACGCCAGCGCCGCCGCGGGCCGGGCGGTCCTGGCGAAGTCGCGGCTGAAGGCCGGCCAGGTCGAGGTCTTCCTCCACGGCGCGGTGAGCCGCGACATGCTCGAGCCGGCGACGGCCTCGTTCGCGCACCACAAGATCGGGCTGGGCCCCGACGCGCAGATCTTCGACGTCTCGAACGCGTGCCTGGGCTTTCTCAACGGGCTCGCCACCGTGGGCGCGATGATCGACGCCGGTCACGTGCGCTGCGGGATGGTCGTGGCGGGGGAGAACGGCCGTCCGCTGGTCGAGGAGACCATCCGCCACCTGCTCGCGGCCAACCTCGATCGGAACGCGATCAAGCCGTTCTTCGCGAACCTCACGATCGGGTCGGGCGCGGCGGCCGCCATCGTGTGCCACGAGGACCTGCTGCCGGCGGACGCGCCGCGGCACCGGCTCGTCGCCGGCGCGGTGCACGCCGCGACGCGTCACAGCGAGCTCTGCCAGGGTGACAGCGGCGACGCCGGGAGCCTGGTGATGCAGACCGATTCCGAGCAGCTGCTGCTGGCGGGCGTGGAGGTGGCGCGCGCGACCTGGAGCAAGTTCGAACGCGCGACCGGCTGGACGCGCGCCACGCCGGCGCGGTTCATCTGCCATCAGGTCGGCTCGATGCACCGCAAGAAGCTCTACGAGACCGTGGAGCTCGATCTGGCGAAGGACTTCTCGACGTTCGAGACCCGCGGAAACGTGGGCTCGGTCTCGCTGCCAGCCACGCTGGCCGCCGCGGTCGACGCGGGCGCCGTGACCGCCGGCGACAAGGTCGCGCTCCTCGGGATCGGCAGCGGCATCAACTGCATGATGCTGGCGCTCGAATGGTGATGAACGCCGACCCGAAGGACCTCCCGAACTGGCTGTTCGAGCTGTATCCGTTCGCCCCGAAGCGGTTTCAGACCGGCTGCGGCGAGATGAGCTATCTCGACGAGGGGCAGGGCGACGAGGCCGTCCTGATGGTCCACGGCAACCCGACGTGGTCGTTCTACTACCGCAAGCTGGTTCTCGGGCTGCGGGGCCGCATGCGGTGCATCGTGCCGGACCATCTCGGGTGCGGGCTTTCGGACAAGCCCCAGCGCTTCAACTACACGCTGGGCGAGCACATCCGGAACCTCCGGGCCCTGGTGGGCAGCCTGGGACTCCGGCGCGTCCACCTGGTGGTGCATGACTGGGGCGGCCCGATCGGGCTCGGCGCGATGCTTCCGCAGCCCGAAAAGCTCGGCCGCGTCACGATCCTCAACACGGCGGCGTTCGCGGACGCGCGGATTCCCTGGCGGATCCGGGCCTGCCGGACGCCGCTGCTGGGCGAGTTGCTCGTGCGGGGCTTCAATGGCTTCGCGCGGCCGGCCACCCGGATGGCGGTGACCCGGCCGCTGCCGCCGGCGGTCAAGGCGGGGTTCATCTTTCCGTACGACTCGTGGGCCAACCGGATTGCGACGCACCGGTTCGTCATGGACATCCCCACGTCGGCCGGATCGCCCAGCGGCCGGGCGCTGGCCGAAATCGAGCAGGCGCTGCCGGCTCTGCGCACCAAGGACGTGCAGATCCTGTGGGGCGGGCGGGATTTCTGTTTCAACCGCCACTTCTTCGAGCGGTGGCGGCAGATCCTGCCGGAGGCCCGAACCGATTATTTCGAGTCGGCCGGGCATTACGTCCTCGAGGACGCCGGGGCCCCATGCCTCGAGCGGATCGCCGCGCAACTCCTCGGGGGCGGGACGCGGCGCGAGGATCAGTCCGTTCCGCGGAGTTCGTAGCCCGGCCGCGCGGCGGGCGCGAAGAGGTCGCGGACGGCGCCTTGCCGGATGACGCGGCCCTGCTCGAGCACCACCGCGTGGTCGCACAGCGCCACGACCTCGTCGGCGGAATGCGTGACATAGACCATGGGCAGGCCGAATTCGTCCCGGACGCGCATCAGGTAGGGGAGCAGCCGTTCCTTCAACGGGCCGTCGAGCCGGGCCAGCGGCTCGTCCAGGAGGAGCAGGCGCGGCGCGCTGAGGAGCGTGCGGCCGAGCGCCACCCGCTGCCGCTCGCCGCCGGAGAGCGCGGCGGTGGCGCGGCCGGCCAGGTGGTCGATCTCGAGGACTTCGGTGACGTGCGCGTAGCTCAGGGCCGGCGGCTGGAGTCGGGGCGCCCGCGCGCCATAGAGCAGGTTCTCGCGCACGGACAAATGGGGGAAGAGCGCGTCGTCCTGCGGCAGATAGCCGATGCCCCGCCGCTCGGGCGGCACGAACGCGCCCGCGGCGGCGTCGGTGAGGACCGTGTCGTCCAGGGCGACGCGGCCGGACCGCGGACGACGCAGGCCGGCGACGAGCTCGAGGACGGAAGTCTTGCCGGCGCCGGACGGGCCGAAAAGGCCCGTGACGCGCGACGTCAGCGTCAGGTTCATCTCCAGGGAGAAATGAACGAAGGGCAGGCGGAGGTTTTCCAGGCGCAGGTTCATGACGGGCGCCTCCGCAGGAACCATTCGCCGGCCCACACGGCCCAGAAGGCGATGGCGAGCGAGACGACGAGCAGACCGAGCGCCTCGGCATCGCGGCCGAGCTGGACGAGGTGGTAGATCGACAGCGACAGCGTGGCCGTCTCGCCCGGGATGTAGCCGGCCACCATGATCGTCGCGCCAAATTCCCCAAGCGCCCGCGCGAAGGCGAGGACGGCGCCGGCCACGAGGCCGCGCGTGGCGAGCGGCAGGGTGATCGTGCCGAAGACCCGCCACGGACCCGCGCCGAGCGTGCGCGCCACCTGCTCGAAGCGCGGATTCACGCCCTCGAACGCGACGCGGGCGGTCCGCACCAGCAGCGGGAAGGACATGACGGCCGTGGCCAGCACGACGCCGCGCCAGGTGAAGACGACTTCCCAGCCAAGCGTGGCCTCGAGCAGCGATCCGGCCGGGCCGTGCCGGCCGAAAAGCTTGAGGAGAATCAGGCCGGTCGCGACCGGGGGCATGACCAGCGGCAGGGCGACCAGGGTCTCGACGAAAGATTTGCCGCGCCAGTCGCACCGGGCCAGCAGCCAGGCCACCGCCACACCGACGGGCAGGATCAGCAGCGTGCTGAGCGCGGCGACGCCCAGCGTGAAGGCCGTGATGTGCCAGGTCTCGGGCGACATCCCGGCATCGTGACACTAGTCGCCGGCCGGCAGGAAGCCGTATTTGGCGAACACGGCACGAGCCTCCGGCGAGGCGAGGAAGGCGGCCAGCCGCCGCGCGGCGCCGGCGTTTTTCGAGTCCTTCATGACCGCCACCGGGTAGGTTATCCTGGGCGCCTCGGCCGCCGGCACGTCGCAAGCGACGCGCACCTGGCGCGAGATCAGGGCATCGGTCCGGTACACGATGCCGGCGTCGACATTGCCGGCTTCCACGGCGGCGAGGCAGGCGCGCACGTTTTCCGTCGGCACAACCTTGTCCGCCACGTCGCGCCAGAGGCCGATATTGCGCAGGTATTCCTTGGCGTAGATGCCGGCGGGGACCGTGCGCGGCTCCGCGAGCGCGAGGCGGCGCACCCGGCGGGAGGCCAGGTCGGCGGAGGCGGAGATTCCGGCGCCGTCGGTCGCGTGCACGACGATGACCAGGGTGTTGGAGAGGATCGCCGCGCGGGTTTCCGTCGCGATCAGGCCGGCCCGGGCGAGATCGTCCATCTTCGCGTCGTCGGCGGAGAAAAAGAGGTCGGCCGGAGCGCCTTCCTTGATCTGGCGCGCGAGGGTCGCGGAGCCGCCGAAGGCGAGGCGCAGGCGGTCACCGGAAAGAGCCTCGTAGGCCGGCGCGATCTCCGTGAGCGCGTCGGCGAGGCTGGCGGCGGCGAAGACGTTCAAATCGGCGCCCGAACTTTTGGCGGCCGGGGAGAGCCCGCTCAACGCGGCGCAGAGGACGAGCGGGAGCTTCATCGATTGCGGGCGGGGAAGGTGGACTGAAGACGCGCAAGAAGCCATTCGCGACGCCCAAGACCCTTCTTTTCAGCCACTAATACATTGGACATAATGAGTATTGTGCGAAAAAGAGGGGAAGCGGTCGCACGGGGACATTCCGCGCGCTCAGTCCGGCAGTCCCCAGCGCCGGGAAAACGGAAAATAGATGAACAGCGGACGTCCGACGACCTCCTTGCCCGGCACGAAGCCCCAGACGCGGCTGTCGGAGCTCTCGA
>DASPMS010000081.1:0-11617 GCA_035626915.1 Opitutaceae bacterium
TCCGGAATACACCGCCGTGTTCACACGAAACGACGGGAGTACCGGATGGATCGGTTCCTAGCGGCGGGGTCGGGGCAGGGCCGTTGCGGACGGCGGCCGACGGCGGGCGTGTTCCGATGATCGAACGAAGGACGACATGGAGGTCGTCCCTCCACGCGACCGACCGGCATGGAGGGACCGGCTCCGTCCGGTCCAGGGCACGGAACGTATGCGCGATCGGATTCACGGCGCCGCACCTATTGTCTTTCTTCGCCCAACCGCGTTTTCGGCGGATTCCGCTCAGGGCTCCGGCGTGAAGATCACCAGCACATAGCCCGGCCGCAGCCCAAGGAAGGACGTTTGATAACGCCCCCGGAGGCGCGCCTGCACGTCCTCCGCCAGCTCCGCCGCGACGATCACGAGCGCGCCGTCGCAGTCCGCCGGCGGTGTCGTCCAGTACCCCACCTCCGCCCGGTCCCGCAGGTACCACGGAAGCGGCCAGTACTCCGGGCTGATCACCTTGACCGGGCCGGTCGGGGCCGACGCCGCGAGCGCCGCGAACTTCCGGACGTCAGGCGAGCTGTGCACGTAGGCGTAGGGGTTCCGGCGGTCGGCCGGCCGGTGGAGCGCCGCGAGCCACGTCTGCCATCCGAGCATGAGCACGCCCGCCAGACCGAGCGCGACGGCCGGGAGGGGCCGGACGCGCGAAAGCAGATACCCGGCGAGGGCGCACAGCCCCGGCACGAGGTTCACGACGACCCAGGGCGTCTTGTAAGGCGTGACTGAAAGCACCGCGAACGCCGCGGCCGTGGACAGGGCGAGGAAGCGCGGCAGGCGGGCCGGACCGCGAAAAGCCAGCACGCCGCCCAGTGCGGCGAGAACGAAGAACCAGGTCTGGTCCCAAAGATAACCTCCCGTGCTCCGGGGCAGGAACAGCCCCGCGTAGTACCACCAGGGCTTCTCGTGTCCGGTCGTCCCGCCCGCCGCTTTGCCGAGCATCGGGCCGAGCGTGCCCAACGCGTCGCGCCACCCGGCGGGATGGGCGCCGAACGACGCATAGAACAGCCCGGCGGTGAGCGCCGCCGCCGCGAGCGCGACGAGCCAGGGTTTGGGCCCGAGCTCCTTCAGGCGGGCGCGTCCAAACACGGCCAGCGCGAGCAGCGCCGTCGCGGCGAAGAGCAGCGCGCTCGCCTTGGTCGCCTGCATCAGGCCGCCGCAGGCGCCCATCGCGGCGGCCCAGCCCAGCCCGCCCCGGCTCCACCACCGCTGGCCGCAGACGAGGGCCGCCAGCGTGAAGGCGACCAGGAGCGTTTCCTGGACGAAGTAGCGGCTGTAGTACGTCGCCGGCGGGGAAAGGGCCAGGAACAGCGCCGCCCAGCCGGCGGCCCGCAGCCCGAGGGGCGCCACCAGCCGCCAGAGCAGCGCGATCGAAAGGGTGCCGAAGAACGCCGGCACGAGCCGCAGGGTCGTCTCGGACAGCTCGGCCAGGCGGTGCTCGCCGCGCAGCTTGGCCGCGGCGAAGCCGAAGTAGTAGAGCGTCGGCCCATGGTGGTCGGCCGGGTCGAAGCGGTAGGACTCGCCGTCGAGCATCCGCCCGACCTTGACCGCCTGGTTGGCCTCGTCGGCGTGCATCGGCCGCACGGCCAGGTCGACGAGCCGCAGCGCGCCGCCGGCGAGCAGGACCAGGAAAAGCAAAACTCCGTGACGCAGCGCGGGGCTCACGTCACGGAGCTTGGAAGAGAATCCGCCGCAGGCAACGGCGGCGTGGGCGGCTCAGGCGTGCGCCGCCGCGGGCGCGGGCGCCTTCTTTCGGAACAGGAGAATCAGGATGAAGATCACGGTCAGGACGGCGGGAAGGGCCGCCACCTTTCCGAGCGCCTCGAGGCCGGCCGCGGCTTGGATGTCCCGCGTGGCGGTGGCGGCGGCGGCGCCTTCCGGCAGGCGGGCCGCGATGCCCTGGTCGTAGAACTTGCCGATGATGGGAACCATGTAGCCGGCGCTGAGCATGCCCGCGCCGCCCATGATCGCCAGGCCGAGCGCGCCCGTCTTCGGATAATTCTCGCTCACGAAGCCCAGCATCGTCGGCCAGAAGAAGCACACGCCGAACGCGAACACCGTCGCCGCGGCGAACAGCATCGAGCCGCTGGCGCGGCTCATCCAGAAGAGGCCGAGCGCGCTCAGGATCGCGCTCATCACGAGCATGCCGGATGGCGCGAGCTTGTGCACGAAGGGGCCGGCGAACTGCCGCCCGACGGCCATGAGGCCGGTGATCCAGACCAGGACGAGGATGCCGGAGACCCCGGCGTTCTCGAGGATGTTCGGGATCCACTGGCCGGGCCCGAGCTCGGTCGCCGCCGTCATGAGCATGCACACGACCATGAGGAGGAAGCCGGGGCGGAGGCACTCGGTGAACATCGCCCCGGTCGACACGCCCTGCTGGACGCGCTCCGTCTTGGGGAACTGCTGGCCGATGAACATCACCGTGTAGATGACCAGGGGCACCAGCATGGACGCGAACTGCACCTTCCAGCCGTACCCGGCCTTCGCCAAGGCGAAGGAAACCAAGCCGCCGATGACGATGCCGCCCGGAAACCACACGTGGAAATGGTTGAGCTTGGTCGTCTTGTCGTTCGGGTAGATGGTCGCGATCAGCGGGTTGCAGGCCGCCTCGACCGACCCGTTGGCGATGCCGAAGAGCAGCGTGCCGCCGAAAAGGCTCCAGAAGTCCCACGCGAAGATCGTGAGGAGGATGCCCGCGGCGTGACCGACGATCGCCAGCCAGACGATGCGTCCGAGCCCGAGCGCGTCGCACAGCGGCCCGCCGAAGATCATCGCGAGCGTGAAGCCCCAGAAGGCGGTGGAGTTGATCCAGCCGACCTGTTCGTTCGTGAGACCGAACTCGGTGGCCCAGGCGCCGGCGGCGGCGCCGCGCAGCGCGAAACTCATGGCAGTGACGATCAGGGCCACGCAGCTGGCCCGGAAGAGGCGGGAAGAATTCATGGGGTGCAGGGCTTGGGGCGGACCGACGGGCTCACTGAGCGGAATCCGGGCGGCGGCGGGAAGCCGCCGGCCCGGCCAACGTTAGACGGGGGTGGTTCATGGTGGGGTGTGTGGGATAGAAAGCGAGACGCCGCCGGGGGGCCGGCGGCGTCGGGGATTGAATCAGCCGGCGGGCTGGCCGAAGACCTCGACCTCGACGTAGTGGTTGAGCTCGTCGGTCGTGTTGCCGTTCGAATAGAGCCGCACGTAGCGGCCCTTCACGCCGGCCACCTCGATGAGCTTGCCCTCGTTGGTCTCGATGTAGGCCTGGTCCTTGCCGGCGCCGAGCTTGGCCGAGTTGTCGTGGTCGTTGTTGAAGACGGTCGTGACGCCGCCCTTGAACTCCGGGTCGTCCGACACCTGCACGACGACATCGTGATAGACGCGCGCCTGCGCATGGAAGTGCCAGAGGGCGATGGCGCGGATCGTGGCCGGCTTCTCGAGGTCGATCTGCACCCACTGGAGCTCGGGGCCGAACTCGACGAACGTTCCGTCGTTGCCCTTCTTGTCGCCGTCGGTGACGTACGGCAGGTCGCCGATGACCGGGAAGGTGTCGCTGGCGGTCACGGGCTTGCCGCGGGAGAGGAGCACCGTGCCGGCCGGGACCATGAGGTCGGGCCGCTTGGTGCCGCGCGGCTTCTCGAGGTTCGGCACCGAGATCGGGGCCGGGGTGCCGACGAAAAGCGGCTTCGGGAGCTCGAGCGGGAGCGCGACCTTTTCCTGGGCCGCGGCGCCGACGGCGCCGGCGAGGGCCAGGAGGAGGATGAAGGAGGATTTGGACATGACGGGATGAGGGTTGCGACGGTGAGACGCCGGGATCACACCACGAATTCAGCGGGGTCGAAGGTGAGCATCTTCCGCGCGGCGACCGCCTCGTTCACCCGCAGGACGGTGACCGCCGACGCAAACCCCTGCTCGGCCGGGCAGTTGAGCTTCGCCTTGCCGCGGATGGTGTCGAAGAAGTTCTCCAGGTGGGGCTGGTGGATCGGCTTGTCCAGCGTCACGGGCATCTCCCAGGTGTCGAGCGCGGCGGTTTCGCGGACGTCGACCGTCGAAGCCGACTTCGACGGCCCGCCGAGCTTCGGCCGGGGCTTCTCCCACGGCTTGAGCGCGACGACATCCTCCACGGCGGTGCCGGGCTTGCGGACGAAGCCGGCGTCGGCCCACTTGTCCCACTCCGGCGCGCGCGCCTCGCGGAACAGGCCGGTGTACTTCGGATTTTCGGACATCTTGAGCGCGCCCTCGGTGCCCATGAAGTATTCCATGTATCCGCCGCCGGCGCTGGTGGTGGTGAGCACCTGGTAGAACGCGCGAACCGGGCCCGCGGGCGTGGCGAATTCGTAGATCGCCATCACGTTGTCGTACCACTCGTGCGTCGTGTAAAAGTCCGCGCCGCCGCTCGCGAGGACCGCGGTCGGGTTGGCGCCGAGGAACCAGTTGTAGACGTCGATCTGGTGGGCCCCGAGGTCGGAGATCGGGCCGCCGGCGTATTTCTTGAACCACCGCCAGTTCCGGAACTCGTGCATGTTGGCGTAGCCGTACTTGTGGAGCACGGCCTCGGGCAGCACCTGGCGCTCGGGCCAGCCGATGTCCTCGCTGACCGCCTTGTTCCACTGCCCGTTCAGGTTCGTGATCCGGCCGAGAAGCTTCCCTTCGTCGACCACCTTCTGCTTGGCGTGGAGGTAGCGGGGGTTGCTGCGGCGCTGGTGGCCGATCTGGAGCAGTTTGCCGGTCTCGCGCGCGGCCAGGACCATCGAGCGGGCGCCCTCGACCGTGTTCGACATCAGCTTCTCGCAGTAGACGTGCTTGCCGGCGCGGAGGGCGGCGATCGTGTGCTCCGCGTGCATGAAGTCCGGCGTCGCGACGACCACGGCGTCGAGATCCGGCACGGCCGAGAGCATCTCACGGTAGTCCTCGAAGGGCCGGGCGGGATGGCCGAACTTCTTGAGGAGGCGCTCGCCGTAGGTGCGGTTGTACGGCCAGATGTCGCAGACCGCCTCGAAGCGGAGGTCCGGGATCTTGAGCGCGGCGTTCAGGAGGACCCGCCCCTGCTCGCCGCAGCCGATGACCCCCACCTTGATCGTGTCGGCGCCGGCGGTCTGGCCGCGCATGATGTGCGGGGCCACGAGCACGGCCGCGCCGAGCTTCAGGCCGGTCGACAGGAAATCGCGGCGCGACACCCCGGGCCGCTGGAACGCGACGGGCTCAGTCATGTTTGTCGGGCCAGAGGGCGAAGCGATTGTGGCGGACGAGCACCAGCGCGGCGACGCAGACGAGGACGTGCATCGCGAGCCAGGCCACGCCCTCGCCCTCCTGCACGACCATCAGGCCGAAGGCCAGGGCCACATAGACGAGGCCCATCAGGAAGATCGTCGCGCGCAGCTTGAGGCCGAGGAGGATCGCCACGCCGAGCGCGAGCAGCACGTAGCCGAGCGGGAGGGCGAAACTCTTGGTCATCCACAGCGGCAGGAACGACGCGCCGGTGATGCCCGAGGCCATCCGCGACATGCTCTGGTAGTAGTTCGCGAAGGAATAGGTGCCGTTGAGCTCGAACTTCTCGAGGCCCGAGAAGATCGCCCGCAGGGCGAGGAAGAGCCGGAGCAGCAGGAAGGCGGCGGCGTGCTCGTTGAAGCCGCGGGACGACGACGGGGCGGACGAATCGCTCATTTTGGGTGGGGAGGGACGGCGGCAGGGCGCCGACGCAGGTTCGGGCCCGGAAGGCGCCCACCCTAGGTCCACAATTCCTTGGGCGTCAAACCTCGGCGCGGAGAAATTCGACATAGTCGCGCTAGGGCCGTCCGCGCGTCACGGACCGCTTTTTTCTCCCTTTCGCCCACCTGTTTTGCCAGCGTCCCGCGGTGCTTTCCGTGCCCGCCACCCCCCTGGCCGTGATCGGCCCGCTCGGCATTCTCGGCATCAGCGTCGTGTTCATCGTCGTGGCGATCGCCGTCTGGCGCCTGCCGGCGTTCTTCGCCCTGGCCTTCGCGGCCATGCTGGTCGGGCTGCTTTCCGCGTTCGACACCGGCGGCAGCTTCGTGGCCGCCATCGAGCGCCCGCTGGCCGAGCTCGGCATCGCGTGCGGCAAGATCGCCTTTCCCATCGCCCTGGCGTCCGTGATCGGCGTGTGCCTGACCGACAGCGGCGCGGCCGACCGCATCGTGCGAACGTTCGTGCGGGTCCTCGGCGAGAAGCGCGCCGACGTCGCCATGCTCGCGAGCGGCTTCATCCTCGCGATCCCGGTGTTCTTCGACACCGTGTTCTTCCTGCTCATCCCCCTCGCCCGCGTCCTGGCGCAGCGGACGGGCAAGAACTACACGCTCTACGTGATGGCGATGTGCGGGGGCGGCGTGATCACCCACAGCACGGTCCCGCCCACGCCCGGCCCGCTGCTCGTCTCGGAGACGCTCAAGCTCGACCTGGGCGTGTCGATCCTCGGCGGCATCGCCTGCGGCATCCTGCCCGCCGTGCTGGTCCTCGTCCTCGCCCACTGGCTGAACCGCCGCGTGGCGGTGGCGGTCCGGGCCACCGCCGCCGAGGCCGCCGCCGTCGACCGCCCCGAGTCGGAGCTGCCGCCGTTCCTCGTGTCCATCCTGCCGGTCGCGCTTCCGGTCATCCTGATCGGGGGCGCTTCGTTCGCCGTGCTGGCCCGGCCCGCCGGCCCACCCGCCGGCGCCTGGGCGCTCGTCGACTTCGTGGGGAACAAGAACGTGGCGATGCTCGTCGGCACCGCCGTGGCCGTCGCCCTCCTGGCCTGGACCAAGCGGGCCAGCCTCAAGCAGATCGGCGAGGCCCTCGCCGCGCCGCTCGAGCCCGCCGGGGTCATCATCCTGATCACCAGCGCCGGCGGCGCGTACGGTGCCATGATCAACCACGCCGGCATCGGCGGGTCGGTCCGTGCGCTCGCCGAGGGCCGCTCGGTCAACTACGTGCTCCTGGCGTGGCTGCTGACCGTGATCATCCGGCTGGCGCAGGGTTCCGCCACGGTGGCCATGATCACCGCCACTGGCATCATGCAGTCCGTCGCGGGCGCGGGCGGCTGGGACTGCCACCCGTTCTACATCTACCTCGCGGTCGGCTACGGCGCGTTCTTCTGCTCGTGGATGAACGACTCCGGCTTCTGGGTCGTGAGCCGCATGGGCGGATTCACCGAGAAGGAGACGCTGCGGACCTGGACGCTCCTGCTGACCCTCCTGTCGATCTTCGGGCTGGTGCAGGCCCTGGTGCTCTCGAAGCTGCTTCCGCTGGGCGGGTGACCCGCGTCCCGTGAAGGCCCTGCTCCTCACCGCGCCGTCGCGGCTCGAGTACGTCGACGTCCCGGACCCCCAGCCGGCCGCCGGCGACGCGCTGCTCCGGATCCGCGCCTGCGGCATCTGCGGCAGCGACATCCATGGCTGGGACGGCTCGACCGGGCGGCGCCGGCCCCCGCTCATCATGGGTCACGAGGCCGCCGGGGAAATCGTGGCGACCGGGCCGGGGGTGTCCGGCTGGCGGCCGGGCGATCGCGTGACGTTTGATTCCACCATCTCCTGCGGGGAATGCGGCTACTGTCGCGAAGGCCAGGTGAACCTGTGCGAGCACCGCCGCGTCGTCGGCGTCGCGCCGGCCGAGTACCGGCAGCACGGCGCCTTCGCCGAGTACCTGGCGCTGCCGGCGCGCGGGCTCGTGCGCCTGCCCGACGACCTGAGCTTCGCGCATGCGGCCATGGTCGAGCCCGTCTCGATCGCGGTCCACGCGGTCCGCCGCGTCACGGTGCGGCCCGACGACACCGCCGTCGTGGTCGGGGCCGGCATGATCGGGCTGCTCGTGGTCCAGGCCCTCCGCTGGGCCGGCGCGCGGACGATCGTCGCGGTCGACCTCGTCGATTCGCGCCTGGCGCTGGCGCGGGAGCTGGGCGCGACGCATGCGCTGCGGTCCGACCGGCACGACGTCGCGGCCGAGCTGTCACGCCTGACCGGCGGCCGCGGCGCCGACCTGGCCTTCGAGGTCGTCGGCTTTGGCCCGACGCTGAACCTCGCGCTGCAGGCGCTGCGCCGCGGCGGCTCCGCCGTCCTGGTCGGCAATCTCGCGGCGGCCACGGAAGGGTTCCCGCTGCAGGCGGTCGTCACGCGGGAGCTCAATGTCCTGGGCTCGTGCGCGTCGGCCGGCGAATACGCCTTGTGCCTCGACCTGGTCGCGCGCGGGGTGATCCGGGTCGAGCCGCTGATCGCGGCCGTCGCGCCCCTGGCGGAGGGGGCCGGCTGGTTCGAGAAGCTGAGCGCGAAGGACGGCGGCCGGTTCATGAAGGTGATCCTGGAACCCTGACGCATGAAGCCTTCCGGCGACCGAGATCCCGTCCGCAGGAACATCCCGACCGAGCCCGGGCCGCGCGGGGCGGCTGCCATCGTCACCGGCGCCGGTTCCGGCATCGGCCGGGCGGTCGCGCTTCGGCTGGCGGCCGAGGGCTGGCACGCGCTCCTGCTCGGCCGGCGCGCCGATGCCCTCGCCGCGACCGTCGCGGCCGCCGGCGCGGCCCGCGGCCGGCTCGCGGCGCATGCGTGCGACATCTCCGATCCCGCGGCCCCGGCCGCCGCGGCCGAGGCCGCGCTCCGCCACTTCGGCCGCCTCGACGCGCTCGTGAACGCCGCCGGCGTGAACACGCCGCGCCGGGCCCTGGACGTGCTGAGCCTGGAGGATTACCACCGGCTGCTCGGCACGAACCTCCACGGCGCGTATCATTGCGTCCAAGCCGTGCTGCCCGCCATGCGCCGGCAGGGCGCGGGCACGATCGTGAACATCAACTCCGAGGCCGGGCTGCGCGCCAGCGCCAAGTCCGGCGCGGCCTATGTCATCGGGAAATTCGGGCTCACCGGCCTCACGCAAACGATCAACGTGGAGGAGCGCGCCCGCGGGATTCGCGCCTGCTCGATCTTCCCCGGCGACGTCGACACGCCGCTGCTCGACCAGCGGCCGGCGCCGCCCCCGCCGGACGCGCGGCGCCGGATGATGCAGCCGGAGGATGTCGCCGCCTGCGTCTGGCTCGCGCTCAACCTGCCGCCGCGCGCCGTGGTCGAGGAGCTGGTGGTCCGGCCGCGCTGACGCGGGCGGGCGGCCGGTGCGCCCCGCGGTTCAGAACTCGAACGTGTTCGTCCAGACGAACTGCCGGGCTGGGCGGAGAGCCGGGCGCGGAGCTGCGCGGCGTTCGCCGGGTTGGGCATGATCCACACGTCCGACTCGTCGAACAGGTTGCGGACGTTGAGCTGCATCGACCACGAGATGTGGTCGAGGGCGCCCGGCAGCTTGCGCCGGTAGCTGAGCCCGAGCCCGCACACGACGGTGTCCGGCGTCCGGAACAGCTCGCGGGTCGCCTGGAAGGCGTTGCCGGTGGAGGCCGTGGGGAACCGCGACGCGTAGTACGCGCGGTTCCGCATCGTCGCCCGCACGTCGAAGAACACGGAGAACCCCTGCAGGGCACCGGACTCGAACGTGTAGTTGTTCTGGAAGTTGACCGACCACTCGTTGATGCCGGTGTTCTTCTCCCCCTCGCGGACCACGGTGACCACGCCGCTGTGCGGGCTGGTGAAGTTGTATTGGATCGCCGAGATCGGCAGGCCGGTGCGGCCGGTGGCGGCCTGGCCGTTCAGCGTATCGACCGCGGTGAGGACGCTGGTCAGCGCCTGGGTGCGGATGGAGCCGGAATTCGGATCCGGGTTCGCGTAGTAGGGATTCCCGGGCGTGTTGATCATCGCCAGCGTGAGCTGCGCGGTCCTCGGACCGTTGCCGCCCGCGGGGTCCACCATCACCGGCACCCCGTTGCCGTAGGTCACGACGCCGCCGGCGGTGTGGAACTCGTCGTTGTAGAGCTGCGCGTACTGCACCGAGCTCCTGATCTGGCCGTCCAGCCGCGTGGCGGAGAGGCGCATGCGCCAGTTGCGGGTCGGGTTGGCGGTGACGACCAAGCCGGCCGCGTTCGATTCGCGATCCACGTTGATCCACTGGTCGCCGCCGTTGTGCCGGCCGTTGATGCCGTTCGGGTTGACGGCGTTGAAGAAGTCGGCGCCGGCGTTCTGCGTCTCGTTCTTCACCTCCGTCGTGAAATTGTACGCGAGCTGCGCGGAATAGCGTCCGTCCTCCGTGGACCACTTCAGTCCGACCTCCGGCAGCGGGTTCTCGGCGTTCGGCACGCGGAGCGGGTTGCCGTAGTAGTCCTTCGTGGTGCCGGCCGAGAGGCCGGCGGTGCTGAGCGTGGCGTAGACGCGCAGGCCCGGGACGCGCTTGAGCCCGTAGTTCGCGCCGATGGTGTAGCCGTCGTAATCGCGCTCGGGCAGGATCGTCGTGCGGAAGCCGGTCCCGGTCGGGCCGAAGTTGACCGTGTCGAAGGTGTTCAGGCTGAAGCCGGCCACCGTCGTGAGCCGGCCGTCGAACCAGTCCGTGACGTTGGCGAGGTAGAGGAGGCGGTTGTTCGTGTCGCCGCCCGGGTTCCAGTTGCCCGAGAATCCGTTCGGATTAGTCGCGGTCGGGGCGTTGGGAATGAGACCGGCGAGATTTTCGGCCGTGACGCGCGCGGGGTCCGTGAGGATCCGGCGCTGGGCGACGTAATTGACGCCGCCGACCGTGACGTGCTCGGCCCCCGGCTGGAACAGGGGCTCGAGAAGGATGCCGCCCTGGATGCCCCACACCTGCGCCGGCATGGGAATCCGGCCGTAGTCCTGGGTCAGCGCCGGATTGATGACGGGGTTCCAGTTCGCGTCCGCCTGGTAGTAGCGCACGTCCCAGCCGCTGCTGCCGAACGACGGCCCCTGGTGGCTGAACTCCGCGCCGAACGCGGTCTGCGAGCGGCCCGCGAGCTTCCAGAAGCTGAATTCCTTCTCGTGCAGCAGCGTGAACTGCACGCCCTTGGTCCGGTCGAACTGCTCGTTGTAGCCGGCGTTGGTGAGGCGGATCGCGGTCTCGTTCAGCGGATTCCCGCCGGTGAGCGCAGGCAGGAGCGCCTTCGTGTTCACGGCGTTGGAGCGCCGGTCCTTCGTCTCGCTGTACATGCCGATCACCTTGGCGGAGAAGCCCGCCCCGAGCTGCGCCTCGAGGACGGCGCTCACGAAGTCGTTCTCGATCTTCTCGCTCTGCCACCACCCGAAGAGCGAGGCGGAGTTCCCGTAGTCGAGGCCGCCGTCGAGGACGTTCGTGAGGTTGTCCAGCTGCCCGGTGAGCGCGAGGTAGCGGGAATCCTGCCCGCGGCGCGGGTCGCCCGCCGGCATGAAGGCGTCGAACGTGACGTCGTTGTTGAAGACCGCGAGGTTCCGGTTCCGCTCGCCGAGCGCGCGCAGCGTGATCCGGGGCGTGATGCGGAAGGCGATCTGCCCGTAGAAGCCCGCGAAGTCGCGCTGGTTGCTCAGGTTGTAGCGCTCGGTCCGGCCCTCGCCGTTGATCCCGGCCACGCGCAGCGCGACGCGGTCCACGCCGTAGTTGTAGTCGAAGATGCCGCGGCGGGAGCCGTACTGGTCGACCATGAAGCTGACGGACCCCTTCTGGGAATTGAAGCGGGCGCGTTTCGAGACCGAGTTCACCACCCCGCCGCCGCCGACCGCGCCGTAAAGCAGCGACTGCGGGCCTTCGATCAGCTCGA
>DASPMS010000082.1:0-9758 GCA_035626915.1 Opitutaceae bacterium
GCCGGCTCGACCGGCGGCGGGACGGGCGAGCGCGAGGCCTCGGCGCGCGAGGCGGGCTCGACGCGCGGCGGGACCGGCGCATCGAGGGTGCGCGTGCTCGGCGCCGCGGCCTCCGCGGAGGAGCGCGAGACCTGCGTCGCCTGCGAGGTCGGCGTGTCGACGGTCTCGTCCAGCGGAGTGGCGGCCCCGCACGAGGGGCAGAAGCGGCTCTTCGGGGTGAGGGCGGTCTGGCAGGCGGGGCAGGAGCGCGACATGACGGGTGTGCGGGCAAACCCCATACCAATTCGGAAAATAATTCCAGCACCCTTTCCGCCAACGGCTTTGGAAATTCTGCTCGCCGTTGGCACGCGCTTTGCCGTTATTGCCCCATGATGACCGACACACGCTTCCGACCCCTGAAATCGGCGGGCGCAATCGCGGCGCTGGCCTTCGCCGCCTCCGTCTCGGCCCAGTCCCCCGCCCCCGTCGCCGACGGCCCCGTGGGCATCCGCATCACCGAGCAGAGCCTGCTGCGGACGCTGGTGATCACCGACGAGGCCTCGCGCGACATCGAGCAGCACTTCGTCCGCGCGCTCGTCGAGCGCGACTTCGCGGTGCAGGAGGACACCGAGTACCCGAGCCGCCCGCTGAACGCGGCGGCCATGAAGGAGGCCGGCGAGCGCGCCAACGCGGACCTCGTGATCTACGCCACGGTCGAGGACCGGAAGCTCGATTCCTACGGCGGCACGCACGTCTACCGCGCGCAGTCCACCATCCGCGCCGTGAACCGCGCGACCGGCGAGACGCTCTCGATCAACCCTCCGGGCTTCGTGCGCGGCCAGCGCTCGAGCAGCGAGGACATCGCGCGCGAGAACGCCCGCAACGCCGCGATCGAGAAGGGCGTGGACGAGGCCCTCAAGACCCTGATGGCCCGCGCGCACCGGATGATGATTTACAAGGTCGCGCTGGTCGGGGTCTTCAGCGAGACGCAGCTGCTCAAGCACATGGAGGACATCGGCAAGCTCAAGGGCGTGTACTACGTGAAGCGCCTGGAGTTCGACCGCCGGACCAACGAGGCCCTCCTCGAGGTCATCGCCACGCCGGGTTCCCAGGCCTTCTGGCGCGCCTACGTCGAGCAGATGCCGAAGGTGCAGCTCCTCGGGTACGACCCCAACATGACGGTGCAGAACCACTATCCGGCCTGGTTCCAGCCCGAGGCGACCAAGTGACCGTCCGACCGCCGCATCCCTTCCGCCCCATGAAACTTTCGCTCACCCTCCTCCTGCTGCTCAGCCCCGTCGCGCTCCTCGCGCAGCCCAAGGCCGCCGGCCCGATCCTGAAGCCGGTCGACTTCACGGCCGATCCCGCGGCGATGGAGTTCGCCAAGGATGCCGGCGCGCAGGCGATCCGCGCGTGGCTGCAGGAGTTCGTCACGAAGCAGACCGACGCGAAGACCTTCGCGGTCGTGCCCTTCGACCGCGACATCGACGGCGGCTACTTCACCTCGGTCGCAAGCAGCGAGTTCGCCGGCATCGCGGCGGGCACTCCGCTCAGCCTCTACGCCTCCACCCAGGATCCGGTGCTCGAGACGCTGAACAAGGAGATGATGTCCGCCACCGAGTTCCGGGAGGACATCTTCGACCAGAAGACCGTGCAGAAATTCAGCCGGGTGAACGTGCAGGGCCTGATCATGGGCCGCGTCGCGGGCGTCTACTACGCCGAGCAGCCGGCGCCCGGCGGCGTGCGCGTCGAGGGCTTCGAGAACAAGGCGATCCAGGTCCGGATCGTGATGCGCGCGTACGAGAATTCCACCGGCCGGATCCTCTGGGGCGGCGAGAAGGTCGCGACCGTCGCGCTGCCGATCGAGACCCTCACGGTGAAGCGCAATTGGATCCTGTACGCCGGCGCGGGCGTCGGCGTGCTGCTGCTGATCTTCATCCTGCACCGCACGCTGGCGGCCGCCAACCGGCCGCGCTGAGCGGCGCGGGAAACGCCCCAACCGGCCCTCCCGGGGACGCCATGAGCACGGAACCGAAACCCCGGCGCGGCTGGCCGCTCCGGCTCGCCGGCGGCCTGGTCGGCCTCGGGCTGACCGCGCTCTGGTTCATCGTCACGGTGGGCCTGCTGCTCGACTCGCGCCTGGACGGCGCGTGGGAGCACAGCTGGATCGTGATGGCGCTGCTTTATTTCATCCCGCTCTTCTGGCTGGCCTGGAAACGGGTCGCGGTCTTTGGCAGCTGGCCCCGCGTGGCGGCCGGCGCCGCGGTGCTCGCGCTTGCGACCGCGTGGCTGGCCTGGGACGACCGCGAGTTCGAGCAGCGGATCACGCTCGACGACCTCAGCCCCCCGGCGGGGCCGGACGCGGCGGAAAGCCACGCCGTCACGCTGTGGTACACGGAGGGCGCCGGCCGGACGCGGCGCCCGTTCCAGTCTGGAAAGCTCGCGGTCCGGGCCTCGCCGGCGGAAAAGCCGGACGAGTGGCGGGCCGAAATCACGCGCGCGCGGGAGGAGATCGTCGCCGAGTGGGAGGCGCTCGCGCCGGAGCGGGAGTGGTTCGCGGCCATGGATGCGTTTCCCGCGATCGGTGACGACGCGACCGGCGGCTTCGACGCTCCCCTGATGAGCTTCGCGCCGTTCCGCCGGGTGACCATGATCGGCCAGGCGCGCGCCGGGCTGCTCGCGCTCGAGGGCCGCGGCGACGAGGCGGCCGACATTCTTATCCGGCAGCTGAGCGTGTCCGCGAAGCTGGAGCGGAACTCGCGCACTTTGGTCCGCTCGATGACGGCGATGGTGGGGCTGCGGAACGGCATCGGCGCCGCGGAATTCATCCTCCGGCACGCGACGGTGTCGCGCGCCAAGCGGGACGAGCTCGCCGCCGTGCTCCGGGACCGCGACCCCCGGAAGGTCGCGCGGCGCGTCGTCTGGGCCGACTTCATCAACCTCCGCGCCGCGATGCTCGAGCAGCCCGGCGAAGTGAAGGGGCTCCTGCGCAGCGAGCTCGGCGCGGTCGGATCCCTCCTGTCCGTGGCCCGGCCCGTGGTTTTCCTGCCGCGCGCGACGGCGAACACGATCGGACGCCACCTCGAGCGCATCGAGGCGGCGGCGAGCGCCGGCGACCTGGCGCGCGTGAAGGCGCTGCACACGGAATGGACGGCGGTGTTGGCCGAGGGCGGGCCGAAGAATTTCGGCGGGAGGTTCCTGATTTCGCTGGCGCAGCCCCACCTCACGCCCGTGGTCGAGCGCAACTGGCAGATCGAGGCCGAGAGGCTCGCGCTGCTGGAGGGGCTCAATCCGGAGTAGGCCGCTACCGCAGCGCGCGCTTCACGTCGGCGGCGGACAGGATGGGGCCGTCCGCCTCCATCGCGAGGCGCTGGACGACGTTGCGGAGCTCGCGGACGTTCCCCGGCCAGCGGTGCTTCTGCAGCACGCCGAGCGCGTCGGGCGCGAAGGCCACCGCGGCGAGGCCGTTCTCGGCGCAGAATTTGTCGAGGAAGTGCTGCGCCAGCAGCGGGATGTCGTCCGGATGCTCGCGCAGCGGCGGGACGGCGATCGTTGCGACCTCGAGCCGGTAAAGCAGGTCCTCACGGAAGTTGCCGGCCTTTACCTCGGCGCGGAGGTCGCGGTTGGTCGCGGCGAGGATCCGCGCGTCGACCTTCGTCACGCGCTCGCTGCCGATCCGCTCGACCTCGCCGCTCTCGAGCGCGCGCAGGAGCTTGGCCTGGACCGCGAGGGGCAGCTCGCCCACCTCGTCGAGGAAAAGGGTCCCGCCGTGCGCGAGCTGGAACTTGCCCTGGTGGTCGCTTTTCGCGTCCGTGAACGCGCCCTTCACGTGGCCGAAGAGCTCGCTTTCCATCAGCGGGGCGGGGATCGCGGCGCAGTTGACCTTCACGAAGCGCTGCGCCGCGCGCGGGCTCCGGTCATGCAGGTACTGCGCGACCACCTCCTTGCCGCTGCCGGTCTCGCCGGCGATGAGGACGGTCGCCTTCGTGGCGGCGAAACGGTCGAGCCGCGTTCGCAGGGCGGCGAGCGCGGGACTGTCGCCGAGCAGCCCGGAGGCGGCGGCCGCGCGCCCGCGAAGGGTGTCGTTCTCCTGGCGGAGCGTCGCGAGCTCGCGGCCGCGCTGCTGGCCCCGCGGCCAGAGCCGCATCGCGGCGTTCAGCAGCAGCCGGTCGGCGGCGGAGAACTCCTCCCAGCCGGTGGCGCGGAGCAGGGCGATGACGGCCGCGCCGTCGCCGGCCGACGTCGGCAGCGGGCAGACGAGGAAATTCCAGTCGCCGAGCTTCTGCTGGTAGCGTCCGAGCTCGCGCGCGGTGTAGGTCGCGGCCTCGGGCAGCTTGCGGAACTTGTCGAGGAGGTAGGGCGCGAACTTCGGGACGCCCTTCACCTTCTCGGCCGCGGCGCTGAACGCGAGCTGGTCGTCCGGGCCGTAGTACTGCGCGACGGTCGCGCGGACGCCCTCGAGCAGCAGGTCGAGCAGGAGCCGGCCGGCCTCCTCGGGCGCGACGCCCTCGGTGACGCGGAAGCAGAGGTGGTAGAGGGCCGCGAGGTGCCGCTCCTGGCGCGCGTCGGGCAGCGCGGCCCGCGCCTGGCGGGTCTCGGTGAGCGGGTCCGCGGTGGCGCCGGGCGGGAGCGGAGCGGGGGAGACTGGGCGGACGAAGCCGGCGGCGTATTCAAGCTCGACCGCGCCCACCTTGAGGCGGTCGCCCGCCTGCAGCGCGGCCTCGCGGCGCGGCACCCCGTTGACCTGAACGCCGTTGCGGCTCCGAAGGTCGCGCAGGATCACCTGGTCGGCGCCCACCTCCAGCTCGGCGTGCTTGCGGGAGACCGAGTCGTCGTCGAGCACGACGTCGTTCCCCGGGGCGCGCCCGATCGAGGTCTTCGCGCCGGCCGCCAGCGGGAACGTCGCGACCGGCCGGCCATGGCGCAGCAGGACGAGCGTGGGGTTCTGCACGGCGCGCAGCATGAGCGCGCATGAAAGGGCCGGGGCTGCCGGCGGCAAGGAATTCTCCCCCGACGCGGGAGATTTTCCCTGTTTTGGGGGTTGCCCAATCCCGTGCCCCGCACTGGATTGGACGGCATGGCCCCTCGAGCACACCGGGCGGGCGGCGAGAATGCCGCGGCCTTGGCATGGACTTTGCCGATTAGCTGAGGCCACCCGATTTTCCCGCGCTTCGACAACCCCATCACCCGCATGAAGAACCGCCTCGCCATCCTCGTCTCCACCGGCCTCGCCTCGCTGCTTCTCGCTGCCTGCGAAAGCACGACGCAGGGCGTCGCCCCCGGCCTCGACACCCAGAACCCCGAGACCGGGGTGAAGCGGATCGATCCCGCCCCCGAGTCGAAGTCGTTTGCGCACGAGACCAAGGACGTGTTCCGCGCCGCGGAGTACAGCCAGGGCCCCGCCTCCCTGCCGAACGCGAAGCGCATCAGCCTGCGCCTCGGGCAGGTGGTCGAGGTGTACCGCGCCAACATCATCCCGGGCGGCGAGCGCGAGATGGCGTTCTATCTGCCGGTCGAGGCGCGCGCGGTCGTGCAGGTGCTCATCGAATCGCGGGGCGTCACCAAGACCTATTTCCTCAAGGCGATCGGGCCCGGCGACACGGTCGGCGGCGTGGTGGAGCGCCGCTGGCTCAACTCCGGCGGCTTCGACGCCAACTCCGTGGCCGACGAGGCCCGGATCCAGCAGGCCGTCCGGGCGGCCCCGTTCCTCATCTCCGTCACCCGCTGATCCCCATGCCCGCCTCCCGCTTCCTTCGTCCCGCCCTCGTCGGCGTCGCGCTCCTCCTGCTGGCCGGCTGCCAGCAGGTCGACCCCGGCCCCGTGCTTCCGCCCGACCCGAACGCGCAGAACTCGGTCTACGTCCGCGAAATCCAGCCGGCGCCGATCGAGACAAAGAAGATCCCCGAGGGCAAATCGAGCCTCGCGCCGAACTGACCGATCCGCCTCCGACCGCACTCTCATCATGGGTTTCTACAACCAACGCTGTCCCAACTGCGGCAAGGCCGTGTCGACCGACGCCGCCTACTGCAACGCCTGCGGCTGCCCGACCGCCAAGTCCTGGGCCTCGTGCCACCGCTGCGGCTCGTCCGTCGGCGCCGAGTCCAAGTACTGCTGGAAGTGCGGGACCGAGCAGGATCCCGACAAGCGCAAGGTCTTCTACGGCGATCGCTGGCACCGCTCGCCCGACGACTTCGCCGTGCGTGTCGACCTGAAGGCGCCCGGCGCCACGCTGCACCAGGGGCTCCAGATCGACGACGGCACCGTCGCGCTCGTCTTCCAGAACGGCCGTTTCACCGGGCTGCTCGAGCCGGGCTACCACACCTTCGACAATTTCCTGAAGCGCCTGCTCGGGTTCGACAAGGGCCAGGCGGCCCACGCCATCCTCATCGACACGCGCGCGGCGGAGATCGACTTCATGCTCGAGGACCTGCGGGTGAAGAACCAGGTCCCGGTCGACGCGCGCCTGCGCCTGCTCTTCCAGGTGAACGACCCCAAGCGCTTCGCCGAGCGCGTGCTCGCCGGCGCGGGCGATTTCTCGACGCACGACCTGACCCAGCGGCTGCAGGGCGATGTCCGGGCCGCGGTCCAGGCCGCGCTCGCGGCCCACACGCTCGACGAGGTCCTGCTCGCGGCCAACGCGCGCGACCTGATCGAGCGCGGGCTCACCCAGCAGCTGACGCCGGCGGTGCTGCCGCTCGGCCTCTCGCTCGAGGGCGTGCGCCTCGCCGAGTTCGGCGGTCCGGCGGTGAGCGAGCTCCGCAGCAAGCTCGGCGAGGTCGACCGCCTGAGCCGCGAGCTCGAGGCCAACCGCCGCCTGCAGGACGCCATGCGCGCGGGCAAGATCGACGCGTACCGCGACGAGCAGCAGCTCAAGGACGCGCTCGAGCGCATCGCGCACGAGACCGGCCTCAACGCGGTCGCCCGGGCCGAGGACCTCAAGCGCTTCACCCAGGGCCTCGCGAACCAGACGATGCTCGAGGGGCTGCGGCAGGACTACGAGGCGCGCCGCGCCGAGATCCTCAACCGGCTCGACGAGCAGAAGCTGCGGCACCAGTCGGAGATCGCCGACGCCATGAACAGGGTCGACCTGCGCAAGGTCGAGTTCGCCGAGGACATGCGGCAGCAGCGCGAGCGCTTCGCCGCCGCGCAGTCGCAGCAGGTCGACCAGTCCAAGACCGACCTCGAGGTCGCCCGCCAGGGCGTGGAGGCGCTCAAGCTCGTCAAGCAGGCCAAGTTCGAGGCCAAGCAGCAGGAGGACCACCACGACCTCGCGATCGAGGGCGAGCGGCTCAAGCAGCGCGGGGCGGCCGACATCAAGGCGCTGCTCGCGACCCTCGAGGGCGAGAAGGCCGACCGCATCCTCAAGCTGGCCGAGCTCGAGATGCGCAAGGGGCTGTCCGTCGAGCAGGCCCTCGCGCTCGTGGCCGAGAAGTCGCCGGAGATCGCGCCGGCCGTGGCCGAGGCGATGCGGGCCAAGTACACCCGGGGCAGGGAAGGCGGGGCGCCGGCGAACCGGGAATAAGCGCGGTCCAGGCCCATGGACGACCTCGACCTAGGCTCGACGATCCGGGGCTTCGCCGCCGGCCAGAAGGTGTTCTCGCGCTTCGCGCTGAAGCGGCTGCTCGGCCGCGGGGGCATGGGCGTGGTGTGGCTCGCGCATGACGAGGAGCTCGAGCGCGACGTCGCGCTGAAGTTCCTGCCCGAGCTGGTGGCGATGGATCCCGAGGCGCTGCGGGACCTCAAGCGCGAGACCCGGCGCAGCCTAGAGCTGACGCACCCGCACATCATCCGGATCTACGACTTCGTGCAGGACGGCCGCACGGCCGCGATCTCGATGGAGCACGTGGCGGGCGAGACGCTGGCGAAGCGGAAGCTGAAGGAGCGCGACCACTGCTTCCAGCCGCGCGAGCTGCTGCCGTGGGTCGAGCAGCTGGTCGCGGCCCTGGAGCACGCCCACCGGAAGGCGCAGGTGGTGCACCGCGACCTCAAGCCGGCGAACCTCATGGTGGACGCGCACGGCGACCTCAAGATCGCCGACTTCGGCATCGCGGCGAGCGTGAGCGACTCGGTCTCGCGGGTCTCGGCCCGCGTGGGCAGCAGCGGCACGCCGGTGTACATGAGCCCGCAGCAGATGATGGGGGAGAAGCCCGCCGTCACGGATGACATCTACGCGGTGGGCGCGACGCTGTACGACCTGCTCACGGGCAAGCCGCCCTTCCATGCCGGCAACGTGATCGCCCAGGTGCAGAGCCGGGTCGCTCCCAGCCTCGCCGACCGGCGCCTGGAATTCGGCCTCGCCGCGGCCGAGGCCATCCCGCCGGCCTGGGAGGAGACCATCGCGGCCTGCCTCGCGAAGGATCCCCGGCAGCGGCCGCAGAGCGCGAGCGAGCTGCTGGCCCGTCTGAGCGGCGGCAAGGCGTCCGGACCGCGCGCGACCGCGACCGCGACCGCTGCGCCGCAGGTCGCGCCGCCGGCCCCGGCGGCGCCCGAACCACCGCGGCTGGCGATTCCGGACCAGGACGCGCCGCCCGCCATCTCGCCGGTCCGCCGCTGGCTGGGTGCACCCGTGGTGGCGTCGGTGCCGGCGACGCTGGTGGCGCTCGCGGCTTTGATCGGGTCGGAGGAGGGGGGCGCGGAGCCGGTGTTTTTCGCGATCGGCCTCGTGCTGTCCGCGGTCGGACTCATGCTCCTGCAGTATCCGCTGTTCGTGGTGTTGCTTGCGATCCGCCTGCGCGCGCGCGCGCCCTGGAACGTGCGGAGCCCGGCGGGGATCTCGACCCTGGGCGCGCTGATCGGCGGCTTCATCGGCGGGATCATGTTCCTCGATTCCGGCCACCCGGCCGGCCACGCCGTCGCCGGCGTCGCCTGCGGCGCCGCCGTGGGCGCCCTGCAGGGCTGGCTCTTCCATCGGCTCGCGATCGGCGTCTGGCCGGCCGACGCCGCCCGGCAGGCGGGACAACAGCGTTTCATCCTGCTGGCGGGTGCCGCCGCGCTGCTGGCGGCGATGGCGTTCCCGGGGGCATACCTCCCCGCATGGAAGCAGCGGATGGCGGCCGAGGCGGAGGCGGAGCGGCGGAACGCCGAGATGCTGCAGGGCCTGGCGGCGGAGGCCGAGCGGCTCCGCGGCGAGACGACGCGGGAGCAGGAGCGGCTGCGCCGCGAGGCGGACGAGGAGCGCGAGCGCCTGCGGCTCGAGGCGGAGGAGCGCCGCCATGTCGAGCAGCGGCGCCGGGAGGCCGGCCCGGTCATTGCCGACGCCTACCGGATGGTCTTCGACCGCCGTCCGACGGCGACCGAGCTGGAGGTCCACACGGAGCAACTGGTGGAGGATTCCCAGCGGGACGGCGCCTGGCTCAGGCAGCAACTGCGCGAGAGCGCCGAAGGCCGCAACGGCGGCCGGCTGCTCGTGCCCGAGGAATACTCGTCGATCTCGGCCGCGGTGGCCGCGGCCGTGCCGGGCAACGCGGTTCACGTGGCGCGGGGCACCTACCAGGAGTCGATCACCCTCAACAAGAACGTGTCCCTGATCGGAGCCGGCCGCGACGGGGTGGTGGTGGAGGCCGACGCGGCGGAATGCGCGCTCCTGGCCCTCGACGTGAAGGGCGTCGTCGTGACCGGATTCACCTTCCGACACCGGAACACCAACGAGGACACGAACCGCGCGTCGGTCGTCGGCCTGAACGGAAGCAGCCTGACCTTCATGCAAAACACCGTCGCCGACTCCAACGGCAACGGCATGCACCTGAAGGGCTCCGGCCAGAACACGATCTCCGGCAACA
>DASPMS010000083.1:0-27328 GCA_035626915.1 Opitutaceae bacterium
GAGGAACTCGTGGGGCCGGTCCGGCGCCGCCACCGGGGCGACCGGCATGGCCTCCATCGGAAGATCGAACCAGAAGGCGGGACCGGCCTCGCTGCCAACGGTCTCCCCGTGCTCCCCTCCCATCACCTCGGTGACGCGGCGGGCGATCGTCAGCGGCAGCTGTTCGAGCACGGCAAAAGGATTCTGGCTGCCCGTGAACTCGGCCTCCGGCGCCGACGGGCGCCCCGCCGCCGTGAATCGCAGCCACACCCGCCCAGCCGCGATGGGCTTGGCGGCGGCGGTCGACCGGGCCACGGTCACGACCAGCGCGCCCGGACCGGTCGGACGGAGCACGCAGGCGAGCAGGTTGAACACGAACTGGCGGAACAGCTCGTCGTCGCAGCACAGCTCCCGCGGCACGTCCGGCTCCACGATGAGGACGATCTCGACGCCCTTCAGCGCGGCCCGCGGCGCGAGGACCTCGATGACCTCCGCCATCTCGGTCCGCAGGACCACCGCCTCGCGTTCGCCGGATGCCACGCGGAACTCGGCTTGGCTGAGCGCCTGCAGGTCGTTCAGGAGGTAAAGCAGGGACTCGCCGGTGGTCTTCAGCGTGACCAGCTGCGCGCGCTGGGAGGGCTGGAGCGGTGTCTCGAGCACGAGGTCGGCCGATCCGATGATGCCGTCGAGGTGGCCGCGCACCTCGCGGCACACGACCCCCAGCAGGTCGCTCTGGGTGCGCATCGCCGCGGCGTGCTCCGCCAGCTGCGCGTCGCGCCGGGCGCCGTCCGCGACGGCGGCGACGCGCTCCGCCGCGAGCGAAGCCGACTCCCGCTGTTTGCGCCTCCACGCCACGGCCAGCCCGACGGCGAAAGCCGTGGCCAACAGGAAAAGGGCCCAGGGAAGGGTCGACATTGTCAGGGAAAAGCGGGGAGAACCTCAGCGCTAAGTCAGGCGTGCAGCGGCATCTTCCGCGTTTCACGAACCATGCCCAGCTCACATTCTCAGGAATTTCCCCCAGCGGCGACCGGGAGTGCCCGGGCGCCTTGACCCGGTTAGCCGAACGGGATTCCGTCAGGCAAAATGCCCGAGCCGCACCTCGTCCTCGCCTTCAACGCCAGCAACCTGCTGGCGGTACGCCGCGTGGGTGGAAAGTTCGCGCCGGCATTCGCCGGGACGGACGCCGGGGCGCGGCTGGCGGCCGTGTTTCCCCGGCACACGCCGCTCCGGGAGGGTTTCACGATCGGCCATGATGGCGCCCGCTGGCGCGTTTCGCTCACGCAGGTCGATCCGGCGGCAGCCAGCGACGGGGTGGAGTTCGCCACCATCGAGCGCCTCGAGGCCGACGCCGAGGTCGACCCGTTGCTCGCGGCCGCGCTGGGCGGGCTTCGGCCTCACCTCATCAGCGTGCCCTACCTCCATCTGGGCGAGAACGACTACATCTACCGCTTCCGCGTCGAGAAGGACCGGAACCGGGGGATCTACGAACAGGATCCCGAGGCGCGGGGACTTTACCAGAGCCGCCTGTGCGAGGCGATCAAGGCGCTGTCCCGCACCAACGAGCGCAGTGCGACCGGCCCCGCCCGCCTCGATTTCGGCGCCGTTCGGTATCTGATTCCGAGCCATTTCGGCTTCTGCCTCGGGGTGAAAAACGCGATCGAGCGCGCCTACGAGACCCTGGCGGAAAATCCCGGCCGCCGGGTGTTCATGCTGAGCGAGCTCATCCACAATCCGTTCGTGAACGAGGACCTGCTGCGCCGGGGCCTGCGGTACCTGCAGACCGACAAGGGCGTGCCGTTCACGACCGCCGGCCGCCCCGCCCAGCCGGGCGAGCGCGCCCCGCTTCTCTGGGACAGCCTCACGAGCGAGGACGTCGTGATCATCCCCGCGTTCGGCGCCACCGACGAGGACAAGCAGCGCCTCGTCCGCAAAGGCCTGCGCGTCGCCCCGTACGACGCCACGTGCATGCTCGTGGAGAAGGTGTGGAAGGCCGCGCGCTCGTTCGGCCGCGAGGGATTCACGGTCGTGATCCACGGCAAGAGCGAGCACGAGGAGACGAAGGCCACCTTCTCCAACTCGCGCCGGTACGCGCCCTCCGTGATCATCCGCAACCTGGCCGAAGCCCGCCTGCTGGGCGAATACGTGGCCGCGCCGGACGAAGCGAAGCGGCGCGCCCTGATCGAGCGTTTTGCCCCGGTGAGCACCCCGGGATTCGATCCCGCCCTACACCTCGAGCGGCTCGCCGTGGTCAACCAGACGACCCTGCTGATGAACGAGACCGTGGAGATCATGGACTATTTCCGCGGGGTGTTCGTGGCGCGCTACGGCGAGCAGGATGGCGCGTCGCGCATCGGCGGCGCCGGACGGAAGGACACGCTGTGCTACGCGACGCAGGTGAACCAGGATGCGCTCAGCCGGGCCCTGGCCGAGCCCCTCGACGCGGCGTTCGTCATCGGAGGCAAGAACAGCTCCAACACCTACCAGCTGTACCGGCTGTGCGCGCAGCGGCTCGGCCCTCGCGCGTACTTCATCCAGTCGGAGGCAAACATCCGATCCCGCGACGAGATCGAGCATTTTGTCTTTGCGGCCGCGGGCCACGGCCGGGGCGGCCACAGCGAGGTGCATCCGCTCTGGCCGGGAGACAACCAGCCGAAGACGGTGCTCATCACGGGCGGGGCGTCGTGCCCCGACGGGCTGATCCAGCAGGTGATCACCCGGATCAACTCGCTCTTCCCGCCCGAGCGCCTCCGCCGGATGGAGGACGTCCTGTCCGACCTCGCCTGAAAAGGCGTGTCAGAACTTGATGTTGATCCCGCCGCGGAAGCCGATCGCGTTGCCCATGTCCACCTTGGCGGTGCGGCCGCCGACCGACTGGTCGTAGTCGCCGAGCTGCTGCATGCTCACGCCGCCGAACAATCCGGTGCGCTCGTTGAGCATCCAGTCGACGTTCACGTCCGCATAAAAGCCGCTCAGGAACTCGGTAGCGGTGTCTTCCTCGACCACGGTGACGGGCTCGGCCACGTCGGGCAGCACGATCGTCTCCGTGACCATGTACTTGCTGCCGGTGTAGGCCCCCGCCACGCCGGCGCTCGCACTGAGGCCGAAGCGGTTCGTGATCTTGGTCCGGATGGACGGCCCGAGGCGCAGGAGGAAATACGCGCCCTTGATCTGCCAGTTGCCCTGCACCGAGGCCGCGCCGGCGACCGAGGTCTCCGTGGAGGACGAGATCGTCTGGCTGATCGGCGGAGTGGACTCGAACCCCGAGGACACCGTGTTGCCCTGGTTGTCGATGAAGTCCGTGAAGGACGGCCCCGTGTACGGCGCGGCGGGCGCGCTGCCGCCCCCGACGAGGGCGTACGTGTCCGTGCGCGTGTGCAGCGTGGACGCAACGGTTCCGTTCGTCTTCGCGTTGATGTCGGTCAGGGCGACCCCGGCGACGAGGCTGAATTGGAAGCGGCCGGTCCCCTTGCCCAGGGAACGGGCCAGCTGGACGTCAACCCCGCCGGTCATGCCCTGCTCGTCGCTCGCCGTCGCGCCTTCCGACGTCGCGCGATAGGTGTGGAACGCCACCTGTCCAGGGGTGGTCGCCTGGCTCTGGTTCCGATAGCCCCAAAGGCGGGTCTGGCCAGGCGTGTAGCTGACGAAATCGCCGGTGACGCGCGTCACCCCGTCGACCGTGGTCGTCGTCTGGTAGCGGCCTCCCGGAGTGGAGGTCTGGTTCCCGCTGGAATCGACCTCGTTCAGCCGCGGCGCATCGGCGGCGACCACGCCATCGTCATAAACCCGGTCGACGTTGCCGTCGGAGCTCGGCGGGATCGAGCGGAGGGAGGGCACGTTGCCCAGGTTGCCGAAATCGACGCTGGGACCCGCGGAGAGAACGCGCAGCCCCACGGAAACGGTGCTCTTCGGCACGTACCACTCGGAGCTGTCCTGCGAAAGGATGTCGAAAGCGCGCGACCGCTCCTCCGAAGGTTGCGCCAGCGCCGGCAAGGCGGACAGGGCGAGAAGCGGAGCGAGGCGGAGGCAGGGGCGAAAGATCATCGGTCCAGTGGAAGGGATGGCAGGCTCTGGGAAAAGCCCAAAGGGATTTGGTTCCGTCAGGCCTTTTCCTTGGGCTCGGCCGGCTCCTCCTTGAGCACGCCCACCTGGCGGGCCAGGCGCTTCAGGTCCTCCTCCTTCTGCTCGAGCTCGGTCTCCTTTTCCTGCTGGGCCTGCATCTTCTCGAAAAGCGAAGCCTCGCTCTGGTCGAGGAAGTCCTGGCGTTCCTGCAGCGCCTGGCGCTGCTCGGCGAGAGACGCCTCCTGCTTGTCGAGCTCCTCCTTGAGCTTCCGCAGGGCGTCTTCCTCCTCCTTGCTGAGATGTTCCGAGTTCGCGCTCTGCTTCTGCGCGGCCTCGACGACCTGGGCCCGGGCCTTGAGCAGCGCCTCGGCTTCCGCCAGCTCGCGCTCGCGCTCGGTCAGCTTGCCCTCGGCCGTGGCCAGCGCCATCTCGCGCTCCGCCAGCTTGGCCTCGAGCGTACGGATGGTTTTCTCGAGTTCCTCGACCTGCGAGCCGCTGAGGCTCGGCTTGCCGCCCCAGGGCGGTCGCGACTGCGACATCAGCGCGCCGAGCGAGCGCCGCGCCTCGGCGGTGGCCTGTTGGGCCTCTTGGGCGCGCTGGAGCGGGCTGACCCGCCGCGGAAGCACCAGGGGCTTCGGGCCGCCCGCGGGGGCGGCGGGAAACTTCACGCCGGCCGGCGCCGGGAAGGACGGCGGAGGGGGGAAGGCCGGCTTGGGCGGAGCGGGAAAGTTCGGCGGATTGGGCGGAGGATTTTCCACGGCGCGGCAGAAAGGGTGTTAGCCTTTCTTGAACAGCCGCGAGAAAAATCCACCCTTTTTATCGTCCTCGCCCGCGCTGGGCGCCGCCGCCGCGCGAGCGCTGGTAACCCCAAGAAGAGGAGCCGCGATCTTCGCCGCGATCGCCTCGCGCGCCGGGTCGCCGATCACCACGAGATAGCGCTCGAGCGAGACCCCCTCGCCCATCTTCTTCTGCAGGGCGGCCTTCTCATCCTTGAACCATTCGAGCGCGGCCTGGATGCCGAGGCGGACGGTGCTCTCCAGCTTCGTGGCCTGCTCGCCCGAAATCGGCTTCGCCTGCGCGGCCTCCGCCGGCGTGAGCTTCGCGCCGTAATTCTTCGCGAGGCCCAGCTGCTCGTTGCGCGGCAGTCCCGCCGACGCCAGGCCCAGCGCCTCGGCGAGGTGCAGGCCGGTCGTGCCCTTCCGGTACGGCAGGAACTGGCTGATGCCCTCCTCGTCGCCGTGGGTGAGCACGTTGAGGAGCGTGCGGAAATCGCCGCCGAGCACGACCTTCGTCGACATCTGCTGACCGAGGTTCGCAAACTCGCCGACGGTCTTCACCCCTTCCGAGGCGCACACGACGCGCGTGCCCTCGCTGAGGTTCACCAGCTTGAGCGGATAGGCCTCGGGGATGTTCAGGCGATTGAGCGTCTTGAGGATCGGGTTCTCCTTCGACGCTGTCTCCTCGACCTGCGCGACCATGTCACCGAACGGGTCGTCGAACGAAAGCGTCTCCTTCAGGATGCCGACCAAGTGCTGCACGCGATCCTCCTTGCCGGCGATCTCCGGCAGCATGAGCAGCTCCTCCCAAGTGAACTCAATGTACTTCGAGGGCTTCTCGTCGTCGCCCTTGACCGGCCAGTCCGCGCCCTCGAGGTTCTGCGCGAGGCTCGTGAGGTTGGTGTCCACCATCAGCGAGCTGCGGAACTTCTTGCGCACTTCATCCCAGTCTTTGGCGGTGTAGGTCGGCATGGTGTGGGTCAGCGTTGGAGCGAACGGCGGAGGCGGTCAGGATGTGATCGGCGCGTGCTCGATCAGTTCGTTCGCAATCTGGCGATAGTCGTTGGCGACGCTGTCCGCCTCGGCGCCCTCGGAGCCGATCAGGATGACCGGCAGGCCGAGCGTGACCGCGCGGCGGACGACGGTCGCATCGCGCGCCTGGTTGGTGAAGATCTTCGCGGTGGCGGCGCATCCGCGCTTCTGCTGCTTGAATTGGTTGAGACGAAGCTGCATGCGCATCTTCGGCACCTCGATGTCGACGTTGGTCTTGATCGAGTTGAAAATGATGCCGTAGACCTGCGCGGCCGGGCCCATCGCGGTGGTGCGAAAGCTGGCCGACATCTGCTGGAAGCGCATGAGCTTCTCGATGAGCAGCGTGAAGCCGATGAGACTCAGCGCGTCGGGATTGGACGGAACGTAGATCTCGTTCGCCACGTAAATGCCGTTCTGCGAGGCGCGCAGGATGTTCGGCGGATTGTCGAAGAGGATGATGTCGTAGTCCTTTTCGACCTCGGCGAGCTGCTCCTGGAAGATGACGTACGACGGCCGCTTGGGGTCCGGCTTGTACTCGCCCTCGAGGTCGACAAGGTTGAAGGCGGTCGGAACGAGGTCGAGGCCCGGCAGCAGCTTCTTGCCATCCTTGTCCTCCAGGACGTCCTTGATGATGAGGTCTTTTACCCGGGCCTTGCCGGGATCGAAAATGGAATAGATCGACCCGGCGCCGGTGGAGTTGATCTTGTTCCAACGGTCGAGCTTCATCAGCCAGATGCTCGCGTTCGACTGGGTGTCGAAGTCGAACATAAGAACCCGGAGGCCGCGCTCAGCCAAGCATGCCGCGGTGTTGACGATCAGGGAAGTCTTACCGACACCGCCCTTGTAGTTGATAAAGGCAATTTTGCGCGCCATCTCGTGGAGAGGTAAAAGAGTCGGCGCCACCATGGCAAGCCCGCAACTGAGCGCCAGTTAAAAATGTCATCAAGTTCCCGCCGGACCCCCATCTTTGGTGTTTTCGGACCCTTCTTTGACAATCAGCCTGAGCCCATGGACGACCCCTGTCTTCAGGAACGCTTTGCGGCCGCCAGCATCTGTTTTGGATGCGGACCGGCCAATCCCCGCGGGCTTCACATTCGAAGCTTCCCGCGCACCGACGACGTCGTCGCCACCTGGCGGCCGGAGCCCCACCACGAGGCCTTTCCAGGCATGCTCAACGGCGGCATCATCGGGTCCTTGCTCGACTGCCATTGCAACTGGACCGCCGCGTGGCACCTCATGCGGCGGGACCGGCTGGACAAGCCGCCGTGCACCGTGACGGCCGATTACGCCATCCGGCTCCTCCGCCCCACCCCGACGGACGGGCCGGTTGAATTGACGGCCCGCGTGGTCGAGGCCACCGGCGACCGGGCCGTGGTCGAAGGCGTGCTTACGGCGGCGGGAAAACCGCGGGCGACCTGCCGCGGCACGTTCGTCGCCGTCCAGCCCGGCCACCCGGCCTACCACCGGTGGTGAGCCGGGCGGCGATGTTGCCGGATCGTCACCGTCGCCACACGCATCCGTCACGCACGGCTGCGACCCTGGTCGGATGCGTAAGACCGCGAACATCCTCGCCGTGGACGACGAAGCCGAACTGGCCGACCTGCTCAGCTATCACTTGGTGCGGGCCGGACACCGCGTGACCGTCGCCGGCAACGGCTGGGAGGCGATCGAGGCCGTGCGCCGCCAGCCGCCGGACCTCATCCTCCTCGATCTCATGCTCCCGGACCTCGACGGATTCGGGGTCTGCGAGATTCTTCGCCAGGACCCGCGGACCGCGACCATCCCGGTGATCATCATCTCGGCCTGGGCCTCGCCCGATACCCGCAACCTCGGCCTCGAGCTCGGGGCCCTCGACTACCTCACAAAGCCGTTCAGCCCGCACGAGCTCGTCGAACGCGTGAACCGATTCGTCGGTGCCCGCGCGGGCTGACGGCAAGATCGTCTTATTCGGCGAGGCGGAAGACCATGGGCACGTTCATCCGGAACGCGACCGGGCGCCCCCGCACCTTTCCGGGCTCGAACCGCCACTTGAGCACGGCGCGCAGGGCCGCCGCCTCGAGTTCCCGGTGGTCGGAGCGGAGGACGCGGGCATCCCGCACGGCGCCATCAGGCCCGACCACGAATGCGACCTCGACGACCCCTGCCAGCCCGAGCCGCTTGGCGTCGAAGGGGTATTCGGGCGCAATCCGGACGCGCGCCCGCGGTTCTCGGTCCAGCGATTGCGGGTCGAACAGCTGCTCGGCCATCGAACCCGCCACGGGCGGTCCCGGCGGTCCGGGGACCGGCACGCGGGGGATGCGGCTTGAGTCCAGGTGATCCGCGCTGGTCGGGATCTTGGGCACGTCGATCGTCATGGCGTCCGGATTCGGAACCACCATCGGCTCCTCCAGTGCTTTCACCGGCTCGCCGCCTCCCCCGCCCGGCTCGCCGGCCGCGGACTGCGGGGGCGGTGGATCGAAAATCGGGTCGACCGACTTGTATTCGATGACCGCGGTGGGATCGATGGCCGGGGCGTCGACCGCCGCGCCCGGCGGAAACAGCGCGAACAACGCGGCGTGGGCGGCCGCGGCGAGGGTGAATGGCAAGACAAACCTCTGGGATATCATGTGCGCCTCCGCTCAATTGACGCGCGGCTCCCGGATTTCTTAGGCACATTGCCGTTGCGTCCCGCGAACCGACGCGGGCGAATTCCCGCATGCGGCCGACCGACCTTCCCTTCAACGCGATGCTGGGGCTGCGCGACGCCCCGTCCGGCGCCGCCCATCTGCTCGAGCTGCCCTGGCATGATCGGTTGAGGAATCACGTGGGCACGATGCACGCCGCGGCGCAATTCGCCCTCGCCGAGGCGGCGAGCGCCGAATGCTTGTTGCGGGAATTTCCTGACCTCGCGCCGGGCCTGCTCGCGGTCGTGCGCCACGTGGAGCTCCGCTACCGTCGGGCCGCGACGGGCGATGCCTTCGCCCATGCCCGCCCCGCCGCGGGCGCCGCGGAGCAGCTGCGGGCCGACCTCGCGGCCCGGGGGCGCGCGTTCGTCACCGTGGACGTTGAGCTCCGCGATGCGGGCGGCGCCGTCTCCTTCGCCGGGAAGTTCACCTGGTACCTGAGCCGGGAGGCCGCAGGATGATCCGGCGCGCGTCCCGCGGGCTGCTCGGGCTCGCCCTCGCCGTCGCGGCGGCTGGAGCGGAATTTCCGGCCGTGGTCGGCGCCGCGCTCGATGCCATGCCGGTCGACCTGCCGGCCGAGCTCGCCTACACCATGGACATCGACCGGAACGGCAGGCGCTCGACGGAACGGTACGACCCGTCCCGGCCGGCCGGCGCGCGGTGGACCTTGATGGCGCTGCAGGGACGCGAGCCCTCGGCCGCGGAATTGGCCGAATACCAGCGCCACAGCGCCGGGCGCTCGGATCCGGGTTACCGGGCCAGCTTCCGCCCCGCGCAGGTGGACCGGACTCACGCGGAAATAGTCATGGAGAGCCCGACGCACGTGACGGTGCGCGCCCATTTCACCGAAGCCGCGGCCGAATCCGACGGAACGCTGGGCCGGCTCGACCTCACGCTGCTGGTGCGCAAGGACCGGCCCTCCATCGTCAGCTATCGCCTCGAACTCCGCGCCTCGTACGCGCCAGTGCTGGGGGTGAAGATGCACGCCCTCGACGCCGGCGCCGAGCTGGACGAGGCCGGCCGGCCCCGCCGGACCTGGTCGCGGTTCCACGGCCGGATTTTCCTTCGATCGACAGACGAAATCATCGAGGTGCGCTATCGCGATTACGCACCGGCGGCCGCGGAACCACGGCCCGATTGAGGCCACTTCGGCCGGCCCGGGGGTAAACCCAATTGACTTCGCCCCAAGAAAATAAGGTACTGCCGCCGCAGTCCGGCCCGTTGTGAATAAACTACCTTTCCGTTGGAAGCTGACCCTGCTCATGATGCTGATCAGCGGCGTCACGCTGGGCCTCGCCTTCGTCGGATTGTACGTCCAGGACACCCTCCATCACGAGGAGGCGCTTGCTGATCGGCTGGCCGAAACCACCCGCCGGGCGGCCGACGCGCTCACCGCCGCGATGGACGCCGACCGGCCGCTGACCGACCAGCAGCTGCAATCGATTTTCGTCGACGATTTCGGCGTCTCGTCGGCCTCGGTTTACGCCCGCGACGGCCGCCTGCTGGCCCGGTACGTCGGGCTGCCGGGTGACGAACCGCCCGGCCCGGCGGGCCGGCTCGCGTTCGTGAGCGGCGTCCACCGCGGCGTGGTCGCGGTTCCGCTCCGCAATCGGGCGAACCAGCAGATGGCGACCCTGTACGTCCGCGCCGTGCTTTCCCCGGCCGAAGAGGGACGCGTGCCCAACCTCATCCGCAGCATCGGCATCGTCTTCCTGTTTTCCTGCCTTTTCTCGTTCATTGTCGCGTACCGCCTCCAAGGCACGATCTCGCGCCCGATCACCGAGCTCGCCACCGCGGCCACGAAACTCGCCCGCGAGCGCGACTTCGGCGTGCGCGTGGCCGGCGGCGGGTCCGGCGAAATCGGCACGCTCATCGCCTCGTTCAACTCGATGCTGGAAACCATCCAGCAGCGGACGGCCGAGGTCGAAAGCGCGCGCGAAACCGCCGAGGAGGCCCGCGAGCGCCTGCACCAGCTGAACCTTCAGCTGGAAGAAACCAACCGCACGCTCGAGCAGCGCGTCGCCGAGCGCACCCGCGAACTCGCGCAGGCGACCAAGTCCGCCGAAGAGGCCAACAAGTCCAAGAGCTCCTTCCTGGCCAAGATGAGCCACGAGCTGCGCACGCCCCTGAACGCGATCATCGGGTACAGCGAAATGATGCTCGAGGACGCGAACGACGACGGCGACACCGGACGGGCCGAGGACCTCAACAAGGTGCTGGGCGCGGCCCGGCATCTCCTCGGCCTGATCAACGACGTCCTCGACATCTCGAAGATCGAGGCCGGCAAGATGGAGCTCTACATCGAGTCCTTCGAAATCCTCCACCTCCTCCAGGAGGTCGCCACCACCATCTCCCCGCTGGTGCAGAAGAAGGGCAACACCCTGGTGCTGGACTGCCCCCCGGACATCGGCGTCATGCAGGCGGACGCGACGAAGATCCGGCAGATGCTCCTCAACCTCCTGAGCAACGCGAGCAAGTTCACCGAGAAGGGCACGATCACGCTCGCCGTCGTCCGCCAGCCCGGCGGGCAGGCCATCAGCATGAAGGTCTCCGACACCGGCATCGGCATGACGCCGGAGCAGCTCGGCCGGCTCTTCCAGGCCTTCAGCCAGGCCGATGCCTCGACCGCCAGCAAGTACGGCGGCACCGGCCTCGGGCTCGCGATCACGAAACAGTTCGCCCGGATGATGGGCGGCGAGGTGAGCGTCGAGAGCGCGCCCGGCGTCGGCACGACCTTCACGATCACGCTGCCGCTCCAGGTCCAGCAGCAGCAGTCGAAGGTCGTCACCAGCGCGGGCGACACCGTCCCTCCGATGGTGACGAAGCTCACCGCGGCCACGGCGGGCTCGGTGCTGATCGTCGACGACGACCCCACCCTGCGCCGCGCGGTGGGGCTCCACCTCCAGAAGAACGGATTCGCCGTCTCCACCGCCTCCTCCGGCGAGGACGCGCTGGCCGCGATGGCGAAGCAGACGCCCGACCTCGTCCTGCTCGACATCATGATGCCCGGCCTCGACGGCTGGGCGACCCTCGCGCAGATCCGGACCACGCCGGCCTACAATGCCGTCCGCGTCGTGTTGCACAGCGTCGTCGCCGATCCCGACAAGGCCTACCAGCTCGGCGCCTGCGGCATCATCGCCAAGCCGGCCGAGCTGGCGCAGATCCTCGCCGAGGTCCGCAAGCATCTCAGCCCCGACGCACTGGAGTGCGACGTCCTGCTGGTCGAGGACGACCCGCCGACCCGCGACATGATGCGCCGCATCCTCGAGCGCGAGAAATGGCGTGTGCGCTCCGCCGCCAACGGCCAGCTCGCGCTCCACGTCCTCGAGCAGACCGTCCCCGCCGCCGTGGTGCTCGACCTGAAGATGCCGATCATGAACGGATTCCAGTTCCTCGACCGCGTGGGCGCCCACGCGACCTGGCGCGCCATCCCGGTCTTCGTGTTCACGTCGATGGACATCACCCAGGAGATCCGCGACCGCCTCGCCGGCCGCGCCGCCGGCATTTTCCAGAAGGGAAACTATTCCCGCGAGGAACTCCTGCAGCGCGTCCACGAGGCGGTGCAGGGCCACTTGACCGCGCGCACCTCCGCCACAGCTTAACCCGTTCCCCCATGGCCAGAATCCTGCTCGTCGAAGACAACGAAATGAACCGCGACATGCTCTCGCGCCGGCTCGAAAAGCGCGGGCATGCCGTCTCGATCGCGGTCGACGGCGGCGCCGGCATCGAGAAGGCGCGCGCCGAGAAGCCGGACATCATCCTCATGGACATGAGCCTTCCGGTCGTTGACGGCTGGGAGGCGACCCGCCAGCTCAAGGCCGACGCGGCCACGGCGAAGATCCCCGTCATCGCGCTGACCGCTCACGCGATGACGAGCGACCGGGACAAGGCGCTCGCCGCCGGCTGCGACGATTTCGACACCAAGCCCGTCGAGCTTCCCCGCCTCCTCGGCAAGATCGACGACATGCTGAAGAAGGCCGGCGGCGCCACGCCGCCCGCCGCCCCGCCGGCGCCGCCCAGCGCATGAGCGACGGCCCCGCTCAACCGACCGAGCCGCCGCGCGGCGCCCCGCCGCGGCCGCCCTCGGTCACGATCAGCCCGTTCTCCCCCGGCGTCCGGCTGCGGTATCAGGAGTCCATTTCGCGGCTGCGCCACGCCCTGCGCACGCCCCTCAACCAGATCATCGGGTACAGCGAGATGCTGCTGGAATCCGCCGAGGAGCTGAAGGCCGGCTCGCTGCTCCGCGACCTGAAGCGCATCCACAATGCCGGGGGCCAGCTGCTGGCGCACGTGAACGACGCCCTCGCCTCCTGGAAGATCGACGTCGGCCAGGTCGACATCGCCGGGCTCGAGCGCGACCTGCGCACCCCGCTCAACACCGTCATCGGCTACGCCGAGCTCTGCCACGACGAGGCCGCGACCGGCGGCCGGCCCGACCTGGCGCAGGACCTCGAGAAGATCCGGGCCGCGGCGAAGAACCTCGAGGACACCTTCCGCAACGAAGCCATCCCGCTGGCCAAGCAGATGGACGCCGCGGCGATGCTCGGGCTGCACACCCTGAGCCAGCCGCCGTTCCCGCTCCCCGCGGCCGGGCCGACGGCCTCCGACTACATCTCCTCCAGCGCGCCGCCGATGCTCACCGGCCGCATCCTGCTCGTCGACGACGACGCGGGCAACCGCGACATGCTCGGCCGCCGGCTCCGCAAGCTCGGCTTCGACGTCGACGAGGCGGCCGACGGGCATGAGGCGCTCCAGAAGCTCAAGGGCAGCGCCTTCGACCTCGTCCTGCTCGACGTGATGATGGCCGGCCTCGACGGGTTCCAGACCCTCGAATACCTGAAGGCCGACCCGCGGCTGCGGCACATCCCCGTCATCATGCTCACCGCGCTCGACGACGCCGCGAGCACGGTCCGGTGCATCGAGGCCGGCGCCGAGGACTACGTGCCGAAGCCCTTCAGCGCGGTCATCCTTCGCGCCCGCATCGCCGCGTCGCTGGAAAAGAAGCGCCTGCGCGACCAGGAGCAGGCGTTCATCGCCGAGATCCAGAGCGAGCGCGCCAAGTCGGAGCGCCTTCTCCTCAACGTCCTGCCGAAGCCCATCGCGGACCGCCTCAAGGCGGGCGAGCGCACGATCGTGGACAGCTTCATCGAGGCCACGGTCGTGTTCGCCGACATCGTGGGCTTCACCCACATCGCCGCCCGCCAGTCCCCCCAGCGCACCGCGCAGCTGCTGAACGAGATCTTCTCCAATTTCGACCGCATCGCCGACCAGTTCGGCCTCGAGAAGATCAAGACCATCGGCGACGCCTACATGCTCGTCGGCGGCGTGCCGGTCATCCGCGACGACCACGCCACCGCCTGCGCCGCGGCCGCATTCGAGATGCTCGAGTCGCTCCGCGCGTTCAACCGGCGCCACGAGCTCGAGTGGGGCATCCGCCTCGGCATGAACAGCGGTCCGGTCGTCGCCGGCATCATCGGCACGCGCAAGTTCTCCTACGATCTTTGGGGCGACACGGTGAACATCGCCTCGCGCATGGAATCGCATGGCCAGGCCGGCAAGATCCAGGTCTCGGAGTCCACCCGCCGCCTCCTGCAGGGCCATTACGAATTCGATCCGGTCGGCGTCATCGAGCTGAAGAACACGCGTCCGATGCAGACGTTCCTCCTCCGCCGCAAGGGGTAGGCCGCGCCATGCCCCCAAAGCCGAAGGCCCCCCATCGGCCGAAGGAATTCCGCGCGGCGGTCACCGCGCTCCTCGGCGGCACGGTGATCGATCCCAGCCAGCTCGCGTCCGCCACCGAGCGTTTCGGTTTCCTCCTCGTCGACGACTTGCGGCGCCGGCCGGCGGTGGCGTCCGTTCGACTGCCGGCGCTGAAGGCGAGGTTCTTCGCCTGGCTCGACGCCGGCGCGGCGGGCGCGCCCCGGCGAAAAGTGAAGGCCTTCAACCTCTGCCTGTACGAGGGCGCCGACTACTTCGAAGCCGATTTCTTCGGCTGCCCGGCCTACGACCCGAAGGATCCCGACTGGGCCTGCCGCTGGTGCCATGAAGGGCCCAGCCGGTTCGTCTTCTCGTCGGACGCGATCGCACCCGAATGGGCGGCCGGCCTGCGGCAGGCCAAGAAGTTCGTCCGCGAGTACCTGGCCTCGGAGCAGCCGGGAGCGGCGATCCTCCGCCGGGCCCGCGCGGTGACGGTGGGCTTCTCCGACGGGGACCTCGACGTCGTGTGGCCGGGGCCAAAGCGGGCGCCCGGACGCCGCTGAGCGCCGGCCGGCCTATCTCCGGCTCCAGTGGAAAACGACGGTGCTGAAGCCGGGCAGCGTGAGGCTGACCGACTGGGCGAATCCGTCCGCCATCTGCTCCTCCGCCTGCCGGCCGCCGTGGTTGCCCACGCCCGTGCCGCCGTAATAGGAGGAATTCGTGTTGATCACCTCGCGCCAGTAGCCGCGCTGCGGCACGCCCACGCGGTAGCGCGCGCGCGTCACGGGCGTGAAATTGCTGACGACCAGCCACGCCTTGCCGGCGGCCTCGTCGTGCCGGAGGAAGCTGATCACGCTGTTGTCCGCGTCGTGGCAGTTGACCCAGCGGAAAGTGCCCGGGTTGAAGTCGTTCGACCCGAGCCCGGCCTCCCCGGCGTAGAGCTTGTTCAGGTCGCGGACGAGCAGCCGCACGCCCTCGTGCTCTTGGTACTTGCACAGGTGCCAGTCGAGGCTGTGCTCGTGATTCCACTCGGCGCTCTGCGCGAACTCGCCGCCCATGAAGAGGAGCTTCTTCCCCGGATACAGCCAGATGTAGGCGTAGAACGCGCGCAGGTTGGCGGCCTTGTCGGCGGGCGCGCCGGCGCCCATTTTCGCGAGCAGCGAGCCCTTCATGTGCACGACCTCGTCGTGCGAGTACACGGTCACGAAGTTTTCCGTGTACTGGTAGAGCATGCCGAAGGTCAGCTTGTCGTGCATCCACTTCCGGTGCACCGGGTCCTTCTGCATGTAGGCCAGCGTGTCGTGCATCAGGCCCATGTTCCACTTGTAGTCGAACCCCAGTCCGCCCTCCGTCAGCGGCTTCGTCACGCCCGGGAACGCGGTCGATTCCTCCGCGATCATGACCGCGCCGGGATGGTAGTGGTGGATGAGGCCGTTCACGTGGCGGAGGAACGCCGCGGCCTCGAGGTTCTCGCGGCCGCCATAGCGGTTCGGGATCCACTGCCCCTCCGCGCGCGAGTAGTCGAGGTAGAGCATGGAGGCCACCGCATCGACGCGCAGGCCGTCGATGTGGTAGCGGTCGAGCCAGGCCAGCGCGCTGGCCGTGAGGAAACACCGCACCTCGTGCCGGCCGTAGTTGAAGATCAGGGTGCCCCAGTCCTGGTGCGCCCCCTGCCGCGGATCCGAATGCTCGTACAGGTGGGTGCCGTCGAACTCGGCCAGCGCGAAGCTGTCGCGGGGGAAATGCGCCGGCACCCAGTCGAGGATGACGCCGATCCCGCGCTGGTGGAGGTGGTCGACAAACCACTGGAAGTCCTCCGGCGTGCCGTGCCGGTGGGTCGGCGCGAAATAGCCCGTCACCTGGTAGCCCCAGGAGCCGGTGAACGGGTGCTCGGCGACGGGCATCAGCTCCACGTGCGTGAACCCCATCTCGACGACGTAGTCCGCGAGCAGCGGCGCCAGCTCGCGGTACGTGAGCATCCGGTTGGCGTCCTCCGCCCGGCGCCGCCAGGACCCGAGATGCACCTCGTAGATCGACATCGGCCGGTCCGGTTTCCCCGCCTGCGCCTTGCGCTGCTCGATCCAGGCGCCGTCGCCCCAGCTGTGCCGCGAGGTCGAGCACACGATCGCGGCGTTGTTGGGCGGCGCCTCGAAGTAGGTGCCGTACGGGTCGGTCTTCAGCCGCATGTGCCCCTGCTGGTCCCAGACCGCGAACTTGTAGATCTCGCCCTCGGCCAGGCCGGGGACGAACAGCTCCCAGACGCCGGAGTTCCCGAGCGGGCGCATCGGGTGGTACCGCGGGTCCCAGCCGTTGAAGTTGCCCACGAGCGAGACCCGGCTCGCGGCCGGCGCCCACACGGCGAAGGCCACGCCGGGGACGTCCCCGAGGGTCCGCAGGTGCGCGCCGAGCTTCTCGTACACGCGGTGCTCGTTGCCCTCGTTGAACAGGTAGAGGTCCTGCGGCGAAAGCGTCGGCAGGAACGAATAGGCGTTGTGCACCTGGTGAATGTCGCCCCACGCGGTGTCATACCGGAGCTGGTAGCGGAACACCTGGTCGCGGCCCGGCAGGAACACCTCGTAGAAACCCTCCCGCGCGAGCTGCGTCATCGGGTGCACCGGCGCGCCGGCCGACTCGAGGTCGACCACGCTGCACTTCACGGCCCCGCGCACGAACGCGCGCACGACGACGCCCTTCGTTCCCTGCCACTCCGTGGGGTGCATACCCAGCCACCCGTGCGGATTCGACTGCCGGTTGTGCAGGAACGCCTGGAGTTCGTGGTTGGGAATCAGCACGAGATCGCCGCCGAGCTTGGGGAACCACCCTGCCTCGTCTAGAACAAACATGACGGTGAACCCCCTCGCCCGCGCGTCGGCACTTTCCCGGATTGCCTTCGGCATTGCACCGCATGCCGCGCGCGGCCAGTGGAGTGCCATGCCGCGCCGCCGCCTCGCCTGCCTGCCCGTCCTGATCGCCGCCTTCGCGCTCGGCGCGCCGCTCGCCGCGCAGGTCACGCGGCCCGACATCCGGGGCGCGAAGCTCGACCTCGATGCGTCCGTGCCGGGCGCCGTCGTCGCGGTTTATTCGGGCGACGTGCGGATCACCTACGAGGACATCGTCATCACCACCGAGGTCGTGCGCTACCGCGAGTCCTCCGACGAGGTGGACCTGCCCGTGCGGTTCGTCCTCACGCGCGGCGCGCGCCGGCTCATCGCCGACCGCGGCACCTACCACCTCCGCACGCGCCGGCTGAAGGCCTCGAACCTCCGGCTCGGGCAGTTCCCGGTCTACCTCAGCGGCGACACCGTGGAGGGGACGCTCGACGAGCTCACGTTCACCAACGCCACCGTGTTCTTCCGCGAAAACGCCGCCTACACGCCCTCGCTCAGCGCCGGCCGGCTCACCTACCGCCAGGGCGAGGTGGTCGAGGCGGAGGACGTGCGCCTCGGGCTGCTCGGCGGCCGTTTCCTGCGCCTGCCGCGCCTCCGGCACGCCCTGAACGCCGCGTTCGTGTCGTATTTCTCAGGCAAGGTCGGCTACCGCCGCCGCCTCGGCGCCTTCGCCGAGATCGGGCTGCACGTGCCGGTCGCGCCGGGCGTGGAGCTCGGCGCCGAGTTCGGCCTGTATTCGGCGCGCGGCGTGATGGCGGGGCCCGCGGGCGGCTACCGCCGCGACACGGCGGACTCGTCCCTGCGCGGCTGGTTCAGCTCCGGCTACATCAGCGACCATGGCGACAAGGGCTTCGACATCCTCGGCCGGCCGGTGCCGGAGGAGCGCGCGTTTTTCGAGTGGGAGCACCGGCAGCGCATCGGCGAACGGTTCACGATCGACGGGCGCTTCAGTTACTGGCGCGACTCCGAGGTCCTCCGCGACTTCCGGTCCCAGCAGTTCTACCCCGTCCAGCAACCCGACTCCTTCCTCGAAGCCGCCTACGCCGGCGACAACCATGTCGTCAGCGCGTTCGTCCGCGCGCACCCGAACCGGTTCCACCGCGTCGTCGAGCGCCTGCCGGAACTGCGGTTCGACCTGCTTCCCTCGCCGCTGGTCGCCGGCGCCTGGCAGCGCCTCCACGCCAGCGCGGCGGTGCTCGAGGAGGACGCGCTGCATGCGGCGCCGGGGCGCCGCATGCGGCGCCTCGACGCTTACTACGGCCTCGCACGGCCGGTCGCGTTCGCGCCGTGGTTCACGGTGACCCCCGTGGCCGGCGGACGCGTCACCCACTACACGGACGCGACGGGCGGACGCGACCGCTACACGCGGACGTTCGGGGAGTTCGGCGTCGACGCCCGCCTGATCGCGAGCGGCACGTTCGACTACCGCAATGAAGTGTGGGAGATCGACGGCCTCCGCCACCTGCTCGAGCCGGTCGTCTCCTACCGCTACGCCCCCGACGCCGGCGAAGGCCGGCCCTTCATTCCGGCGCTCGACCGCCGCACGTTCGCGACGTATCTGCAGCCGCTGTCGGTGGCCGACGCCCGCAGCGTCGACGACCTGCAGCGCCTCGACACGCTCCGGTTCCAGCTGAACAACACGCTTCAGACGCGCGATCCGGCGCACGGATCGCGCAACCTCGCGTCGTTCAATCTCGCCGCCGACTACTGGTTCACCCGGGCCGACAACCGGCTGGGCCGAAAGGGCCTGGCCGACCTCCACGCCGAGGCCGCCCTGACGCCGGCCCCCTGGCTCCGGCTGGCGGTCTACGAGCGCTTCGACGTCCACTCGAATACGCAACGCGAGCTCAACACCTCCCTCGAACTCATCGACCAGGAATGGTGGTCGGTGCGGCTCAGCTCGCACTTTCTCAAGAACAACTACGAGGAATATTCGCTCGACGCCCACGTCCGGCTGAACGAGGTCTGGGACCTCGCCGGCCGCTGGCGGTACGACGCCAAGCGCTCGCGCCTGAACGAGCAGACCTACGGCCTCTGGCAGCGCTTCGGCCAGACCTGGAGCGTGCGGTACGAGATGTCGTTCTTCGAGGGGCCCCGCCGCGAGAGCTCGTTCGGCTTCAACGTCGAGGTCGACCTGCTGAAGTTCTGACCGCGCGCCTCGGCGCGCCGCCCGCCGGCCGGAATGCCCGCGCCGCATTCGGCCCCCGCACGCCAGGTGCCTGGACCCGCCTTCATGAATCCCCGGATCGTCGCCAACCAACAACGGCACTTCGTCGGCTTCCTGGCCGCCCTGCGCCCGCATGTCCGCCGCGACACCGCCCTGCCCCGCCGGATCAAGGAAATGCTCGCGGGCCAGCGGGCGCTCGGCTCCCGCGACCGCCGCCTCTATCGCGAGCTGATCTTCACCGCGCTGCGCTATTGGACGTGGGTCGAGCCCCGGCTGGACACCGCGCCCGACACCGCGGCCAAGCTCGTCGCCTGGCTCGCGGCCGACCTCAAGGACACCCATGATTTTCGCGCCGCCCTTTGCGCGGACTGGCCGGCCGTTCCGCCCGGCGTGGCGGCGAGAGCGGAACTGCTCCGCGGGCTCGTGGGCCCAGCCGACCTCGACCCCTCCGCGCTGCTGCCGGCCTTTTTCCGGTCGCATTGCCCCGCCGCCTTCGAGGCGCCGAACCTCGATGCGCTGCTCACCCGGGCGCCGCTGTGGACCCGGCTGCAGGTCGAGGACCGCTCGCTCGTCCTGGACGAGTTCAGGAGCCGCGGCTGGACCTGGCAGGAAGTGCCGGGCGTGCCCGACGCCCTCCGGCTCACGCCGAATGCGGATGTCGGGGGCACGGACGCCTACCGCCGCGGCTTCGTGGAAATCCAGGACCTCGGCTCCCAACTCATCCTTTCGCACCCCCCGATCCGGCCGGGCGAACACTGGCTCGATGCCTGCGCCGGAGCCGGCGGCAAGACCCTGCAGCTGGCGCGCCGGGTCGGCGAGGCGGGGCGCGTGGACGCGACGGACATCCGTCCCGAGGCGCTCGAGGAGCTTCGCGAACGCGGCCGCCGCGCGCGCCTGGCCAACGTGCACGTCGTGGCCCAGCCCCGGGAGGCTTACGACGGCGTGCTGGTGGACGCCCCCTGCTCCGGCTCGGGGACGTGGCGGCGGGCTCCGCATCTCAAATGGACCTCGACTACCGAGGGCATCGAGCGGCACGCGGCGCTCCAGGCGCAGCTCCTGCGCGAGAACGCGGGACGCGTCCGCCCCGGCGGCCTGCTTGTCTACGCGACCTGCTCATTGAGCTCGCGCGAAAACCAGGAGGTCGTCGCCGCCTTCCTCGCGGCCACGGGCGACTTCTCCGCCGAGCCGCCGGCCCGGGATTGGGGCGGCGCGCGCGACGCCGTGGGAACGACGCTCCTGCCGGCCACGCGCGACACGGACGGCTTTTACGTGGCCGTGCTGCGCCGCCGCGGGTGACCGGCGCCAGCCGCGCGCCGGCAGACGGCGTGTCGTCTCCGGTGCTGCAAAGGACCGGCCGCGAATGGATTTTCCCGTTGCGCGCAGCTGGGCCCGGCCCTCGACTCGCCCCGTGGTCGCCGAAGCCGATTATCGCATCAAGCTCCCCGTGTTCGAGGGTCCCCTCGACCTGCTCCTGTTCCTCATCCGGAAGAACGAGCTGGATATCTACGACATCCCCATCGCCACGGTCACCCGGCAGTACCTCGACGTCATCTACGCGATGAAGGACCTCCAGATCGAGGTCGCCGGCGAGTTCTTCGTCATGGCCGCGACCCTCATGGAGATCAAGAGCCGGATGCTCCTGCCGAAGCACCAGCAGGCGATCGACCCGAACGCCGCGGAAGAGGAACTCGATCCACGCTGGGAGCTCGTGCACCAGCTCCTGCAGTACAAGAAGTTCAAGGAGGCCTCCGCCCGGCTCGGCGAGATGTCGCTGGACGCGCAGAACATGCATGGGCGCATCGGGTCGGCCTTCGCGCCCGCGTCCGAGCGGCCGCTCAAGCACGTCGACCGCGTCGACCTCTGGAACACCTTCAACATCGTCCTGCGCCGGCTCGCCGAGAAACTCGTCGTCGGCGAGATCCACGCGGAGCAGGTCACGGTCTCGGACCAGATGGAATATCTGCTCGAGCGCATGAAGACGGTCCCCGCCTTCACGTTTTCGAGCCTGTTCCCGGAGCGGGTCTCGCTCCGCCGCCTGGTCGCCACGTTCCTCGCCGTCCTCGAACTCGCGCGGCTCAAGAAACTCGCGCTGGCCCAGACGGCGGCGTTCACCGACATCGAGTGCACCGCGGTCGGGGAAAACGCACTTGAAACACCGGCGTCGCCGGGCACCGTCACGCCGGATGAAGAAAGCTCCTCGCCGCCGCCGGCCTAAGGCCCACCTGCTCGGCGTCGGACTCGACAACAAGGACGGCCACAAGCGGATCACCTCGGCCGAGCAGTTCACCATCGTCGGCGGCTCGTCCGAGACGCACGAGCGCATGACCGAGACGGTCATCAAGACGTTCGAGGAGCTGAAGCAGCGCGGAAAGAAGCTCCACAATGTCGAGCCCAAGGAGCTCGCCGAGATCATCGACAGGTCGACCCCGCGCTGAGCGTCATCCGCGCACCGCCGGGTTGCCTTTCCCTTTCAACTGACTTTTCTCCCTCCCATGGCTGCGAACCTCCTCCAACTCGACACGAAGAACTTCCAAGACTCCGTCGCCAAGAGCGCCACGCCCGTCCTCGTGGACTTCTGGGCGCCGTGGTGCGGCCCGTGCAAGGCCATCGCGCCGATCCTGGAGGAGCTGGCCACGGAGCTGAACGGGAAGCTGACCATCGCCAAGGTGAACGTCGACGACAACGGCGAGCTCGCCGCGCAGTTCGGCGTCCGCGCCATCCCCACCCTGCTCCTGTTCAAGGGCGGCCAGCTGGTCGACCAGTACGTCGGCCTGATGGACAAGGCGTCCTTGAAGACGAAGCTCGCCGCGAAGATCTGAGCGCGCCCGCGGTTCGAATTCCCGGGCGGGGTCGCGGACCCCGCCCTTTTTGTTTGTCGCGACCGCGGGCTCCGCGGGCCGCGGCCCGCCCTACGCCGCCACGAGCCCGGCGGCGAGCAGCGCACCGAACGCCGCGAGGTATTTCGCGGTCGAGCCCAGGACCGCGATCTGCTCCGGCGGAGCCTGCGACCGCTCCAGCCGCCGCGTGAGCAGCGCCGCCCAGGGCGCCAGCAGCAGCGGCAGCAGCACCGGCCAGCCCTGGCCGTTGAGCCGCAGCGCCACCGGCGCGCACAACGCCACCCCGTGCGACAGCCCGTACTGCCAGAGCGCGAAGCGCCGCCCGAATCGGACCACCAGCGTCCGCTTGCCCGCGCGGGCATCGGTCTCGGCGTCGCGATAGTTGTTCGCGACCAGGATGTTCGCCGCCAGCAATCCCAGCGCCGCCCCGCATGTCAGGGCGTCCGGGGCGAGGTGGCCGGCCTGGACGTAAAACGTGGCGCCCACGGCGACGAGGCCGAAGAAGAGGAACACGAACACGTCGCCGAGCCCGTGGTAGCCCAACGGGTACGGCCCGCCCGTGTACGCGACCGCGCAGGCGATGCTGATGATTCCGACCGGCAGCAGGATCCAGCCGCGGACCGCCACGAGCAGCAGGCCCACCGCAAACGCGGCGGCGAGGACGATCCACATCGCCCGGCGCATCGCCGCGGGCCGGATCAGGCCGGCCGCGACGGCCCGGCGGGGACCGACCCGCGCGGGCGTGTCCGCGCCCTGCACGAAATCGTAGTAGTCGTTCGCGAAATTCGTCCCGACCTGCACCAGCACCCCGAAGGCCAGGCACACGAGCGCGGCGGGGCCGTGCGCCGCCCCGTGGGAATGCGCGAGCGCGGTCGCGACAACCACCGGCACGACGGCCGCCGGCAGGGTCTTGGGCCGTGCGGCCTCCATCCAGTGGCGCCATGCCGGCCCGGCCTGCCCGCTCGCGTCCATGTCAGGCCGGCTTCACCCGCTTCGAGTAGATCACGAGCGGCCGCGCCGCCAGCAGGCTGATCAACGGCGGCAGGCACGTGAGCGCGGCCGCCGCGATGGCCCGCATCATTTCCGTCGAGAACAGCACGCCGAACGGAAGCATCAACAGCCCGAGGCTGCCGAGGAACACGCGCGGGTTCGGGATGATCGGGTTGATCGCCATCATCAGCAGAAGGGAAAAGAGCACCCCGGAGGGCGAGCCGAGCGCCGCGCTGAGCCCGACGAGGTAGAAGATCGGCGCAAAGAAACTGACCTTCTCCTCACGCCGGATGCACTGGAGCAGCGTGCCGACCACCGCCACGAAGACCTGCAGCCCGAACACCGAACGGCGCGCCTCGAGGGTCGGCGTCTCCGGCAGCTCGAACGCGAAATACATGAGGCCGACGCCGCCCGCCGCGGCCCGCAGGAGATCCAGCCAGTTCCGCTTGCTCCGGCACTCGACTCCCATCCGCACGGACTTGTCGTCCGGATCGCGCGCCCGCTCCTCCGCGAACTGCTCCAGCCGGTCCAGGTGCCTGCGGCGGCGCTTGAAGAGGCGCCGGCCCAGCCGGTACCACGGCCGCGGGAACCAAAGCATGGCGGCCGCGAGCGCCAGGTAGGGCCAGTGGATGATGAACTCGGAACGCACGGAACGGAATCGCGCCCTCTCCTACCGGTCCGGTCCCGCATGTCAAAGGCATCATCGCCGCGTCCCGACCCGACGCTACGGACCGATCAGCCGATCGAGCTCGCGCAGGCGCGCCTCCATCCGTGCGCGCTGAGCTTCTGGATCCCCGGCCGGCAGGCGTGGCAGCCAGGCCCTCAGCCATTCCCGGGCTTCCCGCGCGCGCCCAGCCCGGATGAGCAGTTCCACGCTCAGCCGGCCGGCGAAGTACGGCGCGTCCGGCCGTTCGGCCGCGGCGCGAAAGAGCTCCCCCGCGGCTTCGGAGTCGCCGAGCCCCTGGTGCGTGAGGCGGGCCCGCTCGACGAGAACCGCGGCCGAGTCCCCGGGGCGCGACGCCAGCAATTCCAGCGCGCGCCTGACGTGCTGCGCGCGCCGTCGGCGCGCCACCTCCGCGGGCGCCGTCGGGTCGAGTCCCCACTCGGGCAGGTCGAACGCGATGATCCGCGCGGTGTTGATCCGGAAATAGTCGACCTCCGGCTCGAGCGCGACCGCGGCGCGGGCCAGCGTCTCCGTCGCGACCGCATCCCGCCGCTCCCAGGCGAGGTTGGCCCGGAGCCACAGGACGTCCGCCGCGGGCGCACGCCAGCCGCCGGCCGCAGCCGGGAGCGCGCCCGTGCCTGCGACCGGCCCCAGCAGGCGCCACTCTCCCGCGCGTTCGGGCGGCCCCGGGACCGACTGCAGCAGCGCGGCGCCGAGAACGAGCACGGCCCAAGGAGCCAACCCGGGGAGATTCACGGACAGCCTCATGGGGGGGCGCGTCAAAGGTCCCGGCGCGAGAACGCCAGCGCGGCCGCTCCCGCGAACAGTGCCACGTAACCCAGGCCGTATCCGGCCAGCGCCGCACCGGTGCCAGGCATCCAATCCAGCGGATCGAAGCGGGTCAGGTCCGGCCAAAGGCGCACGACCGCCCCGACGACCCCGCGGAGGCTGGCCTCGCTCGGCCAAGCCGAGGCGACCGGCCGGAGATGCCCGATCACCACGAACAGGAGCCCCGCCCCGCCCGCCAACAGCGGCGTGCGCGCATAGGTGCAGACAAACAGCGTCGCCGCGGAGGCGATCGCCGCCTTCAGCCAAAGCAGTCCGCCGCTCCGGACGATTTCGAGCCCGGGCCACGCGACGCCGAGGGCCTCCGCCCGCCCGGCGGTCAGCGCGCCGGTCAGCACGGTCAAGGATCCGCAGAGGAACGCGAGCGCGCCCAGGGCGCCGGCGAGCTTTCCCAGCAGCCACGATGTCCGCGGGACCGGTCGCGCCAGCACGAAGGCGGCCATTCGGCCGTCCAAGTCCCCGAAGAACAGGTGCGCGGTGCCGAGCACCGCCACCAACAGGGCCCCGAGCCCGATCGCGCCGAAGCCGAGATCGAGCAGAAAGCGCAGTTCGGCGCCGCCAAAATGGAGATCCCGCAGCCAGCAGGCCCCGCCGATCAGCAGCAGCGCCGCCGCGCCCGTGAACCAGGCGAGGCGCCAGCGGACGGCCTGGGACAGCGTCATACGTGCGACCAGCCCGATCGCGCGGAGGGCCGACGCCAACGAGAGGTTATCCTGCCGCGACATCCTCGGGGGCGAGTTCGATGAAACGCTGGGACAGCGCGACCGCGCCCGTCGGATCGCCTTCCCAGATGAGCCGGCCGGCGCGCAGCAGCCATGCATGGTCGCAGGTCGCCTCGACCTGCGGGAGAAAATGCGATGAAAGCACCACCGTGCGTCTCTCCGCCCGGAGGCGTCGCAGCAGGTCGGCCAGCCCCGCAATGCCGCCGGGATCGAGCGCGGCGGCGGGCTCGTCCAACAACACCAGCGCCGGATCATGGAGGAGGGCCTGGGCCAGCCCGAGACGCTGGCGCTGTCCGGAGGAATAGGTTTGCGCCGGCCGGTCGAGGACGGCGCGGAGGCCGGCCCATGCGGCGCGACGGGCGATCGCCTCGTCGAGACCCGCGCCGTCCAGCCCGCTCAGCCGCCCCAAATGCCGCAGCAGCTCGCGGCCCGTCAGCCACCCGGGATAGTCGGGCGTCTCGGGCAGGTAGCCGAGGCCGGCGCGCGCCGGGACCGATCCCGCGGCGTGTCCGCCCACGCGCACCGTGCCGCTCGTCGGCCGGATCAGCCCCGCGAGCAGCTTGAGCACCGTGGTCTTGCCCGAGCCGTTGGGCCCCACGAGGGCCGCCAGGCGGCCGCGGGCCAGCCGCAGCGAAATCCCGTCCAGGGCGCGCGCGCCGACGGGGAACTCCTTGCTGACTCCCGTCAGCTCGAGCGCCCACTCGGCTCCGGCCTCGGTCATCGCATCATCGGATCGAAAAATCGCGGAATTGCGCGATGCGGCGGCCGAGGCTGCGCTCGGTCTTCCGGATATAACCGCTCATCCGCTCCTCGACGGCGGCGACGAACTCCTCGACCTCGGCGTCGTCCCCCTCCAGCTCGAGCCGCACGCGCCCGTCCGGCAGGTTCATCACGTAGCCCGTCACCGTGAATTCCTTCGCCACCTGCAGGGTCTGGTAGCGGAAGCCGACGCCCTGGACGCGTCCGCTGAAGTGAACCACGGCGTGGTGCGTCTCGACCGACATGCGCGCACTTTTCACTTCGTGTCTCTGCGCGTCAACGCCCGGAATTCATCCGGAATTTTATTTGCACCGCCCCCCTGCCCGGGCATCCTCTCCGCAGCGTCTCACGGCGCTTTCTCTGATGACCAACCAAGATTCCGACGGACTCTTTGACGGGGAGTGGGAGGATCGGGGCGAACTGACTTGGAACGAGGCGGATTGGGAGCGCTACCTCGCGGACCAGGAAAAGGCGGTGCGCGACTACCTCGCCGCCTACGAGGCCGCGGGCCAGGCGCCCGACCGCATCGACCAGGTTGCGCGTCAGCTTGGCTGGGAGTCGGCCGAGGAGGCCGGCGCCGAAGAGCCCGAGGTCGAGCCGCTCGAGACCGAGGAGGAATTCCCCGACGACTGGGAGCCGTACACTCTGCACCGGAACCCCGTGTACGTGGCCACGAAGGCCCTTTACCTGACCCTGATCGCCCGCTGGGAACAGGCGTGCGCGCGCATTCCCGGCCTGCCCGCGCCGGTGGCGCTGGGCCTGATCGGCACGCTGCACCGCGGGGAGGACGCCGCGCTTCACGGCATCCACGCGCTCGAGATGGGCGACTACACTCTGGCGATCTGCTTCTTCAAGCGGGCGCTGCGGGAGCTGAACGCCTCCATGGCGGCTCTCGCGGATCTCGCCGGCCGCCCCGAACTGGCGGGCTTCCGCGCCTTCGCCACGCCGCGACTCTTCGACCTGCGCGAGATCTGGCTGCGGGTGATGAATGAGTGCCGCGTCGAGTCCGACGCGGACGATTCCGAGTAAGGCCCCCGCCGTGGACGCGAAGATCCGCGTTCTGGTCGCGGCCGCCGGCGCCGTTCTCGTGGCTGGATGCACCGCGGTGAATCCCGGCGAGGCCGCCCGCCGCCGCGGCTACGCCTACGTGATGGAGACCGGCAGCCATCTGCCGAAAAAGGTTCCCCTCGGTGAGCGCTCGGACGGCGGCCAGAACATCGAGAAGGTCGACGGCGCCGCATTTTCCCGC
>DASPMS010000084.1:0-19675 GCA_035626915.1 Opitutaceae bacterium
AGATGCCCGGCTTCGGTCACAGTCACATGAGTTCGTTAATGCAAGAGCTGCTCGCCCAGAGCTCCTTCGACAAGCTGAAGGAAGGCACGATCGTCCCGGGCGTCATCACGGAAATCCGCCAGAACGAGGTGGTCGTCGACATCGGCGGCAAGGCCGAAGGCGTCATCCCCGCCAATGAGTTCTTCGATCTCGGCGAGCTGCAGATCGGCTCCTCCATCGAAGTCCTCCTCGAGAGGCTCGAGGACAGGGACGGCAATCCGGTCCTCTCGTACGAGCAGGCCCAGCAAAAGAAGAACTGGGAGAACATCCTCCAGAAGTGCCAGGAGGGCGCCGTCGTCAGCGGCCGCGTGAAGGCCAAGGTGAAGGGCGGCCTCGTCGTCAGCATCGGCGTCGACTCGTTCCTGCCGGCCTCGCACATCGACATCCAGCCGCCCAAGAACCTCGACCAGTACGTCGGCCAGACCTACGATTTCAAGGTCCTCAAGATCAACCACGAGCGGAAGAACATCGTGCTCTCCCGCCGCGAGCTCATCGAGGAACAGCGCCAGCAGAAGCGCCGCAACCTGCTCGAGCAGCTCCAGCCCGGCCAGCTGCGCAAGGGCGTCGTCAAGAACATCACCGACTTCGGCGCGTTCATCGACCTCGACGGCATGGACGGCCTGCTCCACATCACCGACATGTCGTGGGGCCGCATCGGCCACCCCTCCGAGATCCTCAAGCAGGGCGAGGAACTCGAGGTCATGGTCATCGACATCAACCGGGAGAAGGAGCGCGTCTCCCTCGGCCTCAAGCAGACCAAGAACAACCCGTGGGACAACATTGACCACAAGTTCCCGGTCGGCGCCAAGGTCCGGGGCAAGGTCGTCAACCTCGTCCCGTACGGCGCGTTCGTCGAGATCGAGCCCGGCGTCGAGGGCCTCGTGCACATCACCGAGATGTCCTGGACCAAGCGCATCACCAAGCCGTCCGAGCTGCTCAAGGTCGGGCAGGAGGTCGATGCGGTCGTCCTCGGCATCCAGAAGGAGGAGCAGAAGATCTCCCTCGGCCTCCGCCAGCTGGAGCCCAACCCGTGGGACATGGTCCGCCACAACTACCCGGTGGGCGCCCGCGTCCGCGGCAAGGTGCGCAACATGACCACCTACGGCGCCTTCATCGAGCTCGAGGAAGGCATCGACGGCATGGTCCACGTCTCCGACATGTCGTGGACCCGCAAGGTGAACCACCCGTCCGAGATCCTGAAGAAGGGCGACGAGGTCGACGCCATCGTGCTCGACGTCGACGCGGCCCAGCAGCGCATCAGCCTCGGCATGAAGCAGCTGATGACCGACCCGTGGACGGACATCGACGCGTTCTTCCGCATCGGCGACGTCGTGCAGGGCACCGTCTCGAAGATCACGAACTTCGGCGCCTTCGTGGAGCTGAAGGACGGGATCGACGGCCTCGTGCACATCTCGCAGATCCAGGAGGACCGCGTGGAGAAGATCAAAGACGTGCTCAAGCCCGGCCAGCAGGTCACGGCGCGCGTCATCAAGATCGACCGCGAGGGCCGCCGCATCGGCCTCTCGATCAAGGCCGCCAACTACTCGGCCGAGCAGCTCGCGCAGGAGACCGCCTCCTACGAGCAGTTCACCAAGCAGACGAACGGCACCGACCTCACGAACCTCGGGGACATCTTCGACGAGGCCGCGAAGAAGGAATAAGCCTCCGCGTAGCGCGGTCCCGCACTGCGACCAACTTCAAGGCGCCCGGCACTCCGCCGGGCGCCTTTTTTGCCCGTCCCGCCTGGAACAACCCGAGATCCGGCGCGTTGCCCTTGCGCGCCGACGGCGGACGATCCGAATGCACGGCGCGTTGTCCCAATGCGCCGCCCGCGGCGACGGTCGATCCGGCAAAGAAAAGGCGCCCGCACGACGGCGGGCGCCTTCGCACACACTATGGCAAAGGGATCAGCGACCGGCGCCGGTCGCGAGCTCGTGCTGCTGGGCCAGGTAGTCGCGGATTTCCTGCGCGCGCTCGTCGGCGTTGCGCTCCTGCTCGATCTCGTCCGGCGTGCGGATCCGGTCGCGCTTCTGCATCTCGCGGCGGATCTTCGAGAGGGCGAGGTACTCCAGCTGGCGGATGCGCTCGCGGGTGACCTTGAACTTCTTGCCGACCTCCTCGAGCGTGAGCTCGTCGTGGCCGTCGAGGCCGAAGCGCATCTTGATGATGCTGGCCTCGCGCGGATCGAGGGAGTTCACGAGCGCGTGCAGGTCGTCCTTGAGGTTCTTCTCCGACATCGTGGTGTCGGCCGCGATCGCGCTGTCGTCGCCGACGAGGTCGCCGAGGGTCGCGGAATCGCTGTCCTCGCCGACGGGCGCGTCGAGCGAGGCGGGCCGGACGCTGACGGTCTTCAGGAGCGCGATCTTGTTGACCGGCACCTGCAGCTCGGCGGCCACCTCCTCGTTGGACGGCTCGCGGCCGAACTCGTCGGTGAGCAGGGCGATCGTCTTGCGCATGCGCGCGATCTTGTCGACGAGGTGGACGGGCAGGCGGATGGTCTTGGACTGGTTCGCCAGCGCGCGCTTCATCGACTGCTTGATCCACCAGGCGGCGTAGGTGGAGAGCTTGCCGCCCTTGGCCGGGTCGAAGCGGCCCACGGCCTTGATCAGCCCGAGGTTGCCCTCGCTGATGAGGTCCATGAGCGGCAGCCCCATGTCCTTGTAATCGTACGCGATCTTCACGACCAGCCGGAGGTTGGCCTTGATCATGTGGTCGCGCGCGGCCTTGTCGCCCCGCTTGATGCGGGCGGCGAGCTTGATCTCCTCCTCGATCGTGAGGAGCGGCGTGCGGCGGATCTCGTTGAGATAAAGCTGCAGCATCGAGCGCTCGTCCCGCCGGTCGATCGGCGAGGGCTCGTCGGAGGGGGAGGGGGCCGGCGCGGCGGGCTTGACCTCGTGGCGGACGGTTAGGCTGTCCTCGAAGGAAGGGAGGGCGACGGGTTGGGCGCCGCGATCCTCAGGCTTCGCAACGGCTTCCGGCGCGGGGCGGAGACTCTTTTTGCGATGAGGCATGATGTTATACCTTTGACGTTAAGAAACCGTAGGGGGTTGCCGGTTCCCTTGCATGTGGGATGCCGGAACTTTGGGAGAAATTCCCAAGCCCGCCGGCCCCATAGGGGATGCGGGCCACTGTGCCGGTCAGATGCCCGGGAGACGTCCCGGGGACCGGAATATTAGAGTGTTTCCGCCAGGACAGCCGCCTTGAAGAGGGCAGAAGCCTTATTGATGGTCTCCTGATACTCCGAGGCCGGCTGCGAATCGGCCACGATGCCGGCGCCGGCCTGGATGTGGATGTTTCCATCCTTAACCAATGCGGTGCGGAGAGTTATGCAGGAATCGAGATTGCCGTCGTAGCTGAAATAGCCGAGCGCGCCTGCGTAAGTGCCTCGCTGCGAGCGCTCCATCTGGGCGATCAGCTGCATGGCACGAATTTTCGGCGCCCCACTCACTGTACCGGCCGGGAACGTGGCCCGCATCAGGTCGAAAGCGGTACGTTCTGGCGCAAGCTGTCCCTCCACTTGGGACACGATGTGCATGACGTGCGAGTAGCGCTCGATCGTCATGAATTCGGGCACCTTCACGGAGCCGTAGGCGCAGACCCGGCCGATGTCGTTCCGGGCGAGATCGACCAGCATGAGGTGCTCGGCGCGCTCCTTCTCGTCGGCCAGCAGCTCCCTTTCGAGGGCCACGTCCTCCTCGTGGGTCTTGCCGCGGGGGCGCGTGCCGGCGATCGGCCGGATCTCGGCCAGCTGCCCGGTGAGGCGGACGTGAACCTCCGGCGAGGCGCCGACGAGCGCGAACTCGCCGGTCTCGAGCACGAACATGTAAGGCGAGGGGTTCACGGTGCGGAGCGCCCGGTAGAGATCGAGCGGCGACCGGCGGAACTCGCGGCTGAACCGCTGCGAAAGCACGATCTGGAAGATGTCGCCGGCACGGATGAACTCCTTCGAGTCCTCCACCATCTTCTCGAAGCCCGCCTGGGTGAAGTTGCCGGGAGGGACTTGGACCGGACCGGGATCCTGCACGGCGGCGGGCGCCAGCACCGTGGGATGGCGGAGCAGCCCCCGCAGCCGCCCGAGCTCCGCCACGGCGGCGTCATAGGCCCCGCCGGGATCGGCCCCGGTGTGGGCGTTGACGATCAGGCGCAGGGACTGCCGGGCGCGGTCGAACGCGAGCAGCGAGTCGCACAGCATGAACCACAGGGCGGGGACGCCGAGTTCGTCGCGCTCCGCGAGGGGGACGGTCGGCTCCACGCCGTGGATGAACTCGTAGCCGAGATATCCCACCGCGCCGCCGGTGAACGGCGGCATGCCGGGCAGGCGCACGGGACGGTAGCCGGCCATCTCGCGCTGGAGCAGCGCGAGGGGGTCGCCGTCGCCGGGCGCGGCGCGGAGCACCTTGCGGGGATTGCAGCCGACGAAGCTGTAGCGGGACACGTGTTCGCCGCCTTCGACCGACTCCAGCAGGAAGGCCGGGCCATGGCCCCGCAGCTTGGCGTAGGCCGAGACCGGCGTCTCGACATCCGCGAGGAAATCCGCGTGGACCGGGATGATGTTGCCCTGCGTGGCCAGCCGCAGGAATTCGGCGCGCGTCGGTAGGATCTGCATCGCGCTACTCGACCGTCACCGATTTCGCGAGATTGCGCGGCTTGTCCACGTCGCAGCCGAGTTCGACCGCGATGTAATAGCTCAGCAGCTGGACGGGCACGGTCGCGACGATCGGCAGGACCGCCTCGTGGCACTCGGGGATCCGGATGACGTCGTCCGCCAGGCCCTCGGGCAGGTCGCACCGCTCCGTGGCAATCGCGATGATCCGGCCCTTGCGGGCCTTGATCTCCTGCATCGACGACACGACCTTGTTGAACATCTCGCCCGAGGAGATGAAGAACACCGACGGGCATTGCTCGCTGATGAGCGCGATCGGCCCGTGCTTCATCTCGGCCGCCGGGTAGGCCTCGGCGTGGATGTACGAGATCTCCTTCAACTTGAGCGCGCCCTCGAGCGCGATCGGGTAGAGCGACAGCCGGCCGAGGAAGAGCATGTCGCGGTAATGCGCGTACTTCCGGGCGATCTCCCTGATGTGGTCGGCCTGCTTGAGGGCCTCGCGCACCAGGCCGGGCGCGCTCTTGAACGCCTGGACCAGGGCCGCGCCCTCGCTGAAGCTCATGTCGCGCAGCCGCGCGACGTAGAGCGCCAGCATGCCGCCGATGAGGAGCTGCGAAGTGAACGCCTTGGTCGAGGCGACGCCGATCTCGGGCCCCACGTGCTGGTAGATGCCGCCGTCGGCCTCGCGGGAAATCGTCGATCCGACGACGTTGTTGATCGCGAGAACCTTGTAGCCCTTCCGCTTGGCCTCCCGCAGCGCGGCGAGCGTGTCGATCGTCTCGCCGGACTGGCTCATGACGAAGAACAGCGTGTTCCGGAACAGCGGCATGTTGCGGTACCGGAACTCCGACGCGTAGTCGCATTCGACCGGCACGCGCGCGAAGCGCTCGATGAGATGCTCGGTCACCAGGCAGGCGTGGAGCGCCGTGCCGCACGCGCAGAACATGAACCGGTCGATGCCACGGAACTCGCCGGGTGTGATGTTCAGTCCGCCGAAGTTCGCGGTCGAGCCGTCCTCCGAGAAGCGGCCGCGCATGGCGTTCTCCAGCGCCTCCGGCTGCTCGAAGATCTCCTTGATCATGTAGTGGGCGTGATCGCCCATCTCCGCGTCCTCCACGCGCCACGTGATCTTGTCGACCACCGGGGAAACATCCTCCGCGTCCAGGGTCGAGATACCGAAGCCCTTGGCCGTGATATGGACGATTTCGCCATCCTTAAGGTACACCACGTTCTGGGTCCGGCTGATGATCGCGGACACGTCGCTCGCGAGCATGTACTCGCCCTCGCCGACGCCGAGGATCAGCGGCGAGCCCTTCCGGGCCGACACGATCTCCCCCGGGCTGTCGACGCACATCACCGCGATGCCGTAGGTTCCCTGCACGTGGCGAAGCGCCTTCCGGATGGACTCGAGGAAGCGGCTCCCGTCCTTCGGCTCGGGCTCCTTCTGATAATGATAGGCAATGAGGTTGCAGAGGACCTCGGTGTCGGTCTCGGACCGGAAGGTGTACCCGTTGCCCGCGAGGAATTTCTTGATCGAGGCGTAGTTCTCGATGACGCCGTTGTGGATGAGGGCGAAGCGGCCGTCCGAGCTGATGTGCGGGTGCGCGTTCGCATCGGTGACGCCGCCGTGCGTGGCCCAACGGGTGTGGCCGATGCCGGTGGTTCCGGCGAGCTTCTGGGCGCCCGTCTGGCGGATGAGGTTGTCGACGCGGCCGACCTTTTTCGCGACCTCGAAGCCCCCGTTGCGCTGCACCGCGACGCCGGCCGAGTCATAACCCCGGTACTCCAGCCGCTTGAGGCCCTCGAGGATGATTCCCGAGGCTTTCTGGTTACCGATATAGCCGACAATGCCGCACATAGGAGGTTTTGACTGGCGGATTTAATGGGTCGCGCGAAGAATACGGCAAGGAATTACCTGAACCATGCCCGACTCCAAAAAAGTGCTCTCGGTCATCATGGGCGGCGGCCGCGGCACGCGGCTTTACCCCCTGACCAAGGAGCGCTGCAAACCCGCCGTTCCGCTCGCCGGCAAGTACCGGCTCGTCGACATCCCCATCAGCAACTGTCTGAACTCGGGCTACAACCGGATCTTCCTCCTCACGCAGTTCCTCACGGCCTCGCTGCACCGGCACATCCAGAAGAGCTACCACTTCGACGTGTTCGGCGCGGGCTTCGTCGACATCCTCTCCGCCGAGCAGACGGAGAAAAGCAGCGCCTGGTACGAGGGCACGGCCGACGCCGTCCGGCGCAACCTCGTGCATTTCCAGGGGCACGCCCACGATCTCGTGATCATCCTTTCCGGCGACCAGCTCTACCGGATGGATCTTCGGAAGATCGTGGCGCAGCACGTGCAGACGCAGGCCGACGTCACGATCGCGGCCGTCGCGTTCCCGGTTTCCAAGGTCGAGGGCCTCGGCCTCATGCGGGTGAACGACGACCTTTCGATCACGGAGTTCGTCGAGAAGCCCAAGGATCCCGCCATCATCCGCGGCCTCGCGATGAGCCCGGCCCTGGAGGCCAAGCTGGAGACCAGGTCCGACGAGCCGCGCTGCCTCGCGTCGATGGGCATCTACGTCTTCTCGCGCGAGATGCTCCTCAAGGCGCTCGACAACACGATGAAGGACTTCGGCAAGGAGGTCATTCCGGCCCTCCTCGGGAAGTCGCGGCTCTTCAGCCACGTCTTCGAGGGCTACTGGGAGGACATCGGGACCGTGCGCGCGTTCTTCGAGACCAACCTGGCGCTCGCGCAGCCGCTGCCGCCGTTCAATTTCTTCGACCGCAGCGCGCCGATCTACACGCACGCGCGGTACCTGCCCGCCTCGAAGGTCAACCGCTGCTCGGTCGACCACGTGGTCATCGGCGACGGCTGCATCATCACGGACTCCTCGCTCAAGCACTGCGTCATCGGCGTCCGCTCGGTCCTCGGCGAGAACTCGTCCCTCGAGGACGTCATCATGATGGGCGCGGATTACTACGAGAACGAGGCCGAGCTCGCGGCCTGCCGCTCGTCGGGGCTCCCCCCCTTCGGCGTCGGCCGCAACTGCCGGATCACGCGCGCGATCATCGACAAGAACGCCCGCATCGGGGACGGCGTCACGCTCTCGGCGGACGGCAAGCCCGACGGCGACTACCCGCATGATATCGTGATTCGCGACGGCGTGCTCTGCGTCTGCAAGGGCGCGGTCATCCCGTCGGGATTCACGCTCTGACCCCGGCGGACGGCGTCACAGCAGGGCGGCGAGCACGGCGACCGCGGCGATCGCGAGGACGGTCAGGACGGCGGCGATCCAGCGGCGCTCCGATCTGCGCTGGCCGTCGGCCCGAGCCTCCTCGACCCGTCGCGCGAGCTCTTTCTTGAGCGCTGGCGTCATCGGGTTCGGCCCGCGGTCGAAGAACTCCAGCCCGAACCGCCAGGAATCGTCGTCGGCGAGAAAGGCGCGGATGCGGTCGACCGGCTCCGCCGGCTGGCGGACGGGCACGAGGCCGGTGCTGCTCCACGTGTCGCGCCCGGCGAGCCGGCGTTCCAGGCTGAGTTTTCCCGACCGGGTCACTACGACCGCCAGGTAGTCCTCCTCCGCCGCGTCGGCCGCGATCTTGAACAGGATGGAATGGGCGTCGCCCGCCTGGGCCAGGTGGCTTTCGACCAGCGAGACGATTTCCTCCGCGGTGTAGAAGCCCGTGAGGTCCTCGCGGTCCAAGCCGAACTGGATCCGAAGGAACCGGCTCATGGGGCGGATCGGGTCGGTCGGACGGCTGGCCGGGCGGTCCGGCGCGCCCGCCAGATCAGCGCGGCGCCCGCGAACACGAGAAAGATCGAGAAGAACGTCCCCCGGTGCAGGCCGAGGATGAGGCTCACGCCGGCGTCCGCTTCGCGGAACAGCTCCCCGATGGCGCGGACCGCGGCGTAGCCGATCAGGAACTCGCCCGCCAGCCGCCCGGGACGCGTGCGGACGGCATCGGATTTCCAGAGCCGGATCTGCATGTACGCCAGCAGCAGCAGCCCCTCGAGCGCGGCCTCGTAGAGCTGCGACGGATGGCGCGGCGCGATCAGCTCGGGCGGCGTCCCGGGCCGGGCGCTGTCGGGGAAGATCACCGCCCACGGGACATTGGAAATTCTCCCCCACAGCTCACCGTTGATGAAATTGGCGATGCGCCCGAGGAAGATTCCCACCGGCGCCGCGGTGGCCACCAGGTCGGCGAGGTGGGGGAAGGGCACCTTCCGGCTCCGCGCGAAGAGCGCCATGGCGACTGCGACGCCCGCGAAGCCGCCGTGGCTCGCCATCCCGCTCTGCCAGAGCTTGAAGACGCCGAGCGGATCGTCGGAAAACGAGCGCCAGCCGCCGTAGAGGAAATAGGAGCCCAGCCGGCCGCCGATGAGCGTCCCGGCGATCAGGTAGAACATCAGGTCCAGCGAGGCGTTGAGGTTCAGCGGCGTGAGGTTCCGCCGATGGTAGAGATGCAGCAGCCACGCGGCGGCGATGAAACCGAGCAGGTAGGCGAGCCCGTAATAGCGAATCCCGAAGTTCTCGGTGAAGCGGACCAGGAACGGATCGAGGTCGTGGACCCAGTGGGCGAGGGGGAGGGCGGGCAGCAAAGCGGGAGAAGCGGAACGGCGGAGAGGCGATGGCCGGGGCTTCGAAGGGAAAGACGACGCCCCGGCGCGTTCTGGCGCTAGGGTCGGCGCCCGGCGGGCGAACACAAATCCTTTCCGGGCCGTCCTTCCGGACTAATGAGCCGGCGGGAGGCCACTGTTGCCTTGCCCGGCCGGCGGGCGCGACGTTTCGTCGGGCATGAGTTCGCTGCAGACGACCCCGCTCAACGCCTTCCACCGGCGCCACGCCGGCAGGATGGTGGACTTCGCGGGCTGGGACATGCCCGTCCAGTACCGGAGCATTCTCGAGGAGCACAAGGCGGTGCGCACGCGGGCGGGGCTCTTCGACGTGAGCCACATGGGCGAGGCGGACGTGCGCGGGCCCGATGCGCTCCGGTTCCTGCAGCACCTCGTCACGAACGATTGCGCGAAGCTCTTTCCCGGCCGCGTGCTCTACACCGTCATGTGCTACCCGCACGGCGGCGTGGTCGACGACCTGCTCGTCTACATGCGGGCGCCGGACGACTATTTCCTGTGCATCAACGCGGGGAACATCGCGAAGGACGTCGCGTGGATGCAGGAGCAGGTGAAGGGCTTCAATTGCACCGTCACGGATCGCTCGAAGGATTACGGGCAACTGGCGATCCAGGGCCCGAAGGCGGTCGGCATCGTCCAGGGACTCACGAGGACAGACCTCCCCGGGATCAAATACTACCACTTCGCCGAGGGCGAGGTCGCCGGCGCCAGGTGCCTGATTTCGCGGACCGGCTACACCGGGGAGGACGGCGTCGAGCTTTACTGCGCGGCGGCCGACACCGAGAAACTCGCCGATGCGGTCCTGGCCGCCGGCGCGCCGGAGGGGCTCGAGCTGGCGGGCCTGGGCGCGCGCGACTCGCTGCGGCTGGAAGCGGGCTTTCCGCTCTACGGCCACGAGATCACCGACCAGATCTCGCCGATCGCGGCAAACCTGGGATGGGTCGTGAAGTTCAACAAGGGGCCGTTCATCGGGTCCGATGCGCTCGTCGCGGAGAAGGAGCGGGGGCCGGCGAAAAAGGTCGTTTTCTTCAAGACGGGGGACCGGCGGATCGTGCGCGCGGAATCCCCGGTGCTTCGGGCTGACGGCTCGGCCGCCGGCAGGGTCGTGTCGGGAACGCTGTCCCCGGTCCTGAACGAGGCCATCGGCTCGGCGCTGGTCGATGCCGCGGCCGGCGCGGAGGCCCTGTCGGTGGATATCCGTGGGGCCAGGATCAACTTGCAGCTGGTCAAGCCGCCCTTCGTGGAGCTAAAGAAGAACTGATTGTTTCTTCCTCGAGTGTAACCACATCAGCGATTTTCCGTCATGAGCAACATCCCTTCTGAACTCCGCTACGCCAAGTCTCACGAATGGCTCAAGGTCGCGTCCGACGGCACGGCGCTGGTTGGCATCACCGACTACGCGCAGAGCAGCCTCGGCGACATCACGTTCGTGCAGCTGCCCAAGCCGGGGGCGACGTTCAAGGCCGGCGAGGCGTTCGGCGTCGTGGAGTCGGTCAAGGCGGCCTCGGACCTCTACGCGCCGGTGGCCGGCACCGTGGTCGAGGTCAACAGCGCGCTGGACGCGCATCCGGAGAAGGTCAACCAAGCCCCTTACGCCGAGGGCTGGATCCTCAAGCTCAAGCTTGCGAATCCCGCCGATGCCGCGGGCCTGCTGGCCGCGGCCGAGTACGCCAAGCTCAACGGCTGAGGCGGCCGGCGCTCCGCCGGGGACGGATTGGCTCTTGCAGAACCGCAAGTGCCGGAAAGACTGTCACTTCGCCTCATGACCCGCCCCGCCCAGACTGGCCTCGTAGTGTGCCTTGCGGGCCTGGCGATCCTCGGGATCGCCGGCTGCGCCAGGAAAGAGAACGCGGCCGCGCCCACGCGCGCGGCCGGCGCGGGCCAGAAGCAGCCGGTCGAGGTCGTCAACGTCACGCGGCGCGACCTCGTCGAATCGCTTTCCCTCGTCGGCTCGCTCGCGCCTAACGAGACCGCCCAGATCCGCGCCGAGATCTCGGGGCAGGTCCGCTCGGTCCGTTTCAACGAGGGCGAGCACGTGACCCGCGGGCAGGTGCTGCTCCAGCTCGACGACTCCGAGATCCGCGCCCAGCTGGCGCAGGCCGAGGCCCGGTTCCGGCTCGCCGAGTTGAACCTCAAGCGCAGCGAGGACCTGACCCAGGCGCGCTCGATGTCGCAGGCGGAGGCCGACCGGGTGAGATCCGAGCACGCCTCGGTCGAGGCCGAGCTTCAGCTCCTGCGCGTGCGGCTCGACAAACTCGAGATCAAGGCCCCGTTCGACGGGATCGCGGGCGCCCGCACCGTCTCGCCCGGCGATTACGTGACCGCCGCCACCATCATCACCACGATCGACGACCTGAGCCGCCTGAAGGTGGACTTCCAAATCCCCGAGCGTTTCGCCGAGCGGGTGAAGCCGGGATCGAAGTTCACCCTCCGCGCCCAGACGCCCGCCGGCGAGGTTCGCAGCGAAGGCGAGGTCTACTTCATCTCGTCGATCATCGACCGCGCGACGCGCGCCAGCCAGGTGAAGGGCTACCTCGGCGCCGATCGGCCGGGCCTGAAGCCCGGCATGTTCGCGAACATCGACATCATTCTGCAGGTCCGGCGCGGCGCACTGACCGTGCCCGAGGGGTCGATCCTCACGACGCCGAACGGGACGCAGGTCATCGCGGTGCGCGGCAAGGAGGGGGACAACGTCGCCGAGTTCGTGCCCGTGAAGCTGGGGCTCCGGGAGAAAGGCCTGGTGGAGGTGACGCCTCTCAAGGACGGCGCGCTCCAGGAGGAGCATCCGGTCGTCGCGTCCGGCGTGGGCGCGCTGATCCTTTATCCCGGCATCAAGGTGGAACCGCGGCCCCTCCGGCAGGAGTTCCGCATCGGGGAATAGGCCATGATCCTTTCCGACGTCTCGATCCGCCGGCCGGTCGTCGCGCTCGTCGCGTCCATCCTGGTCGTCCTTATCGGCCTGCTCAGCTTCGGCCGGCTGCCCGTCCGCGAATATCCCCTGATCGACTCGCCCATCGTGACGGTCGACACCTCGTACCGCGGGGCGTCGGCCGAGGTCGTTGAGGCGCGCATCACCGAGCCGCTCGAGCGCGAGATCGCCTCGATCGACGGCATCCGCACCATCCGCTCGGAATCGCAGGAGGAAAGCTCGCGCATCACGGTCGAGTTCACCCTCGACCGCGAGGTCGATGAGGCGGCGAACGACGTGCGCGACCGCGTCAGCCGGGCGCGCGGCCGGCTGCCGGATGAGATCGACGAGCCCCAGGTGACGAAGGCCGATGCGGACTCTTCGCCGGTGCTCACGCTGACGTTCAATTCCGACCGCTACAGCCGTCTCGAGCTGCGCGAAATGGTCGAGCTCATCGCGGTGCAGCGCCTGCAGACGATCCCGGGCGTGGGCGCGGTCAACGTCCGCGGGCCGCGGTACGCGATGCGCCTGTGGGTCGACAGCGACCGGCTGGCGGCCCACCAGCTGACGGTCGCCGACATCGAGTCCGCGCTCCGCCAGCAGAACGTCGAGATTCCCGGCGGGCGCATCGAGTCGACGGCGCGCGAGTTTCCCGTGCGCATCGAGGGCCGCATGTCGCAGGTGGCCGAATTCGAGAACCTCGTCCTCGCCACGCGCGGCGGGCACCAGGTGAAGTTCTCGGACATCGGCCGGGTGGAGCTCGGCTCCGAGGAATACCGCTCGGAGTCCTATTTCAAGGGCATCCCCACGGTCGGCGTGCAGGTGTTGCGGCAGGCGCAGGCCAACGTGCTGGACGTCGCCAACGGGGCCAAGGAGATGATCCCGCTCATCAAGTCGGATCTCCCGGAAGGCGTGAACGTGGCGGTGGGGTTCGACAGCTCCGTGTTCGTCGACCGTTCCGTCCGGGAGGTCTACAAGACCCTGTGGGAGGCCTCGATCCTGGTCGTCCTGATGATCTTCCTCTTCCTCCGCGACTGGCGGGCGACGATGGTCCCGCTGGTGGCGATCCCGGTGTCGATCATCGGCACCTTCGCGGTGATGAAGATCCTCGGCTTCACGATCAACACCCTGACGCTGCTGGCGCTGGTGCTCGCCGTCGGACTCGTGGTCGACGACGCGATCGTGATGCTCGAGAACATCTACCGGCGCATCGAGGAGGGCGAGGGCCCGATCCACGCCGCGATCTTCGGCGCGCGGCAGGTCGCTTTCGCGGTCATCGCGACGACGCTCACGCTGGCCGCGGTCTTCCTGCCGGTGGCGTTCCAGTCGGGGCAGACCGGGCGGCTGTTCTTCGAATTCGGCATCACCCTCGCGGTCTCGGTGCTCGTCTCCGCCTTCGTCGCCCTGACGCTCACGCCGATGCTTTGCTCGCGGCTGCTGAAGGCCAAGATCGTCAACGGCAAGGCGGCGCACGGGTGGTTCTACGAGAAGACCGAGCCCTTCTTCGTCCGGCTCAACGGGCTCTTCGAGCGGACGCTGCGGTGGGCGCTGCGCGCGAAGCCCCTGGTCCTGCTGCTCGCCCTGGCGTTCACCGTGGGCGGCCTGGCGCTCTACACCCGGCTCCAGCGGGAGCTCACGCCGCTCGAGGACCGCGGAATCTTCACCGCCAACCTCATCGCCCCGATCGGCGCGACGCCGGAGTACCTGAAGACGTACTCCTACGACATGGAGCAGATGATCCTGAGGATACCGGAAATCGACCGGACGTTCCACCGCACGGGCGACGGCGGCCGGGCCTTCGTGTTCGCGACGCTCAAGCCATGGGAGGAGCGGGACCGCAAGACGCAGGAGATCGTCGCGGAGCTGCGCCGGAAGTTCCAGCGCGAGGTCACCGGCGGCCAGGCGGTCGCGAACCCCGTCCGCCCGTTCGGCCGCGGACCGCGCGGCGGGAGCAGCGGCGTGAGCCTCGTGCTCCTCGGCAGCGACTTCAACGAGCTGCAGCGGCTCGGCGGCGAGATGCTCACCGCGATGCGGGAGAGCAACCAGTTCATCCAGCCGCGCGTCGACCCGTCCCCGACCAAGCCGCAGCTCGACGTGAATATCGACCGCGCCAAGGCGGCCGACCTCAAGGTTCCCGTCAGCGCGATCGCCTCCACCCTGGAGTCCCTCCTCGGCGGCCGCCGCGTCACGGAGTTCCAGCGCGGCAACCAGCAGTACTACGTCATGGTGCAGGTCACGGACGAGAACCGGGCCACGCCGAGCGACCTCGCGCGGCTCTATGTCCGCTCGGCCGACGGCCACCTCGTGCAGCTGAGCAACCTCGTCGGCTGGTCGGAGGACACGGTGCCGGAGAGCTACCCCCATTTCAACCGGCTGCGCGCGGTCACGATCTCCGCCCAGATGGCCGAGGGCAGGACCATCGGCGACGGCGTGGCCTTCATGGAGCAGCTCGCGCGCGAGAAGCTGCCGGCTGGCTACACGTTCGCGTGGGACGGCGAGACGCGCGAGTTCGTCGAGAGCGGCAACGATACGGTCATCCTCTTCGGCCTCGCGCTGCTGTTCACCTTCCTGATCCTCGCCGCGCAGTTCGAGTCCTGGATCCACCCGGTCACGATCTTCACCGGCGTGTTCATCGCGATCGCCGGGGGCCTCCTCGTGCTCTACTGCACCCGCTTCTGGGGGGCGCCGATGACCGACAACCTCTTCTCCCGGTTCGGCCTGATCATGCTGATCGGCCTCGTGGCCAAGAACGGCATCCTCATCGTCGAGTTCGCCAACCAGCTCCAGGTGGAGAAGGGCATCGGCGCCGCCGAGGCCGCCTTCGAGGCCGCGACAATCCGCTTCCGGCCCATCGTGATGACGTCCATCTCGACCGTGCTCGGCGCGGTGCCCATCGCCTTCGCCTCGGGCGCCGGCGCCGAGACCCGCAACCCGATGGGCATCGTCGTGGTCGGCGGCCTGACGCTCTCCACCTTCATCACGCTGTACGTGATCCCGATCGTCTACCTGATCATGGACCGGCTCTGCCTGAAGCTGACCGGGCACTCGAGCGCGCACGGCCTGAAGAAGGCCGCGGAGATCGAGCGGGAGACCGAGGGCACGGCGCCGGCCGCGGCGCATTGAGCCCCGCCGGGCGCGGCCGCGCGAGTGAGGGCCGGCCGCCGGAGCGGACCGGTCAATCCTCGCTCGCGCGCTTCGCCGCGCGATCGAGCTTGCGGCGCTCGGTTTCCTTGAGGACGCGCTTGCGGAGGCGGAGATTCTGCGGCGTGACCTCGACGAGCTCGTCGGCGGCAATGTACTCGATCGCGCGCTCGAGCGAGAGCTTCGTGGCCGGGGTGAGGCCCGCGGCGACGCCTTCGCCCTGGGAGCGGAAGTTGGTGAGCTTCTTCTCGCGGACGGCGTTGACGGCGATGTCCTCGTTGCGCGGGTTTTCGCCGATGATCATGCCCTCGTAGACGCGCTCGCCGGGGCCGACGAAGAGCTTGCCGCGCTCCTGGCACATGACGAGGGCGTACGCCGTCGTCTCGCCGGCCTCGGTCGCGATGAGCGTGCCGGTGAGCCGCGTGAGGACCTCGCCGGCGTACGGGCCGTATTCCTTGAAGAGGTGGCTCATGACGCCGCGGCCGCTGGTCGCGTTCACGATGTCGATCTCGAGGCCGATCAGGCCGCGGGTCGTGATCACAGCCTCGATCAGCGTCGTGGAGTGGTGCTTCTCCATGTTCGTGATCTGGCCCTTGCGGTTGGCCAGGTTCTGCATGACCGTCCCGACGCACTCGTCGGGAATCTCGATCCAGACGCTCTCGTACGGCTCCAGCCGTTTTCCTTCGACGACCTTTTCGATGACGGTCGGGCGGGAGACGGTGAGCTCGAAGCCCTCGCGGCGCATGGTCTCGACGAGCACGGCGACCTGCATGGCGCCGCGCGCCTTGAGGTTGAACACGCCGGCGCGGTCCGAGTCGTCCACGCTGATGGAGACGTTGGTCTTCACCTCGCGGAAGAGCCGCTCGCGCAGCTGGCGGGAGGTCACGAGCTTGCCCTCGGTGCCGACGAGCGGGCCGTCGTTCACGCCGATCTGCATCTCGAGCGTCGGCGGGTCGATCTGCGTGAAGGGCAGGGCATGGCCATTCTCGTCGGCCGTGAGGGTGTCGCCGATGTCCACGTCCTCGAAGCCGGAGAGGCCGACGATGTTGCCGGCCACGCCGGTCGCCGACTCGGAGGTGCCCAGGCCGGAATACTCAAAGACCTTCGTGATCTTGGCCCGCACCCGCTGGCCGGTGGCGTGGCGGATGATGAACACCGGCTCGCCGATGTTCACGCTGCCGCCGAGGATCTTGCCGATCGCGATGCGGCCGACGTAGTCGCTCCAGTCGATGTTCGAAACCAGCATGTGGAACGGCTCGTTCGGCTTCGCGAAGGGCGGCGGGACGTGCTCGAGGATCGTCTCGAAGAGCGGGGTCATGTCCTTCTTCTCGTCCCCGAGGTGATGCATCATGTAGCCGTCGCGGCCCGAGCCGTACACCACCGGCGCGTCGAACTGCTCCTCGGTCGCGTTGAGCTCCATCAGGAGCTCGAGGACCTTGTCGTACATCTTCACCGGATCCGCGTTGTCGCGGTCGATCTTGTTGATGACGATGATGACCTTGAGGCCGTGCTGCAGGGCCTTGCGCAGCACGAAGCGCGTCTGCGCCTGCGGGCCGTCGTAGGCGTCGACCAGCAGGAGCACGCCATCGACCATCCGGAGCGCGCGCTCCACTTCGCCGCCGAAGTCGGCGTGGCCGGGCGTGTCGACGATGTTGATGATCTTGTCCTGCCAGTGCACGGACGTGTTCTTCGCCTTGATCGTGATGCCCTTCTCCTTCTCGAGGTCCATGGAGTCCATGGCGCGCTCCTCGACCTGCTGGTTGGCGCGGAAGACGCCGCCTTCCTTGAGAAGCTTGTCGACGAGGGTCGTCTTGCCGTGGTCGACGTGGGCAATGATGGCGATGTTGCGGATGTTCTGATTCATGTCCGGGCGGCGCTGGGGAAAGGGAAAAGGGGTCACGGTGCGTCCCGGTCGGAGCGTTGGCAAGACGGAAGCGGCTGCGCCGGCGGCGGCACGCTAACCTGTTGGCTCAGCGCACGCTGAAGCTCCACGCCGCGCCCGCCCGTTGGGCGGCGAGCCGCACCTCGTAGCGGCCGGGGGGCAGCGCCTGCGTGGGGATCCGAACCTGGTACGGCGCCTCGGCCCAGCGGCTCAGGAGCGCGGCGTCGGGCAGCCGCTCGATCGTCGGGATCAGCACCACCGTGTTGCCCCGCCGGTAGGCCGCGACCTCCGCGAGCTGCGTGCCCTGGTCGGCGAGGGTGCCCTTGAAGTAGGCGCGGTAGTCCTCGCCGCGCGCCACCTCGGCGGGGGCGACGACGCCGCCGACGGAAGCGAGCAGCGGCGGCTTCTCCGCGAAGGCGGCCTCGAGTTCGGCGCCGAGGCCCGGGCTTTCGCGGCGGATCGCGGCGGATGTTGCAGCGGGCTTCGCGGGGTCCGCGGGGCGGCTTACGTCCGCCGGGAGCCGGCTCCAGCCGCCGGCCAGCAGCCGGGCGGTCGTCGCGCGATCCTGGGCATCCTGATACGGCCGGTAGGCCGGGCCCGGCTTGCGGAACTGGAGGGTGAGAAAAGTGTACAGCGCGACGCTCACGACGATGACCGCCGCGACCCATTTCAGGGGCCAGGGCTTGGGCGCGGCACGCGGGGTCGGAGGCGGCATCGGCGCGGTTTATCGGCAGCGGCGGGCGGCGGGCGCAAATACATTTGCGCCGTTTCCGGGGAGTTGTTCTCGTCCCGGGCTTTCATGAAATTCTGGTCCCAGACGTTCATCCCGACGCTGAAGGAGAGCCCGGCGGACGCCGAGATCGCCTCGCACAAGCTGCTGCTGCGGGCCGGGTTGGTGCGAAAGCTGGGCGGCGGTCTCTACACGTACCTGCCCGCCGGCCTGCGCGTCATCCAGAAGATCAGCCAGGTCTGCCGCGAGGAGATGGACCGCGAGGGCGCGATCGAGCTCGCGATGCCGTTCATCCACCCCGCCGAGCACTGGCAGGACGGGCCGCGGTGGGCGGCGGCGCGGGAGATCATGTACCGCGTCGACCATGCGGGCGCCGGCAAGGGGCGGGCGAAGGAGCCCGAGTTCGTGCTCGGGCCGACGCACGAGGAGATCATCACGCCGCTGGTGAAGGCCGAGATCACGAGCTACCGCGACCTGCCCAAGAATTTCTATCAGATCGGCACGAAGTTCCGGAACGAGATCCGTCCGCGCTACGGACTGATGCGCGCGCGCGAGTTCATCATGAAGGATGCGTACAGCTTCGACGTCGACGACGCCGCCGCGATCGAGAGCTACAACCGCATGAAGCGGGCGTATCTCGCGTTCTTCAGCCGGTGCGGCCTGAAGACCATCGCCGTCGAGGCCGATACCGGCGTCATGGGCGGCAGCTTCTCGCACGAGTTCATGGTGCCGGCTCCGGTCGGCGACGACGACGTCGTGCACTGCGAGCAAAGCGGCTATTCCGCCAACCGGGAGAAGGCCACGAGCGGCCTCGTGCCCAAGGATCTGGCCGACGCCGCGCCGGCCGGCGCAATCGAGGAATTCGCCACGCCGGGCGTGGTGACCATTGCCGCGTTGGCGGCGGCCCCCCACCACGTCGCCGCGGACCGTCAGTTCAAGACCCTCGTCTACATCGGCGACGGCAAACCCTTCCTGGTCGTGCTCCGCGGCTGCGACGAGCTTGAGGAGGCGAAGCTGGGCACCCTGGGCTTCCAGCTCTGGCGCGCCGCGACGCCCGAGGAGATCGAGCCCGTCATGGGCGCGAAGCCCGGCAGCCTCGGCACCGTGAAGGGCACGATCCGGAACCCGGGCGCGCTGGCGGGGATCTTCGCCGATCACGCCGTCCGTCTGGTCGGCAACGGCACGACCGGCGCGAACAAGGATGGCTTCCACCTCCGGAATGTGAACGTCGCGCGGGACCTGCAGGTCACCTCGTGGGGCGACTTCCGCAGCGTCCGCGCCGGCGAGCCCTGCCCGAAGTGCGGCGCGCCCCTCAGGATCGACCGCGCGATCGAGGTCGGCCACGTCTTCAAGCTCGGCACGAAATATTCCGAGAAATTCGGCGCGGTGTACACCGACGACAAGAAGCAGTCGCATCCGATGGTGATGGGCTGCTACGGCATCGGCATCAGCCGCACGCTCCAGGCCGTGGTCGAGCAGAGCAACGACACCGACGGCATCGTCTGGCCCTGGGCGGTCGCGCCCTGGCAGGTGCTGGTCGTGAATCTGGACCCCCAGGATGCGACGGCCGCCGAGGTGGCGAAGAGGCTCGCGCAAGCCGCCGAGTCGGCGGGGGCCGACGTGCTGGTGGACGACCGGGCCGAGCGGCCGGGCGTGAAGTTCAAGGATGCCGACCTCGTCGGCATGCCGCTCCGGCTCACGGTCGGCGGCAAGGGCCTCAAGGAAGGCGTCGTGGAAATGAAGTG
>DASPMS010000085.1:0-2713 GCA_035626915.1 Opitutaceae bacterium
GCGGTCGGCCGCCGTGGGGGCCGCGCCGCCCGCGGCGGGCCGGCCGGGGGCGTCCGCGACCTTCTCGTCGCCGACGTGGATGACGCGCCAGATGCGGCCCTTCTGCGTGTCGGAGATATAGAGCGAGCCGTCGGGGCCGACCGCGACGCCGCCGGGCCGGTACGCCGCATCGCGCGGCGAGGTGAACTCGGGCTTCCCGGGGAAATTCCAGGCGAAGACCTCGTAGCCGCCGGCGGGCATCCCGCGCTCGTCGAAGGGCACGAAGCAGACGTTGTAGCCGCGCTGGGAAAGCGGCGCGCGGTTCCACGACCCGTGGAACGCGATGAACGCGCCGCCGCGGTAGCGCGCGGGGAACTGGTCGCCGTGGTAGAACGTCATCTGCAGCGGCGCCCAGTGCGCCGGGAAGCTGAAGACGGGCGCCTGGTACTTCGCCGGGTCCTCGGCCTGGCGGCCGTCGCCGCCGAACTCCGGCGCGACCATCCGCTGCTTCTTCAGCGGATCCCAATAGGTGTACGGCCAGCCGAGGTTCTGGCCTTCGCGCAGCTGGTGGAACTCCTCGCCCGGCAGCTCGGCCATGTCGGCCTCGCTGTAGAACTGCGGCGCGACGGTGTGGAGGTTGTCGCGGCCGTGCATGGCGAAGAACGCGGACTGCGAGACCGGATTCCACGCGACGGCGACGACGTGGCGGTGGCCCGTCGTGATGTGCTCGCCGTCGGCCTGTTTCTGGCCGGGCTTCGCCGGGTCGAAACGCCAGAACCCGCCGTACGTCCGGAGGAACTCGGTCGCGTCGCCGCCCTTCGCGCCGAGCCGGCGGTCGTTCTCGCCGCCGTGGGCGTTGGAGGGCGAGCCGACCTCGACGACCAGCCGGCCGCGGTCGTCGAAGAAGAAGGACTTCGTCTCGTGCGTGCGTTGGTTCGGCAGGTCCGCGACGATGCGCTCGGGCTCGCCGGCCGGCACCAGCTCGCCGGGCGCGAGCCGGTAGCGGAAGACGTCCTTGTCGGTGGAGTGGTACAGCCAGCCGTCGCGGATGAGCAGGCCCGAGCCGCCGCCGCCGCCGAACTCCTTCACCACGTCGGCCCGGCCGTCGCCGTCCGTGTCGCGCAGCGCGAGCAGCGCGCCGCGCTTGGTCTTCGCATACACGTCGCCGCTCGGCGCGACCGCGATGAAGCGCAGGTTGTTCGGCCGGCCGTCGACGGCGCGGTCGACCACGAGGTTGTCGGCGAAGACGAGGGCCCGGAAGCCGGGCGGGAGCAGGATGCCGCCGTTGTCGGCATCGGGGGCGGGCGCGGCGGCCAGCGCGGGCAACGCGGCGGCCAGCAGCAGGACCGCGGGGGCGGGGAGGTGGCGGGTCATGGGGCGGGAAGCCGAAACGGGTAGGCAGCGCCGCGGAAACGGCAAGCGAGCTTATATCGTTCACGCCCCGCGGGAACCGCGGCCGGGCCGCCGAAGATTAGGCTCGCTTCGGGTCGGGCGTTGCGGGAAGCGTTTCGGCCTATGTCCAACTGGGAATACAAGATCATCAGCAGCGGCAAGGGCGGCTTCGCGTCGCCGGCTCTGATGGAGAAATTTCTGAACGACCTCGGGCAGGAACAGTGGGAGATCATCCACTTCCACACGCCGCCCGACAATCCGCTGGCCTTCAGCGGGCTCGCGCGGCGGCCGACGCAGCGCGACTGGACGCTCGAGGACGCCGCCGCGGCGGCCGCCCGGGCCGAGGCCGACAAGCTGCGCGCCGAGTTCGAGGCCAAGTTCCGCGCCGCGACCGGCGCCGGGGCGGCCGCGGCCGAGGATCAGGCCGAGACGTTCCTCGCGGAGGAGAAGGGCGGCGCGGACGACGGGTTCCGCCGTCCGGTGGACACCTCGCGCGACGCCGATCCGGATGCGCCGGAGGACGAGAACGGCGCGAAGGACGAGTGGGACCAGCTGGCGGAGGAGGACGAGCTCCCGACGTTCTTCGACGCGCTGAAGCCGCACATGCGCCGCAACCAGCGCGGGCCCGGCCAGAGCGTCGGCGTCGACTACCTGGCCAAGAAGTGGAAGCTCGACGAGGCCGACGTCAAGGGGGCGCTGGTCGAGTGCGGGCTCCAGATCCCGGCGGACGAGAACGCGAAGCCCGTCCATGTCGAGTACGACGGCGACCTCTATTGGGTGAACATCAACCGCCGCGGCGAGATCTGGATCAACGTGCGCGAGAAGCCGCAGCCGGTCTTCCGCGTGGTGCCGGGCCGCCGCGTGAGCGACGAGGAAGCGCCCGCGGGCGGCGGCGAGAAGCCGGCCGAGCCCGCCGCGGAAGCCGGCGGCGAGGGCGCCCCGGCCGCGCGCGAGTCCGAGCCGGCGCAGCCCGCCGCGCCGAAGACGTTCCTCGACAAGGTCCGCGGACAGATGCGGCGCAACCGCCACGGGCACGGCTGGTCCGGCAGCTTCGGTTTCCTGACCAAGGCGTTCAAGACCGACGACGCCGGGCTGCTGGCGCAGCTGGCCGAGCACGGGCTCAAGCTTGCGCCCGACGACGCGGAGAAGCCCGAGTACCACGAGGAGAACGGCTTCGTCTATTGGATGCAGAAGAACCAGCGCGGGGAGATCTGGATCAACGCGCGGCGCGAGCGGAAGGGCGAGGGCGCCGCGCCCGCCGCGGGTGCACCGGCGGAAGAAGGCGCGGCCACCGCCGAGGGCGGCGCGCGCGCTCCGGACGCCGGGACGCCGGAGACCGCGG
>DASPMS010000086.1:0-41122 GCA_035626915.1 Opitutaceae bacterium
CGCACGCTGGTGAAGCGAAGCCAGGCGCTGGGGCTCGACTTCACCGAAGACACCGGCCCGGGCGCGCTGAGCCTGCGGCAGATCGATCCGACCGAGCTCTCGCCCGGTGAATTCGCCCACTTGGTGCGACATGAAGTGGAGGAACAGGCCGCCCGGGTCGTCGTGATCGACAGCCTCAACGGCTATCTGAACGCCATGCCGGAGGAACGCTTCCTCACCGCGCAACTCCACGAGTTGCTGGCCTATCTCGGGGACCAGGGCGTCTGCACCATCATGGTCGTCGCGCAGCATGGGGTGATCGGCTCCGGCATGCCCTCGCCCATCGACACCAGCTACCTGGCGGACGCCGTCGTGTTGTTCCGCTACTACGAAGACAACGGATCCGTGAAGCGCGCCATCTCGGTGATCAAGAAGCGGAGCGGTCCGCACGAGACGACCATCCGGGAGTTCATGACGGGGCCCGGGGGCATCCACGTCAGCGAACCGCTGTCCGAGTACCGCGGTGTCCTCTCCGGCCTCCCGGTCGTCGATCCTCGAGCCGCGGAATGACCTGTCCGATGCCCGACCTTCCCCCCGGGGACCGGCCCACCGAAGAGCGCGTGCTGCTTTTCGTCGCCACCGCCCGCGACGCGAAGGTGAGCACCCGTCTGCTCGCGGGAGCGGGACTGGAGGCCGTGACCTGCACCTCCCTCCGCCAGCTGACGCGCGAAATCGAGGCGGGGGCCGCGGCCGTAGTGGCGACCGACCAGATCCTGTCCGAGGAGGACACACCCGGCCTGCTGCGGTTGCTGGCCCGGCAGCCGGAATGGTCCGACCTCCCGTTCATCCTGATGCTGAGGGGCGGCACCCAGTCGGCCCGCGCCACCGAGATCCTCGACCGGCTGACGAATGCCACCATTCTCGACCGGCCGGCTGGGATGAGATCCGTCCTGAGCGCGGTCCGGGCAGCGGTCCGCGCGCGCCGGCGCCAGTACCGCACCCGCGGGCTGATCGATGCCTTGCGCGAGGCCGAGACCCGGACGCGGGACGCGCACCGGGCGAAGGACGACTTCCTCGCCGCCCTCTCGCACGAGCTGCGCACGCCCCTGACGCCGGTGCTCCTGACCGCAAGTGAGGCGGCCGGCGATCCCAGCCTTCCCGCGCCAACCCGCGAGCTCTTCGAGACGATCGCGCAGAATGTCGCGCTGGAGGCGCGCCTGATCGACGACCTCCTGGACCTGACCCAGATCACGCGCGGGAAACTCATCCTGCGCGAGGGCCGCATCGACGGCCTCCGGGTGCTCCGCGATGCCATCCGGAATGTCCGCCCCGACTACGACCAGAAGCGCATCGAGATCGTGACCGACATCGCGCCCGCCTCGGTTCCGATGATCGGCGACGCCACGCGGCTCCAGCAGGTTTTTTGGAACGTGCTCCGCAACGCGGCGAAGTTCACGCCGCCCGCCGGCCGCGTGACGGTGCGGGCGCGTGAGCTGGACGGCGACCTCGAGGTCGTCATCGAAGACTCAGGCATCGGGATGGAGCCGGACGAGATCAGCCGCGCCTTCGACGCGTTCGCCCAGGGGGACCATGCGGGGAGGAACAGCGCGCACCGGTTCGGCGGGCTGGGCCTGGGCCTTGCGATCTCCCGCTCGCTGGTGGAGCTGCACGGCGGCCGGATCGTGGCGTCGAGCGCGGGCCGCGGCCGGGGAAGCAGCTTCCGCATCACGATCCCCCGGCGGTCGAGTGCGTCCGTGCCGCCGTCCGGGCCGGCGACGCCGGCCGCCGCGTCCCCCGTCCATGGGCCGCTGCGAATCCTCCTCGTGGAGGACGAGCCGTCCTCGCGCACCGCGCTGGAGCGCCTCCTCGGCTTTCGCGGCCACACGGTGACTGGCACGGATTCCGTGGCCGGGGCGGTGGCGGCGGCGGCCAAGGAGCGCTTCGACGTGCTCTTGAGCGACATCGGCCTCCCGGACGGCAGCGGCTACGGCCTGCTCGCCCGGCTCGGGCCGAATGCCCCGCCGATCACCGTGGCCTTGACCGGCTACGGGATGGAGGAGGACGTGCACGAGGCGAGGCGCGCCGGCTACCTCATCCACGTGATCAAGCCGCTGCGCGCCGACGACCTGGACCGCGTCCTCGACCAGGCGGCGGCGATGCTCGCCCGCGGGGAGGCCGCCGTCACACCGCGGCCTTCGCCGGGCGCCCGGCCGGAGCCGCATCCGGCGTCACCCCCGCAGTCCAAAAAGGAGCTGCAACACGGAGTCTAGATCGGGTCCGGTGACGTGCCCGCCGCCGCGTTTCGGCCGGACGAGGTTTTTGCACCGGTGCCCGCGCGTCAGCGCCGCGTCGACCTGCAGCAGCTGGACCGAATCGGCGCGCAGTCCGGCCACCGCGGCGGCCGGCAGCGGCTTCCACGAGTACGGCAGACCGGTGGCGTTGAATTCGACCTCCCAGCCGCCGACCATCCCGACCGGCATCGGCTCGCTCAGCAGGGCCGGATAGCGGGTGACGAAGTCCGGGGTGCGGCTCGTCACGACCCGCACGCGCACCGCCGGCCGCATGCGGTCGAAGTACTGCTGGAAATTGTCCACCCGGCGGCTTTTCCACTGCCGCATGAAGTCGAGGGGATCGATGCCCAGCAGGTTCATCCCGTTCCACACGCCGTGCTGGTTCGGGCTGCCGAACTTCCGCCAGGTGTACCACGACTGGAAGCTGTCCGACGTGCGCAGCCCGATCTCGAAATGGAGGTGGGCCCGCTCGCGTGGGATGGCGTAGCCGCCCGCGCTCCGGCCCATCAGGCCGAGCGCGCGACCCTGTTCGACCCGCGCGCCGACCCGCAGGCCCGGGTCCACGCGCGCGAGGTGGGCATAGAGCGTGTAGACCGCGGGCGTCGCGTCGGGATGCTCGAGCACCACGTACCGGCCATAGCTGCTCTCGCCCGGGCGCGTGTTGATGTGCCGCACGACCCCCGCCATGGCCGCGGTGACCGTGTCGGCGGCTTCGCCGCGGGCGTCGCGCCGCACCGGCTTGATGTCGATGCCCTCGTGGAACTGGAGCCCGTTGCTCCGCACGCAGCCGAAGAGGCCGGATTCCGGCACGCCCGAGACCGTGGGCTGGACGAACGACTCGATCCCCGCGCCCCGTTCCCACGCGGTGCTCGGGGTCGGCCAGGCGATGTCGATGCGCTGGGCGGCCAAGGCCGCGGGCAGCACCGCAAGGATGACAAGAAGACGCGCGGCAGGGATCATGCGAGGAAGTGCACCCATTCAGCGGGTTTCCCGCTTCGCGGGCTCGAACACCTCGAGGATGTCCGCGCCGATCGCGTCGGCCAGCAGCCGCCCGCGCGGGGTGAGTCGGATGCGGCCCTCGGGCGTGGCGAGCATGAGGCCCGCGAAGAGGAATTTCGGCAGCAGGTCGAACAGCGCCGGCCAGGGCGCATGCGGCCACCGCCGCTGCAGCTGGGGGACGGACACGCCCTCGTTCATCCGCAGTCCGAATATCACGCTGTCGGCGGCCAGCAGCTCGGGCCCCAGCGGGACCCGGTCGGCGGTGGCCCGGCGCCCCGCGGCCGCCTGCTCGAGCCACAACCCGAGATCGGGCGGATTTGTCCCGCGCCAGCCGTCGTGCTGCGACGCGGCCGACGGCCCGAAGCCGATCCACTCGTGCATCCGCCAGGTGTTGAGATTGTGGCGGCAGGCCTGGCCCGGCCGCGCGAAATTCGACACCTCGTACTGCGCGTACCCGGCCTGCTCGAGGTGTTCCCAGGTGCGCGTGTAGAAGAGCGCCTCCTTCTCCGCATCGAGCTTCACCCGGCCCTGCGAAAGCTCCACCCAGAGCGCCGTGTCCTCCTCGAAGGTCAGGCAGTAGGTCGAAATGTGATCCGGCGCGCGCCGCACCGCCTCGTCGAGATCGGCGCGCCACTGGTCGCCCGATTGGTTGGGCAGCGCGAACATGAGGTCGAGGTTCACGCTGGGGAAGCCGCGGGCCTGGATGAGCTCGTAGGCGCGGTCCACCTGGGCGCGCGTGTGCTGCCGGCCGAGCGCCTCCAACAGATCCTCCTGGAAGCTTTGCACGCCGAGCGAGACGCGGGAGACGCCGAGGTCCTTGAGGGCCGCGAGCCGGTCGTCCGTCACGGTGGCCGGCGCGAGTTCGACCGTCCACTCGCCCGGGACGGAGCCGGCGAACGCGAGCACCGTACGGCCGAGCCGCTCGATCTCGGCCGGCCGGAGGAGGCCCGGCGTGCCGCCGCCCCAGAACATCGTGCTCACGGCGCGTCCGGCGCGGTCGACCAGCGCGGTCTCGGCGGCGACGCCGTCCAGGTAGCGCGCGACGGCGTCCCCTTTCGGCACGGTCTGGTAGAAGGCGCAGAAATCACACGTCGTCGCGCAGAACGGGACGTGCACATAAATCCCGAGCGGGGTCGCGTCCTGAGACTTTTCTTGCCCTGCGGGTGAGCCGGCCATTATTAGTGCGTCGAATTCATTAACAGCCAACGGCCTGCGGGGCCGGGCGCAACCTTTCTCATGCAACAAATCCCCCAACTTTTCGCCGGCCGCCGCCTGATGTCGGCGCTCGCCGCGGTGCTCGCGCTGCTGCTGCTCACCGGTTGCGAGATGACGGTCACGAATCTCACCCCGCTCACCCTCCCGGCGAATCCTTCGCATATCTACACGATCTCCGCCAGCTTCGTGCCGAGGCAGCGCGGCATCATCCCGGAGAGCATCCAGCCCCGGATCATCATCGACGGCCGGAGCTTCAACATGACGAAGAGCGGCGCGGCGGCGAACGTGTGGGAGTTCGACTACCAGCTGCCGGCGGGCCGCACCACCGCCTCCTACTACTTCATCTGCGAGTACGACGTGCAGTCGGGCAGCGGCGCCGCCCCGCGCGACGTCTATTCCGAGCTCCAGACCCTCGCGGTCGCCGGCCGCTATGTCCTCCGCGCCGAGGCCAACCGCGCGCCGGTCGGCGCGCGCGTCAACATCCTCGGCGCCGGTTTCACGGCCCAGGACGTCGTGTATCTAGGCAATCACCCGACGCGCACGGTCTTCGAATCGCCCGCCGCCCTGAGCTTTTTCGTGCCCTCGGTCGGCGCGGGCGTCAGCTACCAGCTGCAGGTCAACGGGCCTTCCGGCCCGCTCGACGCCGGCACGTTCCGCGTCGACGCGACAGAAGTCACGGTCTCGCCCGCGTCGCTCGAGCTCGTCTCCGGCGCGCAGCAGGACCTGACGTTCATCCTGCCCTCCCCGGCCCCGGCCGGCGGCATGCTGATCGAGGTCACCACGGACATCGCCGCCAGCATCGTGATGCCGGAGGTCATGGTTCCCGCCGGCCAGACGAGCGCCACGGTGACGATCACCGGCGGCCAGCCCGGCACCGGTTCGCTCTATTACAAGACCAGCGCCGGCGAGAGCTCGATCCCGGTGGTGGTGGCGCCGGCGGCCGCCAAATAGCCGCCGCTCAGCCGGCCGACGGACCGAGCGGCGTTGCGGAAAAGCGCGCGGGCTTCGCGCGCGTTTTCTCGACACCCATCGATGCGCTGAGCGCGCCGGGACGGCGCGCGCCACCGCCTTACTTGATCGGGTCCAGCCGGAGCTTTACGGACACGGCGCGGTGATCGCTGCCCTCGCCCGCGCCCGGGCCGTCGTGGACGCGGCCCGCACCGGCGACTACCGGCTTCAGGCCCTCCGAGACCAGCAGAAAGTCGATCCGGCTGTAGGTGTCCTCACGGCGATAGTAGTGCGTCCACGCCTCGCCGCGGCTGTCGACCGCCGGGACCAGCTCGCCCAGCCGCGTTCCTCCCCGCGCGAGCAGGGACTGCACGGGTTTGCTCGCCCGCGTGTCGTTGAAGTCGCCGCAAATGATGAACTTCGCCCTCGCCGGGTTGGGGAAGCGGCCGAGCACGAGATCGCGCACGGCCTCGGCCTCGCGCTCGCGCTGGGTGGCGCCCATCGGGTCGTCGGGCCGTTCCGTCCGCCGGCTCTTCAGGTGGACGATGAACAAGGTCAGGTCGCCCTCGCGCGTGGCGACCGTCACCTCGAGCACGCCGCGCTTCACGACGTCCGGCCGGCCGAAGAGCGTCACCGGAACCGCCGCGTGCCGCCGGACCTCCTTCGGCGGCAGCCGCGAGAGCACCGCGACGTGCCGGTCCGGGTCGGCGGCCTCGAGCACCACCGCGTGCGGCAGGTCGAGCCCCTCGCGCGCAAGGTCGCGCTGCAGCTCGGCGAGGAACGGCGCCGTGCCCATCTCCTGCAGGGCGACCAGATCGGGCGCGAGGTCGCGGATCACCCGGCGCACCGCCGCCTTCTCGGCCTCGGGCTTCGGATAGGCCTCGCGGAAGACGTTCTCCACCATCCGGTCGGCGAGGTTGTAGTTCTCGACGTTGAAGGTCGCGATCGTGACCGCCCCGGCCCAGGCCGCGGCGGCCAGGGCGAGCAGCATGCCGAGCACCGGACGGAGCCGCCTCATGTCGCGGCCGGCGAGAGCGCGCGCTCGCGCTCGACGAGCGTCGGATGGGAATAATGCACCGCGCTGTACAGCGGATGCGGCGTCAGGTTGGAGAGGTTCTTCTGCGCGAGCTTGCGCAAGGCCGAGCGCAGCGGCTCGGGCGAGCCGAGCGCGTCGCGCGCGAAGGCGTCGGCCTCATACTCGTGCTTGCGCGAGATGCGGTTGCCGACCGGCGAGAACCAGAACGTCACCAGCCCCCCGAGCAGGCCGAAGAGCAGGAACGCGGGCGCCAGCGCCCCCGCCGGGAACCCGAACGTGCCGTTGAACCACGGCGCCGGGAGCAGCCAGGCGAGCGCGGCGAAGCCGCCGAGCTGGAGCGCCCCGGCGGTCACGAGCCGCTGCGGGATGTGGCCGCGTCGGTAATGGCCGATCTCGTGCGCGAGCACGGCCTCCAGCTCCTCCGGCGTCAGCTGGGCCATGAGCGTGTCGAAAAGCACGATCCGCCGGAAGCGCCCGAACCCGGTGAAGAACGCGTTCGAGTGCGCCGAGCGCTTCGAGCCGTCGATCACCTCGATCGTGCGCGCGTGGAATCCGGTCCGGTCGGCCAGCGCCAGGAGCCGCGCGCGGAGCTCGTTTTCCGGCAGCGGCGTGAGCTTGTTGAACAGCGGGAGGATCAGCTTCGGGTACAGCACGATCATCAGGAGCTGGAACCCGAACAGCAGCCCGAAGCCCCACACCCACCACGCCGGGCCGGCCCGGCTGACCAGCGCAAGGAGCGCCCAGCCCAGCGGTAAGCCGATGAGCACGCCGAGGAGCCAGCCCTTCAGCTGGTCCGTGACCCACAGCCCGAGCGTGCTCTGGTTGAAGCCGAACCGCTGCTCGAGCCGGAACTGCGCCCACCACTCCAGCGGGAGCCCCGGCAGGGAAAGCAGGAGCCCGGCCGCCACGAGGAACAGCGCGCCGGCCCACGCCGCACCCGGCGCCAGGGCGTCGAATCTCGCCCAGAGCCACGGGAGGAGCCCGCTGAACAGCACCCCGACCAGGACGGCCGCCTCGTACAGGGCCGCGAACGACGCAAACCGGCTCCGCGCGAGGGTGTAGTCCGCGGCCTTGGCGAACGTGCCGGCGTCCATGATCCCGGCGAACGCCGCCGGCAGCCGGCCCGCATGGCGCCGTGTCTCGGCCCGGTTCAGCGCCTCCAGGCCCATTTGCGCGAGGGCACGCAGCGCGATCAGGCCGAGCACGGCCGCGGAAAACCAATGCATGTCGCGACTCCAAACTAATTTGCAGGACCGCCAACCCTAATCTGTCCCCGCGCGGCCCAAAGAGTGGTTGAAATCGCTTCCCCCGGAACCATCGTGACCGCGTGGAAATGGACAAGGCCGCCAAACTCAGCTTCGAAGCCGCGCTCGCGCGGCTGGAAGCGGTCGTCGACGCGATGGAACAGGGCGAGACGCCGCTGGCCGACCTCCTGGCCAAGTACGAGGAAGGCAGCAAGTTGCTCAAGGTCTGCGAGGGCCGCCTCAAGGAGGCCGAGCTGAAGATCGAGAAGCTGCGCAAGGCGAAGGACGGCGCCATCGTCCTCGAGCCGCTCGAGCCCTCGCGCAGCGAGTGAGCCGCGCCGCCCGCCCGTCCGCATGAGCACCTCTTCCGTCCCTCCCGCCGCGCGCCTGCTCGACCGCATCCACGGCCCCGCCGACGTCAAGGCCCTCGCGCCGGCCCAGCTTCCGCAGCTCGCCCAGGAGATCCGCGACGAGCTCATCGCCGTCACCGCCCGCAACGGCGGGCACATCGGCCCGAACCTGGGCGTGGTCGAGCTCACCATCGCCCTGCACCGGGCGTTCACCACGCCGGACGACCAGCTGGTCTTCGACGTCGCCCACCAAGGCTACGTGCACAAGCTGCTCACCGGCCGCGGCGGCGCGTTCTTCGGGCGGTTGCGCAAGAGCGAGGGCGCCTCCGGCTTCCTTTACCGCAGGGAGAGTCCGCACGACGCGTTCGGCGCCGGCCACGCCGGCACCGCCCTCTCCGCCGCGCTCGGCATGGCCACGGCGCGCGATCTCCGCGGCTCGCCGGAGCACGTGGTCGCGGTCTGCGGCGACGCGGCGTTCACCTGCGGCGTCACGCTCGAGGCGCTGAACAACGTGGTCAGCTCGACCAAGCGCCTCATCGTCATCCTCAACGACAACGAGTGGTCGATCGCGAAGAACGTCGGCGCCATCGCCTCGTACCTCAACCGCATCAGCACGAACGAGACCTACAACCGGCTGCACCACGACATCGAGGAGTTCTTCCGGAGCTTTCCGACCGGTGTGGAGATGAACCGGGTGTATCACAAGTGGAAGCGCGAGACGAAGGACTTCTTCGTGGAGTCCTCGCTCTTCGAGAAGTTCGGCCTGCGCTACCTCGGCCCGATCGACGGCCACGACTTCGACGCCCTGGCGAAGAATCTGGAGTTCGCGAAGCACTGCGACGTCCCGGTGCTGATCCACGTGCTGACCAAGAAGGGCAAGGGCCTCGAGGCCGCCCTCGCCCACCCCGAGAAGTTCCACGGCGCGAGCCCGTACGACCCGGTCACCGGCGAGAGCGTCCGCCCCGCCGCCGGCACCCCCCCGGCGTACCAGGATGTGTTCGGCGCCGCGCTCACGCGCTTCGCCCAGCTCGACCCGAAGATCGTGGGCATCACGGGCGCCATGCCGAGCGGCACCGGCCTGTCGCTCCTCGCCCGCGAGGTGCCCCGGCAGTTCTTCGACGTCGGCATCGCGGAGGAGCACGCCGTGCTGTTCGCCGCCGGCATGGCGACGAAGGGCTTCCGGCCGGTCTGCGCCATCTATTCCACCTTCCTGCAGCGCGCCTACGACATGATCATCCACGACGTGTGCCTGCAGAACCTGCCGGTCACGTTCTGCCTGGACCGCGCGGGCCTCTCGCCGAACGACGGCCCGACGCACCACGGTCTCTTCGACCTCGCCTACCTGCGCTGCGTGCCGAACGCCGTGGTGATGCAGCCGAAGGACGAGGACGAGCTCGTCGACATGCTCCACACCGCGCTGCGCCTGCCCGGCCCGGGCTTCATCCGCTACCCGCGCGGCGCGGGCGCGGGCGTGAAGGTGAAGGACGAGCCCGCCGAGCTCCCGCTCGGCCACGCCGAGGTGCTGCGCGAGGGCTCGAACATCGTGCTGTGGGCGCTCGGCCCGATGGTGGCCGAGGCGCTCAAGGTCGCCGACCGGCTCGCGGCGGAGGACGGCCTCTCCGTCGGCGTCGTGAACGCCCGCTTCGTGAAGCCGCTCGACCGGCACCTGCTGCTCAGCCAGGCCGCGGTCGTCCCCCTGCTGGCGACCCTCGAGGACCACGTCCTCGCGGGCGGCTTCGGCAGCGCGGTGCTGGAGACCCTCCAGGAGGCCGACTGCCACACGGCGGTCGAGCGCATCGGCTGGCCCGACCGGTTCGTCGAGCACGGCAGCAGCAACGAGGTGCTGCGCGCCGCCTACGGGCTCTCCACCGACGACATCGTCCGCCGCATCAAGGACCGCTACCGCCGGCTCGGCGCGGAGCCGGTGGAAGCCGAAGCGTGACGCGCCGCGGCAGAGCCGCGGCGCGTCACGCCGATGGCAACCCCTGGCAGCATCTGCACTACCAGAAAAAGTACCGCTCGGTGTTCGCGAGGAACGAGTCGGTGACGGGCTGGAGCACCACGCGCCAGACGGTCGCGTACGTGGCCCAGGGGCCGGGGATTTCGCCGTCGAAGACGGTCGCCGGCTTGCCGGCCGGCTCGCCCGCCTCGGCCCGGGCCTTCGCGAGGAAGAGCTCGTGACCGTCGGGCGTGGAAAAGAAGAGGCAGCGGCGCTCGAACAGGTCGAGCGGCCGTTGCTGGGGCCCGCCCGCCAGCCAGTAGCGGCGCAGGACGTACTCGTTGCGGGCCAGCTCGACGATCGCGCGCTCGCAGGCGGCGTGGAACGAGGGGGCCGCGGCGTGGCCGTAGGCGAAGAAGCCGGGATCGCAGCGTTTGAAGACGATGACGGCGCGGGCCTCCCTGAACGGGCCCACGATCTCGACCGCCGAGATGCCGGGCCACTCCGTCTCGCGCAGGCGGCCGGGCAGCCGGCCTTCCCACCACGCGACGAGGCTGTAGCGCTCGATCGCCTCGGCCAGCGCGCGCTGCCGGCTCTGGTAGTCAAAGAGGCCGGGATACGCCGCCATGCCGCTGGAGGAGCGGTCGGTGTCGAAGCCGTACAGCACGCGGTCCGGCGACTTCGACACCACCCGGAACGCCCAGCGCTCGATCGCCTCCGAGATCGCCATGTGGCGGGCGACCGCCGCCACCGGGTGGGTGCCCGTGCCGTCGGCGTTGCCGAACATCACGTAGCGCTGCCGGGGCGGCAGGACGGAGGCATCGAGGTGGACGTTGGACTGGAACATCGTCCGGCCGTACACCGTCGTCTCGCCCGTCTGCACGAACGAGATCGGGCCGCCATGCGCGGCCATGACATTACGGTAACGGATTCCGGCGATGGTGAGCATGGCTGGTCAAAGTGGGTTCTCGTCTTCGCAGCCCAAGCATGGGGCAGGCACATCCTCTGCCAAACTCGTCGATTCGAGAGACAAAGGATTCTCAACTGAGACCGGATCAAACTGCTCGGCCGCGCGGGCAAAGCCGGCGGTCAACAGGAGCGCTGAGATGACACCAAACGTGAGGCGGGTTGCTGTTTTCATCGGAAAACAGGTTGCCGCGCGTGATATGCAGTACCACCCTCGCGATTGCAGGAGATTCCCGAGCGGGCTACGGGAAATCACTTAGCTTCGTGATGAACGCTGTCGGGAAAATTCTTCTTAGGATCTGTTGCCCGCGCCGAGCTTGCGCTTTGCCCTCGGTGGTCGCGCTCGTTCTGCTGGCATCTTCCGCATCCAAAGCGGTCGAGGGTTCATTCCCGATCGCGAATTATGAGATTCATGAGGTCGGCGGTCGCGGGGCTTGCCTAGCAGTCGCGCAGGGGCCGGACGGTCGCATGTATTTTGGCACGAACGTGCTGCTGAGTTTCGATGGCGAACGGTGGCGCAACTATCGTGCTGGCCGTGCAACAGCGCTCCGCGGACTGGCATTTGATCGGAAAGGCAGTTTGTGGGTAGGCGGCGCCGATGACCTCGGCTATTTTCCAAATGGTCCGGATGGACTCGGCAGCTTTGTGTCCCTCCGAGATCGACTTCCGGAAAACCAACGAAATTTTTCTCCAATTTGGGACGTCGCGAGCACTCTCGAGGGAATCTTTTTTGCGAGCGATGATACGGTCTATCGGTGGGACGGGCAGGAATTTCGTTGGTGGATATTTCCAGACGGTCGCAGACTACGATTGTTCAATATCAAGGATCGTATCTATGTCTCAAACGTTAGTGTTCTTTCACGCTTTACTGGTCGAGATTGGGAAACCGTATTACCGGTTTCGCCTGAACGTGGCGCAGTTGAGTGGCTAGAGCCCACGATTGACGGCTTCAATTTCATAACCCGAACCGGATTTTTCCGGTATGTAGGGGGAGGTGTACAGAACGTCAGCGATCCCAGTCTGGGTGGTCGCCTAGGTACCGTTCCAGGAGTATCGCGGATAGACAGTGAAACACTCGCAGTAGGCCTTCTTCAAAAAGGCGTTGCTCTTAGCGGCTTCGGGGGAAAATTCCACAGAGTTCTCGGATTGGCGGATGGCCTTCCAAACCTTCGCGTATTTGGTGTGGCACGTGACTCAGATGGGGATCTCTGGGTCACCACTCCGACTCATATTTCTCGGATAAGCGTTTCCAGCCCTGTAACTCATTTCGCTTCGGCTCAAGGCTTGGAAAGTGGCACGATATTCTCGATAGCTAAGTACAAGAATGGAATTCTAGCGAAGACTGAAGCCGGAGGCTTTTTAATCACGCCTGAGCGCACCGAAAAATCGGCACAGAAGATAGAGGGGTTGCCGATCAATACGCTTGCAATCGAAACGACCGCTGACGGCGACCTGATAGCGAGTGCCATTGGGCGTGTCTACTTTGGCGATGTCGGAAAACTCCAAATGGTTCATCGCCATCGCCTCGATGTCGTTAATATTGTACCTTCCCGTATCACTCGCGGACGCTTTTTCTTTCTGACATCGGAATCGCTATCCGCATTCGATTTACCGGGCACCGTTACCGAGATTCCAACTCCGCCAGGCTCACCACGATTCGTCGTAGAAGACTCCGAAGGGTTTCTGTGGGTCAGTACCTCATCAGGCGGCCTGTTTAGATACAGACCAGCGGGGCCGACATATGAGATGCTTGATCCAGGGCTACGCCGAATTCCCATCGATGGAACCGCCGGCCTGGTTGCGTTAGGCGATAACGTGTTCGCGGTGTCGTCTTCCGGTTCATTCGTGTGGCACCCAAGAAACCAGCGTTTCGAACCCTTTTCTCCCTTAGGTGGGTTCGCTCCTATCGTTGTGACCAAGCAGCGCCTAGGATCTGCGACATGGATGGCGCTTCAGCGTATTTCTGGTGAGTCACGGCAAAGCACCATCTTGGCACGGCTATCCCAACGGGATAGTGCAGCAACGCCAGTTCTGGATCTGTTTGAAATACCGCTCCTCGCCGGCATCGGAGCAATCAATGAGATTTATCCAGACGATCATCCGACCGACCCATGCCTGTGGATCGGCGGCTCAAAAGGCCTGCTCCGGGTCGAGCTCAACCGCCTCCAGCCGGCCGTGCCGCCGCGGGAGCCGCTGGTGACGGCGGGGTACCGGCGCGACCTCGCCAGCGATCCGCCGGACGGCCCGCTCACGCTGCCGTTCAAGGGCAACCAGTTCACGTTCGAGTATGCCGTGACGGACTTCGCCCGGCGCGACCAGCTCCTCTTCCAGACCCGCCTCGTCGGCCTCGAGGAGACCTGGTCGGCGCCGACCGCCCTGAGCCGGAAGGAATACCCGTTCCTGCAGGAGGGCGACTACCGGTTCGAAGTGCGCAGCCTCTCCCCCGCCGGGCTCACCAGCGCCCCCGTGGGCTGGGCCTTCCGGGTCCTGCCCCCCTGGTGGCGCACCGGCTGGGCCTACGCGGGCTACGCCGTGGGCGCCGGGCTGCTCCTGTTCGGCGCCGACCGCGTGCGCATCCGCGCCATGCGCCGCCGCACCGAGTGGCTCGAGGAGCAGGTGAAGGCGCGGACGGCCGACCTGGAGAAGGCCAACGCGGCCAAGACGGAGTTCATCGCGCGCGTGAACCACGACATCCGCAACCCGATCAACGGCGTCCTCGGCCTCACGCTCACGCTCGAGCAGACCCGGCTCGACGACGAGCAGAAGCGCCTCACCGGCACCATCCGGCAGTGCGCCAAGTTCCTCGCCTCGCTCGTCGAGGAGGTCCTGGACTTCGCCGAGATCGAGGCCGGCGCGCTCAAGATCAAGCACGAGGCCTTCTCGCTGCGCGAGGCCGTCGACGCCAGCATCGCGACGGTCGATCCGCTCGCCCGCAACGCCGGCAGCCCGGTCGAGTTCGAATACGACGAGTCCCTCCCCGCCCGCCTCGGCGGCGACACCGCGCGGATCCAGCAGGTGCTCGTCAACTTCCTCAGCAACGCCGTCAAGTTCGGCGCCGGCCAGCCCATCACCGTCTCCGCGCGTCCGCTCCACCAGGTCGGGCCCAACCTCGTCGTGCGCGTCGGCGTGCGCGACCGCGGCCCCGGCCTGCCGCTCGAGGAGCAGCAGCAGCTCTTCCGCAAGTTCTCCCGCGGCAAGCTGGCCGAGGAGAAGAAGATCAAGGGCACCGGCCTCGGCCTGGCCGTCTGCCGCCTGCTGGCCGAGCGCATGGGCGGGCGCGTCGGCGTCGAGAGCGTCCCGGGGCACGGCGCCGAGTTCTTCCTCGAGCTGCCGCTCCAGATGGTCGGCGAGGAGGCCGCGGTCGAGACCTCGCTCGTCGCGGGCAACGCGCGCGTGCTGGTCGTGGAGGACGAGGACTACAACGCCATCTCGCTGCTCGCGATGCTCAAGCGGATGGGCTTCGCCGCCGAGCGCTGCGCCGACGGCCTCACCGCGCTCGAGCAGCTGCGCCGCGAGCGCTACGACGTCGTGTTCCTCGACTGGGAGCTTCCCGGCCTGAACGGCATCGAGGTCGCCCGGCGCTTCCGCGCGGAGGAGCCGCCCGACCGCCGCACGCTCATCATCGCCACCACCGCCTACGCCAGCGCGGACAAGCGCGACGCGTGCCGCGCGGCCGGCATGGACGAGTTCGTGGCGAAGCCGCTGACGCCCGACCGCATCACCATCGCCATCCGCGGCCACGCCGGCGTCCTCACGCCGTCGTCGTCCATCCTCGTGCGCGACGAGCCCGGCGCCGAGCCGTCGGGCATCGACCTCTCGCTCTTTTCCTACCTCGCCGACGACGCCGGCGGCATCGAGGCCAAGGTCGCGGAGTTCATCGAGTCCTGCGAGCGCGAGCTGGCCGAGATCGACGCGTTCAGCGCCGGGGGCCGGGCCGACGACCTGCGCCGCGCGGCGCACCGCTTCCTGAGCCAGTGCCGCTTCATCGGGGCCACCCGCCTCGCGGGGCTCGCGGTGGAGCTGGAGCGCCAGTCCGAGGACGCCCATGGTCCGGCCGTGCGCAAGCTCGTCGAGGCGCTCCTCGCCGAGTTCGAGGCGTTCAGAAATGAACTTCGCTCTTCCCTCGACGCCCGGGCGGCAGCGGAGTCAGGCCCATCTCGATCGCAAAGCGGATGAGCTTCGGCGTGTTCGGGATGCCGAGCTTGCGGAGGATCGAGCCGCGGTGGGTCTCGACCGTCTTCCACGAGAGCCCGAGCTTCTGCCCGATCTCCTCGTCGGTCAGCGACTGGCCCATGTAGGCCAACAGCTCGCGCTCGCGGTTGCTCAGGACCTTGATGTACGAGTTCGAGTCGCGGTGGCGCTCGAGCTTCGCCTCCATGAAGGCTGGGGAATAATAACAATGGCCCTGGCTCACCGCCTTCAGGGCCTCCCGCAGCATCTCCACCGACTGCGTGTTCTTGTCCACGAACCCGTGGACCGCCGATTTCTCGACCCGGTACAGGGCGTAGTCGCTGCAGTAGGAGGAAAGCACCAGGAAGCGCAGCTCCGGCATCGTCGGCTGGATCTGGTCGATCACGTCGAACCCATCGCCGTCCGGGAGGTTGAGGTCCAGCAGCACGATGTTCGGCTTGTGCACCCGGATCGCCTCCACCGCCGCCCGGCCCGTCCCGGCCTCGCCGGCCACGGTAAAGCCGAACTCCTTCTCGCAAAGTTTGCGCAGGACTTCGCGGAAAAGCACATGATCCTCCACGATAACGAGCTTCACGCTCCCATAGTGGACCTCCTCCCGGGGCCGAACAAGTGAATACTCCCATCCCGGCCTACCTCCCTCCGGAGGGGGCTACGGGTTTTCCCTTAGACGGCCCTCTCGCTACCCGCCCCTGGCCTACGGATAATCCAGTAGTCGAAACGTACATTATCTTTCGGACCGGACGACCTTCCATGCTCCCGCTGCCCTCCTTCCTCCGCCGCTCGACGCCTGGCGTGACGGGGTCCGAACACCCCTCCGCCTCGAGCCTGCAAATGTTTTCGGTGGTCGCGGGACCGGTCGCGCCCGCGACCGCGGCGGGCAACTCCCGTCCGCCCCTCGGCGACCTGCGGCTCGCCGAATCGCTCGACGAATTTCACGCGCTGGTCCGCCGCCATCAGGTCGACCGCGTCTATGTGGACCTCCTCGATCTTTCCGTCGCCGACGGCATGGCCGCCTGCCACGTGATCCTCAGCGCCAGCAAAGGGGGCGTGGACCTGCTCGCGCGCCTGCCGTGGCCGGGCGACAAGACCGCGAGCGGCGTGGCGCCGGTGGATCCGGTCACCTATCGGAACGTCCTGCGCAGCCGGTTTCTCTTCCTCGGGTATTCCGTCAGCGACGGCCTCGCGTCCGCCCGGCTTGCCCGGCACCTCGAGCATCCGTCGCACCAAGCCGGTCCGGCCGCGAAGACGGCTTAAAGGCGGACCACCTACACGCCGCTCTTTTCCGGCGTCTTTTTGGATGCCCAGGATTACCCGGTCCTCACGGGCACCGAGGAGCGGGCCTCGGTGGCCGAGCGGCACGGCGGCCAGTCGGCGGGGGGCGTTCATTGCCGGATCTTCGCGAAGCACACCGAACGCGACGAAACCTCGGCCGTCGCAGGGCGCGCCGACGACTGGCGCCTCGGCCACCTGGGATTCCGCGCCGGCTGGCAGCCGCGCCCGCAGGGCGAGTTCACGCTCCAGGGAGACCTATATCGCGGCACGATCGGACAGCTCGCGCCGGCCGTGTCGATCACCGGCCGGACCGTTCGCGCTCCGCTCCTGCCTCACGCTCGGGCGCGTTGAATTCGACGCTCATTTCCGGCACGTCGGCGCGTTCCGCCGCGTGCCCGAGATCGTGACCGGGGAAGGCATCCCCGCGTACCGCGAACTCGGCCTGCATGTCTCGTGGCGCCCCACGGACCATCTGCGCCTCAGCCTCGCGGGGCAGGACCTCCCGCGCTCGCGCCACATCGAATTCGGCGCGCCGGCGGCGCGCGGCGGCATCGCGCGCGGAGTCTACGCGCGGCTCGAGCTCGCGCGTTAGGCGGATTCAGGGCGCCGCGATGGGCGCCAACATTTCCCCGGAGGCCGGGTCGCGGTTTTCGGAAATCGCCAGCGCCAGCGCCAGGCCGAGCAGCAGGATCGCAACAATCCGGAGGGTCCTCATGGGGTAGTGTGTGTGCGTGTCTCGCACCGAGGCTCCGCGAAAAGGGGGTGAACACGGCGGCCCGGAATCCAAGCCTCGCCGGGGTGAGCGAGACGTGGTGCGCCATGAGGGAATCGAACCCTCCTCTCAGGCTTGGGAAGCCCGCATAATAGCCGATATACTAATGGCGCGCGAAAGAACGCCGTTGATAAGAACGGCCCGAGGGCGCCGGGCAACCCCGAATTGCTGCGTCCCGTCAGTGCCCGTACTCCCGCCGGCCCTCGAGCGCGCTCTTGAGCGTCACCGCGTCCGCGTAGAGCACGCCGCCGCCGCTGGGCAGGCCAAAGCCGATGCGCGTCACCTTCACGCCCCCCGGGGGCAGGCGCTCGGTCAGGTAATGGCAGGTCGCCTCGCCCTCGACGTCATTCGAGAGCGCAAGAATCAGCTCGCTCACCTCCCCGGCGCCCAGCCGCTCGAGCAGTCCGGACAGGTTGAGGTCCTGCGGCCCGACCCCGCGCAGCGGCGAGAGCTTTCCGTGCAACACGTGGTAGTGGCCGCGGTACGCCCCGGAGCGCTCGACCGCGGCCAGGTCCGGCACGTTCTCGACCACGCACACCTGGGCGCCGTCGCGCTTGGGATCCGCGCACACCGCGCAAAGCTCGGATTCGGCGAGGTTGCCGCAGCGCGCGCAGCGCCGCACGCTGCGCGCCGCCTGCTCGAGCGCGGCCGTGAGCTCCGGCAACCGGGCGGGCTTCTCGACCAGCAGGTGGAGCGCGATGCGCTCGGCTGAGCGATAGCCGATCCCCGGCAGCTGCTTCAGCAGCTTTTGCAGGTGCTCGAGCGCGGGGGTCATCGGAAGGAGGAACCTCGGGGCGACGCGGGAATTCCGGGGGCGGGGCGAACCGCAGCCGTCCGGCGGCGCTGCGGCCGGCTCAGAGCATTCCGGGCATCTGGAACGCGGCGGAAATCTTCTGCATTTCCTCCTCGTGCAGCGCCTTCGCCTTCGTGGCCGCCTCCTGCACCGCGCCGAGGACGGTCTGCTCGACGACCCGGGGGTCCTCCTTGAGGAACTCGGGGTCGAGCTTCAACGCGAGGAACTTGCCCGCCCCGTTCACCTTGACCTGCACCGCGCCGCCGCCGGCCGAGATGTCGAGCTCGCGCGCCTCGAGCGCGGACTGCATCGCCTCCATCTGGCGCTGCATCTTCTGGGCTTGTTTGAGCAGTTTTCCGACTCCGGCCATGGTCTTGAAGGGGGTTGAAGGCGCATTGGGCAGCGGGCGCCGGAGGCTGGCAAGGCTAGAGTTCGGTCGCGTCCAGCAGGGCGGCGTAGCCCTCGCGATAGCTCGGGAAACGCGGTGTCCAGCCCAGCGTGCGGCGCAGCGCGTCGTTCGCGATCACGCGATCCGGCACCCCGGCGCCGCCGCGCCGCGCGCTGGCCGCCGCCTCGTCGAACCGCGGCGCCGGCCGGCCCAACCGCGCCGCCAGCCAGGCGACCACCTCGGCCCGCGTCGCCGGATGGCCGTCGCTGACGTTGAAGGTGCCGCGCGCCACCGTCGCGGGGGACTCGAGGCACGCGCGGATCGCCCCGACGACGTCGTCGCGATGGACCAGGTTGAGCCGGTGCCCCCCGCGGCCGGGGATGACCGCCGCGCCGGCCCGCAGTTGGTCCAGCAACGCGTGCCGGCCGGGTCCGTAAATGCCCGCGAGCCGGAGCACGAACGCCCGCGCCACGGCCGCCGCGGGCGCGGCCTGGAGAATTTCCTCGGCCTCGAGCAACACGCGCCCGGTCGGCCCGGCATCGCGCGTCGGCGCCGATTCGTCCACGCGCACGCCCCCGTCCTGCGGGTACACGCCCGTGCTGCTGGTGTAGACGAGCGTTCCGACCGGCCGCGGGCCCCGCGAAGCCCAGTCCACGATGCGGCGCATCCCGTCCACGTAGGAGCGGCGGTAACCCTCGGGCGTGAACGCCGCGGCGCTCACGCAATCGACCGCGAAATCCGGGCCCGGGGCGATCCGCGCCGGCCAGTCGGCGGCGCCAAGCTCGGCGACGACGACCTCGACGCCGCTCCGCCGCAGCGCTTCGGCCCTCGCGGCGTTCCGCGTCAGCGCCTCGACGCGCGCGCCGGCCGCGAGCGCCTCGGCCGCCAGCGCGCCGCCGACGTAGCCGCAGCCGAAGATCACCAGTCGCTTGCCTGCCAATGCGCCCATGCCCGGACACTAAGCAAAGTCTGGCGCACACGGCACGAAAAAGCTCCGCCGCTCGCCGGAAGCCCGCAACGCGCGGAGACCGCGCGTTCCACCTCCGGATGCATGCGGACATCCGTCGTCATCGGCGTCTGTCCGGTGGCGCGACCCGTCCCGGGCGCCAGCGGAAGCCGGCTTCAAACCGGCCCGCGCACGAGACGCCCCTCTCAGAAGCGCCCGCCAGAATAGAATTTATTCGCGCGAATGCCTGGCTACTTTCCCGCCCATGCCCACCGTGATCGTGCCGCTCGCCGACGGATTCGAGGAGATCGAGGCTTTCGCGCCCGTGGACATCCTGCGGCGCGCCGGCGTGACCGTCACCACCGCGTCGCTCGCGGACACCCGCCACGCAACGGGACGGAGCGGCATCACCGCCCATGCGGATATGGCGCTGAAGGACCTTTCCTCCGAACCGGCCGACCTGCTGTTTCTGCCCGGCGGCGCCGGCGTAAAACTTCTGCGGGCCGACCCGCGCGTGCGCGACCTGGTGATGAAACACCATGCCGCGGGGAAATGGCTGGCCGCGATTTGTGCGGCCCCGACCGTCCTGCATGATTGCGGACTGCTGGCCGGACGCCGCTATACCGCGCATTTCTCGGTCGCCAACGAGCTCTCCGCGATTCTCGCGGATGAGAAGGTCGTCACTGACGGCCGGATCACGACCTCCCGCGGCGCCGGAACCGCTGTCGACTTCGGGCTACATTTGGCCGGCATTCTGGCGGGTGCGGAAAAGGCCAGGGAAATAGGCAAAGCCATTTGTTTGTAAGGCTTTGCGGAAAAAGGGCATTGCTTAGCCAACGGCCTTTCCGTTGCATTCGCGCACCCCGGTCTCGGGGTCAAAAACGGTGCCTGTGGGCCGCCTTACCCAGTCGATTGCCGCTTCGCGCCCGTCGAAGCGACGGTGCGAAGCGTTGACTGAAGGATTTTACCTAGAGCCGCACCGGCCGATTTGGTCCGCCTCCCCGTATGCCCCCCGTCGAAACGCCCGCTGAGCTCATCCTCGAGGCGGGCCGTGAATCCCGCCACTATTGGCGGGATCTGTGGCGCTACCGCGAGCTGCTCGGCTTCCTCGCGTGGCGCGACATCAAGGTGCGGTACAAGCAGACCACGCTCGGCGTCGCCTGGGCGCTGCTGCAGCCGCTGGTCACGATGGGCATCTTCAGCTTCGTGTTCGGCGTGCTTGCCGGCATGGGACGCAACGACCCGACGTATCCTCTGGTCGTGATGGCGGGCGTCCTGCCGTGGCAGCTGTTCGCGGCGACACTCAACGGCGCGAGCGGCAGCCTGGTGGCAAATTCCCACCTCGTGTCCAAAGTCTACTTTCCCCGGCTGATCGTCCCGCTGTCGGCGTTCGGGGTCGCGCTGGTGGACTTCTCGGTTGTCCTCGCGCTCTACGCGGCCATGGCCGCGTGGTTCGGCGCGTGGCCCGGGATCCGCATCCTCCTCCTGCCGGGCTTCGTGGCGTGCGCATTGCTCATCGCGCTTGGAGCCGGACTGTGGCTGACGGCCCTCACGGTCAAGTACCGCGACTTCCGGTACATCGTGCCGTTCATGCTCCAGGTCGGGCTGTTCCTCTCGCCCATCGGCTTCCGCACCGACGTGCTGCCGAACTGGCGCGACCTGCTCGCGCTCAACCCGATGACCGGCGTGATCGACGCCTTCCGCTGGTGCCTGCTCGGAGCGCCGGAGGAGTTCTACTGGCGGGGATTCGCGACCTCGATGGGAGTCGGCCTCACGCTGTTCGTCACCGGCCTGTGGTATTTCCGGCGCACGGAGCGCAGCTTCGCCGACGTCATCTAGCGCCCCGGCGCACGACTCGAGCTCAGGCCCCTGCCTCCCCCATGTTCGTCCCGCGTTCCTGAATGTCCTCGGTCCCCGCCATCTCCGTCGAACAGCTGGGCAAGCGCTACCTGCTGGGGCACCAGGCGCGCCCGGACACCCTGCGCGACTCGCTCGCGGAGGGCGCGCGCGGCCTGCTGCGTCGGTGGCTGCGCGGGGCGGCCCGCGAGGAGCGGGAGGAATTCTGGGCCCTCCGCGACGTGTCGTTCGACGTCGCGCGGGGCGAGGTCGTCGGGATCATCGGGCGGAACGGCGCCGGCAAGTCGACGCTCCTGAAGGTCCTTTCGCGCATCACCGAGCCGACCTCCGGCCGCGCGGTCATTCGGGGCCGCGTGGCGAGCCTGCTCGAGGTCGGAACCGGCTTCCATCCGGAGCTCTCGGGCCGGGAGAACATCTTCCTCAACGGCGCGATCCTCGGCATGACGCGGGCGGAGATCGCGGGAAAATTCGACGAGATCGTCGCGTTCGCCGAGATCGAGCGCTTCCTCGACACGCCGGTGAAGCACTACTCGAGCGGCATGTACGTGCGGCTGGCCTTCGCCGTCGCGGCGCACCTCGAGCCCGAGATCCTGATCGTCGACGAGGTCCTCGCCGTGGGCGACGCGGCGTTCCAGAAGAAGTGCCTCGGCAAGATGGACGCCGTCGCGCGCCATGAGGGCCGCACGATCCTGTTCGTGAGCCACAACGAGGCGGCGGTCGCGGCCATGTGCGGGCGCGTGGCATTGCTCGAGAGCGGGCGTCTGGTCGCCTTCGGGGGCGTTGCGGACGTGCTCCAGCGGTATCGCAGTTCGTGGCAGGAGGCGCTGGCCCTGCGGATCGCGACGCCCTGGCTCGCCTGGGCCGGGCTGCTGAACCGTTCCGAACTGGAGGCTCGGCGCGGCGGGGAGGATATGGAATTTCGGTTCCGTCTCCGGGGTGGCACGCGGTCGCTCGCCGACGTGGAGATCGACTGCGCGCTGGTGAACGAGCGGGGCGAGATGGTCGTGCACAGCCGTTCGCGTCACCTGGCGCAGACCCATCGGATCCCGGCGAACGCGGCGGTGGACGTCGTTTATCGCGTCCGCCAGCCCAACCTCGCGCCGGGCAATTATTCCCTCACGGTCTACGTGCGGGATCGAGAGCAGGAGCTTTTGTGGGTCGACGACATCCCCGCCTGCCGCGTCCTGCCCACGTCCGCCCTCTTTCCCGAGGTGCCGTACCTGGGGGACGCCCGCGGCGCGACGCTGCCCGCGTTCACCCTCCGGCTCGAGTCCGCCCCGGAGGCAGCCGCGTCCTGATGCCCGCCCCGCGCGGCCGTCCCGCCCGCCGGTTCCCCCGATGCCCTCCCTGCCTGAACACCTGCTTCGATCGCTGCAGCGCGCCCGCTGGCGGCGGCGGCTGCGCACGCTCACGGGCGACCCCGCGCTGGCTGATCGCCTGATGGAACTCGGCGTGGTCGCCGACCGCTTGTCCCGCCGCGACGGCTTCCTCGAGGTCACGGCTCCTCCCCTGCCCTTCCCGCTCCGGCTGCCCGGGGAGCTGTTCGCGCTCGATGCCTGGGAGCATTCCGCGGCGCTGGTGGCGGCCGGAGCGCGGTTCGAGCGCGCCGGCGAGGCCCTCCGCGTGCGCATCGACGACCGGGAGTTCGAGCCGATCACCGCGGAGGAGATCCTGATCCTGCGCGAGGTCTTCGTCGACGGCGCTTACCACTGGAATCCGACGCATCCGACGGTGGTGTGGGACATCGGCGCAAATGTCGGCACCGCCTCCCTCTTCTTCGCCGGCCGGCCGGAGATCCGGCACGTGCACGCGTTCGAGCCCCTGTCCGCCAATCGGGCCCGCTTCGAGCGGCACCTCGCGCTCAATCCCGGGCGGGCCGCGGCCGTCACGCTGCACCCGTTCGCCGTCGGCGCCGTGGCCGAGACCCTCCGCGCGGCCTACGCGCCACGGCACCGCGGCAGTTTCTCGCTGCGGGAGGCGCCCTCGGCCATCGGCCGGCTCGCCGGCGCGGACCTGGGGAACACGCACCAGGAGACGATCCGGGTCATTGCCGCCCGCGATGCCTTTGCGCAGGTGGCGGCGACGCATCCCGACGCCGAGATCGTCGCGAAGGTGGACTGCGAGGGAGCGGAACGGGAAATCCTGCCGGCCCTGGCCGAGACCGGGCTGCTCGCCCGGATCCGGACCGTGCTGGCGGAAACCCACCAGGGCGCGGGACCGTCGCTGGCGGCGCTGTTGGGCGGCGCGGGATTTGACGTCCTGCTGCATGAGCCGCGCAGCCGCGACCTCGGCTTCCTGGTCGCTGTCAACCGGCGCCCCGCGCCGCGATGAACGCGCGCCTGGACGTCCTCACTTCTCCCATGGCCGCCCACGGATGCCACACCGGATACGGCCGGGTCGCGGAGTTCCTCGCCGGGGCGCACTGTCATGGCGAGACGCCCGTCGGCCGCGGCTGGCACCGGCTGCACCGGCTGATCATGAGGGCGGGATGCCCGGCGCGGTACTATCGTCCGTATCACCTCCGCTTCGAAATCGGCGTCATGCGCCGGACCTTGGGCGCGCGGCCGGGCCTGGCGCACTTTCTTTATGGAGAGGACCAATACTGGCTCCTGTCGCGCTGGCGCCCGCGACGCCTCCGCACGGTGGTGACGCTGCACCAGCCGCCATCCACCCAGGCCGAGCTGCTGCGGGACACCGCGCACCTCCGGCGCGCCGACGGCCTGATCGTCCTCTCGCGCGAGCAGGAACGCTGGGCAGCCCGCCACGCCCCGGAGCCCCGGACGCGGTTCATACCGCACGGGGTCGACACCGAGTTCTTCTGTCCGGCCGGGACCCCGCCGGCGGGTCCGCCCTGGCAGGTGCTGGTCGTCGGCGGCTGGCAGCGGGATCACGACGCGATCGCCGCCTGCCTGCGCGATTGCCTGGCCGCGGCCCCGCGCGACTGGCGCTTCGTCCTGGTCGGCTGCGGCGCCGAGTCCGCCCGGTATCAGGGCTGGCCCGTCGCGCTGCACGGCCGGATTTCCGACGAGGAGCTGCTCGCCCTCTACCGCTCCAGTCACGCGGCGCTGGTCGTGGTGAAGGCCGCCGCCGCCAATAATGCGCTGCTGGAAGCGATGGCCTGCGGTTGCCCGCCGCTCGTCTCCGACGTCGGCGGCGTGCCCGACTACCTCTTCGACGCCGCCTGGCGGGTGCGGCACGATCCGGGCGCGGCGGGCGGGCCGCAGATTGCGGCCCGGCTGCGTGCGTTGCTCGCCGCCGATCCGGACGGGGCGGGCACCCGGATCCGCGCCCGCGAACATGCCGGCCGCTTCGCGTGGCGGGAAATCGGGCGACGGACGCTGGAGTTCCACGCCGAATTCGTCCCCGAGCTCGGCCGGCCGGCCTGACCCATGCGCATCGCCTTCGTCAGTTACGAATACCCCCTCGATACGAACGGCGGCGGAATCGGCACCTACCTCCGCCAAGTGGCAGGCCAGCTCGTGGCGGCCGGTCATGCCGTTGACGTGTTCTGCGGCACGCCCGGCGCCAGCCGCCGCGAGGCCGACCAGGGCGCCCGCATCCATCTCATCCGATCGGCGGGCAGCCCGGCGTTCAAAGAGGAGGTGACGGGCCCGTTCGTGCAGGCGCATGGCGCACAGGCCTACGACGTGGTCGAGGGCTGCGATTTCGACGCTTCCGCCCTGCGCGTGCATCAAGCGCTTCCCGCCCTGCCCTACGTGGTGAAGCTGCACACGCCACGCTTCTTCGTCGACGAGCTGCACCACGTGCCCACGCGCCCCTGGGACCGGGTGCGCATCGCCCTCGGCGCGATCCGGCGGCTGCGCTGGCCGCGCCGCGTGCCCATCCGCGCGGGGGCCGCCGCCCGCGACGAGCTGGCCGGCATCCAGAGCGCGCACGAAGTGGCGGCGCCCTCCACCGCGATCGCCCGTCTGGCGCGCGAGTGGTGCGGCGCGGCCCTGCCGCCTGTCTCCGTGTTCCCGTATCCCTTCGTCCCCGGCCCGGAACTGCTCGCCGCCGACCCGCAGCGCAGCACGCGGCGGGTCACCTACCTTGGCCGACTCGAGGCGCGGAAGGGGGTGCTCGACCTGGCCGCCGCGGTGCCCCTGATCGCGCGGGCCGCCCCGGATGTCCATTTTCGGTTCGTCGGTCGCGACCAGCCGTCGCCGCTTTCCGGGGTCGGCATGCAGGCTTACCTGCGGAAACGCCTGGCGGGCGCGCCGGCCGAGGTGGCCGGCCCGGTCGCGCCCGCGGACATCCCGCGGCTGCTCGCCGAATCGGACATCGTGGTGGTGCCCAGCCACTGGGAAAACCACGCCATGGTGTGCTGCGAGGCGATGGCGGCGGGGTGCGCCGTCGTCGCCAGCGACCGGGGCGGCCTGCCCGAGATCCTCGACGAGGGGCGCTGCGGGCGGCTGGTTCCGCCGCGGCGCCCGGATCTCCTGGCCGCGGCCGTCGGCGCCCTGCTGGCGGCGCCGGCCGAGCGGAGCGCGCTTGGCGCGGCCGCGCGCCGGCGCATCCTCGAGCACTTCAGCGCCGAGCGGGTGCTGGCGCTGCAGCTTGCCAGCTACGACCGGGCGATCCACCGGGCCCGCTCCCTCGCGCCCGCGTGAAAGTCTCCGTCGTCATCCCCGCCTACCAGCCGCGCGCGGACGAGCTCGCTGCGACGCTGGACGCCCTGCGCGCGCAAACGCTGCCGCTGGACGCGTGGGAGCTCGTCCTCGTCGACAATCGCTCGGACCCGCCGGTCGACCCGGCGGCGGTCGCCTGGCATCCGCACGGCCGCTGCATTCGCGAGGAACAGCCCGGACTCGTCCACTCCCGCGCCGCGGGCTTCCGGCAATCGAGCGCCGACGTGATCATCGTCGTCGACCAGGACAACGTGCTCGCGCCCGACTACCTGGCCACGGCGCTCGAGATCGCCGCGGCGTTCCCGCGCATCGGAGCGTGGGGGGCGGGCGTGATCGCGCCGCGCTACGAGCGGCCCGAGCTGGCGCCGCCACCGTCGTTGCGGCCCCTGCTCACGCTGCGGGAAAGCGCGGCCGACGCGTGGTCGAACGACATCCATCACCACGACTCGACGCCGTGGGGCGCGGGGCTTTGCATCCGCCGCGCCGTCGCCGGCGCCTACCTGGGCGCCCTTCAATCCAACCCCGAAAAAAGCCGGCTCGATCTGCGCGGAACCGAACGCCTCTCGGGCGGCGACACGGACATCGCGTACACCGCGTGCGCGATGGGGCTCGGCAAGGGCGTGTTCCCGCGGCTGCGGATCGAGCACCTCATTCCGGCCAGCCGGTGCACGGCCGCATTCCTGTGCCGCACGGGCGAAGGGCGCGGCTACTCCGAGGTGCTGCACCACCTGGTGCTGACCGGCAGGCTGCCCGCGGCCCGAACCGGGCTCGCCTGGATGTTGCGCCATTGGCGCCGACGCTCCGCGCTTTCGTCCATCGAGCGCCAGGTCGACCGCGCGATGGAATCCGGCCGGCAGCGCGCGCTGCGGGAACTGTCGCACCCGGGATCTCCGCGTCGCCCGTGAACGCCCGGCCCCGCGTCTATTTCTTCGTCCGCGACGAGCCCAATGCGTACCACGACGACGTGGTCGTGCTCGCCGACGGCCTGCAGCAGCTCGGGTGCGAGGTGTTCGGCTCGGCCAACTATTGGCGACGGGCGGTCGCGGCCGACGACTGGCTGGTGCGGCACGACCCGCGCGTCAGGGCCGGGGACTGCGACGTCGTCGCTGTCTCGTACATCTGGCCGCGCTGGATCGATGCCGCCTTCCGCGTCCACGTGCAACCGCTCCCCGCCGGTCTCTTCGCGCCCGGCCGGCGGTACCGGACCGCATTCCTGGACCTCGACGACGGCTATGAGACGCTGAGCTGGCGCCCGGAGTACCGCGCGTTCGACGTCGTGTTCCGCGCCAAGTACAACCGCCGTTGCGAGCACCCGGCGAACCACCGCCCGTGGGCGCTCGGGCTGTCCGCGCGGGTCATCGCCGCGACCGCGGGTGCGCCGCCCTGGGCCGCGCGCCGGCGGGAGGCGCTGGTCAACTTCGGCGCGAGCCACCCGTACCTGCACTCGGCGCGCGCGCGGGCCACGCCCCCGTTCATCGCGGCCGCCCGGGGTCACTTCGGCCTCGACGACCGCCGCGACGACCTCACCCGCTCTCCGGCGGAGCCGTACGACCGGTTGATGTGGGAACAGACCCAGCGCCGGCACAGCCGCGACTACTACGAGCGGCTCAAGGCCGCGCAGGCGGTCGCGGCCTTCTGCGGCGAGCTCATTCCGGCGGCACCGCATCATCCGCCCTACCTCGTGGGCGGCGGCCGCGCCCGTCTGAAGCGACACCTGTACGACCTCCTCGCGGTGTTCGACCCCCGGCCGCCCCGGCTGATCCAATGGGACAGCTGGCGTTTCTGGGAAGGCCTCGCCGCCGGCTGCCTCGTCTTCAACCTCGACCTGCCGCACTACGGCGTCGATCTGCCGGCGATGCCCGAGCCGTTCCGTCATTACGTCCCCTTCCGGCCCGAAGACGCGACCCGGTCGTTCGCGCGGCTCGAGCGCCAGCCGGGCCTCGCCGAACGCATCGCATCGGAGGGCCGCGCTTGGGCGCTGGAGCATTACTCCCCCGTTGCGCTGGCCCGCCGGTTCCTCGCGGCGCTGGCCGGATAGGATGGCGACCGCCCTTCCCTTGTTCACCCGTCTCCAACGCCGCCGGCGCGGCGCCGAGACCGGCCGCGGTGACGAGCACGTCGAACCACTGTTCCTGCGCGAGACCGCTCCGCTCATTACGGCATGAACCCGCCGCCCCGCGTGCTCCTGTTCACGAACGAGCCGCCGCACACGGCGGCGGCGGGGGCGATCCTGTTTCATCGCCTGTTCGCGGACTACCCCCCCGACCGGCTCTTGGTCGTCTCCAACGAGCGCATCCCGGCCGGTGCGGGCCGGCTCGCGTGCCGCTACGAGTACCTGCCGCTCGCCGCCGACCGGCTCAAGCGCACCCGGCTCTGGCCCTGGCGTCCGGTCTGGCGGGCCCTCGGGGGCGCGGCGTTCGTCCGGCTGGGTCGCGTGCACGCCGCGCTCCGGGGCTTCGAGCCCGACGTCGTCGTCACGCTGATGCAGGATTCCTGGTACTATGACCTGGCGGCGCGGTTTGCGCGCTCGGCGCGGCTTCCGGTCGTGCTCTTCGTGCACGATGTCGCCAGCATCTTTGAGCCGGTGGGGAACTGGCTCGAGCCCCGCCAGCGGGCGCGCGATGCCGCGGTTTACCGTCAGGCGGCCGTCCGGATCTGCGTGAGCGAGGCGCAGGCCGGCTGGCTGCGCGACCGCCTCGGCGCGGCGGCGGAGGTGATCGTTCCGCCGAGGTCGCCCGCCCCCGTGAGCCAGCCACCTGAACGCTGCGGCGCGCTGAAGTCGCCCGACCGGCTCACCCTGGGCTACGCCGGCGGCCTCCACTATGGCTACGGCGAACAGCTGCTGGCCATGGCGCCGGAACTGCGGCGCTCGGGGGTCCGGGTGCACGTCGCCGGGCCGCGCCCTGCCGGAACGGTCGCCGCCTTGGCGGAAATCACGGATGTGTTCACGTTCCATGGCTACGTTTCACCACCCGAACGGGCCTGGGCACTCCTCCTGAACACGTGCGACGCCGTGCTTCAGCCCTACCGAAACCCTCCCGGCGCGCACGCGCTCCAGTACCGGACGCATTTTCCCAGCAAGCTGGGCGACATGCTTTCCCTCGGGTTGCCCGTGTTCCTCACGGGCCCGGAGGACGCCGCCGGGATCGCGTGGTGCCGCGCCCATCCGGGGTGCGCGCTCACCGTGACCGAGCCGGGCGACGCGACGCTGCGCGGGGCCCTCCGCCGGCTGCGCGACGAGCCCGCGGTGCGCGTCGCCCTGGCCCGGGCCGCGCGGGCCGTCGCGCCCGCCTTCGATCCCGGAGCCCTGCGCGCGGCGCTCCGCGGGCATCTCGCCCGCGCGGTGCGCCCGGACCGCCCCACGCCGAGCACGTGAAGATCTTTGGAAACTGCCTCGTGAAGAACGAGGCCGACATGATCGAGGAAACGATGCGCAAGGCCGCCGCCTGGTGCGACCGGATCTTTGTCTTCGACAATGGCAGCACAGATGAAACCTGGGACGTCGTGCAGCGCCTCGCGCGCGAGGAGCCACGGGTGGTGCCGTTCCGGTCCGCCGCCGTCCCGTTCCGGAACAGCCTCCGTGCAGAGACCTTTGCCCGATTCCGCGGGGAAAGCGCGGCCGGCGACTGGTGGTGCACGCTCGATGCGGACGAAATCTATGTCGACGATCCGCGCGATTTCCTGGCGGGCGTCCCGGCGCGACATCACGTCGTCTGGGGCGTGTACTTTCAGCACTACTTCACCGACGTCGACGCGCGGCGGCAGGCCGAGGATCCGCGCGCCTATCCGCCGCACGCCTCCGCCGAGGCCGCCTTGCGCTATTACCGGTGCGACCACTCGGAAGCCCGCTTCTTCCGGTACCGCCCTCGACTGCGGTGGGACCGCGGATCGGCGCCGCGGCACCTTGGGGTCGTGCATCCGCGGCGCATCCGCTTCAAGCACTACCAATACCGCAGCCCCGGGCAGATCCAGCTCCGGCTCGGCACCCGGCAGCAAGCGATGGCGGAAGGATGCGAGAACTTCCGCGAGTACAGCTCCGAGACCGACTGGCGGGAGAAAATCGTCCCCGCGGCGACCTGCCACCACGCCGACGCTCCCGGCGCCTACGCGATCGAGGAGGCCAATCTTCCACGGCATCTGGAACGTCCCCTCCGGCGTGCCGCGAAGCTCTTCCTGCACGGCACCGGCATCTGGCCCTGAAATGTCCGCGCCCGTCACCTGCTCCGTCGTCATCGCCACGGTCGATCGGCCGGCCAGCCTCCGCGTGGTGCTGGACTGCCTGGCGCGCCAGACGCGCCCCCCGCTCGAGGTGATCATCGTGCCGGCCGGCGCGCCCCCCGAGGTGCCGGAGAAAGCCGGCGGTCCCGTGCGGATCCTGCGCGGGGCCGAATCCGGCGCCGCCCGGCAGCGGAACGCCGGCGCCGCCGGCGCCCGCGGCGAGGTGATCGCGTTCCTCGACGACGACATCGAGTTCGGACCCGACCTCTTCGCGCGGGTCCTTGCGCACTTCGACGAGTCGCCGGCCTCCGCGCTGGGCGCGCTCTCTCCGCGGCTCACCGACCTCGGCCGGGCGGGACCTGGCCGCCTGGCCCGCTGGTACTATTCCCTGCAGGCCGGCTATGCCGACCGCGATTTCGGCGGCCGGCTGTTCGGTCCAGGCATCAATTGCTTCCCGGTCTACGGGGAATCCGGTCCGGAGCGCTGTCCGGCCGACTGGCTGCCCGCGACGTGCCTGTTCGTGCGCGCCGAGCTGTTCCGGCGGCATCGCTTCCCTGCGTTCACCGGCTACAGCTTCGCGGAGGACGTGCACCTCACCGCCCGCATCGCCCGCGAGGCTCCCGTCTTCTTTCTCCGCGAGCCCGCCGTCCGGCATCATTCGCTGCCGGCGGCCTACAAGCGCGATCGGGCGGCACTGGCCGCGGGAAAGCTCGAGAACATGGCGGTGGTCGCGCGCGAGGCGATGGGCCTCGCCGGCTGGCCGCTCCGCTGGCGGTGGCACCTGCACCGGCTGTTCGTCGCGACGGCGCTCCTCCTGCGCCGGCCGGAGGGCTGGGGTGATGAAATCCGCGGAATCTGGCGCGCCCGGCTGTGAGCGAGTCGCCTCCCCAACCTCGGATCGTCGCCGGCATCACCACCCGCAACCGCGCGCCCATCCTGCCGCGCGCGCTGGATTCGCTCCGCGCCGCGGGGCGCGACGGCCTGCGGATCGTCGTGCTCGACGACGGCTCGACCGACGGGACGTCCGCGCTCGCGGCGCGCTACCCCGAGTTCGAATGGCGCCGCCACGAGACCGCGCGCGGCATCATCGAAAGCCGGAACGAGCTGATGCGCGAGGCCGACGCCAAATACTTCCTCTGCCTCGACGACGACGCCTGGTTCGTCCGGGGCGACGAGCTCGCGCTGGCGATCGCGCGCCTCGAGGCCGATCCCCGGATCGCCGCCATCGCGTTCGACATCCTCTCTCCCGACCGCCCGGCCGAATCGCCGCGCGGCCGGCCCCGCCCGACGACGATGTACATCGGCTGCGGCCACGTCCTCCGGCTCTCCGCGGTGCGGGAAGCCGGCTTCTACGCCGCGACCCCGGGCGTGTACGGCTCCGAGGAAAAGGACCTTTGCCTGCGCCTCGCGGACCGGGGCTACCGCGTCGAACTCCTGCCCGGCGTGCACGTCTGGCACGAGAAGGCCTGGTCCGGCCGCGACAACCGGCCCCTCCACCGGTCCGGGGTCTGCAACGAACTGGTGATGACCGTGCGGCGCTGCCCCCTGCCCGCGCTGCTCGCCGTTTTGCCGGCAAAGCTCTTCAGCTACCTGGGATTCTGGATCCGCCGGCCGCACTACTTCGCGGCCGGCGTCGCCGGCGTTCTCGACGCGGTCCGACACGGGCCGATGGCCTGGCGCACGCGGCACCCGGTGCGCGTCGCCACGTTCTGGCGCTTCACCCGCGGCCGATGAACCCCCTTCGCCCGTTTCTCCCCCGCGGCCGCGCCCCCCGCACCATCCTCTCCGGGCCGATGGCCGGCATCCGCCTGCATCTGGATCTCCAGAGCGAGTTCCTGATCTGGCTCGGCACCTACGAGCGGGAGACATTCCGCGACCTCCGGTTTCTCCTCCGCGGCTGTCGCGGCGCGGCCGACCTCGGTGCCGCCAAGGGGGATCTCGCCGTGCTGCTCCTCCGGCAGCCCGGGATGGAACGCGTGGTCGCCGTCGAACCGCTGGAAAGGGAACTCGAGCTCCTGCGAAGCAATCTCGCGCTGAACGGCCTGGCGGCCGATCCGCGCCTGCACATCCATGCCGGTTTCGCAGGCCAAGGCGCGCCGCCGCGCTGGCGGACGCTCGACGATCTCGCCGCGGGGCTGCCCCCGCCCGTCTTCATCAAGGTGGATGTGGACGGACCGGAGGCCGACGTGTTGTCCGGCGGCCGCGACCTCTTGCGCCGGCACGACTGCCGGCTGTTGGTGGAGACCCACAGCCTGGAGGCCGAGGAAGCGTGCATGGCCTTGCTGCGCGAACTGGGTTACCAGGTGTCGGTCATCCGGCCGGCGTGGTGGCGCGTCATCCTGCCCGAACGGCGCCCGCTGCCCCATAACCGCTGGCTCGCGGCCTGGCGGGCGCGGAACTAGCCATGCGCGTCCTCCTCGCCCACCCCGGCACCCAGCACGCCCGCCGCCTCGCCGGCGAACTCCAGCGCCTCGGCCTCCTCGGCGAGTTCTGGACCGGGCTCGCGCTCGCGGAAGGCGGCGCCGCGGCGAGGCTCGCCCGGCTGCTCGCCGGCGTGCCTCGACTGCAAGCCCTCGGCAATCGCGTGGTCCCCGGCGTCCCCGGCGCGCGTCTCCGGCGAGTCCCGTGGAACGAGGTCATCGCCCTCGCCCGGCTCGACCGCGGCGCGGACTCGCTCCGCACGCTGCATGAAAGGAACCGGCGCTTCCAGGAAGCCATTCCTCAACGGTCGCTCGAGCGGAGCGACGCCGTGGTCGGATTCGACACCTCGGCCTGGGACCTCGGACGCCGCGCCCGGGACCTCGGCCGCGCGTTCTACCTCGACCGCACCATCGCCCACCCGGCCGCCTACGCGCGCATCCAGCAACAGCTGCACCGTGACTTCCCGGCCTGGTGCGCCCCCGCGACTCCGCGCCCGGATTGGCTCGCGCGGGCCGAGCAGGATGAACACGAACTCGCGCGCCGCATCGTCGTGGGCGGCCGGTTTGCACAATCCACCCTGCTCGAACACGGCATCCCGGCGGAACGCATCCGCGTGAACCCCTATGGCGTGGACTGGGAGGCGTTCGCGGCCGCGCCCCGCCCCAGCGCCCCGCGGCCGCTGCGCTTCCTGTTCCTGGGGTCGCATCTCGCCCGCAAGGGCTTGCCCGTCCTGCTCGCGGCCTGGCAGGCGCTCGGCGCCTCACGCCGCGAGTCCGAGCTGTGGCTCGCCGGCCACTGTCACCCGCAAGTGCGGCCTTTGATCCCCGACCTTCCGGGCTTGAAGCTCCTCGGGCCTCGGCCGCATGCCGAGGTGCCGGCGCTCTTCGCCCAGGTCGACGTCTTCGTGCTCCCGAGTTATTTCGAGGGGTTCGGCCTGGTGCTGCTGGAAGCCCTCGCCGCCGGCGTTCCGTTCATCGCCACGCCGCACACCGGCGCGGTGGATTTTCCCGAGGACCCGGCGCTGGGCCGCATCGTGCCCGCCGGCTCGGTCGAGGCCCTCGTGGCCGCGCTGCGCGCGTTCATCGAAAGCCCGCCGAACATCGCGGGCGTGCGGGCGGCGGCGACGCCGCTGGCGGCGCGTTTCTCGTGGCGCGCCTATGGCGACCGCTGGGCCGGGATCCTGCGCGAAAGCTGAGCGATGCTCGCGATCGTCACCAGCCACCCGATTCAGTACCAGGCCGCGCTCTGGCGCGCGCTGGCGGCGGACGGCCGGATCCCGTTCGAGGTGTGGTTCCTCACGCCCCATGCGGTGGAGCCATCACCCGATCGCGAGTTCGGCCGCACGTTCGCGTGGGACGTGGACCTGTTGAGCGGCTACCGGCATCGATTCCTCGACGTGCACGCCGGCTGGCGCCTCGACCGGTTCGGCGGCATCCGGCTGCGCCGCCCGTGGAATGAAGAACTGCGCTCGGCCGGGGTGTCCACGCTCTGGCTCGAGGGATGGCGCTTCCGCACGCTGTGGTCCGCCGCCGCCTCCGCCCGCGGCGCGGGCGCCGCGCTCTGGCTGCGCGGGGAAACGCACGACCTCGGTCCCCGCCGCCCGGGGCCGCGCGCCTGGCTGCGCCAACTCGCCCTGCGATGGCTTTTCCGCCGCACGGACCGTTTTCTCTGCATCGGGACGGCCAACCGCCGGTTCTACGAGCGTTCGGGAATTCCCGCCGACCGGCTCGCGCCCGCGCCGTACGCCGTGGACGTCCGCCGTTTCTCCGAGGCCGCCGGAAAACTCCGTCCGGAACGCGCGGCGCTGCGCCGGCGCTGGCAGATTGCGGACGACGCGTTCGTGGCCCTGTTCTGCGGCAAGCTCATCGAGAAGAAACGTCCGCTCGACCTCGTCGCCGCGGCGCGGCTCGCGCCCCGGGTCGGCGGGCGGCCGCTCCACCTGCTGTTCGTCGGGGACGGCGAGCTCGCCCCCGCGGTCCGCGCCGCACTCGCCGCCACGGGAGCGCCGCCCGCGACGCTGGCGGGTTTCCTGAACCAGTCGGAGATGCCCGCCGCCTTCGTCGCCGCCGACTGCCTCGTCCTGCCCAGCGACCACCGCGAGACCTGGGGCTTGGTGGTGAATGAAGGCCTCGCGTGCGGCCTGCCGCCCCTCGTGAGCGACCGCTGCGGCTGCGCGGAGGATCTCGCGGCGCCCCTGGGCGATCCGCACGTGTTCCGATTTGGCGACATCGGGGACCTTGCCGCGCGACTTTCGGGCATCGCCGCGCGGCCGCCCTCGCCCGCCGCCCTCGACTCCCTGTCCTCCCGCCACGCGCCGGAGCGCACCGCCGAAACCGTGGCGGCCCTGCTCGCGCCCGCCTGATCCCCCGTGTCGACCGAAACCGCCCTCCAGCCTGCCGAAACCCTCGCGCGCTCACGGCGCCTGGCCGTGTGGGGCGCCGCCGGCCTCGGGCTCGGCGGAACGTGGTTTTGGCTCTATTCCCCCTGGGAGAGCGGGATGCTCACCGCTTTGGCCATCGGGATATTCTGGCTGGGATTCATTCCCATGCTGCGGTGGTTGCAGCGGAACGACGACAGCTATCCCCTGATCGAGGTCCTGCAGCTGACCCTCGTGCCGTTCTATGCGATCCCGCTGATCACCGAGCATTCCGCGATTGCCGACTACCCCGAGTCCGTGTTGGAGCGCGCGGCCGGGCTGGTGATTTGCTTCCAGCTCGGTTGCAGCCTGGGCGGTTTCCTCCGCAGCCGGACCTACGTCGCGAAACCCCGCCGCGGCTGGCTGACGGAGGAGGTATTCGGGCCGGGCGCGCTGCGCCTGACCGCCTACACGCTCACGCTCAACACCGCCTGGCTGCTCGTCTCGGGATTCCAGCTGGTCGAAATCCCGCGCGAGGTCTTCGGCACGTTCCGGGCGATCTTCTTCGGCATCGGCACCATCAGCCTCTTTATCCAAGCCCGGCTGTGGGGCGCCGGACGCCTCGACCTCATCGGCCGGATCCTGCTGGTGGCGAATCTGGGGCTCCAGATGGCCTTCACGTTCCGCAGCCTCCTGCTCATCACGGGCCTCATCCTCCTCCTGATCGCCCTGATCGGCTACTTCTCCACGGCGCGGCGGTTGCCCTGGGTGGCCATCGCCGTCGCGCTGCCGGTCGTCGCCATCCTGCACAACGGCAAGCATCAGATGCGCGCGGAGTACTGGGGCGAGTACGCACGGTCCACCGGGCTTGCGGAGTTGCCCGACTTCTATGCCGAGTGGTTCCGCCACGGGCTCAGCGCCGATCGCGGCGGGAGCCGGACCTCGCTGCTCCTCGAGCGCGCCTCGCTGCTCCAGATCGTGTGCTACGTCGTTGAAACCGTTCCCGAACAGTCGCCCCACCTCGGGGGAAGGACCTACTGGCTGATCCCGCCGCAGGTTTTTCCGCGCTTCCTCTGGCCGCAGAAGCCGAGCCCCAATGACAGCGTGAAGATGCTCTCGGTCCACCTGGGGCTGCTCTCCGCCGAGCAAGCCGAGCACACCAGCATCGGTTATGGGCTCATCTCCGAGGCCGTGGCGAACTTCGGCCTCGCGGGGGTGGCGGTCCTGGCGGTCGTCCTTGGCTGGCTGCTCCGGTGGGTGAGCCTCGGAACCGCTCACACGCCCACGCTCTCCGTGCCCGGCATCTTTCGGATCCTGTGCCTGGCCTGGTGTCTCAGTGCAGAGACCACGCTCGTGGTCTGGCTTTCGTCCTTCTACCAGGCCTGCATCGCCGTGTTTGTGCCGCTGATGGCGTGGCGGCTGGTCGCGAATCGATGAGGATCACGATCGTCATGGGGTTCTTCCTGCCGGTGCCGCCGGTCGCGGGCGGCGCGATGGAAAAGATGTGGTGGCGGCTCGGCCGGGCCTACGCGCGGCGCGGCCACGAGGTGACGATCATCTCGCGCCGCTGGCCGGGGTCGCCGCGCACCGAAGCCGTGGACGGCGTGCGGCTGATTCGCATCGACGGCTGGGACCAGCGCCGCCGCCTGTGGCAGAACCTCGTGCTCGACGCCTTCTGGGGATGGCGCGTGCTCCGCCGGCTGCCGCCGGGCGACATCCTCGTGACCAACACCGTCGCCCTGCCGGTGTTCATCCGGCGGCTTCGTCCCGACGCCGGCCTGCTCGTGATCAACCTCAACCGCTTTCCCAAGGGCCAGGTGCGCTGGTATGGCGGCGCCGCGCGGGTCCAGGCCGCCAGCGAAGCCATCGCCGCGGCGGTCCGCGTTCAGGCGCCGGCGCGCGCGCCGGTTGTCCGGGTCGTGCCGAACCCGGTGGATTGCGCGACGTTCGGTCCTCCGGCGGTCCGGACCGCCCGCCGCGGCCCGTTTACCATCGGCTATCTGGGCCGGATTCACCCCGAAAAAGGCCTGGCGACGCTCGTCGCCGCCGCCGGCGGTCTGGCGGCCCGTCCCGACCTCCCGCCGTGGCGCATCGTCCTGCGCGGTCCGGCCGAAATCTCGCGCGGCGGCGGCGGCAAGGGCTTCGTCGAGACGCTGCGCGCCACGGCGCCCGCGCTTTGGGCCGAAGACCGGATCAGCATCCACCCCCCCCCTGCTCGATCCCGCCGAACTCGCCGGCGCATACCACGGGCTCGACGCCTTCTGCTATCCGACCGTCGCCGAGCGCGGCGAGGCGCAGCCGATGGCCGTGCTCGAGGCCATGGCGGCGGGACTGCCCGTCATCGCGAGCGATCTGGCGTGCTTTGCCGACCACCTGCGCCACGACCACAACGCGCTCGTCGTCCCCCCCGGCGACGCCGCCGCCCTCGCGGCCGCGCTGGCGCGGCTCATCGCCGATCCCGAGCTCGGCCGCCGCCTGGGCGCCGCCGCGCTCCAGCGCGTCCAGGCGCTGGACGACGCGCGAATCGTCGACCAGCATCTTGCGGATTACGAAGCCCTCCTTGATGCCGCCTCCCGCTGATCGCCCCTGGCTCGGCCAGAATTGCGTCACGCCCTACCCCAGGGGCGAGGTGCTGCGCCGGTGGCTGTGGCTGTTCGTGCAGTCGACGGTGTTCCGCTGGAGCCCGCGGCCGTTCCACCGATGGCGCGCGTGGCTCCTCCGGCTCTTCGGCGCCGACATCCCGGCGCCGGGGCAGGTCGTGGTCTTTCCGACGGCGAAGGTGGTGTTCCCGTGGCGCCTGCACCTCGCGCCGCGCGGCATGGTCGGGCCGCACGTGAACCTCTACAACCTCGCGCCGGTGCGCCTCGGCTACGGCGCGAACCTCAGCCAGCACTGCCATCTCTGCGCCGGCACCCACGATTTCACCCGCTGGGACATGCCGCTGGTGACCGCGCCCATCGTCATCGGCGACAACGCCTGGCTCGGCGCGGATGTGTTCGTCGGGCCCGGCGTCACCGTCGGCGAACTCTGCGTCGTGGGCGCCCGCTCGGTGGTGGTGAAGGACCTCCCGCCGCGCACGATCTGCGCCGGCAGCCCGTGCCGCCCGCTGCGGCCGCGGCCCGATCCCGTTTGAGTTCCGGGGCCGTCCGGCCTGCGAACCTCCCGCTCCTTTCCTCGCGCCCGTGCGCCTCGCCCATATCGTGCCCAGCCTCGAGGAACGCCACGGCGGGCCCTCGAAGTCGGTCCGCGCCCTCGCGGAGGCGCTGGCCCGGGCCGGCGAGACGATCGAGCTGCTCACCACGACGGACGACCCGGCCGCGGCGCAGCTGGACGCGAGCGCTTGTCCCGTGCGGTCCTTTGAGCGCGCCACCCCGCGCTGGCTGACGCGCTCGCCGGCCATGGCGGCACACCTCGCGGTTTCCGAATACGACTGCGTCCACCACCATTCCTTATGGCTGCTCACCCTGCGGTATGCGCACCGTGCCGCCCGCGGCCACCGGCGGCCCCTGGTGATCTCGCCCCGCGGCATGATGAGCGGCTGGGCCTGGTCGCATCGGCGCTGGCGCAAGCGGCTCGCGGAACTGCTGGTGCACCCGGGCGCGTTCCGCGACGCCGCGGGCTGGCACGCGACGAGCCCCGAAGAGGCCGCCGATATCCGGGGGCTCGGCTTCCCCCAGCCCGTCTGCATCGCCCCCAACGGCGTCGAGCTGCCGTCCGCCGCGGCGCTCGAGGCGGCGCGCACGCACTGGCTCGAGGCGTTCCCCGCCCTGCGCGGCCGCCGCGTCGCGCTCTTCTACTCCCGCTTCCACCGCAAGAAACGGCTGCGCGAGCTCGTCGACGTGTGGGCGTCGGCCCCGCGGGGCGACTGGATCCTCCTCGTCGCCGGCGTTCCGGAGGAGTATTCGCGCGACGAGGTCCAGGCGTGGGTCGACCGCGGGGCCGCCCGCGGCCGGGCGGTCGTGGCCGACGGGGCCGGCCGACCGCCGCCGTACGCGGCCGCGTCGCTCTTCCTGCTGCCTTCGCATTCGGAAAACTTCGGGCTGGTGATCGCCGAGGCCCTGGCGTCCGCGGTGCCGGCGCTGGTCACGGACACGACCCCGTGGCGCGGCCTGGCGAAGGAGCGCGCCGGCTGGTGCGAGCCCTGGACCGGCTATGCCGCGGCGCTGCGACGCGCGCTCGCCCTGGACGAGGCGGACCTGTCCGCGCAGGGAGCCCGCGGTCGCGATTGGATGGCGCGGGATTTCTCGTGGCAGCAAAGCGCCGCACGGCTGCGGGAGTTCTACCGTCATCTCGGCCATGCCTGAAATCGTCCCGGACCGCCGCCCCGCGATGCCCGAGCGCCTGATCCTCTGGCATCTCGGCGTGATGTCCGTCGGCTGTGCCTGGGCGTTCGGCGGCCAGGCGCCCTGGGCGCGCACGGGGCTGCTCGCCGCGGGCACGGTCGGCGCCGGCATTTTCCTCTGGTGCGCGTTGAGCGCCGGCCGGGCGGGCGGGCCGTGGTGGCGCCCCTGGCGGTGGATCTGGCCGCTGCTCGTCTTCGACGTCCTGACCGGGCTCGCCGCGGTGAATCCCAGCTTCCGCGAGGTCGCGACCGACGCCGGCAAGCTCCTCGTGCAGCAGGATCCGCCGTTCGCCTGGCTGCCGAGCTCGGCGGTGCCGCGGGCGGCTTTGCGCGAGCTCTGGCTCCTGAACGGGATCGTCTTCTCCTGCCACAACCTGGTGTTCGTCTCGTCGCGGCGGGCGCTGCGGATCTTCCTTCTCGCCCTCGGCACCAACGCCGTGGCGCTGGCGGTGATGGGCACGTTCCAGGAGCTGCTGGGCGCCGACGGGCCGTGGTACGGCCTGGTCGCCGCGCCGAACCAGTATTTCTTCGCCACCTTCATCTACCACAACCACTGGGGCGCCTTCGCGCTCGTGCACGCCGCGATCTGGGGCGGGCTCCTCTTCCATCACTTCACGCGCCCGGAGGGCCGCGACGCCTGGCATTCCCCGTTCCTGGCGGGGGCCGTCGGCGCGCTGCTGCTCGCGACCACGGCGCCGCTCAGCGGCTCCCGCTCGAGCACGTTTCTGCTCTGCCTCCTGCTGCTCGGAGCCTCGATGCATCTCGCGCTCGCGATCGCGCGGGATCGGCGCGCGCGGGGGCGATCTGCGGCGCCACCGCTGTTCGCGCTCGCGCTTGCCGGCGCGGTCGCCGCCGGCGCCATCGCGTGGCTGGGCCGGCCCATGATCGAGCGCCGCCTCGGGCACACGGCGCGCCAGGTCGCGGCCATCCGGGACAGCCGTCGCGGGGAGGAGATCGCGCGCGTCGCCCTCTACCGCGACACCTGGCGGATGGCGTCCGACCGCCCCTGGTTCGGATGGGGCCTCGAGAGTTACGCGCGGGTGTTCCAGATCTACAACTCGCAGCGGCCGCCGGAGCCGTGGTTCCGCGTGCGCCGCTACGCCGAGGCGCACAACGACTGGCTGCAGTCGCTCGCGGAGACGGGATTCGTCGGCACCGCGCTCGTCTTGCTGCTCGGGGCGCTGCCGGTCGTTTCCTCCCCCTGGCGCCGCGCCGCATCGCGGCTGCCCCGGTACCTCCTTGCGGGGGCCGGGCTCGTCCTGCTGTATGCGGCGGTGGAGTTCCCCTTCGCCAACCCGTCCGTGCTGCTCGCGTTCTGGACCGTGCTCTATGCCGGGGCGCGGTACGCCCGGCTCGACACCCCCGCCGATGGCTGACCGGGCGCCCATCTCCGTCCTCATTCCCGTGCGCAACGAGGCGGCGAACCTGCCGGCCTGCCTCGCGTCCGCCGCTTTCTGCGACGAGATCGTCGTCGTCGATTCGGGCAGCACCGACGGCACGGCGGATCTCGCGCGCCGCGCGGGCGCGACGGTGGTGGATTTTCGGTGGGATGGCTCCTTTCCGAAGAAGAAGAACTGGGCCCTCGCCCGGGTGCCGTGGCGCCACGAGTGGGTGTTCATCCTGGACGCCGACGAACGCATCACGCCGGAGCTCGCGGCGGAGCTCCGCGCCACGGTCGCCGCCCCGGCGCATGACGGCTATTACGTGAACCGGCGCTTCTGGTTCCTCGACGGATGGCTCAACCACTGCGGCTACTATCCGAGCTGGAACCTCCGGTTCTTCCGCCACCGTCTCGGGCGCTACGAGCGGCCGGCGGGCCCGGCCGACACGCGTTCGGGCGACAACGAGGTCCACGAGCACGTGACGCTGCAGGGCTCGGCCGGGCGGCTCCGCGCCGAGATGGAGCACCACGCCTTTCCCGACGTGGCGACCTGGGTGGAGAAGCACAACCGCTACAGCAACTGGGAGGCG
>DASPMS010000087.1:0-25183 GCA_035626915.1 Opitutaceae bacterium
TCCCGCCGCCGCCGGCGACGCGAAGGCCGCCGCCCCCGCGGGCGACAAGGCCGCCGCCGCGCCCGCCAAGGGCGCCGCTCCGGCCGCCGCCAAGCCGGCCGCCCCGGCCAAGAAGTAAGGTTTTCGCCGCGGCCCGCCCCGACCGGCGGGCCGCGTTTCGCACGTTCTTTGAGTCATGTCCGTCTCGCTCATCGCCGGACTGGGCAACCCCGGCCGCGACTACGCGGGCACGCGCCACAACCTCGGCTTCGTCGTGGTGGACGCGCTGGCCCGCGCCGAAGGGCTCTCGTGGCAGCACGAGGCGCGCTTCGACTCCGAGGTCGCGCGCTGGAACGTCCGCCCCGGCGTCACCCGCTGGCTGGTCAAGCCGCAGACCTTCATGAACGAGAGCGGGCGCGCCCTCCGCGCGCTCCTCGCGTTCCACAAGCTGCCGCCGGAGTCGCTCACCGTCGCCTACGACGACTTCACCATCGACCTCGGGCTCGTGAAGGTGTCCGTCCGCGGCAGCGCCGGCGGGCACAACGGCCTCGCCAGCGTGCTCGCGCACGTGGGCGAGGGCTTCGCCCGCTACCGCCTCGGCATCGGGGTCCCCCGGCCCCCCGCGATGGACATCGCCGACTTCGTGCTCTCCTCCTTTCCTCCTTCCGAACAATCCCGCATCGATCAACTCCTCCCAACCTACGTGGACGGCCTCCGCCGGCTTCTGGACAACGGACCCGCCCACGCCATGAACCTCCTCAACCGCAGAGAACAAAATGACAGCCACCAAGCGTAACTACCGCGCCTCCTTCATCCTCGACAACCGGGGGAAGGAAGACTCCGTCGACGCCATCATCGAGGGCGTGAAGAAGGAGATCGCCGCCGTCCAAGGCGAGGTCACCGCCGTCGAGAACCTCGGCCGCAAGGACTTCGCCCGCAGGACCGACGCCAAGTTCCCGTCCGGCGTCTATGTGAACATCGCGTTCGCCGCCCCCGCCGGCGCCCCGGCCCAGCTCCACGAGCGCCTGCGGCTCAACGACAGCGTGTACCGCGCGCTGGTCGAGAACGCCTGACCGCGCCTCCCCGGCGCCGCCCCGACATGGCCAACCTCAACAAAGTGATGCTCATCGGCAACCTGACGCGCGACCCGGAGCTCCGGGTCACGCCGAAGGGCACGGCCATCTGCACGTTCAGTCTCGCGGTGAACCGCAAGTTCCGCGACGAGTCCGGCGCCGACCGCGAGGAGGTCACCTACGTCGACATCGAGGCCTGGGGCAAGTCGGGTGAGAACATCTCCAAGTACTGCACGAAGGGCCGCCCGCTCTTCGTCGAGGGCCGCCTCCGGCTCGACCAGTGGGAGGACAAGAACACGAAGGAAAAGCGCAGCCGCATGAAGGTCGTCTGCGAGAACTTCCAGTTCCTCGGCTCCGGCCGCGGCGACGGCGCCGCTGGCGGGGCGGGCGGCGAGGGTGGCGAGCGCTATTCCGCTCCCCCGCGCCGCGACAACGGCGGCGGTGGCGCTGCCGGCGGCGGCGGTTCCCGCCCGGCCCCGGCCCAGGAGAAACTCGACGAGGACGTCCCGTTCTGACCGCGCGGGTGGCGTTCGCGGCCGCAGCCGGCCGGGACGGCGCCCCGATAACGAATCACCGATCATCCTAACTCACTTACAACCATGGCTCACAACGAAGTCCTCCTCCTCAAGCCCGTCGACGGGCTTGGCGCCGAAGGCGACCAGGTCAAGGTCCGCGCCGGCTACGCCCGTAATTTCCTCCTGCCCCAGGGCATGGCCGTTCCGCTCACGGTGGCCAACCGCAAGCAGGTCGAGTCCCTGAAGAAGGCCCGCGGCCTCCGCGAGGCCAAGGAACTCGAGGGCGCCCAGGCGCTCGGCAAGCAGATCGAGAAGTCCGGCATCGCCATCGCCGTGAAGACCGGCGAGGGCGGCAAGCTCTTCGGCGCGGTCACCGCGAACGACATCCACGAGAAGCTCGCCGCCGCGGGCATCAACCTGGAGAAGAAGCGCATCCATCTCGGCCAGCCGATCAAGACCCTCGGCAAGCACGAGGTGAAGATCCGCCTGCACCCGGACGTCACCGTCGACCTCTCGTTCGAGGTCGTGTCGGAGAATCCGATCGAGCCGGCCGCGTCCTGACGCGCTCCGCCTGCGCCCATCCGAAGCCGCGACCGGCCGGTCGCGGCTTTTTTATTCTCCCCGGCGAGGAGCCGGTGGCGCGTGCCGTCCCCTGGCGGCGGTTTGGGTGGCGCGTGCTGTCCCGGCACGCTCAACGCGCGGAGACCGCGCGTTCCACCTATTCAGCGCGGCCCGGTGGTGCGCGCCGTCCCGGCGCGCTCGACGCGCGGAGACTGTACGTTCCACCAATTCAGCACTGCCCGGTGGTGCGTGCTGTCCCGGCGCGCTCGGACGCGCGGAGACCGCGTTCCACCTATCCAGCCCCGTCCGGTGGTGCGCGCCGTTCCGGCGTGCTCGGATGCACGAGACGCATTTCACCCCCGCCTCGCGCCGGGCGAGATGTTCACGGCCGTGTGTCGGCTCTTTCTGAGCAAATGTTGTTTGCTGCGCCGCGCCGAAAGCCGATACATGACCGGCTTCCCCGCCATGGCCGATTCCGCGATCGATTTCCGCAAAGCCACCACCGCCAAGCCCGCCGCCCCGATGTCGCGGGAGATGCCCGCGAGCGAGGAGGCGGAACAGCACGTCATCGCCTGCTGCCTGCTGGATGGCAGCGACACGATCGCCCGCTGCCTCGAGGCGCGCGTCACGGCGGAGGCCTTCTACTGGCCGGCGAACCAGCTCCTCTTCCAGGTCATCCTCGACCTTTACCAGAAGAGCCCGCCGGTGACGCTCGAGATGGTGGCTGAGGAGCTGAAGACGCGCCGGCAGATCGACGCCGTGGGCGGCTTCGCGTATCTCATGCAGGTCACGGGGCGGATTCCCACGACCGCCCACGCCGGCTACTTCATCGAGAAAGTCCGCGAGAAGCACCTGCTGCGCGAGCTGATCAAGGCCGCCACCGGCGCGGTCGAGCAGTGCTACGGCTTCACGGGCGGGCTCGAGGAGTTCGTCGACCGGGTCGAGCAGGACCTCTTCAAGGTCACGCAGGACCGCGTCAGCGACAGCGCGCAGGAGATCAAGGACTCCATCAAGGAGGCCAACACGGTCATCGCGAAGCTGCTGATGAAGAAGGGCGAGCTGACGGGCGTGACCTCGGGCTTCAAGGACCTCGATGCGATGACGTTCGGCTTCCAGAAGTCGGAAATGATCATCATCGCGGCGCGGCCCTCGATGGGCAAAACGTCGTTCGCGCTGAACATCGCCGAGGCGGCGGCGATGCCGAAGGGGGGCAAGGGCGACCCCGTGCCGACCCTGGTTTTCTCGCTCGAAATGAGCTCGTCCCAGCTCGCGCTGCGCATGCTGTGCTCCCGTTCGCGCGTGAACATCAAGCTGCTGCGCGACGGCCTGGTCTCCCGCGACGGCCGCGAGGTGAACGCCCTCGGGCAGACGGCCGAGGAATTCAAGCGGGCCCCCATCCTGATCGACGACTCGAGCAACCTCACGATCATGGAGATGCGCGCCAAGGCCCGGCGCATCTACGCCCGGAAGAAGCTCGGGCTCGTGATCGTGGACTATTTGCAACTTGTCAGCGGTACGGACCCCCGGGCGCCGCGCGAACAGCAGGTCGCCGAGGTTTCCCGCGGCCTAAAGGCGATGGCGAAGGAACTCGAGGTTCCGGTCATTGTATTAAGCCAGCTCAACCGCTCGTCAGAGAAGGAGAACCGCACGCCCCGCCTTTCGGACCTGCGCGAATCCGGCTCGATCGAGCAGGATGCCGACGTCGTTTTGATGCTTTCCCGACCCAAGGATGCGGACGAGAAGTTCCAGACCGCCGCCGGCGCTGCGGATTTAATCGTTGCCAAGCAACGCAATGGACCGGTAGGAGAAATCAAACTTACGTTTCTTCAGGAAATCACTCGCTTTGAAAACTTTACACCGTAACCCGGCAGGCCGGGCGATTATCGCTTTTATTGCATTTTTGGCCGTGGTGGCGGGGGGATTAGCCCAGCTCCAGCCGGGTGGCGAGGAAAGCCAGGCGCCCAAAATCAAGAACATCACCGTCCGGTTCCTGGGCGTCGCCAACGTCAGCGAGCAGGTGGTCCGGGCCAACATGGCCCTCCGCGAGGGCTCCGATCGCGACCAGGCGGTGATCGACCGCGACATCCGGGCGCTCTACCGCACGGGCCTGTTCGAATTCATCGAGGTCAAGGAGGAGCGCCTGTCGGAGAACGAGGTCAACCTGGTCGTCGAGCTGACGGCCAAGTACCGGATCCTGGACATCCGTTTCGAGGGCAACGAGGACGTCCGGGAGCGGCGGCTGCTCCGGAAGATCAAGAGCACGCCGAACGGCGCCCTGGACGAGCGCCAGGTGAAGGAGGACTCCGAGAAGCTCTACGAGTACTACCAGAAGAGCGGCTTCAACCAGGCCCAGGTCAGCTACACCATCGACCGCAACCGCAGCACGGGCTTCGGCAGCGTCACCTTCAAGATCCGCGAGGGCGAGAAGGTGAAGATCTCGGCGGTGAACTTCGTCGGCAACGACCACGTGAAGGCCCGGCGCCTGCGGAAGGAGATGGAGACGAAGAAGTGGCACATGTTCTCCTGGCTCACCGGCGGCGGCCGCTTCAAGGACGACAAGTTCGAGGAGGACCTCGACAAGCTGCGCGACTATTACCGCGAGCTCGGCTTCCTCGACGTGAGCATCGCCGAGGACAAGATCACGTTCGACTACCCGAAGCCGGACCGGCTCGTGCTCACGATCCGCGTCGACGAGGGCCGGCAGTACCGGCTGGGCGACATCACCTTCACCGGCAACAAGCTCTACCCGGAGGCGCTCCTCCGCCTCATGCTGCGCCAGCGCAAGGGCGCCGTCTTCGTGCCGTCGAAGCTGGATAAGGAGGTCGAGAACCTCGAGGAGTTCTACGGCCGCGACGGCTACCTGGAGACCCGCGTCCGCCTGATCCGCAAGCCGAACGTCACGACCGGCGACATCGACGTCGAGTACCGCGTCGAGGAGAGCGAGAAGTATTTCGTCGAGTCGGTGAAGATCGAGGGCAACACCAAGACCAAGAGCATCGTGCTGCTGCGCGAGATGGTCCTGGCCCCGGGCGACGTGTTCGACTCGGTCCGGATGAAGATCTCGAAGCTCCGGCTCGAGAACACCCGCTATTTCGACGAGGTGAACATGACGCCGGAGTCGACGAACATCCCGGGCCGCCGCAACCTGAAGGTCGCGGTCAAGGAGGCCCGCACCGGCAACCTGACCTTCGGCGCCGGCTTCAGCTCGCTGGAGCGCGCGGTGATCTTCGCCGAGCTCACGCAGTCGAACTTCGACCTCTTCAACCGCCGGTCGTTCTTCCAGGGCGACGGCCAGAAGTTCCGCCTCCGCATGCAGCTCGGCTCCGAGTCGAGCGAGGTCATCCTGGCCTTCGAGGAGCCCTGGCTCTTCGAGCGCGAGCTGTCGACCGGCTTCCAGCTGTACCGCACGAGCTCCGACTACAACAGCGCCTTTTACGAGGAGATTCGGCTCGGCGGGCAGGTCTACATGCGCAAGCGCATCTGGCCCCGCCAGCTGCTGGACGCGACGCTCAGCTACAGCTACGAGATCGTGGACATCAGCAACGTCGACCCGACCGCGTCGCCGATCATCCGCTCGCTCGAGGGCGAGACCGCGATCTCGAAGATCGGCCTCTCGCTGCTGCGGGACACGCGCGACAAGATCATCAACACGACCTCGGGCAACCGCATGGAGCTCATCACGGAGGTGGCCGGCGGACCGCTGAGCGGCGACGTCGACTACTACCGCTTCGAGGCCCGCGGGGCGCAGTTCTTCCCGGTCTTCGAGTTCCAGGAGCAGGTGCTGGCCCTTTACGGCCGCGCCGGCGTCGTCGACACGTTCGGGGACAGCACGGAGGTGCCGTTCTTCGACCGCTATTTCCTCGGCGGCCCCCAGACCCTCCGCGGCTTCGAGTTCCGCGAGGTCGGCCCGAAGGATCCCTTCGGCGAGCCGATCGGCGGCCGCAGCTACGGCTTCTTCAGCGCGGAGTACTCGATGGACATCGTGAAGCCCATCCGGTTTGCCATCTTCTACGACGCCGGTTTCGTGAACACCGACGCGTACGACTTCTCGCCGCACTCGTACAACGACAACTTCGGCGTCGGCCTGCGCCTGTTCGTGGCCGGGGCGCCCCTGGCCCTCGACTACGGCATCCCGCTGACGAAGGACCGCTTCAACGACAAGGGCGGCCAGTTCAACTTCTCGTTCGGCACCCGCTTCTAACCACCCCACCTGCACATCATGAAGAACATCATCCGCACGTTCGTGGCCGCCGCGACCCTGTCGCTCGGCGCGGGCGTCCTCAGCGCCCAGGCGCCCTTCAAACTCGTGGTCGTCGACATGGCCAAGGTCTTCGACAACCACTACAAGAAGGCCGAGGCCGACGCCAAATTCCGCGAGAGCGAGCAGAACGCTCGCCAGGATCTCGAGCAAATGACCAAGCAGGGCCAGTCCCTGGTCGACGAGTTCCGCGCCCTCGAGGAGCAGTCCAAGAACGCCGTGCTCACGGCCGAGGCCCGCAGCAAGGCCGAGGCCGACGCCCAGGCCAAGGTCCAGGAGATCCAGCGCCTGCAGCAGCGCATGCAGGACTACCGCCAGCAGGCCGGCGGCCAGCTCCAGCAGCGGATCAAGAACCACCGCGAGCTCCTCCTCGAGGAGATCAGCGGCGTCGTGCGGGACCTCGCCCGCAAGAAGGGCGCGACGCTCGTGCTCGACAAGGCGGGGCCGTCGCTCTTCGGCATCTCGAACGTGATCTACGCGGACGCCGCCTACGACATCACGGAGGAAGTGCTCGCCGAGGTGAACAAGGACCGGCCGCCCACCGCCCCGACGCCGGCCCCGGCGCCCGCCACCGGCGGCGCGGCGACGCCGTCCCCGGCCGCTCCGGCCACCCCGGCTCCGGCCGGCAGCTCGCCGCTCTTCAATCCGCCGGCGCCCAAGCGGCCCTGACCGGCCAGTTTTCCTTTGCCAAGCCCTGTTCCCCTGAACAGGGCTTTTTTGTCCCCATGCGCATCGCGTACAGCCCCGAGGAAATCGTCGCCGCCGTCGGCGCGATGCGGACCGCGGGGGCCACGGGCGACATGATCCACGACATCGCCGCGCTGGCGCAGGCGGCCGCGGGCGACCTCACGTTCCTGGGGAATCCCAAGTACAAGGCCGTCGTGCCGCAGACGAAGGCCTCGGTCGTGCTCCTCCCGCCGGACTACGCGGGCACGCCCGCCCCCGGGCAGCTTTACGTCTACGTCAACAATCCGTCCGTGGCGCTGGCGCGGCTCTGCGCCCGGATCGAGCAGCGCCTGTGGCCGAAGCCGGCCGCCGGCGTCCACCCGACGGCTTATGTCGCGCCGGGCGCGAAGGTCGCCGCCTCGGCCCATGTCGGGCCGTTGTGCGTGGTGGAGGAGGGCGCGTCGGTCGGGGAGGGCACCGTGCTGCAGGCCTCCGTTTTCCTCGGGCGCAACGCCAGCGTCGGCGCCGACTGCTGGCTCATGGCCGGCGTGAACATCGGGCCCGACTGCGCCGTCGGGCGCCGCGTGCGGCTGCACGGCGGCGTCGTGCTGGGCTCCGACGGATTCGGCTACGAGTTCGTCAACGGCCGGCACGAGAAGGTGCCGCAGGTCGGGACCGTCGTGGTCGAGGACGACGTGGAGATCGGCGCGAATTCGACCGTCGACCGCGCGCGCTTCGGCCGCACGGTCATCGGGGAGGGGACCAAGGTCGATAACCTCGTCCAGATCGGCCACAATTGCACCATTGGGAAGCATTGCATCCTTTGCGCGCAGGTGGGCATCTCCGGCAGCACGACGCTGGAGGACTACGTGGTGCTCGGCGGCCAGGTGGGCGTGGGCGGGCACATCACCCTCGGCCAGGGCACGAAGGCCGGCGGCCAGGCCGGCATAGCGGGCAGCACCCCGCCCGGCAGCTACCTGAACGGCACGCCGGCCATCCCGTACCAGCTTGAGCGCCGCATCGCGGTCCTGCAGCAGAAACTCCCCGATCTCTTCCGCCGGGTCGATGCCCTGCAGGAGAAGCTGGAAAAGGCTTCCGCCGCCTCCTGATTCCGGCTACGCCTGCGCCGCATGAGGGACACTCGGTTCAAGATCTTTTCCGGCTCATCCAACCGGGCGCTCGCTGAGGAGATTTGCGCGAGCATCGGGGTGCAACTCGGGGAGGCGACCGTCACGTGCTTCCCCGACGGCGAGTCGTTCGTGAAGATCAACGAGAACATCCGCGGCGCGGACGTTTACATCATCCAGTCGACCTGCCCCCCGACGAACCACCATTTGATGGAGCTGCTGATCATGATCGACGCGGCCCGGCGCGCGTCGGCCCAGCGCATCACGGCGGTGATCCCCTTTTACGGCTACGCGCGCCAGGACCGGAAGGACCAGCCGCGCGTCCCGATCACCGCCAAGCTCGTCGCCAACCTCCTGGTCGCCGCCGGCGCCACCCGCGCACTCATGATGGACCTGCACAGCCAGCAGATCCAGGGCTTCTTCGACATCCCGGTCGACCACCTCTACGCCTCGCCGGTGTTCTTCCAGTACCTCGCGACCAAGAAGAGCAGCAACCTGGTCGTGTGCTCGCCCGACGTGGGCGGCATGAAGATGGCGGCCGCCTATTCCGACACTCTCGTCGCCAGCCTCGCCCTCGTGGCCAAGCGCCGCACGGGCGCCACGACGGTCGAGGCGGTGAACATCGTCGGCGACGTGAAGGGCTGCGACGTCCTGCTGGTGGACGACATCACCGAGACCGCCGGCACGCTCACGGCCGCCGCGAAGATGCTCCGCGAGCACGGCGCCACGAGCGTGCGCGCCGCCGTCAGCCACTGCGTGCTGAACGACATCGCCTACGAGCGCCTGCGCGGCGGGCTGATCGACGAGCTCATCACGACCAATTCCGTGCCCGTGGACCCGCGCGGCCTGCCGATCACCGTGCTGAGCATCGCGCCGTTGCTCGGCGAGGCCATCCTGCGCATCAACAGCAACGAGAGCGTCACGAGCCTCTTCAAGATCAAGGGCTTCTGAAGACCCTTGCGGAACCGCCGACGCGGATTCCTGTCCCCGGCTGCCTCTCTCCCATGAACGCCACCAAGGCCGTCCTTTCCGTCCTCTCCGTTCTTGTTTCCTTCGCCGCGCTACGCGCCCAGACGGCGGAGCCCAAGCCGGCCGGCAAGATGCCGGCGCTGCGGGTCGACACGTCGCCGCTGGGCGGCGGCCCGGCGCCGGTGGTGGCGAGCTACGCCGAAACCCTCGACACCGTGCGCCCGGCGGTCGTCTCGATCTATTCGACCAAGCTCGTCCGCCAGCGGATCCCCGACGCCTACCGGCAGCTTTTCGGCAACATCCCCGATCGCACGCGCCGGCTGAGCGGGCTCGGCTCGGGCGTCCTGGTCTCGGCCGACGGCTACATCCTCACGAACAACCATGTCGTGGAGGAGGCGGATGAGCTCGAGGTGCAGCTGGGCGACGAGCGCCGGTTTCCCGCGAAGCTGGTGGGCAACGACCCGAAGACCGACATCGCGGTGATCAAGATCGAGGCGACGGAGCTCCCGCACGTCACGCTGGCCGACAGCGACAAGCTCCGCGTGGGCGATGTGGTCTTCGCCCTGGGCAACCCCCTCAACATCGGGCAGACGGTCACGATGGGCATCGTGTCGGCGACCGGCCGGAAGAACGTCAACCTGCTGACCGACCGCGACCCCGGCGCCTACGAGGACTTCATCCAGACGGATGCCGCCATCAACTTCGGCAATTCCGGCGGCGCGCTGGTCGACGCCAGGGGGCGGCTCGTCGGCGTGAACAGCGGCATCGCGACGAACAACCAGGGCAACATCGGCATCGGCTTCGCCGTGCCCGTGAACCTGGCCCGCTCCATCATGCGCAGCCTCATCGAGACCGGCACCGTCGTTCGCGGGTACATGGGGGTCTCAACCGAGCAGCTCACGCCCGACCTCGCCGAATCCTTCGGGCTCAAGCGTGACCAGCGCGGCGTCATCGTGCTCGAGCTCTCGCCCGAGGACGGCCCGGCCGCGCAGGCGGGCCTGAAGCCGGAGGACATCATCACGGAGGTCGACGGGAAGCCGGTGAGCTCGCGGGAGGACCTGCGCCTGATGATCGCGCAAACGCCGCCGGGCACCAAGGTCGAGGTCAAGTACCTCCGCAACGGTAAGCCGGGCACGGCCACCGTCACGCTGACGGCGCTGGAGGACGAGAGCGCGCCGTCCGGCGAGCTGCTGCCGGGCGTGTCCGTCGAGCCGATCACCGAGCAGCTGCGGCGGGATCACGGGATCGACGAGCGAATCGACGGGGTGATCGTGACCGATGTCTCCCCTGCGTCGCGGTATGCGGGGATTTTCCCGGAGGGCTCGGTGATCGAGTCGATCAATCGCTCGCCGGTGACCGACCTCGCCTCGGCCAAGCGCGCGCTCGTCCCGGGCACCCGCAACCGGGCGCTGCTGAATTATCGCGGCCTCCGCCGCTACGTGCTGTTCGAGGCGCCGTAGCGCGGGCCGCCGCGGCGCGGCGCAGGCTTCGGATCCAGCGCCGCCGCGTCCAACCGCGGACCGGTCAGCTGCCCGGCTTCGTGACGGGGACGTTCGACAGTTCGGGCGGAAGCTTGTCGGCCGGGTAGGTCGGGAAGCTGAGCTCCAGCAGGGAGAACACCGGCACGTTGAATTTCGCCTGGCCCTGGCTGCGGTCGACGAGCACCGCCACGCCGACGGCCATCGCCCCGGCGGCCTGCAGGATATCGAGGCATTCCTGGACGCGGCCGCCCCGGGTGATCACATCTTCGACCACCAGGACCTTCTCGCCCGGCGCGAAGGTGAACCCGCGGCGCATCACGAGCCGGTCGTTCTCTTTCTCCGCGAACAGGAACCGCGCCTTGTGCTGGCGGGCCACCTCCTGGCCGATGACGAGGCCGCCCATGGCCGGGGACAGCACCGTGGTGAACGGCGTGCCCTTGAGCTTGGACGCCAGCAGCGTCGCGAGGCGCTCCATCTCCGGCATGTGCTGGCACACCTGGGCGCACTGGAAGTAATGCCCGCTGTGGAGGCCCGACCGGAGCAGGAAATGCCCCGTGAGCAGCGCTTTCGTCTTCTTGAAGATATCGATGACCTCTTGCTGGACGGGATCCATGGGCCGGAAACGTGTGGCATTCGGTCGGGGAAAGGAATTTCTTTTTGGCCGTGCAGCTTCCGCGCCGAGCAGTTGAAGGAGTCCACTCGCGGGCGATTAGAGGTCGTCGTGACGGCGTCCCCGGCATCCTTGGAGACTAGCCATGTTCGCGAACCTGCCGGAGCCGGATCTCGAGGACGAGTTGGGCGATATCCTGGAAAAGGCCGCGCGGCACCACGCGTTGACCTACGAGGGCGTCGCGGCGGCTGCGAAGGTGGACCTGAACCGCATCAAGGACGCGCTCGATTACCGCTCGGAGCTGACGGCGGCGGAGCTCGCCCGGCTGGCGCGCGCCCTCGACCTCAATGAGGTCGGCCTGACGGCCCTGGCGCTCGGCAAGTATCCGCTGCCGGGCCCGGTGAGGCTGCCGTTCCGGTTCTTCCCGCTGCGCATGCCTTTCGGCGTCGGCGTCGCCAACGCCTACCTCGTCAGCACGGGGGGCAACCGGGCCGTCCTGTTCGACACGGGAGCGAGCCATGCCGAGCTGCACCGGGCGTGGCCTTCCGAGATCGAGGAACTGGACGCGGTGTTCATCACGCATTACGAGGCGGAGCACGTCGGCGGGCTCGAGCGCGTGCTGCAGGAAAGCGGGCTGCCGGCCTTTCACGGCCCGGCCACGCGGCGTTTCGAGCGGTGCCGGCCGCTGGGGGAGGGCGAGACGGTGCAATGCGGGGGATTCGCCGTCACCGCGCACAGCACGCCGGGGCATGCGGCCGAGCACAACTGTTACCGCGTTCGCCTCGGGCATCCGGCGGTGGCCGCCGGCCCGGACTTGCTGGTCTCGGGCGACCTCGTGTTCGCCGGCTCGCTGGGCGGGGGATATTTTTGCTGTCAGCGACAGCTGAAGCACGCGCGGCGCATCCTCGACATCGTTCCGCCGGAGACACTTCTCGCCCCCGGCCACGGCCCGCTGACGACCGCCGCGAACGAAAAGCGGTTCAACCCATTCCTGGGCTGAACCGGCGGAGTGGGGCTTTCCTGTTGCCCGGCCGGAGTCCCCGCGCTGCCGGATTCTCCCTAGGATGGGGTCGGGGCCGCACCCGATGGCCGGTTTGCGGGCGGAGGGGTATTCTGGGAGGCATGAAACGCCCCGACGTGGCCAAGTCCAAGATCGTGGTCCACGACGACCGCGGCATCAAGGTGGTGAAATCGCTCACGATCCGGCGCCCGGCGCAGGAGCTTTATGAGTTTTGGCGGGATCTTTCGAACCTGCCGCGGATCATCCACCACCCGGTGCGGATAGCGCCGATCACCGACATCGAATCCCATTGGGAGGTGAGCGCGCCGGGCGGCGAGCCCGTGCAGTGGGACGCGCTGATCATCAACGACGAACCGGGCCGGCTGATCGCGTGGCGCTCGCGCGAAGGCGACCAGGTGCCCAACGCCGGCAGCGTCCGCTTCGAGCCGAGCCGTGATGGCCTCGGCACCGAGGTCACGGTGAAGCTCGACTACGATCCGCCCGGTGGGCGGCTGGGCGCGCTGATCGCCAGCTTCACGCGCGACGCCGCCAGCCAGCAGGTGGGCGACGCCCTCAAGCGCTTCAAGGAGCTGGCGGAATCCGGCCAGCTGGGATCGGACGGAAACGGTCGGTCCTTCGACCGTACCGACATGACGATCTAGCCGCGCGCGGCCGCGCTTTGGGTCTGGGATAGCGAAGGCAAGATATTGCCTTTAAAAGGTTTATCCAGGAATTGACTGAGCGGTCCCCGCCCGGTCTGCCGCTGAAGGTGGTCGGGGCGGTGAGATTCGAACTCACGACCTCTACGTCCCGAACGTAGCGCTCTACCAGGCTAAGCTACGCCCCGAATGACACCTAAGGGGGCAGATGAGAGATTCGGAACCTGCCCTTATCAAGAGAGAAATCGCCGCAGACCTTAATCGGCGGCGGGCCGAAAAAACGGGCGCCGGTTGCCAAAAGTCTGTCGCATATGCGACAGACTTTTGCCGCGGCACGCAGCGCTTCTTGGTGCGACTGTCCGGGTCCGATGACCGGTCCGCTGCTTGACCCTCCGGGGCTCGCCTTTAGGCAGGAAGCCCCATGGCGCACACCCCCCACGTCGAGAATCCGGACGTCATCCTGATCGGCAGCGGCGTGATGTCGGCGAACCTCGGGGCGCTGCTGAAACGCCTCGATCCCGGGCTGCGCATCCAGGTTTACGAGGCGGCGGACGAGCTCGCCTACGAAAGCTCCAACGGGTGGAACAACGCCGGCACGGGGCACGCCGGTATCTGCGAGTTGAGCTACACGCCCAAGCGCGAGGCCGACGGCACGGTCGATGTGCGGAAGGTCATCGATATCTTCCAGGAGTTCGAACAGTCGCTCCAGTTTTGGGCCCACGCGGTGGAGAGCGGGATGATCGATTCCCCGCGGGAGTTCATCAACCCGGTCCAGCACATCAGCTTCGTGCACGGGCAGGAACAGGTCGGCTTTCTCCAGGCCCGCCACGCCGGCATGGCGGCGCACCATTTCTTCGCTCCGATGGAATTCACCACGGACCGTGCCCGGATCGCCGGCTGGGCGCCGCTGCTCGTCGAGGGACGCGACCCGGCGGTGCCGATCGCGGCCACGAAGATGGACGGGGGCACCGACGTGAACTTCGGCAACGTCTCCCGCAAGCTCCTGGCCTGGCTGGCGAAGCAGGAGGGCTGCGCCGTGGCGGCCGGGAACAAGGTCGTCGACCTGAAGAAGTCCGGCTCCGGCTGGGATGTCACGGCCCGCGAGCGCAAGACGGGCGTCGAGCGCACCGCGCACGCGAAGTTCGTCTTCGTCGGGGCGGGCGGCGGCAGCATCCTCCTCCTGCAGAAGGCCGGGCTTCCCGAGGCGCGCGGGCTCGGCGGATTTCCCATCGGAGGCAACTGGCTGGTGTGCGACAACCCGGAGATCGTGGCGAAGCACCAAGCCAAGGTGTACGGGCAGAACCTGCCCGAGGCGCCCACGATGGCCGTGCCGCACCTCGACACGCGGATCCTCGACGGCAAGAAGACGCTCCTGTTCGGGCCCTTCGCGGCGTGGACCACGCGCTTTCTGCACCGCACCGGCAGCCGCGCAGACCTCTTCCGGTCGGTCAAGCCGCACAACGTGACCACGCTGCTGAAGATCGGCGCCACGAACCTCCCGCTCGTCCGCTACCTCGTGAAGCAGGGCACGCAGAGCATGGCCGATCGCATGCGCGTGCTGCGCATCTTCTATCCCAACGCCCGGGAGCAGGACTGGCGGCTGATGGACGGCGGGATTCGCGTGCAGGCGATCAAGAAGACCGACGGCGAAGCGGGAATCGTGCACTATGGCACGGAGGTCCTGACGAGCGCCGATCGCAGCATCTCGGCCCTGCTCGGCGCCTCGCCCGGCGCATCCGTCTCCGTCAACATCGTGATGGAGGTCATCAAGACGAGCTTCCCGCATCTCACCTCCGGCGAGGAGGGACGGAAGCGCGTGCAGACGATCATCCCGACCTACGGGACGGATTACCGCCTGCGGGAGAATGCGGCGCGCTTCCACGAGCTGGCGTCCGCGGCCCGGAAGACGCTGGGCCTCCGGTAGGACCGGCGGGCGCCGGTCCGCGACGCTCGAGCCGGTCGCTCAGGCTTTCGCCGGCGCGTACGTGGCGCTCTGGAGATGCCGGGCGGACTTCTCGCGGAAAGCGGCGAGGCTCTTCACCGCGCGCAACCCGATCAGCTGGCTCGCGATGTTCCCGATCGCCGTGCCTTCGATGCTGAAAGCCACGACCGGAACGCCCGCGGCGTCGGCCGTGGCCTGGCACAGCAGGCTGTTTTTCGCGCCCCCGCCGACCATCAGGATCCGGCGGAATTTGCGCCCGGCGAGCCGCTCGAAGTTGCGCAGGGCGTCGGCGTGGCCGCGGCCGAGCGAATCGCAGATCAGCCGCGTGTAGCCGGCGATGTTGGCCGGCGGCCGGAGCTTCCCGGTCCGGAGCTGGGCGTCGATGGCGGCGCGCATGGACGCCGGATTGACGAACGCGGCGTCGGTGACGTCCAGCAGGCGGGCGGGCGGGGGCAGCCGCCGCGCGGCCGAGATCAGGGCGGCCCATTCGCGGTCGTTCTTTGGCCGCGAGGCGAAGTCCTTCAATGTCTGCTCGAGCAGCCACAGGCCGATCACGTTCGTCAACGGGCGGTAGCGCCCGTCTCCCGTCCGCTCATTCGAGATGCGCGCGGCCAGCGACTCGGCGCCGAGGACCGGCCGGGGGCTCTCGAAGCCCACGAGCGACCAGGTGCCGGAGCTGATGTAGAGGTCGTCCCCGGCGGGATCCGCCGGCATCGCGTCATACGCGCAGGCCGTGTCATGGCCGGGCACCGCGATCACCGACACGCCCTTCAGCTCCGGCAGGCTCGTGACCGGTCCGAGCTTCGTGCCGGCGCGAACCGGCTTCGAGAACCAGTGCGCGGGGATGTGGAAATAGTCGAGCGCCGGGCGGGACCAGTCGGTCGATTGCACGTCGAGAAGCTGCGAGGTGCTGGCGATGGAGATCTCATTCTCCATCCTTCCCGAGAGGAGGTAGTTGAAATAGTCGGGCAGGAAGAGGCAGCGCGTGGCCAGGTCGGTGACGGACGGGCAGCTCGCGACCGTCTCGCCGAGCTGGAGGCTTGAATTGTAGAAAACGTTGGGGATGCCGGTCGCCGCATACAGGCGCTCGAGCGCCGCGCGCGTGTGGGCGAGGCGCTTGAGGCCGGCCTGGGTCCGCGAATCGCGGTAGGCGTGCGTGGGGAACACGAGCCGCCCCGCGTCGTTGAGGAGCGCATAGTCGACGCCCCAGGTGTCGACGCCGACCGATGCCAGCCGGCCCTTGGCCGCGGCCTGGGCCTTGATCAGGCCGGTCCGGATCTCGGTCCACAGGCCAGCGACGTTCCAGTAGTCGTGCGGGCCGATCGACTGGAACGCGTTGGCGAAGCGATGGACCTCGGTGAGGGCCAGCCGGTCGCCGTTCCATTTTCCGAGGATGACGCGGCCGCTGGTCGCGCCGAGGTCGACGGCCGCGCAGTGCAGGGAGGAGGAGGGCATGGGTCGAGGGGGCGCCCGAGCTAACCGCGAAAGCGGAGGGGGAGGAAACCCTTTCTCCGCTTTCGCCGTTAACCCTGGGCGGATCAACGAAGGAAGGCCTCGTGCAGGCCGCCGTCCACGGTGATCACCTGGCCGGTGGTCTTGGACAGCCGCTGGGAGACGAGAAGGAAGTATGCCTCCGCCTGGTCGGCGGGCGTGATCGGCGCCTTGGTGAGGGTCCGGTCGGCGTAGAACTGCGCCAGCTTCCGCACCAGCGAGTCGGTCGCCTCGTCGTCCTTGTACGGGATGTTGTACTTGGCGAGGGAGCCGATCACGCGGTCGCGCGGGAACATCGCGGATCCCTGGACGACGGTCGCGGGCGCGACGCCGTTCACGCGCACGAGGGGCGCAAGCTCGATGGCGAGCTCCCGCACGAGGTGGTTCGCCGCGGCCTTCGAGGTGTCGTACGCCACGGATCCCTTCTTGGCGACGACCGCGTTGGCGGAGGTGGTGAGCACCAGGTTGCCGCGGAGCCCCTGCTCCTTCCACGTTTTCGCCGCCTCGTCGCCGACCAGGTACGAGCCCGTGACGTTGATGCCGAAGGTGAGGGCCCATTTGTCGTCGGGGATGTGGCCCGTGGTGTCGCTGGGCACGAAGATGCCGGCGGTCACGCAGATCGAGTCGAAGCCGCCGTAGGCGAGCGCGACGTCATCGAGCATCCGGCGGATGCTCGCCCGGTCGGTGATGTTGGCGGCCAGGCCCAGCGCGGGGCCGCAGGCCGAGAGGCCCGTGCCGGCGACGCCGATGCCCAGGCCGTGCTTGTCGGTGATTTCCCTGGCGGTGGCGTTCGCGGCGTCGGCGTTCAGGTCGACGCACACGAGGTGGGCGCCTTCCTTGACGAGGCGGTGGGCGGTCTCCTTGCCGATGCCCGAGCCGGCGCCGACGACGATGACGACCTGGCGCGCGAGCTCCTTCTCGGCGGGCATGCGCTTGAGCTTTGCCTCCTCGAGGAGCCAGTACTCGATGTCGAACGCCTCCTGCAGCGGGAGGGCGATGTACCGGTCGATCGCCTCGGCGCCGCGCATGACCTCGACGGCGCAATTGTAGAATTCGGCCGTGACCCGGCTCTCGGACTTGTCCTTGCCCCAGGCGATCATCCCGAGGCCGGGGATGAGGACGACCGTGGGATTCGGGTCGCGCATGGCGGGCGAGTTCGGCCGCTTGCACTTCGCGTAGTACGCCGCGTAGTCCTGCCGGTAGGCCTCGAGGCCGGCGGTGAGCTTGGCCTTGAGGGCGGCGGCGTCCTCGGCCTGGGGATTCCAGTCCACGTAGAGCGGCTTGATCTTCGTCCGGAGGAAATGGTCCGGGCAGCTCGTCCCGAGCTCCGCCAGGCGCGCGGCGTCCTTCGAATTAACGAAGCGGAGGATCTTGGCGTCGTCCTGCACCGTGCCGATGAAGCGTTTTTCCCGTGAGACCTGGCCGCGGAGCCAGGGCAGGATGGCGGCGAGGATCGTGCGCCGCCGGGCCTCGTCGAGGGTCTGGTACTTGGCGCCGCCGAACGCGGCCGCATCCCCGCCTTTCGCCTGGTACTTGGCCTCGATGTAGGCGGCGGCCTTCTCGATGCAGGCGAGGGTGTAGTTGTAGCAGGCCTTGTCGTCGTCCGCCCAGGAGATGAACCCGTGCTGGCCCATCATGATCGCCTTCACCTTGGGGTTCTTGCGCGCGATCTCTTGCATCGCGAGGCCGAGCTCGAAGCCGGGGCGCATCCACGGCACGTAGGCCATCTCGCCGCCGAAGATCTCGGCCGTGAGCTTCTCGCAGTTCTGCGACGCCGCGATCGCGATGACGGCGTTCGGATGCATGTGGTCGACATGCTTCCCGGGCAGGAACGAGTGGAGGGGCGTGTCGATGGAGGAGGCGCGGGGGTTCAGGTTGAACGTCGTGTGAGTGTACATCCCGACCATGTCATCTTCCGCTTGGGACTTGAGGCCCTTGTCGGCGCGGGCGGCGTACACCTTCTGGAGCTCGAGCAGGCGCTGCTGGTAGAGCGAGGAGAAGTTGTCGCGCGTGCTGGTGCGCAGGTCGCCGCCCGAGCCTTTGACCCAGAGAACCTCGACGGGCTGGCCGGACAGGGGGTCCTTCTCGGTCAGCTTGGAGGACGTGTTGCCGCCACCCGTATTGGTGATCCGCTGGTCCGAACCGAGGAGGTTCGAGCGGTAGACGAGCCGGGCGACCGGGTCGAGGGACGCGGCCTTGGCGTCGTCCCAGGCGTAATTGACGTGCTGGTAGTTGCTCATGGAAAAGGGGGGAGGGCCTCAGCGGGCGAGGGCGAGGCGTTCGGGGGCGAGCGGCACGCCGGCCGCAGCGAGCCGCGCGGCCGGAGCGTCGGTCACCAGGGTGCCGGCCTGCGCCCAATCGGCCACCCGCGTGGGCGCGGATCGCCCGAGCTTGGAGGCATCGAGGCAGAAGCAAGGGCGCCGCGTGTGGCGGAGCACGGCCTGCTGGAAGGCGGCGATCTCCGGATGCGAGTTGAAGACGCCCTGGGCGCCGAACGCCTCGCCGCCGAGGAACGAAACGTCGAAGCGCCAGCGTCCGAGGGCCTCGATCGCGTCGGGCCCGAGCAGGATCGCCTGGCGGTGCAGGAAGGTGCCGCCGAGGACGTGGAGCTCCAGGCCGGACGCGCCGCCGAGCATGGTGGCCACAGGCAGGCTGTTCGTGACGACGGACAAGCCGGTGAAATCGGACCGCCGGTGGAGCATCTCCCGGGCGACGGCGTGGACGGTGGTGCCCGCGTCGAGGAAGAGAACGCCGGCGGCGGGCGCCAGGGCCGCCGCGCGCGCGGCGATGCGGGACTTGGCCGACCGCGCCCGGGTGGCCCGCTCGCGGGGCGGGGCGAACGAGCTGTTGTAGTCGGCCAGCGCGCCCCCGTACGTGCGGGTGATCCTGCCGTCGGAGGCGATGGCGCTCAGGTCGCGGCGGGCGGTTGCCTCCGAGACGCGCAGCCGCCGGCAGATCTCCGCGACCGGCAGGAATCCGTCGCGCCGGATGAGCCCCCGCAATTCCTCGCGGCGTCGTTCGACGAGGTGGAGGGGGACGCGCATGGGAGGGGATGCGCAGGGAATGCTCCTATATGAGCGTAGTCAATCATATGTCCGCCGCCCGGAGCGGACAGTCGGCGCATAAAAAAGCCGCGTCCGGGGGGACGCGGCTTGGCGAAAGAGGACGGGCCTCAGCGGGCCGGCGCGGGCGGCGGCGGGGGCGGGGGTGCCGACAGCGCGCTCGAGTTCACCTTCTGAGCGACCATGTCGACCATGCGCTGGATCTCGAGTTCGGCGTTGCGGCGGTTGATCTTCGCCAGTTCGACCTGCTTGGCCATCTCGAAGGCTTCGCGGGTGGCCTGCTCCTTGCGGGCACGCAGCTTCGTGAGCTGGATCTCGAGGTCGGCGGCCTCCTTGGCGAACTTGTCGGCCTCGCTGCTGTACTCGTTGATGTCGGCCTGGAGCTTGCCGATGGCGTCCTGGAAGTCCTTTTCCTTCTTCTCGGCCTTGGCCTTTTCCTCGGCTTCGCGCTTGGCCTGGCGCTCGCGGGCATCGTCGGCGGCCTTGGCCTCGATTTCCTTCCGCTTGGCATCCTCGGCCGCCTTCTTGGCGTCGGCTTCGGCCTTCTTCGCCTCGACCTTGGCCTGGATCTGCTTCTGGGCCGAGAAGTAGCCGACGCCGGGCGTGAACAGAAACGCCAGGAGCAGCACCGCGGGCACCACGATGTAGAGGTAAAACGCTTTCATGTCAGGATAGTCGGGAGTGGATCAGCCGTTCTTCTTGGCGGCGGCCGCGGCGGCCTCGGCGGCGGCGCGGGCCTTTTCCGCCGCGTCGATCTTGTCGAGCAGGTCGTAGTAGTACTTCACATTCGACTCGGCCTGCTTCACGTAATTCTTGAGGAAGACCTGCTCGTCGGCGTGGGACTTCTTCTCGGCCTCGACGTCCTTGATCTGGTCGTCGACCTCGGCGACCTCCTTCTTGAGGCGGTCGACCTGCTCGCGGAACTTCTTACGCTCGTTGAAGGAGCGCTCGCGCTTGTCCTCGAGGTCCTGGCGCTGCTTCTTCTTCTCCTCCTCGATGCGGTCGCGCTCTTCCTTCTCCCGCTTGCGCTGCTCCTGGGCCTTGATGGCGTTGTCGTAGGCGATCCGGCGGTTCTTCTCGTCCTCGATGGCCTTGTCGCGCACGGCCTTCTCGACGGCTTCCCGCTTCTGCTGTTCCTTCAGCTTGTAACCCTTGTTGAAGTTCCAGAAGTACCCGCCGAAGAGCAGCAGGCCGATCAGGGGAACGATGACGTAAATCTTGTTCATGACTGGTGTGAGTGGGTGTGCAATTGGGGTTACATCTGCTTAAGCCGGTTCTCGCGGTCCTTCATGGCATCCTCGATGGCGCCCTTCATGCGGTTGCCGTCGGTCTGGCCTTCGGGGAAGGTGAGCGCCTTGTTCACGGCCTCGAGGGCGTCGTCGAACTTCTTCAGTTCGAACGCGACGTAGGCGAGGAACAGGTAAACGGCGTGCGGGCGGGTGAGGTTCCCGCGCTGGACCGCGGCCTTGGCGTGCTTGAAGGCGTCGTCCGTCTTCTCGAGCGAGAAGTACTGCTGGGCGGTGAGGTACTCGAACTGGCCGTTCTCCGGGAAGGCGGCCGCGGCCCGCTTGAGGGCGTCGATCGACTTATACTCCTGGCGCAGCTGCTGGTAGCAGAAGGAGAGGAGCTCCCAGGTCTTCGGGTCGTTCTCGAGCGCGCCGCTCTTCAAGCCGGTTTCGATCAGCTCGGCGGCCTTCTCGAACTGGCCGATGTTGAAGTAGATGCCGACGAGGTTGAAGTTGTCCTTCGGCGTGTTCATGTGCCCGAAGGCCTGCGCCCGCTCGATCGTGACGATGGAGCGGACGTTCAGTTCATGCGCCTCGCGGGGGCTCTTCTCGCCGATCGACGCGGCCTGGTTGAGGTAGAGGGCCGCGAGCTGCTGCCAGTAAGTGCGGTTGTCGGGCTTCTGCTTGACGAGGAGCTCGAGGACCTCGGCGGCCTGCTGGTTCTCGTTCAGCTGGAGGAGGCAGGCGAGCTTGAGCTGGAAAAAGCTGTCGCGCGGGCGGGTGGTGAGCCGCAGGGCGCGCTCGGTCTGCTCGAGACTCTGGCGCAGGCGGCGGACGTCGACCTGGTCGCCGTTGGCCGTCGCGCGCTGGTAGAGGAGGGAGGCGTAGAAAGAGAGGGTTTCCGGGGCCGGCTTCGGCGTGATCTTGGACCAGTCAGCGATGTACTTCTCCGCCTTGTCGTAATAGCGATTCTGCAGGGCGGGATCCTTGGTGGCGACGGCCTCCTGATAGTAGAGGGCCGACAGGTAATACGTGTATTCCTGCGTCGCGCGCGCCTCGAAGAACGTCGGATTGTGCGCGTTCGAAAGGGTGAGGCAGCGCTCGAGCGGCTCGATGGCTTTCGCGAGCTGGTTGTCCTGCAGGAAGATCTGGGCCTTCACCTGCATGAGGATGGCCATGTCGTAGCTGTTCGGGTCGACCTTGGCGGCCTGGGCGTCAATGATGGCGAGCGCGCCGGCACGGTTGGGCGGGGTGGCCTGCAGCATCGGCTGGACCTTGCCCAGCTCGGTCGACGTGCCCTCGGTCAGCGAGTAGTTCCGTTCCTGCGGCTGCTGGGCGGTCGCGGGCAGCGTGGCGGCGAGGGCGAAGGCCAGGCCGAGGACGCGGAGAAGGGGGGAAAAGCGGGACATCGCGGATTATTCGTCGCTGAGGTTGAAGACGATCGGCACCTGCATGCGCGTGTTGACGGCGCGTCCGCCCTTCCGACCGGGGCGGAACTTCCACTTCATGACGGCCTGCACGGCCGGGGCTTCGAACTCGCGTTGCGTGGACTTCACGGCGTAGGCGTCCACGACGGCGCCGTTGGTGCCAACGATGAAGGCGACGAGGACCTCGCCGCTGATGCCGGCGCGGCGCATCTCGAACGGGTAGTTCGGGCCGACCTGCGAGGTCGGCTGCGGGACCTGGTCGAGGTTAGAGATGTCGAACAGGTCCTTCATGCCCTTGCCGAAGTTGGTGCCCGGGCGGTGGACCGGAATGCTCACGGCGCCGCGCGCGACCTCGAGGCCGGGCGGGGGCGGGGGCTGCATCTGCTGGACGAAGGCGTTGACCGGGACGATCGTCGGCATGTCGATCAGGGTCGGCGGCGCGAGCTCGCTGGGCAGCGGCTCATCCTCCAGCTCCTCGACCTCCTCGGGCTCCTCGGGCGGGAGGGGGGGCATCTCCATGCGGATGATCTGCTCTTCTTCCTTCTTCTCGGCGACGACGGTGTCGCTGCCGAAGAGCCGCTTGACGATGTCTTCGCTGTAGATGAACCCGACGTGCAGGAAGATCGAGACGAAGATACCAATGATGATGTCTTTGCGCATGTTCGGGGCGGGTTACTTGCCGGTGGCGCGGGTATTGGTGGTTTCGACCGAGAAGCTCTTGATGCCCGACTTGCGGATCTCATCGAGGACCCGCACCGCCTGGCCGAACTTGGCCTTCTCGTCGTTCGAGACCATGATGCGCGGCTGCTTGCCCGCATTCTCGACGTTGCTCTTGTAGGCGGTCAGCCGGCCCGGGAGCTCGCCGAACTCCATCGGCTCGCGGTTCCAGAAGAGCGACTCTTCGGCGGAGACCTGGAGGATCACGGTCTCGTCCTCTTCCTTCAGGGTCTGCGTGTTCGGGTTCGGGACCGGCAGGTTGACGGGCAGCGAGAGGATCCGGTTGAGCGAGAGCGTGAAGAGGACGAAGGTGGCCAGCAGGAAGAAAATGACGTCGATCAGCGGGATGATCTCGATGCGCGCCTTCTTCAGCTTGGCGACTTTGATTTTGGTGGCTTCCATGTGGGTATTATGACGCCGGAAGGGCGGTTTTCTTAGGCCCGCCGGGTCACTCCTGGGCCCGGACGCGCGTCTCGATGTAGACTTGGGGGAAGCCGGCCTTGCGGACCTGGTCGAAGACGTAGATGGCCTGCGTGAAGAACGCCCGCTCGTCGCCGTTGATCAGGACGCGGGCCTGCGGGTTCTGGGCGCGGTAAGTGGGGAGCCGCTCGATGAACTCGTTCATCGTGATGGGATCCTTGTTCCACGCGATCGTGCCATCCTCCGTCACGGTGATCGTGACGGTGTTGTCGGGGTTGCGCTCCTCGGCCGTGGTCGCGACCGGCAGCGCCACGGCGAGGCCCTCCGACTTGTTCAGGGACAGCGTGAAGAGGATGAACGTCGCGAGCAGGAAGAAGATGACGTCGATGAGAGGGATGATCTCAATGCGCGCCTTCTTGATCCCGCCGGGACCTGTGCCGCCACCACCACCATGCATGTGGAATCGGGGTCGAGGGTTGCGAAGATGACGCCGAAGCGCAGCCGGGCTGCGCTCAGCGGGCCGCGGTGGGCTCGGTCTTGCGGATGATCATCTCCAGCGAATTCGCGGCGTCCTCGACCTCGTGCTTCGCCTCCTCCGTGCGGGCGTTGAGGTAGTTGAAGGGGAGGAGGCCGATGACCGCGAGGGCGATGCCGCAGGCGGTCGCGATGAGCGCCTCGCCGACGCCACCCATGACCGCGGTTGCCGCGGAGCCGATGTCGCCGCCGGACTGGCCGAGCGCGCCGAAGGTGTTCATCATGCCGGTGACGGTGCCGAGCAGGCCGAGCAGCGGGGAGGCGGTGATGCAGGTGTCGAGGGTCGGGAGCCCCTGGCTGAACCGTTGCAGCTCCTGGTTCGAGGCCCGGGTAAAGGCGTTGCCCAGCGAGTGCTCCTTGTGCGTGAGCGCGTAGACGAGGATGCGGGCCACGAAATCCGGGCTCTTCTTGCCGAGCTCCACCGCGCCTTCGACGTCCTTCGCCTCCACCATCTCGAGCATCTTCTCGACGACATCCGGCTGGCGCCGGCCATTCTCACGGAAGATGAAGAGCATGCGCTCGATGGCGACCGTGAACATCAGGAATGAGACGAGCAGGATCGGCCACATAATGTAGCCGCCATGCTTGAACAACTCCATCGGGGTCTGGCCCATCAGGAACGCGAAGGACATGTGTGCAGTGGTCATGGTGTGTGGATACTGGCTTTAGGGGTTAAGGAGTGCGCAGAAAAGCAGGAGCCATGCCTTGGTCTATTTATTGCCGGGACCGCGGTTCGAATGATCTGCCAGGAACCAAACACCGGCCGGGGAGGAGTGTAGACTTTGGGGGCAATGCTCTAGGGTATTTCAGGGGGAATCGGATGCTGTTTGGAACGTGTTTGGAGTGTCAATGCGCTTTCTGAGTTCCGGCCGCCGCGCGCTTTGCGTGGCTGCCCGACTAGGACTCGAACCTAGACAAGCAGAGTCAGAATCTGCTGTGCTACCATTACACCATCGGGCAGTGATTCGCGAATTGTCCGCCGCCGGAACCTGACGAGAATTCCGCGGCCGGCTCGCGATGGGATGGAGCCGGCGATGGGATTCGAACCCGCAACCGCCTGTTTACAAAACAGGTGCTCTACCGTTGAGCTACGCCGGCAAGGCGCGGTGCGCAGGGAACCGGGGACGATCGAAGTTGGCAAACAACAAAACTGGTGGCTCCCCGGGGACTCGAACCCCGAACCTACTGATTAAGAGTCAGCTGCTCTACCATTGAGCTAGCGGCCCACGCGGCCGGGATTTTAGCCGACTACGGCGCGCAGGCGCTCGTGCCGTTCCTCAGGACACCGACCGTCGACCCGCTTGACGGGATGCGCACGTCGCTCCACTGGTAGTTGTTCGACTGGCTCAGCTCGGCGAACCAGTCCTGGGCATCCACGACCACGCACACCTTGTAGTCGCCGCCTCGCAGCCCGGTGATGTCGATCCACTGGAACGCCAGACTCCACTGGTACTTGTCGCCCCAGC
>DASPMS010000088.1:0-29388 GCA_035626915.1 Opitutaceae bacterium
CCTGCCCCGACCACACGGAGAAGCGTGCGCTCTTCGACCTCCTCCACGCCGAGCGGCATACGGGGATCGAGCTCACCGAGTCGTTCGCGATGAATCCGCCGTCATCCGTCTCCGGCTTTTATTTCAATCATCCGGACTCGAAGTACTTCGCCGTCGGCAAGCTCGCGCGGGACCAGGTCGAGGACTACACGCTGCGCAAAGACCAGTGGATCGAAGTCACCGAGCGCTGGCTCGCGCCGTACCTCGACTACGAGCCGAAGCGCTGAGTCCCGCGGGGCGGGTGCCCGTGGAGCCTAACGCCTTCGCCCGCGCCGTGGCCGCAGAACCGTCCAAGATGCGCAATCATCGCATCATCGCCACTTTCCGGTGGCCAAGGCGCTGCCGAACGACCCTAATCCGGCCCGCACATGAAACCCCTCTTGCGCGTTGCGCGCCGGCTTTCCTGGCTGGCGCTGTTGGGCGGTGGAATCGGGCTCGCGGCCGAATCGGAAACCAACCTCGCGCCCAGCGCGACGATCGACCTCAACGCGCGGCTCGGGCGCCTCACGCTCGAACCGAGCGGGCGCTACCTGTACTGGCTCAATCATTCCGACGGGAAGCTGCAGCGCGCGTCGCTCGCGGACCGCAAGCTCGACCCGGCGGCGGCAACGCTCGAGCCCAAGCCGCGCGACTTCGCGATCTCGCTCGACGGTAAGACAGCGTGGGTCGCCGCGACGCCCAACGAGTACAACGCGTACCGCGCCGACGCCGAGCAGCGCGGCACGATCCAGGAGGTCAACCTCGCCACCATGAGCGCGGGCCTGCCCTTCGGCATCGTGCTGGATCCTTTCGAGATCGTCGCCGACCGCACGGGCCGGCTCTACGCCACCCCCGGCAGCGGCCAGTGGGTCGCGGTCCAGGTCATCGACCCCCGCCAGCGGAAGATCGTGGGCAGCTTCGGCTCGATCTCTGCCCGCAGCAACCTGCGGATCACCCCGGAACGGCACCGCCTCTACCTCGCCAACAACGGGATCAGCCCCGGCGACATCAGCTCCGTCACCGTCCCGGCGTCCGGCTCGAATCTCGCGAACGTGAAGATCACCGACTCCCCCTATCACGGGGAGCACGCGCTCGGCGGCGCGTTCGACCTGACCCCGGACGCGCGCTTCGCGGTCAACCGCCACGGCACCGTCGTGCGCGTCGCGACCGAGCCGAAGGCCGACATGCAGCACGCCGCGACGCTGGAGAAGAACCTCGCGTCCGCCGCCGACCCGTCGGGCGGCCGTCTCTGGCTCGCGACGGCCGACGGCCGGCTCCTGACGTATTCTTACCCGACCTTCCAGCTCCAGAAGACCGAGCGGCTCCTCGCCGCCGCCGGAGGCCTCGCCTACGATGCCGCACGCGACGCCCTGTGGGTCGCCTGGGTGTCCGAGCCGGGCGGCGCCGGCGGTCTCGACATCTACGACCTGAAGAATCCGGCCGCGTACCCGAACGACATCACAAAGGCGCGCGAGAAGGCCGTCGCCGCCCCCAAGGCCCCGCCGCGGGTCCTGCGCCAGCAGCCGGCGGCCCAGCCGGCCTCCGGCCCCAAGGCCGCCGAAGCCGCCGGCGAGCCCGATCGTCCGCGGCGGGTCGCGTCCCCCGGCAACGCCGCCGCCGCGCGCCGGGACACCGTGATCCTCTCCTGCCTCGGCACCTGCGTCCTCCTTTTCATCGGGACGCTCTTCTTCGGGCGCCGCATCTCTCCCGACGGCGACCCCGAGGACTCGCGCAACTGGCCCGTGCCGGGGTCGATCAAGTTCTTCGGCGGCTTCGCCTGGTTCCAGGTCTTCGCCATTGCGGTCGTGGTCCTCCTCGCGCCCTTTCCGATGGGACAGGACGAGGCCGTTGTCTTCGGCCGGTTCATGGCCGTGATCGGCGTGGTGCTCGGCCTGCTCGGCTGGGGTATCATCCGCGGCAACAAGATCTGCTTCGTGCTCTATGCGCTGCTGCTGCTCCTGGACGTCGCGAACACCCTCCTCCGCGGCGGCCCGGGAGGATTCCTCTCCGCCCTGCTGCTCGTCATCATGATCTATTACGGCAAGAAGCACTGGGAGGTCCTTTCCTAGCGCCGCGCCGCTGCGCCACGCTTCGCGTCTGGCCGGCATTCCACCAGCCGGTGCCGGTCGTCAAGGAAACGCTGCCGTCACGGTTCCGCTCGGGCGGGCATGCCGATCAGGCGCCGGCCTGCCTGAGCTCGACAAGCAGCGCGGCCCGCAGCCCGGCGGCCAGCCGCTCGGGTTCGGCGCGCATCTGCCGCAGCACCGCTTCCGGAGCGGCGTGGTCCGGCGTGTATTTCGCACCCCAAAGCGCCAGCTGGATCAGCACCGGAATCAGGTCCATGCCTTTTTCCGTGAGGAGATAGCGGTACTTCTTTCCATCCGAGGGATGATTCGTGCGGACCAGCAGTCCCGCGCAGCACAGCCGCTCCAGGCGCTCGGCCAGGATGTTTGTGGAGATGCCTTCATCAGCCGCCAGGAACTGGCCGAACTCCCGGAATCCGCGGAACGTGAGATCCCGCACGATCAGCAGCGACCAGCGGTCGCCCAGGAGATCGAGTGCGTTCGCGATCGGGCAGTCGGAGCGGCGGTTGTCTTTCCGCGAGGGCACGCCGTGAGCCTCGGTTTTCACTTGCATTATGCAAGGAAAACTCCGGAGCATTGCCTGCGATCCGCCAGTACTCTGGCGCGCCCCTGCCCGGTCCCATTTGGAATTCGCGAATCCTCCCCCCGCCATGTTGCGCCGCGTCCTGCTTGCCGCCTTTGCCTACATGGTCGTCACGTTCGCCATCGCGGTCCCGTGGCACTTGCTGGTGTTCAAGGAGCTCTACGATTCGTTCGGGCTATACAACCGCGCCGTGCCGCTGGCCTCGCTCGGGGTTCTTTCCATGGCGGTCCAGGGACTCGTGCTCGCCGTCGTCTATGCGCGCTGGCAGCGCGGCGGGCACCCCGTGGCGGAAGGCGTGAAGTTCGGCCTGCTGTTCGGCGCGTTCCTGTACAGCGTCTCGACGCTCGCCAACGTCGCGAAGATGAACGTCGACCACGCAGGCACGTTCTTCGCCGTGCAGGCCCTGTTCCACTTCCTGCAGTTCGCGCTGGCGGGAGCCGCCGTCGGCCTCGTCTTCGGCCGCCGCGTGGAAAGCGCCGCCTGACATGCACAGCGACCCGCGCCTGGTGGAACGCGTGAACGCCGCCACCCGCGGCTGGCCGGGGCTGGCTCCGAAGCAGATGTTCGGCGGCATGGCCTGGCTGCTGCGGGGCAACATGTGCGTCGGCATCTGGCATGAAAGCCTCATCGTGCGCTGCGGCCCGGAGAAATGGGCGAGCCTCCTCGAAAAGCCGCACGTCCGGGAGATGGACATCACCGGCCGCAGCATGAAAGGGTGGCTGATCGTCGATCCGCCCGCGCTCCGGACCTCGGCCGCCCTCTGCGCCTGGCTCGATCGGTCCCGCGACTTCGTCGCCACGCTGCCGCCCAAGCGCTGAGCGGAACCCCCGGTTTCCGGCTCGCCGCCCCCCGCGCGCCCTCGCCGCCTTCCGCCGTGATCCCCTGGCTCGGGCTGGCTCTCCTGCTCGGCGCGGTCCCGGCACCCAATTATCCGAAGTTCGAGCAACCCTCCGCAAGCACCCGGCAGCACGCGCTGGGCGATCTCCTCGAGGAGTCGGAGGCCAACCGGCCCTTTTTCACGCCCGACGCGGACTTCTTTCCCATCGGCACGCCCGGCCCGAACGACTGGCTCACGTGGCACCGGGAAGCCGGCAGTCATTCGAGGCGTACCAGGCCGGGAAACCCAACCGGCCCGACGCCGAGCGGGGGATCATCTACCTGCTGCCGCTGGGCGACTTCCTCCGTCCGGCGCACGCCGGGTCGCCGCCGGCCTTGCCGGCCGCGGCCGGAGGTGCCACGCTGTGCCTCCTGAGCCCGCTTTGGCACCGGGAACCTTCAAACTCGAACCCGAACAAAACCGCGCCTCCGCGCATCCTCCCATGCCCACCTACGTCGATGGATTCGTCATTCCTCTGAAGAAGAAAAACGTCGCGGCCTACCGCAAGATGGCCGCGAAGGCCGGCAAGGTCTGGAAGGAGCACGGCGCGGTCGAGTACATCGAGGCCGTCGGCGACGACCTGAAGATCAAGGGCATGGTCAATTCGTTCCCGAAGATCGCGAAGGTGAAATCCGGCGAGACGGTCTTCTTTTCGTTCATCACCTACAAGTCGCGGAAACACCGCGACGCGGTGAACAAGAAGGTCATGGCCGATCCGCGCCTCGCCTCGATGATGGACCCGAAGAAGGCCCCGTTCGACTTCCGCCGCATGGCCTACGGCGGCTTCAAGGCGGTCGTGGAGTATTGAGGCGCGACGGGCCCGCCGCTACTCCCGCACGCGCTGGAGCTCGCCCGCGGCGAGGGCGCGCGGGTGGAACCGCAGCTCGCGGATTCCCCCCTTGAACCAGTAGACCCTGTTCTGGCGCACGCCGAGCGAGGTCCGCCCCGCGCCGAGCGGCCCGAAGGCGTACTCGGCCTCGAGCTCCTGCGCGCCGTCGACGAAGCTCGTCATCCGCCGCCCGTCGTACCGCAGCGCCACCCAGTGCCAGCGGCCGGTGGGGTGCGTGCGGTTCGCGTCGATCAGCGCGCGCCCCCGCCCCGGCGTCGCCGGGCTCCACAGGAAGGTGTCGAGCCACCAGCGGCCCCTGCCGTCGAGCCGGGTCTCGAACAGCAGGCGGGCGCCGCCCGCGTCCTGCAGGTGCACGAACCGCTGCGCCTCGAGCCCGCCGTCGTCCGGCCGGAAGAGCACCTCCACCGTGAACTCGCGCCAGCCGGCGATCGGCACGACGTCGACGAACAGGCCGTCCGCCACCCCCGCGAACTCGAGCGCGCCCTCGACCGCGCGCGGCGCGCCCAGCAGTTCCGTCACCGCGTGCCCGCCGATCGCGGCCGGGTTGTCGACGCGCCAGATGACCGGCCCGCCCGCCGAGGCCGCGGCGCACGCGATCCCGAACCACAGCACTGCGCAGGGGCGTCGCACGGCGGGAGAAAAGGCGGGGCGGGCGGTCACCGCAAGCGGACAAGCGGACCGGCCGAGGCCGCGGGGCCCGCCGGCGCCGGGCTCCTACCACCGCGTCTGGGCAAACGTCCACCCCGGCACCTTCTTCCGCATCTCGACCTCGTCGTTCCGCTCGCGGAGGCCGCAGCGCTTGAAGTTCTCGTGCGCCCGCGCCAGCGCCGCCCGGTCGAGCTCCACGCCGAGGCCCGGGCCCGGCGGCAGCGCCACGCTGCCGCCGTCGATGCGGATGCGACCGCCGGCGATGACCTCCTCCCACTGCCAGGGATAATGGGTGTCGAGCGCGTACGTCAGGTTCGGCATCGCCGCACCGAGATGCGTCATGGCCGCGAACGAGATGCCGGCGTGGTTGTTCGAATGCATCGAGACGCCGCGCCCGAAGACGCGGCAGTGCGCGGCCAGCTCCATCGAGGCGCGCAGGCCGCCCCAGTAGTGGTGGTCGGTCAGGATGATGTCCTCGGAGCCGGTCCGCGCGCTCCCCGGGAGGTCCTCGAACGACGTCGTGCACATGTTGGTCGCCAGGGGAAGCTTCACCGCCCGGCGCACCGCCGCCATGCCCTCCTGCCCGCGCGCCGGATCCTCGAGGTACTCGAGCACCCCCTCGAGCTCGCGGCCCCAGCGGATCGCCGTGTCGACCTGCCACAGCGCGTTCGGGTCGAGCCGCAGCGGCATGCCCGGGAAGGCGCGGTGCAGGGCCTTCATCGCGGCCACTTCCTGGGCGGGCTCGAACACGCCGCCCTTGAGCTTGATCGACTCGAAGCCGAATTCCGCGACCATCGCGCGGGCCTGGGCCACGATCCCCTCGGGGTCGAGCGCGGCCGCCTGGCGCGCCGCCGCCCAGCCGGTGGCCCGCGGGTCGGTGCCGAAGCCGAAGTCCCCGCCGGCGCCCTCGTGCTTGTAGAAAAGGTAGGCCGAGTACGGCACGCGCTCGCGCACGATGCCGCCCAGGAGCGTGGCCACCGGCACGCCCACGTGCCGCCCGACCAGGTCGAGGCAGGCGACATCGAGGGCGCTCTCCACCTGGACCAACGCGCGCTGGTCCCACGGCTTGTCCCCGCGCGCCGCCTGGCTCTCGGTGCCGAAGCGGGCGCGGAGCGCCGCGCGCAGGCCGTGCCAGTCGAATGGGTCCCGCCCCAGCACCACCGCCCGCGCGGCCTCGAGGCGCGCGTTGGTCGTCGCGCTGCCCGGCACCTCCGCCAGGCCCGTCACGCCGTTGTCGGCGACCAGCTCGACCACGGTGCGCAGCACCCAGGGGGCATGCATGCCGGCGGCGTTGAGGAGCGGCGGATCGCCCAGGGCGATCGGCGTCACGTGCATGGCGGTGATCTTCATGAAAGGAGATGGGCTCGGCGGGGTCCGATTCCCGCGCGATGACGACGGGGTCGGCCGACCCGGCGGGCGCCCTGCCCCGGCCGCGGCGCGGAGCCCGCTCACCGTTTCCGAATCGCGGCGGCGTTCGCGCGCAGCCCGGCGTTCACCATCCCGCCGTCGCTGCCGAGCGCGATCACGGTGATGCCGAATTCGTCGCAGATCGGCAGCTGCGCCGGGTTGAGCAGCAGGATGCCGGTCGCCTTGCCCGCCGCCCGCGCGGCCTCGGCGATCCGCTTCACCGCGGCGCGGTAGGTCGGATGCTCGAACTGGTCCTGGATGCCGAGGCTGGTGGTCAGGTCCGCCGGGCCGATGAACAGGACGTCCACGCCGTCGACCGTCGCGATCTCGCCGGCGTTCTGCACGCCGGTGGGCGTCTCGATCTGCGCCATCAGGACGAGCCGCTCGTGCGCGTGCGCATAGTAGTCGGCGAATCCCAGCCCGAAGTCGCACGCCCGGTTCATCTTCGCGACCCCGCGGACGCCCCGCGGGGGGTATTGCATCGCGGCGGCCGCGGCCTGCGCCTCCGCGGCCGTGTTCACCCACGGGACCATCACGCCGCCCGCCCCGATGTCGAGGACCCGCTTGAACCGCGGCGTCTCGTTCGCGGCGATCCGCACGATCGGATAGGCCGGTGTGGCAGAGGCGGCCTGCAGCTGGTGCAGCAGCGTTTCCTCGCCGCCCGGCCCGTGCTCGTGGTCGAGCAGCAGCCAGTCGAAGCCGGCCACGCCCGCCATCTCGGTCGTGAGGGAGGAGCCGAGATTGAGGAACGTGCCGGCGAGCCGCTCGCCGGCACGCACCCGGCCGCGGAACTTGGGGTCGAGATTCATGCCGGTCCACGGCTACCGGCCCCCGGAACGGGGCTCAAGGGCGATTCCGGACATGACTCGCCCCGCGCGGGCCGGACCGGCCGCGCGCCGGCCCGAAGCGGCGTTCGTGGTCGTTCGCTTCACGGGGCCGCCGCCCGGACTTCGCGCCTGAGCCGCAGCACGATGGTCGTGGAGGCCGGGTCGGGCGCGGCGGGCGGGAGCGCCAGCTCCACCGCGCCTGCCTCGCCGCGCGACCATTCCACACCCTGCCCGCCGTCGAGGAGCGACGCGCCGAGCACGTCCTCCGCCGGCACCGGGACGCGCAACCGGCCATCGGCGGGCCAGGCGAACACGTGCAGGTACAGGCGCGCGTCCTCCGAGCCCGTCTTCCGCGTGAGCCGGCCCCACCCCGGCGCGGGCAGCGGACTCCCCGTCGTCCCGTAGACCGCCTCGCCGTTGCGCTCGAGCCACGCGCCGACCTCGCGCAGCCGGCCGGCCGATCCGGCCGGGATGACGCCCTCGCCGGTCGGACCCACGTTGAGGAGGAAATTCCCGCCCTTGCTCGCGATGTCGACCAGGTGGCGGACGACGACCTCGAGCGGCTTCCAGTCCTCGTCGCCGAGATAGTGGCCCCAATGGCGGTTGAGCGTCATGCAGGTCAGCGCAGGAGGTCGCCGTTCTCGGCCGCGCCGGGCTCGTCGAGCAGCTGCATCAGGGAGCCGGGCCCGAGGTCCGGCTCCGCCCATTGGTGCAGGGCCCAGACGACGCGCTTGTCGGGCGTGACCTCGAGGTACTGCACGACCTTGTCCCAGTCGGACTTCTGGATCGAGCCGCCCCAGTTGCAGATCAGCGTGTTGCCGTTCGCGAGGCGCGAGACCTCCTGTACGGTGTACAGCGGGAATCCCGGCAGGTCGTCGCGGTTGATCTCCCACACGGTCGCGCCGCGCGGGTCGACCTCGCGGACGTAGCCGTGCTGGTTGCCGCCGATCAGCGTGTTGCCGTTCGGCAGCCGCACCGCGGTCCACGCGGACGGCGCGACGACCTCGAAGATCTTCCGCCAGTCGCGGTCGTACTCGACCACCTTGCCGAGGTTGAGGTGCGCGATGAGGTACGTGCCCGCCTTCGTCATCCGGGCGTGCCGGAACTGCCCATGCACGCTGCCGCCGACGCGCGCCGGGTCGTCCGGCTTCGGCGCGGTCTCGAGCTCGTGCTCCATCTCCACCGCGCCGGACCGCTTGTGGATGATCATCGCCTTGGCGGGAAACCCGTTCTGGACGACAAACACCCGGTCCGGCCCGATCGGCTGCGCGGTGTGGACCTCGGTGCCGGGCGCGGCGATGTAGTGCCAGACCAGCCTTTTCGCCGGCGTCACCTCCGCCGCGCCGGTCTTGTGCGCGTAGAGCAGGTTCCCGTTCGAGAGCAGGTGGATGTCGCTGAACTCGGCCGTCTCATTGCGCTCGTTCTTGTCGGGAATGGTGAACGTCCAGACGACCTCGCCCCCGCGCACGAGAAAGACGGTCTCGAGCGGATTCCGCGTGTCCCATTGACCGGCACAGAGGAAGTCGTGCTGCGCCATCCCGCGCCCCGGCAGCGCGCCGCGCGCCGGCGCCGGCGCCCGGGCCTGTGACGTCGCTGCGGCGGGCGGCGTCGGGACCGCGGCGAGCGACGCCGGCACGGCGAGCAGCGCGAATAAAGCGTGAAGGACGCGCCTCATTTTTCGGGGTGCGCCGAGCTCATTCCGCAGGCGTTTTCGGCGCAATGACGTGCCTGTTGTTATCGTTGAGCAGCGGGGACTTATGCGAGCCAATCCGGGTCCCTACATTCGCAGCTTTTTCGCAGAACACCGGAACAATCCCGGAGTCTTTCATCGTCACACACACCATGCCCAGCCCTTCCGCCAGCCCTCTGGCCGCGACCACCTCCGGGCGACGCCTGCGCGTTCTGTACGCCGAAGACGTGCCCGAGCTGCGCGAGCTCATCACCCTGCTCCTCGGGACGACCGGGCATTCGGTCGACACCGCGGCCGACGGCCAGGCCGCGCTGCGCCGCATCTTCACGGCGTCGCAGGCCTACGACGTCGTGATCACGGATCATCACATGCCGGGAATGAACGGGCTCGAGCTCGTCCAGCAGCTCCGGGAGCTCGCCTTCCCGGGCAAGATCGTGGTGTTCAGCTCCGAGCTGAACCGGGACGTCCATGAGCGCTACGTGCGGCTCCGGGTCGACCACATTCTCCCGAAGCCCGTGTTCCCGGACACGCTGCGCGACCTCTTCGCCCAACTCTGACCATGATCCTCACACGCAAAATCGGCCGCGTCCTCGTCGGCAAGGTGGCGCCCTGGCAGGCGGGCTGCGGCGCTTTCCTCGGCGTCATGGCGGGCTTCACGCCGGCGGCGTCGGCGCCCGGGCTCTTCCTCGCCCTGTTCCTCGCCGCGATGCTGCTCAACGTGAATCTCGTGGTCCTCGGGGCGGCGCTCGCGCTCGCCCGGATCGCGGCGCTGCTGCTCGCCCCGGTGCTCTTCGCCGGCGGCCAGCTGATCCTCGACGGCCCGCTCGGGGCGCTGATGCAGCTGCTCATCAACGCGCCGGTGCTCGCCTACGCCGGCTTCGACTCCTACGTGGCCGTGGGCGGCATGGTCTTCGGCGCGGCCTTCGGCGGACTGGCCGCGGTGTTCGTGGCCGACAGCCTGGGCCGCTTCCGCTCGTACCTCGCGTCGCTCGACGAGGAATCCCCGCGCTTCCGCGAGATCACGGCCCGCCGCTGGTTCCGGACGGTGTCGTGGGTGCTGCTCGGCGGCACCACGCGCTTTTCCGAGCTGCGGGCGCAGCCGCGCGCCCGCCCGGTCCGCCTGCTCGGCGTCGCCGCGCTGGCGCTGGCCGCCGGGCTGGGTGTCACCTTCCACCGCTCGCTCGCGCGGCCCGTCGTCACGTACTTCGCCCAGGACACGCTCGAGCGCTTCACCGGCGCGACGGTCGACCTCGGCGGCGCGGAGTTCGATCCGAAGGCCGGCCGGCTCGTGCTCCGCGACCTCGCGATGGCCGACTCGGCCGCGCTGCACCGCGACCTCTTCCGCGCCGCCCGCGTCGAGGCGGACGTCGGCGTGAGCGACCTCCTGCGCAAGCGCTTCCGCCTCGACCGTGTCGTGGTCGACGGCGCGTCGTCCGGCGAGCCCCGCCGCCTCCGCGGCATCGCGATCGGCGAGCCGCCCCGCCCGGCGCCCCCGCTGGAGTGGCCCGACGCCAAGGGTCTGGAGGATCATGTCCGCAACGCGGTCCAGTGGAAGCAGCGCCTCGCGCAGGCGCGGCGCTGGATCGAGCAGCTCGGCGCCGTTCCGCCCGTCCTCTCCCGCGAGGAGGAGGTCGCCGCCCGCCGCCGGGAGGCGGAGGCCCACGGGTACGCGCAGGTCCGCGCCCGTCACCTCGTCGATCGCGCCCCGATGCTGCTGGTCGCCGACCTCGAGGTGACCGGCCTGATGCTGGCCGACGTCCCCGGCGAGACGTTTCGCCTCAAGGGCCGGAACCTCTCGACCGCCCCGGCGCTCGTCCGCGGCGCGCTCGCCCTCAGCCTGGAGTCCGAGAGCGGCCGGATCCTGGCCAGCGTCTCCCTGGCGGGCCAGGACGGCGGCGCAAACCTCGTCGAGCTCCACTGGAAGGACCTCCCCGCCGAGAAGCTCGCCGGCCGGATCATGCGCGACGACCAGCCCGTCTTCGCGGGCGGCACGGTCGACCTCCACTTTGCCGGCGCGATCAACCCGGCGGACGCGACGCTCGACCTTCCCCTCGAGGCCGTCCTGCATGACTCCACCCTGCTGGTCAGCCGCCGCCCCCTGCCGGTCGAGCGCTTCACCGTGCCGATCGTGCTCGCGGGCCCGATCGACAATCCCGCGATCCGCCTCGACATGCACCTCATCGGCCGGGCCCTCGCCCAGGCCGGCGCGGGCCACCTGCTCGACGAGCGGTCGGGCGGCGACCTGCTCGACGGGGTGCTGCGCCGGGACCCGCCGAAGCGGAACTGAGCCGGGCCTCCGGGCCGTCGGTGGCGGCAGGCCGGCCGTTTTCCGCGCCAGCCATCAACCGGGAACCGCCGCCTGACGCAGGCGGGCGGCCATCGGTCGTAATCGCTTTGCCGGCCCGGCCCGGCGACAAAGGCTCCGGACATGCGCCTCACCTCCCTGCCGTCCGACCGCTCGCGGCGGACTCGACGAACGCTTCCGCGGGTTTCGCCCCGGACGAACCGGGGCGGGCGGCTCCTTTGGTCCGCGCTCCTCGCCGGCGCCCTCGCGCTGCCGCTCCACGGCGATTCCCCTTTCGAGGGCACGTGGACCGGCCAGGTCACCGCCCCGCAGGGCGCCACGGAGCTGGTCCTCCAAGTCACGCCCGCGGCGAACGGCCGGTTCGACGTGAAGGTGCAGATGCCGCGCATGCACACCTACGGGTTCACCTTTCCTGGCGCCGGCGAGGTCGTGGACGGCGAGTTGATCTTCGCGCCGCTCGCGACGCGCCTCCGGCCGTACGGCACCACGCTGGCCGGAACCTTCGGGCTGGGCCAGCTGCGCGTCGCGCTCCGCCGCGGCGGGGAATTCACGCCCGAGCCCCCCTCCCCGGATCATCCGGCGGCCCCGGCTCCGCTCTGGACGCGCGACCTCGGCTCGCTCACCTGGGCGTCGCCCGTGACCGCCGACGGCGTGGTCTACGTCGGCACGCGCGACGGCAAATTCCACGCCGTGCGCGCCGCCGACGGTACCCCGCTCTGGACCTGGACCGGGCCGAACCGCATCGATGGCCGGGCCGTCGTCGCGGGCGACCAGGTGCTCTTTGTCGACGGCGCCAACGAACTGGTCTGCCTGGCGCGCGCCGACGGCGCCCTGCGCTGGCGCTGCGCGCTCTATGACCCCGCGCAGGCCGAGGGCAAACCCCTGCCCGAGAACCCCACCTTCAACCGCCGGGTCGCCGTCCCGCTCGCGGTCGGCGACACGGTGTACTGCGGCTCCGCCGACGGCGGCCTGTACGCCCTCGACGCGGGGACCGGGGCGAAGCGCTGGCGGCATCCCGCCGGCGCCGCGGTGTTCTCGCCAATCGCGCCGTTCGACGACGCCACGCTGGCGTTCGGGACGATGGACGGGTCGGTCGTGCTCCTCGACCGCCGGGCGGTGAAGGAGACCGCGCGGATGAAGACCGGCGGCGGCGTCGTGACCCGGCCCCTGCTGGTCGGCGACCGCATCATCGTCGGCAGCCGCGACTACATGCTCTACGGCTTCGACCGCGCCAGCGGCCAGCCCGCCTGGAAATTCTCCTACTGGTTCTCGTGGGTCGAATCGACCCCGCAGCTCCGCGACGGGCTGATCTACGTCGGCGCGTCCGACTACCGGCGCGTCACGGCGTTCGACCCCGCCACAGGCCGCGAGCAGTGGGGCACGGACGTCGGCGGGATGTGCTGGGGCTGGCCGGCGGTGTCGGACGACTCGGTCTTCATCGGCACCGTGGCGCAGAACCTCCCCGGCACGGTCATCCGCCACACCGGCGGGCTCGTCGCGCTGGACCGCCGGACGGGCGCGGTGCGATGGCGGTTTCTCTCGCCCACCCCGCCCCAGAATTCGTTCGGCGGCTTCGCCGGATCGCTGGCGCTCGACGGCGACCGCGTGATCGGCGCCGGCTTCGACGGCAAGCTGATGGCCTTCCCGGCGCGGTAGGCCGAACGCCGGTCACGCGACCGCCAGGCCGCCGGCGCATCTGCGGGGCGGGCGGGCTGTCCCGGGGCGCCTCGGGCGACTTCAGCGCCCGCCGCGCTTCCGTCCGGCCGAAGCCGGCACCACGAGAACCGGACAGCGCGCCTTGCGCAGCACGCCCTGCGTGGTGCTGCCCATCAGCAGGTCATAGACGGCGCCGTGCCCGTGCGAGCCAAGCACGATGTAGTCCGCCTTCACCGCGTTGGCCCGGTCGAGAATGACCGCCACCGGCTGACCCGTCCGCTGGACGGTCAGGACCTTCCCCACGCGCTTTTCGCAGGCCCGGCCGAACTGCGCGAGCTTGCGCGCGGAGACCTTCTCCGCCGTCGCCAGCAACGAAGCCATCTGGCCGGCGTCGAAGGCATAGGCGTCGCTCATGATGACCGGCGGGGGCTGGACGACGTGCAGAAGCACCATCCGAGCCTTGACGGTCGCGGCGAGATCGCAGGCCATCCGGCAGATGCGGCTCGTGACCGCGGAGAGATCGACGGGGACCAGGATCGTTTTCATGGCATCCAATATAGCCCGCCCCGGCCCTTCCCGCTGGGCGATTATTGCCCAGGATGAAGCGGTTATTGTCCCCGTTCGGCGACAAAAAGCGCCCAACCGGCCGCCGCGGCGCCACCGCTCCGTCCGCGAGCCTTTCCGGCCGCGGGAGCGCGAGCTCAGGCCGGCGCCGCCTCGCGTCGCAGCACGGCCCAGGTGAAGTTCGGATTGCGCCCCGACCGGATCGCCAGGCGGATCCACATCAGCGCCAGCGGCTCGAGGCTGCGGGCCATGCCGAGGCCCCCCGTGTCCTGGGGCTCGAAGCCGAGGTCCTTCGCCAGCCGCACCACGGCGTCGCGCGCGAGCTCGCTGTCGGTGCAGAAGAACATCACCGGCTTCAGCCCGGCGTTGTTCGGGTAGCTCGGGTTCTCGAAATTCTCGTAGCCGTAGGTGTTGAAGGCCTTCGCCACGAGCGCGCCCGGCGCCATGCGCTCGATCTCCTCCGCGCCCGAGGTGGTGAATCCCACCGAGAGGCTCAGGCTCCCGTCGCCCTGCAGCGAGAGCGGGTTGGTGCAATCGATCAGGACCTTGCCCTTGAGCGCGCCCATCACCGGGATCACCTCGGCCACCGCGGCCCAGGGCGTGGCGAGCACGACGACGTCCGCCTGTTTCACCGCGTCGGGAATCGCCGCCGAGCTCGCGGCCGGGCCGATCATCGCGAGCGGCGGCTGGGTCTTGCCCTGGCCCGGGTTGCGCACGCCGAAGATGATCGTGTGCCCCGCCTTGGCCCAGGCCTTGCCCAATGCCCCGCCGACATTGCCCGCGCCGATGATCGCGATTTTCATGGTGCGCCGCAGTGTGCCGGATCCCGGTGACAGGGCAAGCCTTGGCATCCGCCTCGCGGTTAGCGCCTTGTAAATCCGGGCCGGCCCGATTGCTTCGCCTCGCATGAGTGTCCCCGCCGCCGTCGAAGCCCTGCGCCCGCGCGCGCCCGAACTGCGCGACCTCCTCACGCGGTGGTGCGACCAGAACTCCGGCAGCGACAACCTCGCCGGGCTCGCGGCCATGCATGCCCGGTTGCGCGACGCATTCGCCCGCCTGCCGGGGGCGGCCGTGGAGTCGGTGTCGCTGGCCGGGACGGCCGCCCGGGCGCTGCGGGTGCGCCAGCGCCCGCACGCCCCCCTGCAGGTCTTTCTCAGCGGGCATTACGACACCGTCTATGGCGCCGATGACGCCTTTCAGCGGTGCGAACCCGTCGGCGCCGACCGCCTCCGCGGGCCCGGCGCGGCCGACATGAAGGGCGGGCTCGTCACGATGCTCGCGGCGCTCGAGGCGTTCGAGCAGACGCCCCACGCGGCCCGGCTCGGTTATGAGGTGCTCCTCGGCCCGGACGAAGAGACCGGCTCCGCCGGCACCGGCCCGCTGTTCGCCGAGGCCGCGCCGCGTTTCGGGCTGGGGCTGGTGTTCGAGCCCGCGCGCGCGAACGGGGATCTCGTGCACTCGCGCAAAGGCACGGGCAACTTCACCGTCACGAGCCGCGGACGCTCGGCCCACGCCGCCAGCGGCGTCGGCGTGGGGCGCAACGCGATCGCGGCGCTCGCCGAGTTCCTCGTTGCGGCTCATCGCGTGCCGGACGACCTGCCCGGCGTCCTGCTCAACATCGGCCAGATCCGCGGCGGCGGCGCGGCGACGAACGTCATTCCCGATTTCGCCGAGGCGAAGCTCGACGTCCGCGTGACGCGGCTCGCCGACCGCGCGGCCCTGCTGGCGCGGCTGGAGGCGCTCGCCGGGCCGATCAACGCGCGCGAGGGCCACCGGCTCGAGCTGACCGGCGGGTTCGCCCGTCCGCCGATGGAGCGGAGCCCGGCGGCGGATGCGGCGTTCGCGGCCTGGCAGCAGGCCGCCCGCGATCTGGGGCTCGCGCCTTTCGCATCGGTGCATTCGGGCGGGGCGTCGGACGCCAACAACCTCGCCGCCGCGGGGCTGCCCTGCCTCGACGGGCTCGGCCCGATCGGGGACCGCCTGCACAGCCCGGACGAATGGTGCCTCTGGCCCAGCATCGCCGAGCGCGCCCAGCTCGCCGCCTTGTTCCTGCACCGGCTGGCGGCCGGCGAGGTCGCCCTCCCCCCGCGGTAGGCCGCTCGCTGAAGCCTGCGCCGATTAGCCCTTACGGGCGAAGGCGCCGCCGTTGCAGCCGTGCGCTCACGGGATAGCTTGGATGGGTCCATGCTCGTCCTGCGCCCCATCCGGGAAGGCGACCTGCCCGGCCTCGTCGCGCTCGCGCGCTCGACCGGCGGTGGGCTGACGTCGCTGCCGGCGGACGAAGCCTTCCTCGGCGGGCGCATCACGGACTCGCTGCGCGCGTTCCATCCCGGCATTCGCCGGCCGGGCGGCGAGCACTACCTTTTCGCGCTCGAGGACACCGCGGACGCCGGGATCGTCGGCGTCTCGGGCATCGCGGCCCGGGTCGGCGGCTTCGACCCCTGGTATTCGTACCAGATCCGGCCCGAGCGGCACGTCCACGCCCCGCTGCGCGTCGACAAGGAGATCCCCGTGCTCCACCTGCGCCAGGAGCACCGGGGTCCCACCGAGCTCGGCTCGCTCTTTCTCCGCGCCGACCGCCGGCGCCACGGCGGCGGCCGGCTGCTTTCGCTCGCGCGCCTCCTGTTCCTCGCGGCGTTCCCCGCCCGATTCACCGAGACGGTGATCGCGGAGATGCGCGGCTTCGTCGACGATCAGGACAAATCGCCGTTCTGGGAGGCGGTCGGACGGCACTTCTTCGAGTTCGATTTCTACGCGGCCGACCTTCTCTGCGGGCTGGGCCAGAAGGAGTTCATCGCGGACCTCATGCCCCGCCACCCGATCTACGTGCCGCTCCTGCCGGCGGAGGTGCAGGCCGCGATCGGTCGCGTGCACCCGCAGACCGAGCCCGCGCTTGCGCTGCTCCACGGCGAGGGATTCCGGCGGACCGACGAGGTCGACATCTTCGACGCCGGCCCGCAGCTGCGCGCCCCGGTGCGCGAGATCCGCGCCGTCCGGCAGGCGCGCGCGGCCCGGGTGCGCGCCGCCACGGCCCCCGCGCCCGCCGCGGCCCCCGACCGGATCGTCGCCAACGGGCTGCTGGAGTACCGGGCCGCGCTCGGCGGCGTGCGCGAGCACGACGACGGCTCCGTCTCGCTCGACCGCGCCCTGGCCGCCGCGCTGGAGGTCGAGGCGGGCGACCAGGTCTGGCTCACGCCGCTGCGCTGAAGGCAACCATGGCCGAGTTCTCGTCATACGACCCCGCGACGGGCGAGACCGTCTGGACCGGCCCGGCGGCGGATGCCGCCGGCGTCGACCGCGCCGTCGCGGCCGCCCGCGCGGCCTTTTCCTCCTGGTCGGCGCAGCCGTTGGAGGAACGCGAGAAGGTGTTGCGCGCATTCGCGGCGCGGCTCGCTGTCCGGAAGGACGATTTCGTCGCCGCGATCTCGCGCGAGACGGGCAAGCCGCACTGGGAGGCCGCGACCGAGGTTCAGTCCATGATCGGCAAGATCGATCTCACGATCGACGCCCACGCGCGCCGCTGCGCGGAGTTCCGGAACCCGGCCGGGCTCACCCGCTTCAAGCCCCACGGCGTCGTCGCCGTCCTCGGTCCCTTCAATTTCCCCGGCCATCTCCCCAACGGGCACATCGCGCCGGCGCTGCTCGCGGGCAACGCGGTCGTCTTCAAGCCGAGCGAATACGCCCCGGCGGTGGCCGAGCTCACCGCGGAGGCGTGGGCGGAGGCCGGGCTGCCGGAAGGCGCGCTGGCCGTGGTGCCGGGCGGCCGCGACACCGGCGCCGCCCTGGCCGCGCATCCGGGCCTGGACGGACTGTTCTTCACCGGCAGCGCCCGCGCCGGCCTGGCCCTGAGCCGGCAGTTCGCCGAGCAGCCGGAGAAGATCCTCGCGCTCGAGATGGGCGGAAACAATCCGCTCGTGGTGCACGAGGCGGCGGATGCCGCCGCCGCCGCCCTCCTCACCATCCAGTCCGCCTACGTCACGGCCGGGCAGCGATGCTCGTGCGCGCGCCGGCTGATCGTGCCGGCGGGTGCGGCCGGCGACCGGTTCGTGGCGGAGCTGGTGCGGCTTATCCGCGAGGTCCGCGTCGGCCCCGCGACCGCGCGCCCGGAGCCCTACCTCGGGCCGGTCATTTCCGCCGCGACGGCCGGGCAACTGCTCGCGGCAGGGCGCGAGCTCCTGGCGCGCGGCGCCCGTCCGCTCGTCGAGATGCGCTCGCTGCGCCCGGGCACGGGGCTGCTGTCGCCGGGATTGCTCGACGTCACGGGCGTCACCGAGCGCGCGGACGAGGAGATCTTCGGGCCCCTGCTGCAGCTGATCCGCGTGCCCGACTTCGACGCCGCCCTCCAGGAGGCGAACGCCACGCGGTACGGGCTCGCCGCGGGGCTCGTGTCCGACAACCCGCAGCTCTACGCGCGCTTCTACGCCGCCGTCCGCGCCGGGGTGATCAACTGGAACCAGCCGCTGACCGGCGCGAGCAGCGGCGCGCCCTTCGGCGGCGTGGGCCGCAGCGGCAATCACCGTCCGAGCGCGTACTTCGCGGCCGATTACTGCTCGTACCCGGTCGCGACGATCGAGGTGCCGCGGCTCAAGCGGCCGGCCACGCTCCCGCCGGGCCTGCCCGCCGCCTGAATCCCATGGCGACGCAGGAGGTCAATTTCGACGGGCTTGTCGGGCCCACGCACAACTTCGCCGGGCTTTCCCAGGGCAACGTCGCGTCCATGAAGCACGGCGGGCGCGTCTCGCACCCGCGGCAGGCCGCGCTGCAGGGGCTGGCGAAGATGAAGGCGCTGGCCGACCTGGGCCTGCCGCAGGCGGTGCTGCCGCCCCACGAGCGCCCCGACGTGGCCGCGCTGCGGGCGCTGGGCTTCGCCGGATCCGATGCCGCGGTCCTCACGGCGGCCGCGCGGGAAAGCCCCGCGTTGCTCGCCGCGTGCGCGTCCGCGTCCGCCATGTGGGTCGCGAACGCGGCGACCGTCAGCCCCTCCCCCGACACGGCCGATGGACGCGTGCACTTCACGCCGGCCAACCTCGTCGCGAAGCCGCACCGCTCGATCGAGCCGCCGCAGACCGCGCGGACGCTCCGCGCGATCTTCCGGGACCCGCGCCGTTTCGTCGTGCATGAGCCGGTTTCCGGCGGCGGCGGGTTCGGGGACGAGGGCGCGGCAAATCACACGCGGTTCGTGACGCCGCCGGGCGAGCCCGGCCTGCATTTCTTCGTCTACGGGCATCGGGCCGTGGCCAAAGGCGCGGAGCGCGGGCCGCGCCGTTTCGCCTCGCGGCAGGCGCTCGAGGCCTCGCAAGCCGTCGCCCGGCAGCACGGCCTCGATCCCGACCGCGTCGTGTATGCGCGGCAGCATCCCGGCGCGGTCGACGCCGGCGTGTTCCACAACGACGTGATCGCGGTGGGGCACGAGAACGTCCTGTTCTGCCATGAGCAGGCCTATGCCGGCGGCACCCGCGCCATCGTCGCGGAGCTCGCGCGTCGGTGGCGCCGCCGCGCCGGCGGCGCCGAGTTTGTGCCGACGATCGTGCCGTCCCGTCGCGTGCCGCTGGCCGCCGCTGTCCGCACGTACTTGTTCAACAGCCAGCTGGTCACGGTCGCCCCCGGCCGGATGGTCCTCATCGCGCCCGCCGAGGTGCGCCGGGAACCCCGCGTGAGCGATTACGTCGAGGAGCTGGTCGGCCGGGCGCACACGCCGCTGCGCGCGGTCCGCTATTTCGATCTCCGGCAGAGCATGAGCAACGGCGGCGGGCCGGCCTGCCTGCGCCTGCGGGTCGTCCTCACCGCCGACGAGCGCGCCGTGCTGCCGGCGGGGGTATGGATCAACGACGCGACCTACCCGCGCTTGGTCGCGTGGGTGAAGAAGCACTATCGCGAGACCCTCCGGGCGCGGGACCTGGCCGATCCCCATCTGCTCGAGGAAAGCCGCCGCGCACTCGACGAGCTCACGCAGTCGCTCGGGCTCGGGAGCATCTATCCGTTCCAGCGCGCGGGCGCGTGACATCGGACCCGGCGGGCCCGCGCCGCCCGCCGCAGGCACAGCGCACCCGGCCGCGTTTCCCCTTGACCTTCTAAGTATAGACCCCTAGAGCTTCTGAGTAAGCTGCCGCCCCCGTGGACTCCATCGAACTTCCCCAAGGCACGCTCGACCTCCTTGTGCTGCGCGTCCTCAGCGGCGGCGAGCTGCACGGCTGGGGCATCGCCCAGCGACTCGCGGTGCTCTCCCAGGACGCCCTGCGGGTCCAGGAGGGGACGCTCTACCCGGCGCTCTACCGGATGGAGGCGAAGGGCTGGATCGCCTCGGAGTGGGCCCAGTCGGACCACAATCGCCGCGCGAAGTACTATCGGCTCACCGCCAACGGGCGGCGCCGGCTGGAACGGGAAAAGGAGAGCTGGGACCGGCTGGTCGGTGTCGTCGCCAGCGTCCTGCAGGGCCGGTAACCGCTCCAGCCCCGCCCGGTTTCTCAACCTCGCATGGACCACCTCCGCCGCCTCGTTGCCCGCTTCGTGGGCCTGCTCCGCCGCGGCCAGGTCGAGGCGGACATCGCCGAGGAGCTTCGCTCGCACGTGGAACGCGATATCGAGAGCAACCTGAGGTCCGGGATGTCCCCGGACGAGGCCCGCCTCGCCGCGCAGCGCCGCTTCGGCGGCCTGGCACAGGTGCAGGAGCACGCGCGGGAGGAGCGCCTCCTGCTCGGGCTCGACCAGACACTGCGCGACCTCCGCTTCGCCGCCCGCCAGCTGGCCGGATCCCGCGGCTTCACGCTGGTCGCGACGCTCACGCTCGCGCTCGGGATCGGGGCCAACACCGCGATCTTCAGTGCCGTCGACGCCGTGCTCCTCCGGCCCCAGCCGTACCGCGACCCCGGCCGCCTCGTCTTCGCCCACGAACTGCTTCCCACGGGACAGGTCAACGCGGTGACCGGCGCCTCGTTCATCCACTGGCGGGACCACCAGACCAAGTTCGAGTCCCTCTTCCTCTACACCAACCAGCAGCTCGATCTGACGGAGCTGGGGGAGCCGGAGAAGATCGACTCGCTCGGCGTTTCGTCGGGCTTCGACCGGGTGCTCGGCATCACCCCGCTGCTCGGCCGGGGCTTCCGGCCGGAGGACGACCAGCTCGGAGGCGACAACAGCGTGGTCGTCCTGAGCGAGCGGTTCTGGCGGTCGCGCTTCGACGCCTCGCCGTCCGCCCTCGACCGCTCGATCGTGCTGGATGGCGTGCCGCACCGGATCATCGGCGTCCTGCCGGACCGCGCCTGGTTCCAGCCGCACGTCTCGATCTTCGTTCCGTACGCCCTCTGGCCCAACTCGTACCGCACGAGCCACGAAGTCCACATCGCACGCGTGATCGGCCGGCTCCGGCCCGGGGTCGCGCTCGCCGAAGCGCAGGCCGAGCTCAACGCCATCAAGCGCAGCCTGCACGGCGCGTATCCGGCGAACAAGCAGAGCTGGGGCGTCGTGCTCCGGCCGATGCAGGCGGTCCTCGCCGGCGATTCGAAGCCGGTCCTGCTCCTGCTGCTCGGCAGCGTCAGCCTCGTGCTCCTGATCTCCTGCGCCAATGTCGCGAACCTGCTGCTCGCCCGCGCGAGCGCCCGCCGCCGCGAGATCGCCGTCCGCGCCGCGCTGGGGGCATCCGGGCCGCGCCTCGTGCGCCAGGTCCTCACCGAGAGCCTGCTGCTCGCGGCGCTCGGCGGAGCGGGCGGCGTGCTCGTCGCCGCGGCCGGCATCCGTCTCTCCGCCGCGCTGGGCGCCCGGCTCCTTCCCGCCACCATGACGCCGCAGCTGGACTGGCGCGTCCTGGCGTTCTCGCTCGTCGCGAGCTGCGGCACCGGCCTGTTGTTCGGCCTCTTCCCCGCCTGGACCGTGCGCCGTCCGGACCTCAATCCTTCGCTGGGGAGCCGCGGCACGACGGGCTCCCGCGCCCGCAGCCAGTCCTGGCTCGTGGTCGCCGAGGTGGCGCTGACCGCGGTGCTCCTCGTCGGAACCGGGCTCCTGCTGCGGCAGATGGCGCGCACCGTCGAGGCGGACCCGGGGATCGACCCGCGAAACGTCCTCGCCTTCGGTCTCACGACGCCCTTCCGCGAGGCGTATCGGACGCCGGAGCAGCGCATCGCCTTCCTCGAGCGCGCCCGCGCGGAGATCCGGGCCGTCCCCGGGGTCGTGTCGGTGGCGACCTGCGACAGCCTGCCGTTCAGCGGCGGCGGCCAGGGCTACTACTTCAGCCTCCAGGAACGTCCCGAGACGCGCCAGCAGCGGACCGGCGCGATCAAGTACGTCTCGCCCGGCTACTTCGAAACGCTCCGGGCGGCGATCATCCGCGGCCGCGGGATCATCGACGACGACAACCGTCCCGGCGCTCGCCGCGTGCTCGTCGTCAACCAGCGGCTGGTGGACGAACTGTTCGGCGACGAAGACCCGATCGGTCGCCACCTCAACGTCGCCGACCAGCCCTGGGAGATCGTCGGCGTCGCGGCTGACCTGCGGACCGACGACCTGTCCGTGCGGCCGCGGCCCACTTTCTACGCCGCGCAATGGCATTTCCCCTGGGGCTCATGCTTCCTCGTGCGGACGCAGGGCGACCCGCTGGCGGCGAAAGGCGCCGTTGCGGCCGCCGTCCACCGCCTCGACGGCAGCCTGCCGCTCGCGCGTCCCCACAGCCTCGAGCAGGCCATGGCGGAGTCCCTCGGCGAGCGCCGGCTCGTGCTCGCCCTGATCGGCGCGTTTGCCGCGACCGCGCTCCTGCTCGCCGGCATCGGCCTCTATGGCGTCATCTCCTATGGCGTGGTCAGCCGCCACCGCGAGCTGTCCATCCGGCTCGCGCTCGGCGCGGCCCGCGCCGACATCATGCGCCTCGTCGTCTCGCGCGGCCTCCGCCTGATGGTCGTCGGCCTGGTCGTCGGGCTCCTCGCCGCCGGGGCGCTCGCGGCCGCGCTCTCGAGCCGCGTGCCGGGGCTGGTAGCCGGCGATCCGCTGGTCTTCGGCGGCGCCGCCTTTGTCCTCGGCGTAGTTGCGCTCGCCGCGAGCTGGATACCCGCCTTCCGCGCCACGCGGGCCGACCCGCTCCGGGCCCTGCGGACGGACTGAACGCGCCGTCGCCGACACGACGAGCTCGCGCGGCTCCTGGGGCCCGGGGGCATTGACCCGTTCCCGTGGGCGGGCCGCGGAGGCGCGGCCCTGGGTCGGCGGCGGGCCGGCCCCGCCGCTGCATTCTCGCGAGGCGACCGGCCCGGCTAGCGCCCCGGGGCGGCGAGCACCGGTCGCGTCCCCTCGGTGCGCAGGCGCGCGTCGTGCTCCTCGCGCTGCCGGCGCAAGTCGTCGCGCGCGCGGAGCAAGTGCGGATCCATGAGTTCGACGCCCTCGCGGGTGACGCTGGAGACCTCCTGCCTGCTGCCCGAGATCCGGACCTCGCTGCCGTCGAGCAGCCGGTAGTGCAGGAAGATGAACCCGGACCCCTCGCGCCGGCCGGGCTTCCCCAGGCGGCGCTCCACCTCGTCCATGGTCATGGCGGGGGTGATCTGCCGGAAGCGGTTCACTTGATGGTAAAGGAAGGCGTGCCAGGCGCCGGCCGCCACGACAGCAGCCGCCGCGAGGACGGCGAGCGCCTTCGCCAATGCCCGGCCCGACCTGTTTCCGCGACGCATGGACGCCTAGTGTGACACCGCGACGAACCTCTCATCAAGCCGCCGCAGGCGCCGCGCGAGATCGCGGGCGATGTTCAGCACGACGATCCCGTACTGATCGGGCTGCTCGCGATAGAGCTTGTAGAAATTGATGCCCTTGAGCGTGAAGGCCCGCACCGGCTCGACCGCGACGACGCTGGCCGAACGCGCGACGCTCTCGACGAGGCTCATCTCGCCGAAATAGTCGCCCGGGCCCATTTCCGCGAGCGGCACGGGGTGCGGCGTGCCGTGGCCTTTCACGACGCGGACCTTCCCTTCGCAGACGAAAAACACGCGGTCACCCGGATCGCCTTCCCGGACGATGACGGCGCCCGCCGCGAATCGCTCCTCTCCCGCGAGGTTGCCGAGGAACTGCAGCGCGGATTCCTCGAGCCCCACCATCACCGGGAGGCGGTGGAGGAAGTTGTCGAGCGTCGCGTCCACGGCCGCAGCGTGCCGGGAATCCATGCCGGTTCAAACCCGAAGGCGGGGTCCAGTGTTTTCAGGACGACACGGAGGTCGTCCCTCCAGGCACGACGGCGCGGGTGCAGGCCATTGGAGGGACCGGCTCCGTCCGGTCCGTCCTGTATTGGACGTCCACACGCCGATGGGCGGACGCGCGAATCCAATATTCTCAGGACGACACGGAGGTCGTCCCTCCAGATAGCCACGGGCGCGTCCCACCAGGTTCAGGCTGACGCTGGGATCGTGCCCGCCGGAATCGGCACGCCCAGTTTCTCCGCCCAAGGCTTCAGCGCGGGAAGAATTGACGGGTGGAGCTCGACGCCCGCGACCAGCTGCGCGACGCGGCGTTTCAGGCCGTCCTCGCCGGGCAGGCGCACGCGCTCGAAGCCGGGCCGGGGCGGTGTGGCGCGGCAAGCCCCGGCCAGATGCGAAGCCTCGCGGATGAAATCCTCCCGCCCGCCAAACAGCTTCGGATCCAGCACTTGGAGCATGACATGCGCGGTCCAGCCCTCCGCCGGATCCGCGCGCCCGTGGCCGGCGAGCCCGCTCGTGAGCGCCTCGACCAACAACCCGAGGGCGTACCCCTTGTGCCCATGATCCACGCCGCCCGTCGGGAGGAGCGCGCCCGGCGGCTGCGTGAACAAGGCCTTCGGGTCGTCGGTCGGGCGCCCCTCGCCGTCCAACGCCCACGCGCCAGGAAACTTCCGGCCCTCGGCCGCGAGCCGCTTGGTGAGCGCGTTCGTGGTGATCGACATCGAGACGTCCAGGATGACGGGGCCGCCGTCGGTCGGCCAGGCGGCCGCCAGCGGATTGGGCGTCATCACCTCCCGGCGCCCGCCATGCGGCGCGACGCTGCGCACGGTCGGGTCGGAGCAGGTCAGGATCGCGAGGAAACCCTGGTCCGCGACCCGCTTGAGATAAGCCGCGAGGCAGGCGATGTGGTGGCTGCGGCGGATCACCATGGTGCAGGTGCCGAGCCGCCGCGCGCGCTCCGTGGCAAGGTCCAGCCCGCGCCGCACGAGCCAGGGACCCGGCAGCCGGCGGCCATCCCACGTGACCGCCGCGGGGAAGTCGGCGACCACGGCCGGCTCTCCGGCCTTGGCCAGGGCGCCCTTCTCGACGTCCGCCAGGTAGGGCGCCAGCATGGCCAGCCCATGCGTGGTGTGGCCCATGAGATCGGCCTCGACCAGCACCTCGGCCACGACGCGCGCCTTGTCCGGCTCCAGCCCCGTTTTCCGGAGGAGCGCGTCGGCGAAGGCGACCAGGTCGGCGGCGGGGTATCGGGCGGGCATGGCGTGAGCGAGCCGGTCGGCGGAGGCCCGCCCCTGCCGGGGTGCGGACGCCGCCCACCGGACGGCGCCACACCCGGCCAGCTTACTGCTTTTCCTTGAAGACCGTGTCGATCGCGATGGCCGCGGCCAGCAGGAGGGCGTTGTTCGCGGCGCCGTCCTTGATCTCGACGATGTAGTTGTCGGCCGAGGTGAAGAGCTCCTTGCCCAGGCCGGCCCACTTTTTCGTCACCAAGCCCATTTCCTGGCCGGAAAGGTCGAGGAACTTGAAGTTCCAGCCCTTCCAGTCGCCCTTAACGTCGGCGAACTGCTGGCCGTCGGGGCTGTAGACGAGGAAGCCGCCGCCCAGGCTGAGAATCTTCGACTTGAAAAAGCCGAGCGGCGTCCCGTTGCCGTCGAACACGGTCACCTTCTTGCGGAGGAAGCCGACGTTGCGCTTGATCACGAGGACCGGCGGCTGGTTCTCGCCCAGGGAAATATCGAGGCGCGCGGGCAGGAACGATTTCGCGATGAGCAGGCGGAAGAACTTGATCCAGCCGCTCACGTTTTCCCAGGCGACGCCGACGACGGCCGAGGTCTCGGGGTCGACGAGGTCGTAGGTGTCCGTGAGTTTGACGAAGGCGACGCGCTCGCGAACGAAGATGCGCCGGTAATCGAGGAGGTGCTTGGCGGGGGTGACAAGTGTGCTCATGGGTGTGCGGGGCGACACAACCGAAGGGGCGGAATCGTGGCAAACCCGTTGTGCGCCGCGCCGTCCCGGCGGTTTTCACGGGGTCTGCAACGGCGGCTTAAGGATAAGCCGCCCTACCTCGGCCGGCGGCCGCCCGACCGGGACCGTACCTCGGATGCCGTTCTCGGCGGTAGGGCGCGTTATCCTTAACGCGCCGCCGACCTGACCGGACCGCAGATCTCAGGTGCCCGCGACGGCGGCTTAAGGATAAGCCGCCCTACCGGATGCCCCCAGCAAAAAGGCGCTCCCTCGCGGGAGCGCCTTGAAGTTGCTGGCTGGTTTCGCCGTCGCCCCAGAGGGGCGGAGACGATCAGTAGTCCATGCCGCCGCCGCCCGGGGGATGAGCCGGAGCTTCCTTCTTCTCGGGAATCTCCGTGATCATGCACTCGGTGGTGAGCAGCAGGCCCGCGATCGAGGCGGCGTTCTGCAGCGCGGTGCGGGTCACCTTGGTCGGGTCGACGACGCCGGCCTTGACCAGGTCCTCGAACTCGCCCGTGGCGACATTGTAACCGAAGTTACCCTTGCCGCCGAGGACGTCCTTGACGACCACGCCGCCGTCGACGCCCGCGTTGGCGCAGAGCTGCTTCAGCGGGTGCTCGATGGCGCGGCGCACGATCTGCGCGCCGATGGCCTCGTCGCCCTCGAGCTTGAGGTTCTCGATGGCCTTCGCGGTGCGGAGGAGCGCGACGCCGCCGCCGGCGACGATGCCTTCCTCGACCGCCGCGCGGGTGGCGTGGAGGGCGTCCTCGACGCGGGCCTTCTTCTCCTTCATCTCGACCTCGGTGGAGGCGCCGACGTTGATGACGGCGACCCCGCCCGCGAGCTTGGCCAGGCGCTCCTGCAGCTTCTCGCGGTCGTAGTCCGATGTGGTCTCCTCGATCTGCCGGCGGATCTGCTTCACGCGGCCCTGGATGTCGGCGGCCTTGCCGGCGCCCTCGACGATCGTGGTGTTCTCCTTGTCGACGACGATGCGCTTGGCGCGGCCGAGGTCGGACAGGGTGAGGTTCTCGAGCTTGATGCCGAGGTCCTCGGTGATGCACTTGCCGCCGGTGAGGACCGCGATGTCCTCGAGCATGGCCTTGCGGCGGTCGCCGAAGCCGGGGGCCTTGACGGCGCACACGTTGAGCGTGCCGCGGATCTTGTTCACCACCAGGGCGGCGAGGGCCTCACCCTCGACCTCCTCGGCGATGACCAGCAGCGGCTTGCCGCTCTTGGCCACGGTCTGGAGCAGCGGGAGGAACTCCTGGAGGTTGGAGATCTTCTTCTCGTGGATCAGCACATAGCCGTCCTCGAGGATCGCCTCCTGGGCCTCCATGTTCGTCGCGAAGTACGGCGAGAGGTAGCCCTTGTCGAACTGCATGCCCTCGACGACGTCGAGAGTGGTCTCGATCGACTTGGCTTCCTCGACCGTGATGGTGCCGTCCTTGCCGACCTTGTCCATCGCGTCGGCGATGATGTTGCCGATGGTGTCGTCCCAGTTGGCCGACACGGTCGCGACCTGGCGGATCTCCTCGCGGTCGTTGACCTTCTTGGAGATCTTCTGGAGCTCGGCGACGGCGGCCTCGACGGCCTTGTCGATGCCGCGCTTCAGGTACACCGGGTTGGAGCCGGCGGTGACGTTCTTGAGCCCCTCGCGGTAGATGCCCTCGGCGAGCACGGTGGCGGTGGTCGTGCCGTCACCCGCGGCGTCGCTGGTCTTGGAGGCGACCTCCTTGACCATCTGCGCGCCCATGTTCTCGTAGGGGTCCGGGAGCTCGACCTCCTTGGCGACGGTGACGCCGTCCTTGGTCACGGTCGGGGAACCGAATTTCTTGTCGATGACGACGTTCCGGCCCTTGGGCCCGAGCGTCACCTTGACGGCGCGGGAGAGGACCTCGACGCCGCGGAGGACTTTCTGACGAGCAGCCTCGTCGAAGAGGAGTTGTTTGGCAGCCATGTTAGTTCGTTAGTGGGTTGAAGTTTTTGTTTCGTAGGATGGCGGGACGGATCAGGCGATCACGCCGAGGATGTCGTCCTCGCGGACGAGCGTGTACTTGGCGTCCTCGATCTTCACCTCGGTGCCGCCGTACTTGCTGATGAGGACCTTGTCGCCGACCTTCACCTCGAAGGGCGTGACCTTGCCATTCTCATCGCGCTTGCCGGTGCCCAGGGCGATGACCTTCGCCTCCTGCGGCTTTTCCTTGGCGCTGTCCGGGATGATGATCCCGCCGCGCACCTGCTCCTTTTCCTCGATGTGCTGCACGAGCACGCGATCACCGATGGGTTTGATGTTCACTTTAGCCATATGGGTACTGGATTTGGGTTGGAGTGGGTTGGGTTGATTCGAGCGAACCCGACCCCGTACAGGGGGCCGGGTCCGCGCGAAAGCTTTATTTCTTGTCGTCCTCGACGATCTCCACGTCGGCGTCGACGACCTTGCCGTCGGCCTTCTTGGCCGGCTTCGCGCCGGAATCCGGCGCGGGGCCCGCGCCGCCGCCGGCGCCGCCCGCCGCGGCCTGGGCCGCCTGGGCCTGCTGGTAGAGCTCGGCGCCGACCTTCTGAAGGTTCTCGAGGGAGGCCTTCATCCGGTCCACGTCGTTGCTCTCGAGGTCCTTGCGGGCCGAGCCGAGCGCGGTTTCGAACTTGGCCTTGAGCTCGGCCGGCACCTTGTCGCCGGCGTCCTTCAGGGTCTTGTCGAGCTGGTAGATGGTGGTGTCGAGCTGGTTGCGGGTCTCGACCGCCTCCTTGCGCTTGGCGTCCTCGGCCGCGTGCTGCTCGGCCTCGCGGGTCATCTTCTCGACCTCGTCCTTGGACAGGCCGGAGGAGTTCTCGATGCGGATCTTGTGGTCCTTGCCCGTGCCGAGGTCCTTGGCCGTGACGTGGAGGATGCCGTTGGCGTCGATGTCGAAGGTGACCTCGATCTGCGGGACGCCGCGCGGCGCCGGCGGGATGCCGTCGAGCTTGAAGTCGCCCAGCTTCTTGTTGTCGCGCGCCATCGGGCGCTCGCCCTGCAGCACCACGATCTCCACGCCCGGCTGGTTGTCGCTGTAGGTCGAGAAGACCTGCGACTTCTTCGTCGGGATGGTCGTGTTGCGCGGGATCATCGGCGTCGAGACCTCGCCGGCCGTCATGATGCCGAGCGTGAGCGGCGTGACGTCGAGGAGGAGGACGTCGCGGACCTCGCCCTTGAGGACGCCGGCCTGGACGGCCGCGCCGACCGCGACCACCTCGTCGGGGTTGACGCCCTGGTGCGGCGGCTTCCCGCCGAGCTGCTTGGCGATGTCGACGACCTTGGGCATGCGGGTCATGCCGCCGACGAGCACGAGCTCGTCGATGTTGGCGGACGTGACGTTCGCGTCCTTCAGGCAGCTCTTGAACGGCTGGATGCAGCGCTCGAAGAGCGGGTCGCAGATCTGCTCCATCTTGGCGCGCGTGAGCTGCACGTTGAGGTGCTTCGGGCCCGACGCGTCGGCCGTGATGAACGGCAGGTTGATGTCGTAGGTCGTGGCGGACGAGAGCGCGATCTTGGCCTTCTCGGCCTCCTCCTTGAGGCGCTGGAGGGCCATCGGGTCCTTCCGGAGGTCGATGCCGTTCTCCTTCTTGAAGGAGTCGACGAGCCACGTGATGATGGCCTCGTCCCAGTTGTCGCCGCCGAGGTGCGTGTCGCCGTTGGTCGCCTTGACTTCGAAGACGCCTTCGCCGATCTCGAGGATGGAGACGTCGAACGTGCCGCCGCCCAGGTCGTAGACCGCGA
>DASPMS010000089.1:0-70392 GCA_035626915.1 Opitutaceae bacterium
CACGCCGGTCCCCGGCGACGCCCCCGCGGGCTGGCGCCGGGTCGAGCTCGGCGGCCCTTTCGATGCCTTCGTGCACAGCCGCGACCTCAACAAGGGGCTCGAGATCCGCGGCGGCGCCTCGCTCGTCGAGGGACCGCGCGCCGGCGCGCCCGTCATCACGGTCGCGGACGAGGCGGAGCAGTTCGACCTCGTCGGCACCGTCGGCGACTGGGTGAAGATCCGGCTGAACAAGAAGCTCACCGGGTACATCGCCGTCGGCGAGACGGCCAACCTGCCCGCGCCGGAGCGCGCCGCGGTCGCCCCGCCCACCCGGCCCGCGAACCCCGGCACCCCGGCCGCGACCGGCCGCCCGGCGCAGTTCGCCGGCAGCTCGGCCGACCTGCCCCGCACCTTCCAGGGACAGCTCACGTCCGCCGCCCGCCCCATCCTCAACCCGAATCCGCCGTACGACTACCAGCTCACCGACGTGAACGGGAAGCGCATCGCCTACCTCGACATGCGGCGGGTGCTGCTCAACGTCCGCCTGGAGAGCCTCGCCGGCCGCGCGGTCACCGTCACCGGCACGCTCCGCAACACGGTCGATGGCAAGGATCTCGTCGTCGCCGTCGAGACCCTCACGGCGAAGTAATCCCCGCCCTCCCGGCCGGCCGTCCGCGCGCCGGCCTTTTCATTTCAAATGGAGCTCATCGACGGAAACAAGATCGCCGCCGACATCGTGGCCGAACTCACGGCCGAGGTCGCGCGCCTGCCCGGCCGCAAGCCCTGCCTCGCGCTCGTGCGCGTGGGCGACGACCCCGCTTCCGTCTCGTACGTGAAGAAGAAGGAGCAGACCTCCGCCGCCATCGGCCTCGAAAGCCGCGTCATCCTCCCGCCCGTCTCGATCACGCAGGCCGAGCTTTTCGCGCTCGTCGACCAGCTCAACGCCGACCCCACCGTCGACGGCATCCTCGTGCAGTCGCCGCTGCCGAAGGGCATCGACGAGGTCGCCGTCTTCCGGCGCATCGCCCCGCACAAGGACGTGGACGGCTTCCACACGACGAACCTCGGCAAGATCGCGCAGGAGGACGACACCGGGTTCGTCGCCTGCACCCCGGCCGGCATCATGGAGCTGCTCCGCCGCAGCCAGGTCCCGCTGGCCGGCCGCCACGTGGTCGTGCTCGGCCGCAGCCTCATCGTCGGGAAGCCCGTCGCCCTCCTCGCGATGCAGAAGCGGGCCTGGGCGAACGCCACCGTCACCGTCTGCCACTCGCAGACCACCGGCCTGCCCGCCCTCACCCGCGGCGCGGATGTGCTCATCGCCGCGATCGGCCGGGCGAACTTCGTCACCGCCGACATGGTCCGGCCCGGCGCCGTCGTCATCGACGTCGGCGTGAACCGCGTGCCGGACGCGACGAAGAAGTCCGGCTATCGCCTGACCGGCGACGTCGATTTCGCCGGCGTCGCCCCCCTCTGCGCCAAGATCACGCCGGTCCCCGGCGGCGTCGGACCCATGACCGTGGCCATGCTGATGCAGAACACGGTCAAGGCGCACCGGCTCGCTGGAAGTCGCTGAAGGTTCGCGGGCTGCGGCGCGCCGGCCGCCCCGGATTTGCGAACGCGGGTGTTGCTTCGACCCGCAAAATCCTTTCCCTACCCGCACCGCGCCCAATGCCTGCCGCCAAGATTCTCGTCGTCGACGACCAGCCCATCAACGTCCAGCTGCTCAAACGCAAGCTGGAGCGCGAGGGAATGCAGGTCGCCACGTCGTACACCGGCCGCGAGGCGCTCGACCTGGTCAAGACCGTCAAGCCCGACCTCATCCTGCTCGACGTGATGATGCCCGACATGGACGGCATCGAGGTCTGCCAGAAGCTCCAGGCCGACCACGAGACGAAGTCCATCCCCGTCATCTTCATCACCGCGCGCACCTCGAAGGAGGGCAAAATCGAGGGCCTCGGCGTCGGCGCGGTCGATTACATCACCAAGCCCATCGACCTCGATGAGACGCTCGCGCGGGTGCAGACGCAGCTGCGGTTCGTCTCGATCAACCGCGAGCTCGTCGAGCTCCAGCGGCGCCTCGGCGAGTCCCGCCGCGCGGCCACCATCGGCGCCGTCACGCAGGGCATCGCCCACAACCTGAACAACCTCCTCGGCGTCGTCATCGGCTACATCGACCTCATCAAGGCGTACTCCGACCGCCCCGAGCTCGTCCGCAAGAACGCCCAGAGCCTCGAGGAGGCGGTCAACCGCATCGTCGTCATCATCAAGCAGCTCACCTCGCTCGTGGTGAAGAACCGCCCGCCCCTCGTGAAGACGCCGCTGGCGCAGCTGCTCGAGAACGCCATCCGCCGCTACCAGTCCGAGTTCAAGATCTCGCAGCCGGTGACGGTCGAGAATCCGATCGCCGACCTCTCGATCGAGACCAACGCCGAGGTCTTCGAGGAGGCGCTCTCCAAGCTGCTCATCAACGCGTGGGAGGCCTACGGCGACGCCCCCGAGACGCAGCGGCCGATCACGGTGCGCACCGAGATCGTCGACCGCGGCGACGAGGGCCGGCACCTGCTGGTCCACGTCGAGGACCGCGGCCACGGGCTCAATCCGGAGCAGCGCGACAATCTTTTCGAGCCCTTCATCAGCACGAAGCACACGGTCGGCGTCGGCATGGGCCTGACCGTGGCGCGCCACTCGATCCGCAACATCGGCGGCGAGGTGACGCTCGCGGACCGGGACGAGGGCGGCGCCTTCGCCACGCTGCGCCACCCGCTCGACCGCAAGAGCCGTCCGCTCTGAGTCGCGGACGCGGGCTTTCTTCCCGGCCGGACGCCTCCGGGCGGAACGCGGCGCCCGCCCCGCCCGGCCACTTTTGAGTTCAGTCGGGCGCGTTAGTCGTGTCTCCTGCACCCGGCCATGTCCCTCCCGCCCCTCGCCTTCCTCGGTGCCGGCAACCTCGCTGCGGCGATGGTCCGCGGCCTCCTCGCGCGCCAGGCCGCGGCTCCCGCGACCCTCGCCTGCACGAGCAAGGCGGGTGAGTCCGCCCGGCGCCTCGCGCGGGAGACCGGCATCCGCTGCGAGCCCGACCTCGCGCGGCTCCTCGGCCCGGCCGACACCGTGGTCGTCGCCTTCAAGCCCCAGTCGCTCGCGTCAGCCGATCCGCGCCTGGCCGAGCTCACCGCCGGGAAGCTGGTGATCTCGGTCCTCGCCGGCAAGCGGCTCGCCACGCTCCGCCGGTCCTTTCCCCGGGCCCGGAACCTCGTGCGCACCATGCCGAACACCCCCGCCGCAATCGGGGCGGGCATCACGCCGTATGCCCCGCTCGCGCCCCTCGCGGCGGCGGACCGCGCCACGGTCGAGGGCCTCCTCGGCGCGCTCGGGCATTTCCTCGAGCTCGAGGAAAGGCACCTCGACGCGTGCACCGCGCTGAGCGCCGGCGGGCCGGCCTTCCTCTTCGAGTTTGTCGCCGCGCTGCGCGACGCGGGCGCGGCCGCCGGCCTGGCGCCGGAGGTCGCTGCGCAACTGGCGGCCGAGACTGTGCTCGGGTCCGCGCGGCTGCTCGCGCGCACCGGGACCGCCCCCGAGAAGCTCCGGGACCAGGTCGTTTCTCCCAACGGCACCACGTTCGCCGGCCTGCAGGTGCTCGCCGCCCGGAATTTCCGGGACACGATCAGGGACGCCATCCTCGCCTCGACCCGCCGGGCCGAGGAGCTTTCCCGGGACTAGGAGCCGGGTGCCTATCAATCGCTTAGGCTTTGCTCCGCAGATTTGGAGATTAGTGTTCATCAGCGCGCATTAACGGATACGTCTTCCTGCATGTCCCCCCTCGGCAATGGTCGCATTCTCGTCACCGGCGGCGCCGGCTTCATCGGCAGCGCGCTCGTGTGGGCGCTGAACCAGCGCGGCGTCACGGATGTCGTGATCACGGACCTCCTCGGCTCCGACGAGAAGTGGAGGAATCTCGTGCCGTTGAAGTTCGCCGATTATTTCGACGCGGCCGACTTCCGGGCCCGGCTGGCGGCGGACCCGAAGCATTTCGGCCGGTTCACGCACATCTTTCACCTCGGGGCGAATTCCGCGACGACCGAGAAGAACGCCGCGCATCTCGCCGACAACAACTACGCGTACACCAAGGAGCTCGCAGCCTGGGCCCTGGCGCACGGCGCGCGGTTCGTCTATGCATCGTCCGCCGCCACCTATGGCGACGGCGCGCAGGGCATGGACGACCGGGCGGAGGACCTCGCCCGCCTGCGGCCGCTGAACATGTACGGCTATTCGAAGCACCTCTTCGACCTGCACGCGCAGCGCCAGGGCTGGCTCAAGCACATCGTCGGCGTGAAGTACTTCAACGTCTTCGGCCCGAATGAGGACCACAAGGGCGACATGCGCTCGCTCGTGAACAAGGCCTTCGAGCAGATCACCACGACCGGCCGGCTGAAGCTGTTCAAGAGCCATCGGCCGGACTTCAAGGACGGCGAGCAGAAGCGCGACTTTCTGTACGTGAAGGACGCGGTCGAGATGACGCTCCATTTCGCGGAAAAGGCGCCCCGCGCCGGCGGGCTCTACAATCTCGGCTCCGGCGAGGCCAACACCTGGCTGGCCCTGGCCGGCGCGATCTTTGCGGCCATGGGCCGCGCGCCCGCCATCGATTTCATCGACATGCCCGAGACCCTGCGCGGGAAATACCAGTACTTCACGCAGGCCGACACGTCCAAGCTCCGCGCGACCGGCTACGACCGTCCCATGACCCCGCTGAGCGAGGCGGTCCGCGACTACGTGCAGAATTACCTCACCCCAGGGAAGAAGCTCGGGGACTAGCACCAGACGGGGATTCGCAGCGGGGGGAGTCGCCCGCCTGCCGCGCGGTCGACGGGATCAGTTTCGGCCGGCCTGCTTCTCGAGTTCGTCGGCGATGGCGTCGGCCGGCTTGCGCAGCGCGGGCCAGCCCGGCGGCGGCGCGAACAGGTCCTTCGGCCAGCGCCGGGGATTGGCCTCCATGCGGTCGATCACCATCACGTAGAGGCTCTTGTCCCCGATGCGGGTTTCAATCCGGTGCGGCTGGAGCACGCCCCCGACCAGGCGGAAATCCCGGAAGGACGTCTCCACGGCGGTGCGCCGCCCGTCCATCACCCGGTACACGGACCGCTTCACGATCTCATAAGTCCGCGCGTCCACCCAGTAGAACGAGATGTCGTCGCGGGCGTCCATCAGCAGCAGCTTGAAGGCCCGAGCGCCGTCGATCTCCTCGTCGCCGGCGTAGTCGACCGAATACCCCTTGCGGCCCGGCTCCACGAGCGGGCCGTCGAAGTCCGCGTTGCCGATGAAGTCGCGGGCGTCGCCGGGCGCCATCCGCTGCGGCGCGGCGCCGCGGAGCTCCGTGTGGCTGAACCACGGCTCGTGCACGCCGTCGAAGCACTGCACGACGCGCCGGCTCCCCGCCGCGCTCTCGACCTTCAGCTTGTCCGGGCGCATCGCCCAGCTCTTGAAGGGCACGGTCTCGGCGCCAATGAACGTTCGGCCCTCCGCGTAAAGCGATTCGAGCTCCCGGAGCTTCCTGCCGGCCCGCTCGGCGTGGCGCCGCGCGATGTCCGCGCCCAGCTGCGCCTCGGCCGACGCCGTCGCCAGCAGCGCGACGCCGAGCGCCAGCCGATGGACATTCCGCATCATCACGCCCCACCTTGGCCACGCCGCGCGTTCCGTCCACCCCGTTGTGCGCGGCGTAGGCCGGCGCGGTGATCCGCGCAAGCTTGCGGCCTGTTCCACCCGGCCCACACTGCGTCCATGGAATTCGGCTGGTGGGCCCGCGACGACGAGGGAAAGAAATGGCAGATCTCCGTGCGCTTTCACGGCGGGAACGTGACGTTCAGCCGCAAGCACGGGCACCATTCCTCATGGGAGGATTTCGAGCCGAGCGACGCCGAATGGGACAAGCTCCTCACCGAGGCGGAGCGGCGGCTGCCGCGACGGCTCATGTCGCAGAAGGAGTTCGACCGGCTGAAGGCCCAGCGCCCGCTGTAGCCGCCGCGGGGACGCGGGATCCAGGTCGGTCGCGGCCCGGCTCGGTGTCGGCCCACGGCAGCCGCCGTCACGCTTGGCCGATGAGCCGGTGCGCGCGCGCCTCGCGCCAGATCAGCGCCAGGGCCGGCGCGATCTCCGCCGGCCGCGCCGCGATCCAGCGATCGACCTCCGCCGGCTCGAACCAGCCGCCGCACTCGATCTCGTCCGGGTCCAGCGCAAAGGGCCCTTCGTGCGCGAGGCGGTAGACCCAGACGAATTCCCAGCCCGTCATCGGCTGCGCCTCCAGCCGGAGCAGCCGCTCGGGCGCGCGGGCCAGCCGCAGACCGAGCTCCTCCGCGAGTTCCCGGACCGCCGTCGGGTCGTAGTCCTCGCCCGCGCCGACGTGTCCGGCGCACGACGAGTCCCAGGTCCCGGGGAAGAGATCCTTCCGCATCGAGCGCTTGTGGAGGAACACCCTGCCCTCGCGGTTGAAAACGAGGACGTGGATCGCCCGGTGCCGCCAGCCGTTCGCATGCACCACGCGGCGCGGCGCCTGCCCGACCACGCGGTCCTGCTCGTCCACCACGTCGAAAAGTTCGCCGAGGTTCTGCCCCATGGGGCGACGAGACAACGCATCGCGCGGAACCTGTCGAGCCGCGGGTGCCAAAAGTCTGTCGCATATGCGACAGACTTTTGGCACCCCCCGCCGAAGGCGTGTTTCGAATCTCGAGCCGGCGCTCCGACCACCCGCTCAGGACTCCGTGTCCCTCTTCGGGTCCAGCTCCCCGGCCGGCCGCGCCACCGGAACATCGCCGTCGATCTCGACGCAGATTACCGGAACGAGCCCCACCGGTGCATCCAGGGGGAGAACGACGCCCCCGCCCCGAACCTCGAGGGGCCCTTTCTGCGGGTCGGCGAGCAGGTACGCGCGCCGCACCCGGTTCGGGAACGCCGGCAGCTCGAACCGCTCGCCGGGCCATTTCAAAAGGTGGAAGAACAGCTTCCCGGGCTTGGTGGTGCAGCGCCATTCCTCCCGGGACACCCAGGCCGGCGCACCGTGCGCGTCGAGGCGCGCGGGATCCGCGTGACCGAGCTCCTCGCCGAAGGGCGTCGGGCCCGCCCCGTAGATCGCCTCGGCGTTGGCGTGCGTCCACCGCCCGACCTCGCGCAGGATCGCGACATCCTCGGGCGGCAGCTCGCCGTCGGCCGTCGGGCCGACGTTGATGAGGTAATTCCCACCCTTGCTCACGATGTCCGCGATGTTCCGCACCACCTGCGGGGCCGGCTTCCACTCGCGGTCGAAACGATTGTGACCCCACTTGCGGTTGAGCGTCATGCAGACCTCGAACGGCTCGACGGTCCGTCCGCCGGGAATCCGCTGTTCGGGCGTCCCGTAATCGGCCATGACGCCCGCGCGATTGTTGATGAGGGTCGCCGGCTGGACCGCGTTGATCGTGCGCACCAGCTCGTCGCCCTTGATCAGCTGCGCGCGTTCCGGCACCCGGAGCGCGCCGCCGCCGTCGAACCAGACGATCCCGACGGGGCCGTAGTTGGTCAGCAATTCGCGGACCTGCTCCCGCATGTAGTCGGCGTATTTCGCGATGTCGGCGTCGGGTCGCGGTGCGCCGTGAAAGCCGCGCGTCGTGGAACGGGCGTCCGTGCGCGGATCCCGCGCCGGCTGGGAATACTTGGCCGGGAATTCCGGGTGGTGCCAGTCGGCGACCGAATAGTAGACGCAGAAGACAATGCCGGCATCACGGCAGGCCTCCGCGAGCTCCCGGATCGGATCGCGCCCGAACGGCGTGGCGTCCGCGATGTCGTAGTCCGTGAACTTCGACGGAAAGAGGCAGAAGCCGTCGTGGTGCTTCGTCGTGACCACCAGGTACCGGAAGCCGCCCGCCCGGGCGACCTCGACCCAGGCCTTCGCGTCGAACTTCACCGGGTTGAACTGGCCCGCGAGCTTCTCGTACTCGGCCGAGGGGATGTCCTCCTCGAGCATGATCCACTCCCCGCGGCGGGTGTTCTCCCGCCCGGGCCACTGGCCGGCCGGGATCGAGTAGAGTCCCCAATGGATGAACAGGCCGAGCCGCGCCTCGCCGAACCACTTCATCCGCTCCTTCTGCGCGGCGTCATAGGGCCGTACCGGCGCCTGGCCGGTGTTGGCCGGACCGGTCACGAGCTGGGCCGCGGCGGAGAGGACGCTCGCGAGGGAAACCAGACCGACGGCAAGGCAACGGGGAATTCTCATGGGGTGACCCAGCAAATCGGCGCCCCGCGCGGGGACGCGAGCCGGATGGCATTTATCCCATTAAGCACCCAACCGCTCGCCCGACGCCGCCAGACCGCGCGGCGATCCTTCGCCCCCGGGGATCCGGCTCCGGGTCGCTACGCGAGCCCGAGCTTCCTCAGCACCTCCGGCGGCGGGCCGTGGTACTCGATCTGCGGCGTGTTGCCGACGTAGCCGACGTCCTTCATGCCCGCCGGCGTGGAATAGAAGCCGCCGGCGCACAGGTTGCGGAACCGCGAGAAGAACTGGGCGCCTTTCTGGAGCTCGCCCCTCGCCTCCGGCGCGTGGCAGATGTCGTCGCAGATGGCGGCCGCCTGGGCCTGGTCGAGGTCGGCGAAATCGCGTCCGAACCGGCGCTGCGACTCGGCATCGATCCAGGCCAGGCCCTCGAGGACCGGCTGGCGGTCGCGCTGCTGGTCCGGGTACGGCGCGCTGATCCACTCGTCGATGAAATCGTGCACGCCGAGCTCGCGCGCGCTCGGGACGTCCCCCTCCCGGGGAATGATGATTTCGCACAGGGCCGCGGCCGCGCGGCGCTGCTCCCCGGTGAACGTCAGCGGCCAGAGGTCGCCGGGGGCGTAGGTCTTGTTGAGGAGCGGGTCGAGGCCGTACCCCTTCGCGGCGGGCAGCGCGGCCTGCGCCCGCCCGAGATGGGGCTGCACCGCGGCGGCGGCCGCGGCGGTGGCGAGCCACTTCAGCGCGACGCGGCGGTCGATACGGCGGGATTCCGGGAGGTTCATGGGGTGAAGGTCCCCTGCTTCAGCTGCGCGATCATCCGCTCGCCCGCGCGCCAGGCGAGGGCCATGATCGTGATCGTCGGATTCTTGTCGGCGTTCGACGGGAACGTCGCCGCGTCCGTGATGTAGAGGTTCGGCACGTCCCAGGTCTGGCCCCACGAGTTCGTCACGGACTTCCGCCGGTCGGTGCCCATGATGGCGCCGCCGACCTCGTGGATGATGCGCCCGCCCTTCTCGATCGCCGCGCGGTCGTCGATGCGTTTGCGGTTGGCCGCGTGGCCGAGCACCTTGCCCCCCATCTCGCGGATGATCGTGCGGAAGGTCTCCGACATGTGCTCGGCCTGCTTCAGCTCGTGCTCCGACCATTGCCAGGCGAAGCGCAGCACGGGGATGCCCCACCGGTCCTTCACCGCCGGGTCGAGCTCGCAGTACGACCCCTCGTTCGGGATCATCTCGCCGCGGCCGGAGAACCACATGAACGAGCCGTAGAAGCGGCGGGCGTCCTCCTTGAACCTCCGCCCGTAGCTGCCGCGCGTGAAGCCCTCGAGGCCCGCGCCCGTGCCCATGCCGGGCATCCCGCGACCGCCGCCGAACTCGATGTGGTAGCCGCGGGCGAAGCCGAGGTCGCCGCGCAGCTGCTCCCGGTAAAGCCACCAGGGCGCGTACACGTGCAGGCCGCCCGCCCCGTCCTCGTTGTGCGGCGGCAGGTTCTCGAGCGCGGGGATCTGCCCGCTGATCGCCGTGCCCACCGTGTCCATGATGTACCGGCCGACGAGGCCGGTGCTGTTGGCGAGGCCGTCGGGGAACTGCGCCGGCCGGGAATTGAGCAGCACGCGCACCGACTCGCACGAGCTGGCGCCGAGCACGACGATGCGCGCCTTCGCGCGGCACTCCCAGCCCGTCGTCTTGTCGATGAAGATCACGCCGTCGGCCAGGCCGCGGGCGTCGAGCGTCACCTCGCGGACCATCGCGTTCGGCACGATGTCGAGGTTGCCGGTGTCGAGCGCGGGCGGCAGGTGCACGGTCGTGGACTGGTAGGTCGCCCGGATGGCGCAGCCGCGCCCGCACGGCGTCGCCCAGAAGCACGCGGCGCGCTCGCTCATGGCCTTGCCGAGGATGCGCTGCGCCCGGGGGTTGCCGGGGTGGAGCTTCGGCGGCAGGCCGACGTGGTCGAGCCGGCGCGTGAGCACCGCGCGGTGGATCGGGATCACGGAAATGCCGAGCCGCGCCATGTGCTTCTTCGCCAGCAGCTCGTTCGCGCGGGGCGCCGGCGGCGGCTGCAGCACGCCGGGCGAGGAATCCGGCGTGTTCTCGAGCCCCTCGTTCTCGCCGTAGACGCCGATCAGCATCTCGACCTTGTCGTAATACGGCGCGATGTCGTCGTAGCTGACCGGCCAGTCGAACCCCAGGCCGTCGCGGCTGCGGGGCTTGAAGTCGTAGGGACCGTTTCGCAGCGAATGCCGGCCCCAGTGGTTGGTGCGGCCGCCCATCATCCGCGCCCGCCACCACTCGAACTGCCGGGCCGGGTCCTGGTGCACCTGGGTGTAGGGTTCGCCCGGGATCTGCCACCCGCCCTCGACCGTCGCGTCGTGGAAGCCGAAGGGCTTGTCGGGCGTCGCGACGCCGCGCAGCGGGGCGTCGGCGCTGGTCTGGAACATCGGCGTCTCGGCGACCGGGTCGTAGTCGCGCCCGGCCTCCAACATGAGGACCTTGGCGCCCTCCATCGTGAGCGTGTAGGCGGTCTGGCCGCCGGCGGCGCCGGAGCCCACGACGATGACGTCGTAGCCGGCCTGCATCTGCTGCGGGGTGATGATCGGCATCGGGGAACTACCGGGAAAGCGCGCCCACACAGCCCCACGCGCCCGGGGCGGGCAAGGGCAATCCTGCGCGAACCGTTGCGCGGCCGCGGCCCGCCGGCGGCGGACGAACTTTCAGCCTTCTCATCCCGCGCCCGCCGTGTATCGCTCTGCCCTCGTCCCTCTCCCTCATGCCCAAGATCGAAGTCAGCCACGTCGCCGAGATCCTGAAACGCCACAAGCTCGAGCCGTCCCTCCTCCGCGAGATCGTCGAGGAGATGAACGAAGCCAGCCAGCCCGCGGTCGACGAGGACACCAAGCCGCCTCCCCTCAAGAAGCAGTTCGTCGTCCTGCTCTCCGACCCCCAGGGCAAGCTCCCGCAGTCGGACCTCGTCGGCTGGGTCGTGCAGATTCCCGAGAACGCCAGCCCGCACTCGACCGCCGACCGCATCTTCAAGGGCGCCTACGACTACAACGCCTCGAAGCGCGGCCGGCTCCTGCCGGTGAAGTCCGTCGGCGAGGCCCTCGAGAGCGCGGGCGCGAAATACTTCAAGGAGGCCGAGCTCTGGGTGAAGACGAAGACGCCCGTCTCGGTCGTCGTCACCGACAACGTGCTCCCGAAGGACGAGTTCAAGACGGAGAAGGTGGACCGCCGCCGGAAGCTCGACGAGGAGTGAGGCCGATCCCGGCGCGCGCGGGGAACGTGACGGCGGCTTAGGGACAGCCGCCCTACCGCGGTCGTCGCCTGGGCGCGATCGGTCCCCTAATCGCTATTTTCGACCGCCGGCCGACGACTGCCGTCGGCTAGGCCAGGATCCGCTCGATGGACGCGAGTTCTTGGGCGGTGAAGGCGGCCTTCGTGACACTGCCGTAGCAGTCCTCGAGCTGCGCGACCTTGCTCGCGCCGATCAGCACGGACGTCACCGCCGGCTGCCGCAGCACCCACGCCAGCGCCATCTGCGCGAGCGTCTGCCCCCGCGCCGCCGCGAGCGCCTCGAGCGCGCGGATGCGCCCGAGCGTCTCGTCGGTCAGGTGCGCCGGCTTCAGGAACGGCGTGTCGCGCCCGACGCGCGAGTCGGCCGGCACGCCCTGGAGGTAACGGTTGGTCAACAGACCCTGCGCAAGCGGGCTGAAGACGATTCCGCCGATGCCCTCGCGGACGAGCACTTCGAACAGGCCGCGCTCGGGCGTGCGCTCGAACATGCTGTATTTGGGCTGGTGGATCAGGCACGGCACCCCGAGGCCGCGCAGGATCCGCGCCGCCTGCGCCGTCTGCTCGGCGCTGTAGTTCGAGACGCCGGCATAAAGGGCCTTGCCCGACTTCACCGCGTGCGCCACCGCGCCGAGGCTTTCCTCCATCGGCGTGTTCGGGTCCGGCCGGTGGTGGTAGAAGATGTCCACGTATTCCAGGCCGAGGCGCCGGAGCGACTGGTCGAGCGAGGCCAGGATGTACTTCCGCGAGCCCCATTCGCCGTAGGGCCCCGGCCACATGAGGTAGCCGGCCTTGGTCGAGATGATCATCTCGTCGCGGTAGGCCGCGAGATCCTCGCGCAGCACGCGGCCGAAGTTCGACTCGGCCGAGCCCGGGGGCGGCCCGTAGTTGTTCGCGAGATCGAAGTGCGTGATCCCGAGGTCGAACGCGCGGAGAATGAGCGCGCGGCGGTTGGCCGCCTCGTCCACATCGCCGAAATTGTGCCAGAGCCCGAGCGACACGCGGGGGAGCAGCAGCCCGCTGCGGCCGCAGCGAGCGTAGAGGTCGGGCTTGTCGTAGCGGGAGGAGGCGGGCGTGTGGGGCATGGTGCTACCGGAAAATCATCGCAGTCCGGCGGCGCGCGGGTCGAACCCCCGCGCCTTGAGGGCCGCGGCGAGGGCGGCGAGGTCGAGCTTCGCCCCGGGCGCCACGCCGTTCTCGCGGTACCAGCCCTGGTTCATCTCCAGGGCGAACTGCAGGTGCCGCCCCCGCGAGACCGTCGATCGCTCGTCGCGCGCGTGCATCGCGTAGATCTCCTTCAGCTCCCCGTCCGGCGAAAAGTACCCGATATCGAGCGGAACGAGCGTGTTGCGCATGTAGAAGCTCAGCTGCTGCGGCCGCGGAAAGACGAAGATCATGCCGTCGTCGCGCCCGAGCGCCCGCCGGTGCATCAGCCCCTTCGCCATCTCCTCCCCGCGCACCGCGAGCTGCATGCGGACCACGCGGTCGCCCACCTTGATCGGAAAATATTCGTCCACGCCCTTCGGCGCCGGCGTTTCCTCCGGCTCGCTCCCGCAGCCGGCGAGAAGGCCGGCCGCCAGCATCAGGCCAACGAGAAGGAGCGGGAAGGCGCGGGGCATTTTCGGGTTGAGACGGCCCCCAGCGCTAGAGACCTTGGCCCAAAATTCAATCCCGCTGTCACCCGTGCCCGCGCTCCCTCCCCTGCTCTACGCCGACACCCACGCCAATCCCGACCTGCGGTGGTTCGGCCGCGTCGAGGTGCATGATCCCTTCCTCGCGTTCGGCACGCCCGGCGGGAGGAAGATCACCCTGCAGAGCGCGCTCGAGTACGGCCGGGTGCGGCGCACGTCGGCCTTCGACGTCGTGCTCCCCCTCGAGCCCTGGCGCGACCGGGCGCGGGAACAATTCGGGAAGAAGGCCGGCCTGGCCGAGGTCATCGCGACGGTGGTGCGCGCGCACCGCGTCCGCGCGTTCCGCGTCCCGGACAACTTCCCTGCCGCGCTGTACGTGAAGCTGCGGAAGCTCGGCCTGCGGCTCGAGTTCGCGGACGGCATGCTCTTCCCGCAGCGGGCGATCAAGACCGCGGCGGAGGCGGAGGGCGTCCGCGCCGGCAACCGGCTGTGCTCGGCCGGTTTCGGCGCGGCGGAGGCGATCCTGCGGCAGGCGCGGATCCGCGGACGCCGGCTCTACCACCGCGGGCGCGTCGTCACCTCGGAAAACCTGCGCTTCGCCATCGAGGTCGCGATCAAGGAGCGCGGGGGCGACGCGCGCGACACGATCGTCGCGGGTGGCGACCAGGCGTGCGACCCGCATGAACGCGGCTCGGGGCCGCTGCGGCCTCACGAGCTGATCATCGTCGACGTCTTCCCCCGGCACCTCGCCTCCGGGTACCACGGGGACATGACCCGCACCTACCTGAAGGGACGGCCCCGAGAGGTCCAGCGACGGATGGTCGAGACCGTGCGCCAGGCCCAGAAAGCCGCCCTGGCGACCATTCGCGCCGGCGTGGACGGCCGCGTGGTTCACGGCCGCGTGAACGAGGTTTTCGCCGAAGCCGGCTATGAAACCCGTCGGACGAAATCCGGCTCGGTCGGCTTCTTCCACGGCACGGGCCATGGGCTCGGCCTCGCCGTCCACGAGCCGCCCCGCGTGTCGATCGTCACCGACATCCTGCGGGCCGGGACCGTCGTTACGGTCGAGCCCGGCCTCTATTACCCCGGCTTGGGCGGCTGCCGGTGGGAGGATGTGGTGCAGGTCACGAAATCGGGCGTCCGGATGCTGTCGCGCCACCCCTACCGCTGGGAAATACGCTGAGAATATTGCCCTTGTCGGGGCAGGTTCCCCGGCGATTGAGTGGCGCCTGCTGCGCATGAAGTCCCTTCTCAAGAAAATCTCCAAGCTTCACGTCCTGGTCATCGGTGATGTGATGCTCGACCACTACATCTGGGGGGATGCGGCGCGCATTTCCCCGGAGGCGCCGGTTCCCGTAATTGACGTGGATCGAGATACTTACAGCGCCGGTGGCGCCGCGAACGTCGCGCTGAACCTGGCCTCTCTGGGCGCCAGGGCCGTCATCGCGGGCTTCTTTGGCAAGGACGATGCGGGCAAGCGGCTCGACGGCATCCTCAAGGCCAAGGGAATCGGGACCATCGCCACGCCCGGCCGGGGTTCGACGATCCTGAAGACGCGGGTGATCGTCCGTCGCCAGCAACTCTGCCGGCTCGACCGCGAATCCCCGCAGCACGGCTACCACGTCGACCCGGACCGGATCGAGGCGACCTTCGAGAAGGCGATCCGCCGGTGCGACGCGGTGATCCTCTCCGACTACGCGAAGGGCGTGCTCACGGACGACCTCATCATGAAGGTCAGCGCCATGGCCCGGGCGCACCGCAAGCTCGTCGCCATCGATCCCAAGCCGCGCCGGAAGCTGCGGTTTTTCGAACCCGACCTCCTCACGCCCAACCGCCAGGAGGCGCTGCAGCTCGCCGGCCTCGAGCAGGAGCCGCACCAGCCCTTCCCCATGGCCGAGACCTGTGCGCGCATCTACGAGCAATACCGTCCGAAGAACCTCGTGATCACGCTGAGCGAGGACGGCATGCTGCTCTCGCACCGCGGCAAGGCCGGACGGATCATTCCCACCGCCGCGCGCGAGGTGTTCGACGTCTCCGGCGCCGGCGACACCGCCATCGCGGCGCTCACGCTCGGCCTCGCGGCGGGCGCGGTCCTCGAGGAGGCGGCCCAGTTCGCCAACGCCGCGGCCGGCGTGGTGGTGGGCAAGCTCGGCACCGCGACGGTGACGCCGGATGAGATCCTCGCCCACGTCTCCGAGGAGAAGTAACGTCCCGCCGATCGGCCGATCCATGTCGAAAGCGCTCTTCCTCGATCGCGACGGGACGTTGATGATCGACAAGGATTACCTCGCCGACCCGGCGGGCGTGGTCCTGATCCCAGGCGCGGCCAAAGCCCTCCGCCAGGCGCGGCAGCTCGGCTACAAGCTCTTCCTGTTCACCAACCAGTCGGGCATCGGCCGCGGCTACCACACGCTCGATGACGCGCTGCGCGTGAATGCCCGGCTCGAGGAGCTGCTGGCGCTCGATCGGCCCGTGTTCACCGGAATCTGCATCGCCCCCGAGGCGCCGGGCCAGCCGTCCGCCTACCGGAAGCCCTCCCCGAAGTTCATTCTCGAGATGATCGAGGAGCACGCCCTCGACTCCCGCTTCTGCTGGATGATCGGCGACCGCGAAAGCGACATCGACGCAGGCCTGGCCGCCGGCATCAGGTCCGCCGCCGTCTGCACCGGCAAATACGACGAGGCCGAATGGCGGCAGCGCGCGCGGCCGGGGGTCGGGGTCTTCCCCGACCTGGCGGCCTTCGTGGAAGGTCTCGCCGCGCGGACCTGACCGTCGGCGCCGCGGGCGGCCGCTTGCCCTTTCCCCTTTCCGCCTTCCCTTCCCCGGCGCCATGCCCGAGCTCGCCGAAGTCGAGTATTTTCGCCGCCGCTGGAGCGCCGGCCATGGCGACCGAGTGACGGCGGTTCTCCTGCACGAACAGGCCAAAGTCTTCCGTCGGGCGGATCCCGCCCGGCTGCGGCGGGCCCTCGTGGGCGCCCGGCTGGTGTCGTCGGAAACGGCGGCGAAGCAGATGCTGTTCGTCTTTGCCCTGCCGACGCGGGGCGCCGGTCGCGCGGAGGCGCGGGGCTGGCTCGGCATTCATCTCGGCATGACCGGCGAGCTCCGGGTGGAGCCGCCGTCCTATGCGCCCGGGCGTCATGATCACCTCGTGATCGCCCAGGAGGCGCGGCGGCTGGTGTTCAGCGACCCCCGGATGTTCGGGGCCGTGCTGTTCGCAACCGGCGCGGAGAAACCGGCGTGGTGGACGCAAATCGCGCCGGCGATCCTGTCGCCCGCGTTCACGGCCGCGGCCGTCGCCGATTTCCTGCGGCGTCGCGCGCGGGCGCCGATCAAGGCCGTGCTGCTGATGCAGGAACGGTTTCCCGGGATCGGCAACTGGATGGCCGACGAGATCCTTTGGCGCGCGGCGATCCACCCGGCGCGCGCCGCGGGGTCCCTCACGCCCGGGGAAGTCCGGCACCTGCATCGCGAATGCCGGAACGTCTGCCGGCTCGCGCTGGAGAAGATCGCCGGCCGCGGCGGCAGGCTGCCGCCGAACCTCAACGTTCACATCCCGCGATCCTGGCTGTTCTGGCATCGCTGGGAGGCCGGCGGCCGGTGCCCGCGCACGGATGTCCCGCTGGTCCGCGAGGAGATCGGCGGCCGCACCACCTGCTGGTCGCCGGGCCGCCAGAAACCGCCCCGGGCCTAGGTCGGCCGGTGCCGCGCGGTCGCCGTCACGGCGTTTGCGTGACCAGCGCCGCGACGACCGCCTCCAGCCCCTCGACCGCAGCGGTAAACGACGCGTAGTCGAGCGTGTCCGGCTTGTCCGTGGGTTGGTGATAATGGGGATTCCGGAACGTGGCCGTGTCGGTCGCCATGATGGCCGGATACCCCTCCTGCCAGAAGGACCAGTGGTCGGACCACCCGACGCCCTGCACACCGTCCGGCAAGGCGGCCCGCTGCAGCGGCAGCTTGCCGGATTCGCCGAAGGCCTGCGTCGCCTGGTCGAGCAGCGGCGCCGAGGACTTGTTGCCGACGAACGCCAGGAAATTGCCGCGCGAAGGGCGGAACAGCGCGATCCAGATCGAGGGATAGTGCTGGGTCCCGCGCCGGCTGGAGTAGTAGCCGATGCTCTCGAGGCTGAGCATCCCGACGATGCGGTCGCCGCGCTCCCGGCAGGCGCGGGCGTAGACGCGGCTGCCCATGAAGCGGGTTTGGAAGTACATCGGCTCCTCGTTGGGAAAGGCCACGAACCGCAGCGTCCGGTCGGGTTCGCGCCCTTCCGCGCGGAAACGCTTCGCCAGGGCAAGCAGCGCAGCCACGCCCGACGCGTTGTCGTCCGCGCCCGGCGTCGACACGATCGAGTCGTAGTGCGCGCCGATCACGATGATTTCGTCCGGCTGCCTCGCGCCCCGCCGCTCGACCTCGATGTTCTCGCAGACCACCCCCCTCACCTCGTACGGGAGCCGCCGCACGGTCCAGCCGTCCCGGGCCAGCTCGCCCGCGACGTAATCCGCCGCCCGTCGGAGGGAATCGCCGTGCCCGAGCGCGCGCGGCCCGATCGTCTCGGCCAGCATCGTCACGTGCGCGCGGAGCTCGCGGGTGAGCTCCGGTTCGCCGGCGCCCCGGGCGCCGGGGCCGAGGGCCGCGACCGCCGCCGCCAGGCACGCCAGGCGGCACCCGGCGCGACCGGCCGGCAGCAGTCCAGGAACCTTCGGGCGCATGACCGACTAAGTCCGCCCCCGCGGGCGGGCGCCATCCGATTCTCGGGTCGGCGGGCGCTGGAATATCGCGTGGACGCCCGCCGCCCCGCCGAGTTTCCTCCGCGCATGCCCGGCAAGCAGCGCCTCGATGAACTTCTCGTCGCCCGCGGCCTGTGCGCGACGCGGTCGCAGGCGAAGGCGCTCGTCATGACGGGACGGGTCCGCCACGGCACGGAGCGGCTCGAAAAACCCGGCAAGGAATATCCCGCCGACTACGAGATCACGGTCGACCAGCCGCCCCGGTTCGTCGGACGCGGCGGGGAGAAGCTCGCCGCGTGGCTGGAGCGCTTCCCGCTCGAACTTCGCGGCGCGCACGTCCTCGATGTCGGCGCCTCGACCGGCGGATTCACCGACTGCGCCCTCCAGGCGGGCGCCGCGAGCGCCACCTGCGTCGACGTCGGCTTCGGCCAGCTCCACGAGAAGCTCCGCCGCGATCCCCGCGTGACCAACCTCGAGAAGCGCAACGCGCGCCACCTCGCGCCCGGCGACCTCCCCCGCGCCGCCTACGACGCGATCGTCATGGATCTCTCGTTCATCTCGCTCCGCAGCGTGCTGCCGGCCGTGTGGCCATTCCTGCGCGCCGGCGGCGCCCTCGTCGCGCTCGTGAAGCCCCAGTTCGAGGCGGGCAAGGCGGAAGTCGACAAGGGCGCGGGCGTCATCCGCGACGACGCGGTCCGCGCGCGGGTCCTGGCCGAGGTCCGCGAATTCGCCCTGCGCGAGCTCCCCGGCGCGGCCGTCATCGGCGAGATGGAGTCGCCCGTCCACGGCGCCGATGGCAACCGGGAATTCCTGCTCGGGCTGCTGCGCGCCGGTTAGAACCGGGCCGGCACACTTTTGCGCGATCACCGCGGGCTCGAGGTCCGGCCGTGCCGCCCCGGGCCGGGATCACGGACGCCCAACCCTGCCGGTGACACACGCCGCTCGATTCGGCGTTCGACAATTGCCCTAAATTAGTGTGGATTAGCGGGTAAGGATGCCTCCTTTCCGTCGCCTCGCCTTCATCGTCAACCGGGACAAGCCGCATGCGGCCGCGCTCGCTCGCGAGCTCGTCGACATCGCCGATGTGGCCGGCGCCAAGGTGGTGAAGACCACCCGGGCGCATCGCCTCCCGGCCGGCTGGCTGCGCGGCTGCGACGCCTGCTGCGTGATCGGCGGCGATGGCACCCTCCTCGGCGCTGTGGACGAGGCGGCGCGGGCCGACGTCCCGATCATCGGGGTCAACCAGGGCAGCCTCGGCTACCTCACGACCTTCTCGGCCGACGAGGCCCGCGGCCAGTTCGCCGACCTCCTGCGCGGCCACTACCGCATCGCAAAGAGGGACCTGCTCGAGTGCCAGGTCGGGCCCGGCCGGCGCGACCTCGCGCTGAACGACGTCCTGATCAAGGACACCGTGAACTCGCGGCTCGTGCGGCTTGAAGTCTTCGCCGACGGCGAGCTCGTGACTGACTATTACTGCGACGGCCTGCTCTTCTCCACGCCGACGGGCTCGACCGCATACAACCTCTCGGCAGGCGGGCCGATCATCCACCCGGCCTCGGGCGTCATCGCCATGACGCCGATCTGCCCGCACACGCTGAGCAACCGCACGATCATCTTCCGCGATGCCGTGAAGCTGAAGGTCTACAACCGCACGGCCGACTCGCGGCTGCTCGTCGCGATGGACGGCCAGCGCAACGTGGTGGTCACGGACGGCAAGCCCGTCGAGGTCTCGATGGCGCGGCGGCAGATCGGCCTCGTGCAGGGCCGGCGGTATTCGCACTTCTCGGTGATGCGTGCGAAGCTCAAGTGGAGCGGCGGCTTCGCGGACCGGAAATAGCGGTCCGGCTCGTTTCGCGCGCCGGGACGGCGCGCACCACCATAAAAAAAGCCCCGGTGCCCGGCCGGAGCTTCCAACTGAGGAGGATGGGCCCGCGTTATTTCTTCTTGTTCGCCTCCTTTTCCGCCCGGCGCGCCGTCGCGGCGGCTTCCTTCTCCGCCGCCTCCCCGGACTTCCGTTTCTCCTTCTCCGCCTCGTCGAGCTTCCCGTCGCCGTCGGCGTCGTATTTCTCGAGGTTCCGACGGCGGGTCTCCCTCGCCTTCGCGGCGATGTCGGCGTCCCAGCGCGCCTGCTCCTCGTCATTCAGCTTCCCGTCGCGGTCCGCATCGTACTTGGCGAGCGTCTCCTTCGACGGCTTCCGGCCCTTCTCCGCCTGCGCCCAGGCGGGCGCGGCGGAGGCAAGTGCCAGCGCGCAGAGCGCCGGCACGAACTGGTGAAGAATGGATTTCTTCATGGCGGCCCGATTCTGCCGGCCGCAACCCGCCGCGCTCAAGGCGCCGGGGTTTCAAATTCTACGGGTTATCCCGCGGGAGAAAGCGCGGCCGTGATGTCCAATATTCGGCCCAATGGGCGCCCGATTCCGGCTGCATGGAGGAGCGGTTCAGTCCGGCGGCGGCCGTGAGCCCGCCGGCCGGCTCAAGGCTTCACCACCAGTTGCACGCGCTGCGGCCGCACGAAGTACCGCTGCGCGAACGCCCGGAGGTGCGCGAGCGTCACGCCGTCGATGTGCTCGTCGTAATGGCGCCAGTCGTTCACCGGCAGGCCGTACACCGCGTTGAGCGCGGCCTGCGAGGCGCGCGCGCCGTTCGCCTGCATCGCCATCCGCTTCGCCGCCTTGAGTCGGGTCTGGCAGCGCTTGAGCTCGGCCGCGGTGACGCCGCCCGACTGCACGCGCGCGACCTCCGCCTCGAACTCGGCGAGGACTTCCGGGTATCGCTGGGGGTTGGTGCCGGCGAAGAAGTAGAACATCGCGGTGTCGAGGCCCACGACCCGGCTCGAGCGGACGAAGTACGCGAGGCTTTTCTCCTCCCGCACGCGCTCGAACAGGTTCGACGACATGCCGCTGAACAACTCGTCCGCGACCTCGCTCACGTAATAGTCCGGCGCCTTGAGGCCCGGTCCGGGGAAAGCCTGGAACACCACGGCCTGCTGCCGCGGCTGGATCTCCGTGAATTCCCCCGTCGTCACGGTCAGGGCGGCGCGGCGCGAGGGCGCGGCGCCCGACGGCAAGCGGGCGAGGAACGCCTTCACTTTCGGCGTCAGCCTGCGCGGGTCGAAGTCGCCCGCGATGGCCAGCACCGTGTTGCCCGCCGTCAGGAGCTGGCGATGGAGCGCCTTCAGGTCGGCCACGGTCACGGCCTTGAGCCCGGCCTCGTCCCCGCCGCTCTCCACGGAAAAGGGGTGCGTCCCGAAGAAACGCGCGCGCAGCCGCTTGCGGCCGACGGTCACGACGTCGTCCAGGGCCTCGCGGAGCGAGGCCAGGGCCGCCTCGCGCTCGATCTCGAGTCGCGCCGGCTTGAAGGCCGGCCGCAGCACGGCGTCGGCGAGCAGCTCGAGCGCGAGCTCGGCGTCGCCCGGCAGCACCTCCGCGTGCAGGCCGAAGCTGTTGTTGCCGGAGAAGTCGCCGAACGATCCGCCCACGCTCTCGATCGCCTGGGCGACCTCCTCGGCCGAGCGTGTCGCGGTGTCCTTCGTGAGCAGCGTCGCCAGGAGCGCGTTCGCGCCGCGGCGGTCGGCCGGCTCGAAGAGCGATCCGCCGGCGAAGGCGAGCCGGAGGTGCAGGTTGGGGAGCTGGCGGTTGGGCTGGAGGAGCAGCCGCGCGCCGTTCGGCAGCGCGACCTCCTCGAAGTCGAGCGCCACGGCCGGCCGCTCCGCCGCCGCGCGCCCGAGCCCGGTCGCGGACGCCGGGTTCGACGAGACGACCGTGAGCTTCGCCGGGACCAGGTACGCGCGCAGCACGCGCTTGAGGTCGGCGGGCGTGAGCGCGAAGAGGCGCTCGAAATAACGGCGGCCGTAATCGAGGTCGCCGACGACCACCTCGGCGGCGCCCAGGCGGGCCGCCTGGCCCGACATCGTCTTCCTCATGTTGATCTCCGCCGTGACGGCCTGCCGCACCGCCTTGGCGAGGGCCGCCGCCGTCACGCCGGTCCGCGCCACGCGTGCGATCTCGGCGTGGATCGCGGCCTCGGCCGCCGCGCGCTTGTCGGGGTCCGCCAGATAGGAGACGTAGAAGAGCCCGCTCGTGCCTGGGTTCCACGCCATCGCGTCGACCGTGTGCACCAGCCGGGCCTTCTCCCGGATCGACTGCCAGAAGATGGAACTGTCGCCGTGGCCGAGGACCATCGCGAGCATCTCGAGCGCGGGCGAATCGGGATGCGCCAGGCCCGGGACCTGCCAGCCGAGGCCGCAGCGGGAAACCTGCACATCCTCGAACAGGTGCGCGTCGCGGCGCGCGAGCTGGGGCAATTCGTCGGGCACGAGCACGGGGGCGAGGCGGCGGCGGGCCACGCCGCCGAAATGCTCGGCAATGGCCGCGCGGGTCGCGGACGGCTCGAAGTCGCCGACGATGACCACCACGAGATTGTTCGGCGCGTACCGCTCCCGGTAGTAGCCCATGAGGTCCTCGCGCGTGTTGGCCGCGAAGACGTCGCGATGGCCGATGATGGGCTGGCGGTACGGGTGGGTGCGGAACGCGGTTTCGAAAAGCGCCTGGCCGAGCCGCTGGTCGGGGTCGTCGAGGCACATGTCGATCTCGCGGAGGATGACGTCCTTTTCCTTCGCGACTTCCTCCGCCGGCAGGGTCGAGCGCAGGGTGGCGTCCGCGAGCAGGTCGATGGCCACGCTCGTGTGCTCGGCCGGCACATCGATGTAATACACCGTGCGGTCGAACGTCGTGTACGCGTTGATGTAGCCCCCGTGCGCCTGGACGGTCGCCGAGATGTCGCGGCCGGCGCGGCGCTCGGTGCCCTTGAACAGCATGTGCTCGAGGTAGTGCGACAGCCCGGCGCCGAGGTGCGCGCCCTCGTGGATGCTGCCGGTCTTCACCCAGACCTGGACCGACGCGACCGGCGCCGCAGGGTCCCGCTTGAGAAGCACCGTCAGCCCGTTGGGCAGCGTGTAGCGATCGGCGGGATCGCGCCAGAGCGCCTCGAGGAGCGCGCGGTCGGTGGAGGAAGAGGAGGCTTTGGGCATGGACAGGTGGGGGAAGCGCGCGGGCGGCGCACCGCGACGGGACGCTCGGGCAATCAGCGCAATCCGGCGCCGGGCGCAACTCGCGCGCGCGACGGAGCGCTCACGCCGCGCCAATCGAGCCCGCCGCGCGCCGGCCAGGCGGGCGCGCCGGCGCGAACGGCTTCACGAACGCCTCGTCGAAGTCGAACAGGTCGGCGAAATCCTCGCGCCGGTCGGTCTCCGTCTTGCTGAAGACCTGGTACTCGATGAGGTTGAAAACGATGTCGCCGAAATCGCCGCAGCGCGCGACGCCCCACGTGTTGAGCACGGTCTTCGCGAGCGGCCCGTACTGGTCGAGGGCGTAGGTGCGGATGCCGGCCAGCAGCTCCGGCCCGCTCACGTGGGAGGACTTGGTGCCGCGCTCGGGTTGGCGCTTCTTGAGTTCCTTCACCGTGTAGTCGAGCGCCTGGCGGACGAACGTGTAGGCCTTCCGGTCGAACCGGGCGTCCTCCTTGCAGATCAGCTCCACGATTTCATTGAATTCCAAGTCTTGCATGTCTCTCTGCCACGGTCTGATAGCACAGCGCCCCAGGCTGCGCAACCCCGCGGTATAGCGGATGAAAAAGAATGCGGGGCGGCCCGCGCGCCGTGCTCGCATCGCCGTCCGCAGCACGGCCGCCAATATCTGTTTCGGCGGGAGGTGGCTGACTGAAAAGGCGGCGACCTCCCGGCCTTATTGTCACTTCTATGCTAAAAAGCGCCTCGCTTTGGACCCAAATGGCTCTAGGTTGCGCGCACCCCACATGATTGCCGCGACCCAATCAAATCACCCGCTTGGCCAAGTCTCGAAAACCGGTGAAGCGCCGTCCTTGATCGAGCAGGCCTGCGCGCGCCTCCGCGGCGCCCAGATGCGGGTCACCCAGCCCCGGGTGGCAATCCTGCAGGCCCTGATTTCCCGCTCGGGCCCGGCCAGCATCGAGCAGCTGCACCAGCTGCTCGACCAGAAGGCGTGCGACCTGGTGACCGTGTACCGCTGCCTGGCGGCCTTCGAGCAGATCGGCCTCGTCCGCCGGAGCTACCTGCACAACGGCACGAGCCTGTACGAGTTTTCGCTCGGCCAGGAGCGGCACTACCACATCGTCTGCAAGGACTGCGGCGCCAGCGACCGCATCGATTATTTCTCGGTCGAGGGACCCGAGCGCATGCTCGAACAGCGCGGCTACCGCGAAATCAGCCATCTCGTGGAATTCTTCGGCGTTTGCCCGACGTGCCAGCAGAAGGCGCGGAGCGTGGTCCCGGCGGCGATCAAGTCCCGCGGCTGAGTCCTTTTTTCCCTGGCAATCCCATCGGCGCGGCCTTCCGGCCGCGCCTTATCTTTGAGCCGTGTCGAGCCGTTCGGAAAAGGCTCGGCTCGGCCGGCGCCGCTGCCATTTACCTTTGCCCGGCGCTGCAAGCGGACATGTCTCGTCGCGTCGTGAAACTCGATCTGGCCTCTTTCGCGACCCGCTCCGCGGCGGCCCCTCCCATGACAACCCGCCGCAGTCGCCTGCTCCGCCGCATAATGCGGCTTGAGCGACTTCACCTGCGGGTCGCGAACGACCACCCGTGGTCGATCCTGCGGGTCTGCTTCGTCGTCGCGATCCTCTCGTTTGCGGCCGGCATGGTCGGGATGCCGCTCGGGTGGTCGGGGCCCTGGTATCATGTATTCCTCCTCGCCTTCGCCCTCGGCGTTGCGCAGTTCGCGATTCAGTGGACGCTCAGCACGCTGGTGGCTCTGCTCTGCCGCCGGTGGGCGGCCGTCGTGATGGGTATCTTCCTCAGCGGCGTGCTTTGGTTTTTCCTCTTCCTCACCGTGGCCGCGTTTCCGCTCCGCGTCGGCCCGGGCGCGCCGCCCTGATACCCTTCCCTCCGCCGCCATGACCAAGCCCCTCGCCCTCTTCGCCCGCGCCCGCAGCTTCGGATTCGCGTTTCGCGGCGTCTGGCTGACGCTGCGCAGCCAGCCCAACGCCTGGATCCACGCCGTCGCCACGATCGGGGTCGTCGTCGCGGGCGTGGCCGTCGGGCTGTCCTGCGCCGAGTGGTGCCTCGTGGTGCTGGCGTCGGCCGCGGTCTGGACCGCCGAGGCGCTGAACACGGCGCTCGAATTCCTGGCGGACGCGGTTTCCAGGGAAACGCATCCGCTCATCGGCCAGGCGAAGGACGTCGCCGCCGGCGCCGTGCTCATCACGGCCGGCGGCGCCCTCGCGGTCGGCGCGCTCGTCTTTCTGCCCCACTTCACGACCAAATGAGCGCGTCACGACGCGCCGGGGCACCGAAGCCCCTGAGCCGCCGCGCCTGATGGCTCGCCGGACGCTCCGCTAGCGCAGGGTCGCGAACGCGAGGCTGGCGGCGAAGCCGAGGAAGACGACGCCGAGCGCGCGGTCGATCCAGTGGCCCTGGCGCAGGAAGCGGTTCCGAATCTCCGGGCGCGTGAAGACGAGCGACACCAGGGTGAACCAGCCGGCGGTGTAGCCGATGACCCAGAGGCCGTATCCCAGCTGCACCAGCTTCGGCGTGGCCGGGCTCACCACCATCGGGAAGAGCGCGAGGAAGAACAGCGTGGCCTTGGGATTCAGCGCGTTGGTCAGAAACCCGGTCGCGAAGGCCGAACGCGTGGCGTCGGCCTTCCGGCCCTCGTCCTCCGGGCCGCGGCCAGCGGCCGGCTCCACCGGACCGCGGCGAGGCTTTGTCCGCAGCGCCTGGATCCCGATCCACGCGAGGTAGGCCGCGCCGGCGTACTTGAGGGCGTTGAAGGCGACGGCGGAGTTCGCGATCAGCAGCGAGATCCCGAGCAGCGAGTACGCGACGTGGAGCGAGATGCCGGCGCCGATGCCGAGGCTGGTCCAGATCGCCGTGCGGCGGCCGCGCGCGATGCTCTGCTTGAGCACGAGAGCGAAGTCGGGGCCCGGGCTCGCCACCGCGAGCGCGTGGGCCACGGCCATCGTCAGGAACTCGGACCAGTAGGACATGCGGTGGCCGCCGGGGAGGGACGATCTCCGTGTCCGTCCCGGTCGAATCGTGGTCGTGCAAGGACCGGACGGAGCCGGTCCCCCGCCTATCCCCGCAGCTCCATGTCCTGCGGGACAATGGACAGGGCCTCGGCGAGGGTGGTGATGCCCTCCTTCACCTTGATGACGCTGTCCTGGTGCAGGGTCTTCATCCCGCTCTTCATGCAGATGCGCTTCAATTCGGCGGTCTCGGCCTCCTTGTTGATGGCCTCGATCAGCTCCTCGTTGTTGATCAGCAGCTCGTGGATGCCGACGCGGCCCTTGTAGCCGGTGTTGCCGCACTTCGGGCAGCCCTTGGGGTTGGCGCGGTAGATCGGGCCGGTCCAGCCGATCGCACGCGTGAGGATCTCCTTCTCGCGTCCCTCGGGCTCGTAGGCGATCTTGCACTGCTTGCACACCCGCCGCATCAGGCGCTGCGCGCAGACGCAGACGAGCGACGACGAGATCATGAACGGCTCGATGCCCATGTCGGTGAGCCGGGCCACCGTGCTGGGGGCGTCGTTGGTGTGGAGCGTGGAGATGAGCAGGTGGCCGGTGAGCGCGGCCTCGACCGCGATGTTCGCGGTCTCCTTGTCGCGGATCTCGCCGACGAGGATGATGTCGGGGTCCTGCCGGAGGAAGGCGCGCAGCGCGGAGGCGAAGGTGAGCCCGATCTGGCGGTGCATCTGCATCTGGTTGATGCCGGCCAGCGTGTATTCGATCGGGTCCTCGGCCGTGCGGATGACCACGTCGGGCGTGTTCACCTCGTTGAGCGCCGAATAGAGGGTCATCGACTTGCCGGATCCCGTCGGCCCGCAGTGCAGGACCATGCCGTACGGCTGGCGCACGCACTCGCGGTATTTCGCGAGGTTCTCCTCCGTGAAGCCCAGCGCGGGCAGCGGCAGCGTGCTCTTCTGCTTGTCGAGGATGCGCATGACGACGCCCTCGCCGTAGTTGAGCGGCGCGGTCGAGACGCGCAGGTCGATGTCGACGTTCTTCTTGTTGTACTGCTTGAAGACGATGCGGCCGTCCTGCGGCAGCCGGCGCTCGGCGATGTCCAGGTTGCACATGATCTTCAGGCGCGCGACGAGCGCGCCCGCGACCTTTGCCGGCAGGCGGAGCTTCTCCTGGCAGAGCCCGTCGATGCGGTAGCGGACCACCAGCTCCTTCTCCTGCGGCTCGATGTGGATGTCGGAGGTGCCGCTGAAATACGCGTCCTCGATGATGCGGTTGGCGAGCTGGATGATCGGGGCCGAGTCCTCGTGCTCGAGGTCCTCCTCCTTGATCGCCGTCTCCTCCTCGCTGAACTGCGCGCCGAGCTGGTCGACGACGTCGGAGAACTGCACCTGCTCGGCCGCGGCGTCCTTCTTGAGCTTCTCCCGGATGTCCTGGTCGCGGCCGAGGAGCCGGACGACGCGCAGGCCGGTCTTCTCGGAGATCTTCGTCGCGACCGACGTCTCGAAGGGGTTCGCGAAGGCGACGAGCAGGTAGTCGCCGACCTGGCCGACGGGCAGGATCGTGTTCTTCTGGCAGAACTCGAGGTCCACCTTCTCGAACGTGTTCGCCTGCATCTTGTACCGCGCGACGTTGAACGGGGTGAGCCCCAGCGCCCGGCACTTCGCCAGCATCAGCTGGAAGGGGGTGATGCTGTGCTCCGACTGCAGCAGCTGGTCGAGCTGGTCGCCGGTGAGCTCGTCGGGCCGGGCCACGAGCGCGGCCTTCGCCTCCGTGGAGAACTTCTGCATCTCCACGAGCTTGTCCAGGATCTGGGTCTGGATGCGTCCGAGCGGCATGGCGTCAGGCGGCGGGGGCCGCCGGGGTCGCGCCGGCCGGCGGCGCGGCGGGCACGTTCTTCTTCGAGGCCGCCTCGCGCTCGGCCTGCAGCTTCTCCAGGAAGTCGCCGATGTTCTCCATGCTCGTCGCGGTCCAGACAATCGGCCCCTTGAGCTTCTTTTCCCAATAGGAGCGGACCGCCGTGCTCAGGTAGTACGCCGTGGCGATGAAATGGAAGTCCTCCTCGCGGTCGAAGGGCACCGACCAGGTCGCCCAGCACTCGGCCGGATTGAGGTCCTTGCGGATCTCGTCGGGCACCTCGTAGCCGCGGAGGTCCACGACGCCGAGCGCATGGTCGTCGACGACATGGTGCAGCACGTCGTCCTCCCTGAGCACCTTCTTCTCGTAGACGAGGACGCTCAGGAGCGAGGCCTGGCGCATCTCGCCCGCCGCGACGTGCTCGAGCAGGCGTTCGTTTGCGGCCTCGAGATCCTCGAGCTTCACGAGGTTGTACTCGACCAGGGCCGAGCCGAGCTGCCGGTTGGCGCGCATCAGGAGTGGCCGTTGTTCCGCGGGGGACATGCTCGGAGACGACACTGCCCGGGGGGCGATTTTTGGCGACTAATTTTTGCGCGGCGTGAGCTTCCGCACGCGCTTGAGGAGCTCCTTTTTCAGCCGCGGGATTCCCTCCTCGGAAAGGCACGAGATCGGGATCACCACGACCTTGTGGCGCGTCTTGAAATTCTTGAGGTTCGCCGCCGCCACCGGCTCGTCCATCTTGTTGGCCGCGACGAGGCGCGGCTTCCTGAGCAGCGCGGGGTCGTACAGCTCGAGCTCGCGCAGCAGCTGCTTGTAGTCGTCCCGGGGGTCGCGCCCGTCGGTGCCCGCCATGTCCAGGATAAGCAGCAGCACGGCGCAGCGCTCGATGTGCCGCAGGAACCGGTGGCCGAGCCCCTTGTTCTCGCTCGCGCCCGCGATGAGGCCCGGGACGTCGGCGAGGACGAGGCGGTCGTATTCCTCCGCGTACTCGATGACGCCGATCTGCGGGTGGAGCGTCGTGAACGGGTACGCCGCGACTTTCGGCCGGGCCTTCGTGATGAGGTTGGTCAGGGACGACTTGCCCGCGTTGGGGAAGCCCACGAGCCCGACGTCGGCGATGCTCTTCAGCTCGAGCCGGAACTCGCCGATCTCCCCCGGTTCGCCGGGGCCGTGCTTCCGCGGGGCGCGGTTGGTCGAGGACTTGAAGCGCGTGTTGCCGAAGCCGCCCTTGCCGCCGCGGAGCAGGACGACCTCCTGGCCGTCCTCGAGGATCTCCGCGGCCTTCTCGCCGGTGTCGATCCGCCACGCGATGGTGCCGGGCGGCACGCGGAGGACGGCGGGGCGGCCTTCGCGGCCGTTGCAGTCCTTGCCCTGGCCATGCTCGCCGCGCTCGCCGACCCAGTGCGGCTTGAACTTGAAGTCGATGAGGTTGTTCTGGTCGTCGTCGCCGCGCAGGACGACGTCCCCCCCCTTGCCGCCGTCGCCGCCGTTGGGTCCGCCCCAGGGCTCGAATTTCTCGCGCCGGAAGCTGACGCAGCCGCGCCCGCCGTCGCCGGCGCGGGCCTTGATGATGGTCTCGTCGATGAACATGGGCGTCGCTCGGTTGGGGATCGGGAATTATCGGTTGAAGGACGGGAGGGCAAGGCCCCGCCGCCGGGCGGGGAAAACACAGCCGGACCCGGCTCAGACCACGACCTTGATCCCCTTGCGGAGGTACGTCGGGACGTCGAGATCCTGGCCCTCGAAGAGGTTGCGGTCGGACTTGTCGAAAGAGCCCCGCGCCTCGGCCGGCCCGCCGGAGAAACCGAATTCCTCCTGCTGCGGCTTCGCCGCTGGCGCGTCCTTCGCCGCCGCGGCCGGCTTGGCGGGCGCGGATGTGATCGTGGCGGTGATCGTGGGATTGCTCTCCGGCGCGTGCGCGGTGGCCGACTCGACCGTCCGTTCCGGCGCGCGGCGGGTTGGGGTCGGCGGGCGGCGCGCGAAGCGCCCGCCCGCGTCGGTCGCGCCGAGGACGCAAATTTCGACCTTGCCCGCCATGTTCTCGTCGATGGCGGCGCCCATGATCACGTGGGCCTCCTTGCCGAACTCCTCGGTCACGGCGTTCATGAGCTCGTTGACCTTGGTCAGGCTGAGGTCCGGCCCGCCGGTGATGTTGACGAGCAGGCGGTCGGCCTTCCGGGCGAACTCCGGGGTGTGGAGCAGCGGGCAGAGCTTCAGGCTCTCGAGCGCGGCCGACGCGGCGTCAGGGCCCTCGCCCAGCCCGAGCCCGAAGAGCGTCTTGCCGCCGCGGGCGGAGAACGACTGCCGGAGCGTGGCGAAGTCGAGGTTGATGAGTCCGGTCCGCGCCAGCATGCCCCAGATCGACTTCACCCCGCGGCCGATCCACTCGTCGGCCCGGGCGAACGCGTCCAGCACGCTGGTCTGCTCGGTCCCCTCCTGCAGCAGGATGTCGTTCGGGAGGGGGATGACCGCGTGGCACCAGGTGCGCAGCTCGGCCAGGGCGTCCTCCGCCTGCTTGCGCCGGCGGCCGCCCTCGAAGGTGAACGGCAGCGTGACGAAGGCGATGACGAGCGCGCCCGTCTCCTGCGCCGCCTCGGCCAGCACGGGCGCGGCGCCCGAGCCGGTCCCGCCGCCCAGGCCGGCGACGAGGAACACGAGGTCGGTGTCGCGCACGAGCTCGGCCAGCTTCTCGCGGTCCGCGTCGGCCGCGGCGAAGCCGAGCGCCGGGTCGCCGCCCGCGCTGAGCCCGCGCGTGATGGCGGAGCCGATCAGCACCTTGTCCTGCACCGGCGAGGTGCACAGCGCCTTGTAGTCGGTGTTGACCACCGCGAGCCGCAGCCGGTCGAGGTTCTCCATCTTCAACCGGTCGACGGCGTTGGAGCCGCCGCCGCCGACGCCGATGAGCTTCAGGCCGGGATCGCGGTCCGCCAGCGGTTCGAGGGGAAGTTCGGGAGGCATGGACATGGTCGGAAGGCCGGGCCGGCTCAGGCGAAGATGCGGCCGAGGCTCGAAAGCAGCCCGCCCTTGCGGCGGACCGGCAAGACCTGGTCGTGGCTGTTGCGGAGGCCGAACTGGAAGACGCCCAGCACGGTGCTGTACGAGGGATCCTGCAGCTCCTCCTTCACCCAGCCGGGCGCCTCGCCCCGGCGGGACGGGAGCCCGAAGACGCGCGCCGCCGCCTCCTCGATGCCGGGGAGTTTGGACGTGCCGCCGGTGAGCACCACCCCGGCGCCGCAATGCTCGGCGGCGAATTTCGGGGCGAGCTTGCGCTTCACGACCTCCAGCAGCTCGGCGATGCGCGCGCTGGCGATGGCCTCGATCGCCACGCGCGGGATCTGCCGGTCGCCGAACGTCATCTCGCCGTTGAGCCAGACCTTGTCGGACTTGTCGCGCGTCTGCGGCGTCGCGCGCCCGTGGCGGAGCTTCAGCGCCTCGGCCTGCGCGGTGGTGATGCGCAGCCCGATCGCGAGGTCGTTGGTCACGTGGTCGCCGCCCACCGGGAGCGTCCCGGCCGCGACGACGCTGCCGTCCCGGTAAAGCACGTAGTCGGTGATGCCCTTGCCGATATCGAGGACCAGCGCACCGTGCGTGCGCTCCTCCGCCGTGGTGAGGAGCGACCCGCTCGCCAGGCTCGCGAGCACGAGCTCGCGGACCTCGAGGTGGTAGCCGCCGATGACGTGGATGTTGTCGCTGACCTTGTTCTCCTGGCCGTGCACGATCCAGTAGCCGACCTCGAGCCGGCCGCCGGTGAGGTGCTCGGGGTCCGGCACCGCGCGGCCATCGAGCCGGAACGGCCGGCGGATCTCGTGGATGCGCGAGCGACCGGGCGGGAGCTCCTTCTCCTTCGCGAGCTCGCAGACGGTCGCGATGTCCATCGCGGTCACGGTGTTGTCGGCGGACTTCACGTTCACGGCCGCCTCGTTGTAGAAGCCGTCGAGGTGCCCGCCGGTCTGCGCCAGCCACACCTCCTCGAGCCGCGCACCCGCCCGGTGCTCGGCCATCTCGAGCGCATGGTGCGCCGCCTCGCAGGCGGCCTTGTAGTCGACGACCTCGCCCTTCATCACGCCGCGCGACGGCGCCACGCCCACCCCCACGATGTTGAGGCTGCGCCCGCGGGTGACTTCGCCGGCGAGGACGACGGTCTTGCTGGTGCCGATTTCTACGGCGCCAATGAGGCGACTACTGGAAGAGATCACGGGAGGCGCGTTTTTCGGAAGGTTGGAGACGGAAGGAAGTGGACGGGGCCTCGGCCGCCGCCAGCTCGCGCGCCGGCCGGTCGAAGGCGACGGCCGCGTGCTGGCCGAGCGCGAGATTCACGCGGACGGGCGCGGCGCCGACGCGCTGGCGCGCCTCCTCGAGGATGAAGTCCAGCCGCGCGACCTGCTTGTAGAAGTCCTGCCGGCGGGTGAACACGACCTCGGGGCCGCCGGCCATGCGCACCACGATCTCGTCGTGCGCCGCCAGGCGCGCCAGCGAGACGACCTGCCAGTCGCGGTACAGCCAGGTCGCCTCGGTCTGGCCCGTGGCCAGGAGCGCCGCGACCGCCTCCATGCCCGCGACCGGGGCGTAGCCGTCCCCCTGCCGGCGCAGCGCGAGGCCGTCCAGCCACGGCAGCGAGCCGAGGAGCTCGCGGCTGTAGTTGACGCCCTCGTACACCGTGCCGTCGCGGGCCACGAGCAGCTGCCGGAGCCCGCCGCCGTCCTGCACCCGGACTCGCGCCACGGGCGTGCGCTCCTGCAGGGTGACGACCAGCGTGTCGGGGAAATCGCGGGCCAGCACGGCGACCTTCACCTGCCCATGGGCCAGGACGCGCTCGCGCAGCTCGACGAGGTCGAGCGACATGAGCGTGGCGGACGGCGGCAGCGCGAGCTGCCGGCCGAGCCAGTCCGTCGTGATCACGCCGTCGGTGATGAGGACCGGGGCCGCGAGCCTGGACTTGTTCGCGGCCGAGGCCAGCGCCGGACGGTCGGCCCAGCTGCGCGCGAGCTCGTGGCCGCCCCACGCGCCCGCGGCGACGAACACGATCACCCCCGCGGCCTTGAGCCACCCAAGGTGCCGGCGCTTCCGGCCCTTCCGCGACAGCGCGGGCGCCGCCACCTCCTGGCGGATCGATCGCCAGGAGCGGCCCCGGGGCATGGAATCTGACGTGGTCGCGCTCATCTCCTCACCGCCCGCGCGGACTGGAAACGCTCCAACGCGGGACCCACGAGTTCCCGGCACAGACCCGGGAAATCCAACCCCACGCAGCGAGCGCTCATCGGCAGCAGGCTGGTCTCCTTCATGCCTGGCAGGGTGTTGATTTCCAGCAAATAAAGGCCGCCTTCGTCGGCCAGGATGAAGTCGACGCGCGCGTAGTCGCGGCATCCGCAGGCGGCGAACGCCGTCTCCGCCGCCTGGCGCACGGCGGCGGCCGTCTCCTCCGGCAGCGACGCCGGCGCGTGGTACTCCGTGAGCCCTTTCGTGTACTTGCTCGCGTAGTCGAAGATCCCGGACTTCGGCACGATTTCCACGACGCCCATCGCCCGCCCGCGAAGCAGCCCGACCGTCAGTTCGCGGCCGACGATCCGCCGCTCGGCGATCCAGTCGCCCTCGCGGATCCCGGCGAGCGCGATCTGCAGGCCCGCCGGGGAGGTGACGACCTGCAGGCCGACGCTGCTGCCCTGTCGGTTGGGCTTGAGGACGACCTGCGGGCCGAGCTCGGCGGCCAGGGCCGTCGCCGCCGGCTTGTCCGCCGCCGCGAAGTAGCGGCCGGGCGCCACCGCGACGCCCATGGCCGCGACGCTCTGTCGCGTGCGCCACTTGTCGAACGTCAGGTCGCTCCCCGCCGCGTCGCAGCCGGCGTAGGCCACCCCGGCGGACTCGCAGAGCCGCTGCATCCCGCCGTCTTCCCCAAACACCCCGTGGAGCGTCGAGCAGACGACATGGCGGGCGGGATCGAGGCCGCGCGGGAGCGCGTCGGCGTCCACGATGAACAGCTCGGTCGGGTGCGAATACGCCATCGCCTGCGCGACCGCGCGGCCGGATCCGAGCGAGACCTCGCGCTCCGGCGAGGTGCCGCCGGCGAGGATGGCAATCACGGGCGCAGCGGGGCTCATAGAGGCAGCGGCGTCATGCGGACCGCGAAATGCGGAACATGATGGCCCGCGGTCACAGCACGTCCCTCCATTCCTGCCCGTAAAGCAGGACCTCAGGCTCGAGGTCGACGCCGCGCGCCTGCTTCACCCGCTCGCGCACGCGCCGCATGAGCGCCAGGACGTCCGCGCCCGTCGCGTGGCCGCGGTTCACGATGAAATTGGCATGCACCGGCGAGACTTCGGCGTCCCCCACCCGCTCGCCCTTGAGGCCCGCCTCGTCGATGAGCCGGCCGGCCGAGCTGCCGGGCGGGTTCTTGAAGATGCAGCCGGCGCTGGGCTCGCGCGGCTGCGTCTCGACGCGCTTCTTCTGGTAGACGTCCATCTGCCGCCGGATGTCCGCGCCCGGCGCGCTGGCCGCGGGCCGCAGCCACGCGCCCAGGGCGATCGCGTCGCGGAGCTCCGCGCAACACCGGTAGTCCACGTGCAGCTCGGCCTTCTTCACGTTCCGGACGCCGCCGTCGAAGGTCATCATCCTGACCTCGTCCACCACGTCGAAGATCCACCCGCCCATGGCGCCGGCATTCATGCGCAGCGAGCCGCCGACCGCGCCCGGGATGCCCTCGAGAAACTCGAAGCCCTGGAAGGCGGCCTTCGTCGCGAGCCCGCAGAGGTTCTTCAGCCGGAGCCCCGCGCCGGCCCAGATCCGGCCGTCCGGCTGCGGGTCGAAGCGCTGCCAGCTCGCGTGCCCGAAATTCACGACGAGCCCGTCCACGCCCTCGTCCGGCACGATGAGGTTCGAGCCGCGCCCGAGCAGGAGCACCGGCAGGCCGCGGCGCTTCGCCTCGACCACCAGGGTCCGGAGCTCGTCCTCCGAGGCGGGTTCCGCGTACACGCGCGCCGGGCCGCCGACGCGCATCGTGGTCCTGGGCGCGAGCGGCTCGCGCTCGACCAGCTTCGCCTCGGCGCCCAGGCGCGGCCGGACCGCCAGGAGGAACTCGGCCCAGGCGGCCTCGCGCGCCTCGGCGGCCTGCCAGCCGGCCGTGAAGTCGCGCGCGACTTGGTCGATGTCGCCGGCCCCGATGAACGCCAGGACGTCGCCCGGCTGCAGGGCGCGGCGCAGTTCGGACAGCAGCCGCGCCGGATCGCCCGGGAAATAGGTCACCGGGGTAGATCCGCCGCCCCGCTTGAACTCCGCGTAGATGTCGGCCGTCGTGCCGCCGGCCACCGGCGGCTCGCCGGCGGAGTAGACGTCCATCAGGAAGACCTGGCCGGCCCCGGCCAGCGCGGCCGCGAACTCGGCCTTGAACTGCGCCGTGCGCGAATGCCGGTGCGGCTGGAACACCGCGACGACCCGGCCGGCGCGGCGCAGGCTGGCGAGCAGCGCGCGGATCTCCGTCGGGTGGTGCGCATAGTCCTCGTAGATGCGCACGGCCGCCGACGCGTGCAGCAGCGACTGCCGGCGCCGCACGCCGGCGAACTGGGCGAGGGACTCGCGCGCCGGGCGCGCCCCGAGGTGCTGCGCCACCGCCAGCGCCGCCGCGGCGTTCGCGGCGTTGAACTCGCCCAGCGCGCGCACCACGGCCTCGCGGAGCGCGAAGCGTCCGGCCAGGGCCAGTTCCTGCGCCCCTTCCTTCCGGCTGCGGATGGCATACAGGAAGTCGCCCGTCCGGCCGAACGAGAACACCGGCGCCTGCAACCCGCCGCGCGCGACGACCCCGGCCGAGATCGCGCAGGCGTCGCTCACGAAGACGGCGCCGCGGGTCGCGGCGAACAGCGAGCCGAACGCCGCCTCGAGGTCCGCCAGGCGGCCGTAGTGGTCCGGGTGGTCCCAGTCGAGGTTCACCGCAAGCGTGATCTCCGGGGTGAAGCCGCCGATCGTGCCGTCGCTCTCGTCGACCTCGGCCACGACCCACTCGCCCGCGCCGCGGCGCGCCGGCGGCAACGCGTCGTCCTGGAAGAGCCCGCCCAGCACCCAGCCGGCCGGGAAGCCGGCGTGCGCCAGGGCCGTGGCGAGCATCGCGGTCGTCGTCGTCTTGCCGTGCGAGCCGACGACGGCCACGAGCTTCCGGCCGCGCACGGCTTCGGCCAGCATCTCGCCGCGCCGCACGGCCGGCCGGCCGCGGGCCGCCGCCGCGCGCCGGGTCGCGTGGGCCTCGGGAATCGCGGACGAGTACACGAGCAGGTCGGCGTCGTCGGGCAGGACGCCCGACGGCGTGATCGCCGCGCCCGCGCGCTCGAGCAGGCTGCGCACCGCGGGGTTCCAATGGTCGTCCTCCGCGCTCACCGCGAAGCCGAGCTCGACGAGATAAAGCCCGAGCGGACCGAGCCCCATGCCGCCGGCCCCGGCCAGGTGGATCCGGCGCGCGCGCAGCCCGAAGATCGCGGGCGGGATCATGGGGCGAGCGGCGCGGGCGCGTGGCGCAGGTGGCGCGCAGGCGGGACGCCGGACGCGAGCCGCTCGAGGTCCTGCACGATCGTGTCGATCGAGTTCTCGCGCGCCATGCGCCGGAGGTTGTCGCGGAACTTGTTCAAGAGCCAGTCGTTGAAGAGGGTGTCGAGCACCTCGCGCCGCAGCGTGACCAACGCGCCCTGGTCGATCACGAGCCCGCCGCCCTGCTGCTCGAAATAGCGCGCGTTCGCCCACTGGTGGTTGTCGGCCGCGTGCGGGTACGGGATGAGGATGCCGGGGGTCTCGCACTGCACCAGCTCCGCGAGCGTGCCCGCGCCGGCGCGGCTCAGGACGACGTCGGCCGCGGAGAACAGCTCGCCCATCCGGTCGCTGAACGGCTCGGCCCACGCCCGCACAGTCCCGCCGTTGCGCGTCGTGATCTCGCGCACGGCGGCCGCCCGGCGGCCGAGCCCCGTCACGCACCACACCTGCACGCCCTCGGTCGCGAGGGCCTCGAGATTCTCGTCGACCCAGCGGTTCAAGGGCTCGGAACCCTGGCTGCCGCCGACCACGACCAGGGTCTTCAGCCGGGGGTCCATGCCGAGCCGCGCCCGCGCCTCGGCCCGCGGAAGGCGGACGATCTCGCGGCGGACCGGCAGGCCCACGTGGCGCACCAGCAGCCCGAGCCGCCCGGGCAGCCGCACGCCCGGCGGGAGGTAGAGCCGCGCGGCGAAGCGCGAGAGCACGCGCACGGCGCGGCCCGGCACCCGGTTCGCCTCGTGCAGGGCGACCGGCACCCGCAGCAGCCGGCCGGCCATCACGACGCCCGCGTTGGTGAAGCCGCCGAACCCGACGATCGCGTCCGGCCGCCGCCGCCGCATGAAGTTCAGGCTGAAGACCAGCCCCTGCGTCTGCTTCCAGTGGAACCGCAGGTGGACCTCCGGGCGCCAGCCAAAGGGCGCGCCCGGCACGCGCGCGAACCGCAGGCCCGGATACTGGCCGCTCAGGCGCGCGTCGACCTGCTTCTGGCTGATGAAGAGGTCCGCCGCGTGCCCCCGCGCGAGCAGCGCCTCCGCCAGCGCGATGCCGGGCGAGAGGTGTCCGCCGGTGCCGCCGCAGGCGATGAGGAAGGTGCGGGGCTGGTCCGTCATGGGCCACGCGCCGGAAGCGGTCCGCGCCCCCGGGGCGATTCCGGAGCCCGGCCTCACGCGACCACCTCCGTGAGCGCGCGGCGCCGGACGAGCGGCTTCGGGCGCTCCCAGGTGCGCGAGGTGTTGATGATGATGCCGACGAGCAGGCCCATCAGCAGGAGGTTCGAGCCGCCGGCGCTGATGAACGGCAGCGACATGCCCTTGGTCGGCAGCATGCCCGTGACGACCCCGAGGTTGATGATCGCCTGCAGGCTGACCAGCAGCAGGCAGCCGGTCACGAGCAGGAACTGGAAGAGGTTCGGCGCGCGCCGGACGTGCATGAGCCCCGCCACGAAGATCCCGACGAACAGGGCGACGACGAGGAGGGTGAAGACCAGGCCCATCTCCTCGCCGAGGATGGCGAAGATGAAATCCGTGTGCGCCTCCGGCAGGAACGCCTGCTGCTGCCGGCCGTTGCCCAGCCCCACCCCGCCGGGGCCGCCGGCGGCGAAGGCGAGGATCGCCTGCCACAGCTGGTACGCGCCGTCGCCGCGGTTCGCCTCCACGTCGAGGAAGGACGTGATGCGCCGCAGCCGGACGGGATTGTGGAGCACGAGGACGACGAAGGCGGTGAGCGCCAGCGCGATCGACGGCACCAGGAACTTCAGGCGCGCGCCCGCGAGGAAAAGCAGGATCATGCCGAGCGCCCCGGTGAGAAAGGCGGTGCCGAAGTCCGGCTCGAGCAGGATGAGCCCGGCGAACACGCCGATGCCGGCGCAGGGCCAGGCGAAGCCCTTCCAGAAGTCGCCGAGCTTGTTCTGGTGCAGCGCCAGGTAGTGCGACAGCGCGAACACCATGGCCAGTTTCGCGAATTCCGAGACCTGCAGGCGCGTGAACCCGAGGTTGAGCCAGCGCCGGCTGCCCTTCACCTCGACGCCCAGGCCGGGGATCAGCACGAGGGCCAGGGCCACGAGCGCGCCAACGGCGACGATCCAGGCGTACCGGCGGAGCTGCTCGAGGTCGGCCCGCGCCACGACCCAGCCGGCGCCGAGCGCCAGTCCGAGGAAGATCACCTGCTTGAAAAGGTACTCCGTCGGCCCGCCCTTCGCCGTCGAGCTGGCGCTGAAGAGCACGGCCAGCCCGATGGCGAGCAAGGCCGCCACGCACACGAGGATGACGCTCGCAGGCGTGATGGTGAGTTGGCGGCGGGGAGCGGCGGCGCTCGGCGGACTCACAGGCGGCGGCGTTGGCGGCTCACTCCTTCGGCGGGTCCTCGACCTTCACGGTGGGCACATCGGCGTCGTCATCCTTCAGGCCGGCATCCAGGTCCTGGCCCGGCGGCGGCGGGGTGAGATCGAATGAGGGCGGGGGCGCCGTCGGCGCGGCGGGCGTCGAGGCCGGGGGTGTCGCCGTCGGCGTGGCCGGAGCGGTGCCCGAAGCCGCCGGCGGCCGGGCGACGGCGGCCGGCGCGCCGCGTCCCGGGATGACGAGCTGCTGGCCGGCGCGGACGCGCGAGGGGTCCGTGATGTTGTTGGCCGCCGCGAGGTCGGCGACGCGCACCCCGTAGCGCCGCGCGATGACGCCGAGGCTCTCGCCCGGGGCCACGGTATGGGTCTGCCCGCCGGTCGCGGGGGCGATGCTCGGCTCGGGCACGCTCGTCGGGGGCTTCGCGTTCGGCGGCAGCACGAGGCGCTCGCCGGTGCGCACGATGTCCGATGTGCGGTTGTTGGCGGCGAGGAGCTCGGCGGTCGCGATCCCGTGCTTCCGCGCGATCGTGGCGAAGGTGTCGCCCGGGAGGACGGTGTACGTCGGGCCGGACGGCGCGGTCGCGAGGTCGCTCGGCGCGGTCGGCTGGCCGGGGATGATCAGCTTCTGGCCGGGTCGGAGCGCGGCGCTGACCCCGAGGCCGTTGGCGCGCGCCAGCTCGGCGACGGTCAGCTTGTTCCTCTTGGCGATGCTCCAGAGGCTGTCGCCGCGTTCGACCGTGTAGGTCGACACCGGCGTCACGCTGGCCGGGGCGGGCCGGACGGGCGCCACGGCCGCCGCGTTGGGCGAGCCGGGCCGCGTCGGCGCGGAACGGCCGGACGCGCCCGCGGAGGGGTAAACCACCATCGGCTCGGGCGGCGGCGCCGCCAGCGTGCCGCCCGGGCCGGCGACGACCGTGGAGTCGGGCGTGGGGACGTTCCGGGGACCCGATTGGCAGCCAGGACTGGTGAAAATGAACACGAAAGCCAGCAGGTGCACGGCCAGCACGGCTCCGAGGATCTTCAGGATCTTCATGGCGTGAATATGAGTCTCAGGGTTGTAGGTTTGGCTAACTAAAAAGCGGGGTTGTTCACAGGTTTTCCACCAGCGCGCGGAACTGCCGGCCGCGGTCGTCGTAGCCGCGGAACATGTCGAAGCTCGCGAAGCCCGGGCTGAGCACCACGTGGTCGCCGGGCCCGGCGGCGGCGAAGGCGCGGCGGACCGCCTCCTCGAGCGACGCGCACGGCGTCGCCGCCACGGAGAACGCGCGGCAGAAGGTGGCGAGCACGGGCTGCGTCTCGCCGATCAGGAACGCGTGCCGCACCTTCGCGGCGATGCGGCGGACGAACCCGGCGAGGTCCCCGCCCTTGGCCTTGCCCCCGCCGATCCAGAGGACCGGCGCCGCGAAGTTCGCGAGCGCGGCCTCGACCGCGTGGAAGTTGGTCGCCTTCGAGTCGTTCCAGAACGTCACGCCGCGCCGCTCCCCCACCCGCGCGAGCCGGTGGTCGCCGACGCGGAAGCTTTGCGCCGCCGCGACCAGCGTGTCCTCGGGCAGGCCGGCGTGCCGCCACCACGCCGCGGCCAGCAGGAAATTCTCGTACTGCGGGTACCCCGCGAAGACCGAGCCCCGGAGCCGGGCGTCGGTGGGCCGGCCTTCGGAGGCGACGCCCGCCGACGCCGGCAGGGGCCGGCCGGTCTGCTTGGCTTGGGTCTGCACCGAGGTGCCGACGAAGACGGCCCCGGGAGGCGTGCGCTCTACGAGGCGCCATTTGGCCGCGAAATAGGCGCCCATCCCGGGGTGTCGTTCGAGGTGGTCCTCGGCGAAATTGGTCCAGAGCGTCGCGGTGGGCCGCAGGTGCTGCAGCGTCTCGGCCTGGAACGAGCTCACCTCGCAGACCGCGATGTCCGCGTCGCCCGCCCGCTCGACGACGAAGCGGCTGAGCGGATAGCCCACGTTCCCCGCCGCGCCGGCGCGACGCCCGGCGGCGCCGAGGGCGTGCGCGAGGAACTCGGTCAGCGTCGTCTTCCCGTTCGTGCCGGTGACGGCGAGCAGCTCGCCGCGCCAGAAGAGCGAGGCGAAGTCGAGCTCGCCCAGGCAGGCGCAGCCGGCGCCGCGGGCGACCGCGAGCCAGGGATGCTCCGGCGCGAAGCCCGGGCTGAAGACCGCGAGGCCGTGCGCCCCGGCCTCCCGGCGCGTGAAGGTGCCGGCCGCGCCCGGCGCCCGCTCGTCGTACACCACCCCGCGCGCGCCGAGCGCGGCGAGCAGCGCGAGCACGCCCTGGCCGCTCACGCCGGCGCCCAGGACGGCGACCGGGCGCGCGAGCTGCGCGGCGATGTCGGCGGGGGGCGGAGGGAGGTTCATGGAAGTCGGCAAGAGCCCGCGGTCGGCAGGGTTTGGGGTTCCGGCGGGAATTATAAAGAACCTGACAGCGGACTCCCGCGGAGGTGTTTGGCCGTCTTCACCAGCACGGGCGTCTCGATCACCGCGGCGCCGCGCTGCAGCCGGCGCAGCTTGCGCAGCGAGCGCACGAGCGGGCGGCTCATCATCACGAGCCCGGTCTGGGTGAGGTCGCGGAAATTGGCGGTGTGTTCGAAGCTGTAATCGATGGGCATGGAAGGGGGCGGTTCAGCGCAGCTTGAGCGTCGCGACCGCGACGAGCGCGAACCCGAGGGAGAGGACCCAGAAGCGCAGCACAACCTTCGTCTCGGGCCAGCCGAGCTTCTGGAAATGATGGTGGATCGGCGCCATGCGGAACAGCCGCCGGCCCTCGCCGAAGCGGCGCTTGGTGTACTTGAACCAGCCGACCTGGAAGACCACCGACAGCAGCTCCATGACGAACACGCCGCCGGCGATGACGAGCGCCACCGGCTGGTGGATCATGAACGCCGTCACGCCGATCAGCCCGCCGAGCGCCAGCGAGCCGGTGTCGCCCATGAACACCTCCGCCGGGTGCGAGTTGTACCACAGGAACGCCATGCAGGCGCCGATCAGCGCGCCGCAGACGACCGTCAGCTCGCCCACGCCCGGCACGTGGCTGATGAGCAGGTAGCGCGAGTAGATGCTGTGGTCGGCCACGTAGGCCATCAGCCCGAGCACGAGCGCCACCGTGATCGTGCAGCCGACCGCCAGGCCGTCCAGGCCGTCGGTGAGGTTGATCGCGTTGCTGAACCCGACGATCCAGAGGTAGATCAGGACCAGGAGCAGCCACCACGGCATCCAGTCGATGACCGGGCTCTTGACGAACGGGACCCACAGCTCGCGGATCTCGTGCTGGCTCTGCGGGTGCCAGAGCAGCAGGCCGAGCGCGGCGATCGTCGTGCCGGTCTGCCAGGCGATCTTCTCCCACGAGCGGATGCCGTCCTTGTTCTTGTGGACCACCTTGAGGTAGTCGTCGCGCCAGCCCGGCACCGTCAGCGCCGTGTACACGAACAGCGCCACGACCACGTAGATGTTCGGGGTCGCCCACAGCGCCGCGCTGAAGAACACGGCGATGAAGATGATCAGCCCGCCCATCGTGGGCGTGTGCTTCTTGTCGAAGTAGGTCGCGCCGAGCGCGCCGGTGCGCTCGTCGATGTAGCCGTGGCCGAACTTGAGCGCGCGAAAGCGGCCGATCAGCCACGGGCCGATCACGAACCCGATCACCAGCGCGGTGGTCGCGGCGCCCACGGAGCGCACGGTGATGTAGCGCAGCAGCCGGAGGGGGCCCCAGACGTGGTCGAAGTCGGCGAGGTAGCTCAGCATGGCTCAGTGCGCCGGCGCCGCCTCGGCGCCCAGCAGCCGCTCGAGTTGGTGCCGCCGGCTGCCCTTGAGGAACACCGCGCCCCGGAAGCCGGCGAGCCGGGCGCGGACCGGCTCGAGCGCGCCCACGACCTCCACCTGCGCCGGGTCGTTGCCGTTCTCCAGCAGTCCCTCGCGCAGCGCCTCGGCGTGCACGCCGATCGCGAAGAGATGATCGCCCGGACGCAGGAGGATGCCGCGGCCGAGCTGCCGGTGGAAATCCGCCGCCGCGGCCCCGAGTTCCTCCATCCCGCCGAGCACGTACAGGCGCGGCCGCTCGGCCGGCACCAGCCCGGCGAACGCCGCGATCGCGTCCTGCATGGACGCGGGGTTCGCGTTGTAGAAGTCGCAGTAGATGTCGGCCTGCCCCACCCGCTGGAGCTCGCCGCGCCATTTGGCGGGCGCCCAGGCCTCGATGCGCTTCTGCAGCGTGGCGTCCGCCACGCCCAGCTCCCCGGCGAGGGCCAGCGCCAGCGCGGCATTTTGGGCCATGCCGCCCGAGACGCGGCGGAGCAGGAAGGGCCGGCGGCCGGCCAGCGTGACCTCCGTGCGGTCGGGCCGGTGAAGCACCGTGAAGGAGACGGTCCGCGCGTCGACGCGCACCATGCCCTCGTTCGCGGGCACGAGCACGAGGGGGTCCGCCAGCCCGCGGAACGCCGCGAACGGCCAGCACGATACCGGGAAGACCTGCCGCCCGCCCGGCCGCACGGCCGCGAGCAGGCGCGCCTTCTCCGCCGCGACGCCCTCGATCGTGCCAAGGCGCTCCAGGTGCGCGGGCCCGACGAGCGTGACGATGGCGTGGTCCGGCTGGATCATGTCCGCCAGCCCCGCCATCTCGCCCGGCATGTTGATGCCCGCCTCGACGACCGCGGAGTGGTGCACCGCCGGATCCAGCCGCGTGAGCGTCAGCGGCACGCCGATGTGGTTGTTGAGGTTTCCCTCGGTCTTCAGCACCGGCGCAAAATCCCCGGGCGCGGCATCCCCCGCGCGGGCGCCCGTGCTCCCGGACGCGAGCCCGTCCGGCGCGCCGCCGAGGAGCAGCGCCATCAGGTCCTTGGTGGAGGTCTTGCCCGCGCTGCCCGTGACGCCCACGACCGGACCCGGGAACTGCCGCCGGTGCTCGCGCGCCACCGTCTGGAACGAAGCCAACGGATCGCCGACCACCAGCTGCGGCAGCGCGCAGTCGCCGATCTCCCGGGCCACGAGCGCCGCCGCGGCGCCCCTGGCCTGCGCGTCGCGGAGGAAATCGTGGCCGTCGCGTCGGTCGGTGCGGAGCGCGACGAAGACCTGGCCCGGGCCGAGCGCCCGGGTGTCCTGGGTGAAGCCCGTCAGCGCGCCCCCGGGCGATCGGGTCCAGCGGCCGCCCGTCCAGGCGGCGAGCTGCGATGGCGCGAACGTGGGCATGGCGGCGGGCTCAGGCCGGCTTGATCTTCTTGATCCCGATCAGCTCGCGGACGACCTGCCGGTCGTCGAACGGCACGATGGTGTCGGCGAACTCCTGGTACGTCTCGTGGCCCTTGCCCGCGATGAGCAGGCAGTCGCCCTCCCGGGCGAGGTCCAGCGCGAGGCTGATCGCGCGGCGGCGGTCCTCCACGAACGCGATCCGGGCCGGGTCGCTCACCCCGCCCCGCATGTCGGCGAAGATCTGCGGAAGCGCCTCGGAGCGCGGGTTGTCGGCCGTCGCCCAGGCGACGTCGGCGAACTCCTGCACGGCCGCGGTCATGAGCGGCCGCTTCGTGCGGTCGCGGTTGCCGCCGCAGCCGAAGACGACGAGGAGCCGGCCCGGGGTGATCGCGCGGAGCATGCCCAGCGCGTTGCGCAGCGCATCGTCGGTGTGCGCGTAGTCCACCAGCACGTTGTAGGGCTGGCCCTCCTCGATCCGCTCCATGCGGCCGGGGACGCCGGGGAAGCTCCGGAGCCGCGCGGCGACGACCGCCAGGTCGCGGCCGAGCGCGTGGCAGGCGGCGAACGCGGCGAGGAGGTTGCTGACGTTGTAGCGGCCGATGAGCGGGCTCTCGATCTCGAGGCTGCCGCCCGGCCAGACCAGGCGGAGCGCCGTGCCCTTGAAGCCGAGGTTGATGCGCTCGGCGCGCACCATCGCGTCCGGCGCCTCGCCGAAGGTGACGAGCTTGACCGCCGCGGGCACCGCCGCCGCGAGCCGCCGGCCGTGCGGGTCGTCGAGGTTGACCGCCGCCGCCCGCGGGGCCGCGCCCGTGGCGCCGGTGAACAGCCGGCTCTTCACCTCGAAGTAGGCGTCCATCGTCTTGTGGTAGTCGAGGTGGTCGCGCGTGAGGTTCATGAACACCGCGACGCCGAACTGCATGCCGAGGACGCGCTGCTGGTCGATGCCGTGAGAGCTGACCTCCATGACGGCCTGGCGGCAGCCGGCGTCGCGCATCTGCGCGAGGAGCCCGAAGAGCTCGAGCGACTCCGGCGTGGTGCGGTAGGACGGCACCGTGCGCGCGCCGAGGTCGTAGCTCACCGTGCCGATCAGCCCGACGCGCTGCGTGGCGGACGAGAGGAAGTGCTTGATGAGGTTGGTGACGGTCGTCTTGCCGTTCGTGCCCGTCACGCCGACGAGTTCGAGCGACTTGTCGGGAAAGCTGAAGTACCGCTGCGCGACGCGCGCCAGCGCGACGCGGGCGTCGGCCACCTGGATGTAGGTCACCCGCGCGGCGGTGCCGGCCGGGATGCGCTCCCCGACGATCGCGACCGCGCCGCGCGTGATCGCCTCGTCGATGTACGACGCGCCGTCGGCCCGGCGGCCGGGCAGCGCGAAGAACAGGTTGCCCGGCAGCACCCGCCGGCTGTCCATCGCCAGGCCGGAGATCGGGCGGTCGAGGTCGCCCTTGCTGGCCTTGATTTCCCCGTCGGGGAAATAGTCGGAGATCTTGGGTGCCATTTTGAAGATGCGCTGGGAAAGGCGGCGGGAGGAGGCGGCGCGCGCGGGCGGGAGGGAGCGGAACGCGGCCACCAGCGGCCAGTTGGGGGTGAGGTAACCGATCACCGGTCACCTCCATGCGCGGCGAAGAGCTGTCGGGTGACAGGAGTCATGACGGGCTTGAGGTCAAGGTACTGGATGAGCTGCTCGGCGACGCTCTTGAACGCCGGGGCGGCGACGGCGCGGCCGTAGGCGTTGCCGTGGGGGACGCGGGCGTCGTCGACGATCACGCTGAGGACGAGCTCGGGCCGGCTGGCGGGGAAGAACCCCACGAACGAGGCGACGTGGCGGTTGGTGACGTAGCGGCCGTCCACGATCTTCTGGGTCGTGCCGGTCTTGCCCGCGACCTCGAAGCCGGGGATGTCGAATCCGTTGCCGGTCCCTTCCGGCCCCACCACGCCGTGGAGCATCTGCGCGAGGATCGCCGCGGTGTCGGGCCGCAGCACCTGCCCGCGCTCCTCGGCCGCGAACCGGCGCACCACGTGCCCGGAGCTGTCGCGCACCTCGCGGACGATCTGCGGGCGCAGCAGCGTGCCGCGGTTCGCGACCGCGCTCATCGCCATGTGGATCTGCAGGGGCGTGGCCGCCACCGCGTGGCCCATCGGCATGCGCGTGATCGTCAGGCCGTCCCAGCGGGTCGGGTCCTCGAGGATGCCGCGGACCTCGCCGCCGAGCGGGAAGCTGGTCGGCTGCCCGAAGCCGAAGCGACGCGCGTATTCGTGGAAGCGCTGCTCGCCGAGCAGCATCGCCAGGTGCGCCGCGCCGCGGTTGCTCGAGTGGCTGACGATGCCCGCGACGGTCAGGCGGCCGAAGTCGTGGTCCTCCTTCGGCAGCCGGCGCTCCGAGCCGCGGTAGAGCACGCTGGCCTGCCCGCAGTCGAAGGTGGTGAGCGGCGTGACGAGGCCCTCGTTGAGGGCGGCGCCGGCGGCCACGATCTTGAAGGTCGAGCCCGGCTCGAGGATGTCGGTGACGGCGCGGTTGCGCTGCGCGGCCAGCGGCGCGCGGTTGAACTCGTTCGGGTCGAAGGTCGGGTGGTTGGCCAGGCCGAGGATCTCGCCCGTGCGGGGGTCGCTCACGATGATCGTGGCCGACTGCGGCTCGTACTTCTCGGCCAGCTTCCGCAGCTCGCCCTCGATGATGTGCTGCACGACGGAGTCGATCGTGAGCACGACGTCATGCCCGTCCTGCGCCGGGACCTCGCGCGAGCGGAACTGCGCGAGCTCGCGGCGCGCGCCGTCCTTCTCGGACTCGATCCAGCCGTCCTGCCCCTTCAGGTAGAGGTCGAAATGGTGCTCGGCCCCCATGACCGGCGTGCCCTCGCGGTTGACGTAGCCGAGGAGGTGCGAGGCGAGCTGGCCCGCCGGGTAGACGCGGCGGTAGCGGCGCTCGCGGACGACGCCGCGCAGCTCGAGCGCGGCGATGCGGTCGTAGGTGGCCTCGTCCAGGCCCTCGCGCACCTTGATCCACCGGTCCTTCACGAGGCCGTCCTGCGCCTCGTCGTTGACGTCCTTCTCCCACGCGATGGCCCGGCGGCCGGGCCGGAAGAGCTGCTCCATCTCGGCGGCGGACATCCCGAGGATCGACGCGAGCTGGCCGCGCTTCGCCGCCTGCTCGAGCCGTCGCCGCGCGCGCCGCGCCGGGTTCTTTTCGGCCTCGAGGTATTCGGCCGCGGCCCACGGGTCGATCGCGAGGGTGACCTCGGAGCGGCTGGTCGCGAGGACGTTGCCGCGCGCGTCGAGGATCGCCCCGCGCCGCGCCTGCTCGACCGTGATCGTGCGCCGCGCCTGCTCCACGTACCGGAGGAGCTCGTCGCGGTCGAGGACGTGCAGGAACACGAGCCGCGCGGCCACGAGCACGAAGCACGCGAGCACGCCGGAGGCGAGCAGCGTCATGCGGGCGGTGGCGGCGAAACCCTTGGACATGGCTCAGCGGATCGACACGAAGCGGATCGGGCCGCCGTCGCGGGCGGGCGAGGGGTCGAGTTGGAAGATCTCGCGGTTGCGGCGGGTCGCCAGCAGCGTCTCGGGCGAGACGCCGACGCGCGCGACCTGCGCCTCCACCGGCATGGCGAGCCCCAGGCGCATCGCGTCATTGCGCCGCAGGAGGGCGTCCGGGTTCAGCGCGGCGGCGACCTCGGCGTTCACCTCGTCCAGCCGGCGCTCGACGTCGGCGAGCTTCACCTCGAGGCCGCGGCTGCGGTTGGCCGTGGAAAAGATCTCCTGCCGCACCCAGACGGCGCCGAGGCCGAGGGTGCCGGCGAAGACGAGCAGCGCGAGCGTCAGCGCGATCAGCTTGCTGACGAGGGCATGGGGCGGAGGCGGCTTCATGGCGCGGGGGGAAGGGGTCAGAGCTTGCGCAGCACGCGGAGCTTGGCGGACCGGCTGCGGGGGTTGGCGGCGATCTCGGCGGGAGCCGGCACGACCGGCTTGCGGGTGAGCGGCTCGGCGTGCTTGGCGCGGAGCTGCTGCGGGGTGGCGTCGTTCTCGTCCACCGGCATCCCGCAGGCCGCCCGGAAGTACTGCTTCACCGGCCGGTCCTCGAGCGAGTGGAAGCTGATGACCGCGAGCACGCCGCCGGCCGCGAGCCGGGCGAAGGCCGCCGGGAGCGCGCGGTCGATCGCGCCCAGTTCGTCGTTCACCGCGATGCGGATGCCCTGGAAGGACTTCGTGGCCGGGTGGATGCGGCTCTCGTGCTTCGCCGGGGCCGGGATGGCGTCGGCGATGAGCTGCGCCAGGGCGGCCGTGCGGCCGAGCCGGCCGGAGCCGCGCGCGGCCTCGATCGCGCTCACGACGCGGCGCCAATTGGCCTCCTCGCCGTAGTCGCGGATGGCGCGGACGAGGTCGGCGTGCGGGGCCCGCTCGAGCCAGGTGCCGGCCGGCTGGCCCTGTCGCGGGTCGAGCCGCATGTCGGCCGGCGCGTCCTGGCGGAACGAGAAGCCGCGGCCGGGCTCGTCGAGCTGGAAGGACGACACGCCGAGGTCGAAGAGGATGCCGTCGAAATCCCGGTCCGGCAGCGACTCCAGCGCGCCGAAGTCGAGGTCGACGAAGCGGAAGGCGCCGGGGAACTCCTCGGCGACGGCCGCCGCGCGCGGCGCGGCCGCCGGGTCGCGATCGAGCGCCACGACGCGCGCGCCGGCGCGCAGGAGCGCGCGGGTGTGGCCGCCCCCGCCGAAGGTGCAGTCGAGGAACGTGCGGCCGGGCTCCGGCGCGAGGTACTCGAGGACCTCACGGAGGAGAACCGGCTCGTGCCCCGCGCTCATCTGGACGGCCGGGTGTTCAAGCAGCGCGGCGGACATGGTGCTTCCTGCGGCGGAGGACGGCCGGCAAGGCCGCGCCCCGCAGCGCGCGCCGGTGGGCGCAGGCGACGACCGCGAGCTTGAGCAAGGGCTGAGAGCGGATGAGCGTGGCTTGGTTCATGGCGGGCGGACGCGTTAGAGGCCGACGCGGCGCATCATGTCGCCGAAGTTCTCGCCGGCCGTCGCGCGCTGGAGTTCGGTCCAGCGCGACGGGCTGAGGATGTTGAAGGTGTCGCCCATGCCGACGAGGACTGCGTCCTTCGCGATCCCGCCGTGCCGCAGGAGGTCGGCCGTGACGCCGAAGCGGCCCTGCTTGTCGAAGGTGAACGAGAGCGCCTCGGAGAAGATGCGGGCCTTCACCGCCTGCGCGTCGCGGTCCGAGAGCTTCATCTCGGCGATCTGCGCCAGCAGGCGCGCGACGCGGGCGGGCGGCAGCACGGCGATGTAGCCGTCGGGATGCGGCATCGCCAGGAACGTCTCCGTCTCGGTGTGCGTCCAGCGCCACGCCGACGGAATCGTGAGACGATTCTTGTCGTCGAGCGTGTGCTCAAAACGGCCGGAATAAACGGTTGTGCCAGCTGGCGCCATGGAAGGGATGCCCTGGGGAGTCCGCTGCTTCGTCCACCAGAACGCCCCATTTCTCCCCATTTTGCATCCCACAGGCAAGTGAAAAGCCGAGGAGATCTATGAAAACTTGCTCACAAAATGCTCCCACGCGGCGACCTAGGATTTCCCCTCACCCGCGCAGGGCGCGGCGATTCCCCGGGCCAGCGGGCGCGACGGCCGTCACCATTCGTGGCCGCGTCCGCCGGCCAGCTTCTCCACCTCATACCGGCCAACAAGTGTGACGACCGTCACCAACCTTGGCCGCTCGCATCGCAGATTCAGCCGGGTCCGCCCGAAGCTCGCCGAGCGCCCCCCGACCTGCCCCGGCCAACAGATGTGACGCCCGTCACCGGTCTTGGCCGCCCCGTTGCGGATCCCGCGGTTCCAGCCAAGCTCTGCGGATGGCCCGCGCGCAATTCCCGGACGAGGCGACGGAATCAGGCGACTTCGAACGCCAGGAGGACGCTTTCCGCGCCTGGGTCAAAGCCGACGGGTCGACGCCGCACCCGCCGGAAGCGGGCCGCTATCATCTGTATGTCTCCCTCGCCTGCCCCTGGGCGCACCGCACGCTGATCCTCCGGCGGCTAAAGCGCCTCGAGACGGCCGTCGGCGTCACCGTGGCCGATCCGGTGCGCGACGAGCGCGGCTGGGCGTTCCGCGACGGACCCGGCCACTCGGCCGACCCGGTCAACGGGTTCCGCTTCCTCTCGGAGGCCTACCTCGCCTCCGACGCGAATTTCCGCGGGCGCTGGACGGTGCCGGTGCTGTGGGACAAGCGCGCCCGGCGCATCGTGAACAACTCCGAGGACGACATCTGCAGGATGTTCAACGACGAGTTCGGCGGCCTCGCCGATCCGGCGGTCGACCTTTTTCCGGCCGCGCGGGGCGACGAGCAGCAAGCGCTCAGCGCGCGCATCTACGAGCGCGTCAACAACGGCGTGTATCGCGCCGGCTTCGCGACGAAGCAGCAGGCGTACGAGCGCGCGGTGCGCACGCTGTTCGCGACGCTCGACGAACTCGAGGCGCGGCTCGCGCGCTCGCGTTTCCTGCTGGGCGACCGCCCGGTCGAGACCGACTGGCGGCTCTTCTGCACGCTCGTGCGTTTCGACGCGGTTTACCACGGGCATTTCAAGTGCAACCTCCGCCGGGTCGTCGACTACCCCAACCTGCACGGCTACCTGCGGGACCTCTATCAGCGGCCCGGGATCGCCGAGACCGTGAGTCTCGCCCACATCAAGGCCCACTACTACGTCACGCACACGGAGCTGAATCCGTCGCGGATCGTGCCGCTCGGGCCGATCCTCGACCTGGACGCGCCGCCCGGGCGCGGGTGACGACGCCTAGCCGGAGCTGCTCGGGTACTTCGCGCCCATGATGATCCGGGCGCCGCGCCGGTACGTGAAGTACGACCACACCCACTGCATGAACACGGAGATCCGGTTCTTCAGGCCCATGAGGAAGACCAGGTGAATCGCCAGCCAGGTGAGCCACGCCGGCAGGCCGCTGAGGTGGATGCGCCCGATCTGCGCGATGGCCTTCGAGCGGCCGATGGTGGCCATGTTGCCCTTGTCCCAATAGGCGAAGGCCGGCCGTTGCTCGGGAGCGCGCGCGCCGGTCTCGATCTCGTGCGCGATCATCTTCGCCACGTGCGCGCCGCCCTGCATCGCGCCCTGGGCCACGCCGGGCACGACCTGGCCCTTGGCGTCGGTCAACGCCGCCAGGTCCCCGATCGCGAACACGCGCGGATGGCCGGGCACGCTGAGGTCGGGCTTCACCTGGATCCGGCCGGCGCGGTCGACCGGGACGCCGAGCGTGCGCGTGAGCGGCACCGCCCCGACGCCCGCGGCCCAGACGATAGTCCCCGCGCGCATCGTCTCGCCGTTCAACTCGACCTCGCCCGCCCGGATGCCTGTGACGCGTGTGTTGAGCCGCACCTCGACCCCGAGCCTTTTCAGCTGCGTTTCGGCGCTTTTCCGCAGGTCGGGGGGAAATGTGCTCAGGACGCAGCCGCTGCCCTCGACGAGCACGATGCGCGCCTGCCGCGGGTCGATGTGATCGAAGTCGCGGTAGAGCACCGTACGGGCGAGCTCCGCGAACGTGCCCGCCAGCTCCACCCCCGTCGGGCCGCCCCCCACCACCACCGTCGTCATGAGCTCCGCCCGCCGGACGGCGTCCGGCTCGCGTTCCGCGTGCTCGTAGGCCAGCAGAACCTGCCGGCGCAGGCGCACGGCGTCGTCCAGGGACTTGAGCCCGGGCGCGTGCTCGGCCCAGTCGTCGCGGCCGAAGTAGCTCGTCTGGCCGCCGAGCGCGAGGACGAGCCAGTCGTACGTGAGCTCGCCGTCGTCGAGCACGACCCTGCGCGCGGCGAGGTCGACGCCCTTCACCTCGGCCATCAGCACCGTGAGATTCGGCTTCCGCCGCAGGATCGAGCGGATCGGCTGGGCGATGTCGGGCGCCGCCAATCCGGCGGTGGCCACCTGGTACAGCAGCGGCTGGAAGAGGTGGTGGTTCTGCCGGTCCACGACCGTCACCCGCGCCAGGCGGGACGGGAACGCCTTCGCAAAATAGAGGCCGCCGAAGCCGGCGCCCAGCACCACGACGTGGGGAAGTCGATCTTGCGCGGGAGCGTTCATGACCGGGACGGTACCCATGCGGGCCGCAGAGTAAACCACCTCGGGCCGGGCCGGTCGGCCCGCCCTGGGAGCCTTATGGGTCGGATTAGACCCGCCCGCGGCTTGCGCCGGCGAAGGCCCCGGGGCACCCTCGTTCGAATCTCCCATGTCCGCCCCATCCCCCACCGACATTCAGGTCATTGGCTCCGAGGTCGCGATCCGGTGGAGCGACGGCCAGGAGTCGTTCATCACCTTCGCCACGTTGCGCGCGAACTCGCCCAGCGCGGAAGTCCGGGGCGAGCAGGACATCTTCGGCCACAAGTACGGCGGCGAGGCGCCGAAGAGCCACGTCGGCGTCGAGGTGCTGGGCTGGGAAAAGATCGGGAACTACGCCGTGCGGTTCGATTTCAGCGACGGCCATCGCACCGGCCTGTACACGTATGGGTTGCTGCGGAAGCTGGGAGGCGCAGAACCGCCGGCGCGTTCCGGATAACGCCGCCCGCCCGGGTACCGGACCACGGCGGAATGCGGCGCGCTGAGGATAACGCGCCCGACCTTGTTCGGCCGACTGCCGAATTCGGCGCGTTCAGGATAACGGGCCCTACCCGGTTCGGCACCCGACGGGTTCAGCGCGTTAGAGAGAACGCGTCTCCCCGTCAGGCCGGCATCGTCACCGACCCGCCACGAGGCCGCGGTCGCTCTTGGTCGCAAACGCGATGACCTTCTGGAATTCCGGCGTCGCCGCCTGGGCGTGGGCGCGGAGCTCGACGAGCGCCTGGGAGCGGTTGTACCCGGCGCGGTAGAGGATCCGGAAGGTGTGCTTCACGGCCTCCATCTGCGCGGCGGTGAAGCCGCAGCGCTCGAGCCCGACCTTGTTGATCGATCGCGCGATGGCGGGATTGCCGTCCGCGATGATGTACGGGGGGACGTCCTGCACGATCTTCGACATCGCGCTGAGCATCGCGTGCGTGCCGATCCGGCAGAACTGGTGCACGCCGGCGCCCCAGCCGATGTTCACGTGGTCCTCCACGAGCACGTGGCCGGCCAGGGCCGCCTGCGCGCTCATCACCAGGTGATTGCCGACCACGCAGTCGTGCGCGACATGGCCGTACGCGAGGATCACGTTGTCGTCCCCCATCACCGTGAACTCGTTCGCGTTGGTCGCGCCATGCACGCTGACATACTCGCGAAACACGTTGCGGTTGCCGATGCGCAGCCCGGGCTCGCCGCCCTGGTATTTCAAGTCGTGCGTCTTGGTCCCGATGCAGGTGAAGGGAAACACCTCGCACTCCTGGCCGAGCGACGTGCGGCCCTCGACGTTGGCATGGTGGTGCAGGACGGTGCGGTCGCCGATGACCGCGCGGGGCCCCACGTAGGCGTAGGCGCCGATCTGCACGTCCTCGCCGAGCTCCGCGCCCGGCTCGATGATGGCGGTGGGATGGATCTGTCGGGCCATGTCAGTCGAGCTCCGTGTTGTCGACGAGCGCGAACATCAGCTCGGCCGACGACACGACCTGACCGCCCACGCTGCACTCGCCCTCCGCGCACGCGATCGCGCCGCGAACCTTGGTCATCTTCACCTTGATGCTCAGCTGGTCGCCCGGCCGGACGGGCTTGCGCCACTTCACCTTGTCGCAGCTCATGAAGAGCGCGGTCTTGTTCTCCACCGGGCCCCGGCGCAGCAGGAGAATGCCGGCGGCCTGGGCCATCGCCTCGACCTGCATGACGCCCGGCATGACCGGGTTGCCCGGGTAGTGCCCCTGGAAGAACGGCTCGTTGATCGTGACGTTCTTGATCGCCAGCAGCGTGTCGTCGCCCATCTCGACCACGCGGTCGATCATCACGAACGGGTAGCGGTGCGGCAGCGTGTCGAGCACGCGCCGGATATCGAGCGTCGTCTCCGTGGTGATCTCCGCCCGCGGCGCGGCCGGCTTGGCCGGCTTCCGGCCGCCCCTCTTCCAGACGTCGTACTTGGCGAACAGGAGCTTCGTGAGCTCGGCGTTCGCGGCGTGGCCGGGCCGCGTGGCCACGATGTGCGCCTTGAGCGGAACGCCGAGGAGCATGATGTCGCCGACGATGTCCAGGATCTTGTGCCGGACGAACTCGTCGGGGAAACGCAGCGGCTCCTTCGAGATGATCTTGTCGCCCTTGATCACGACGGCGCAGTCGAGCGAGCCGCCCTTGATCTTGCCCATCTTGATGAGCTCCTCGATGTCCTCGTACACGGTGAACGTCCGCGCCGCGGCCACCTGGGACGCGTACACCTCGGGGTCGATCGTAAGCGAGAGGTGCTGCGTGTGGATGCCGCGGTCGTCGGCGCTGGTGCACGAGATCTTCAGGCCGTCGAAGGGCATCGCGATCAGCGAGGAGTTGCCGCGCGAGACGGTCACCGGCTCGGTCAGCACGAAGTACTCGCGCTCGGCCTCCTGCTCCACGGGCTCGCCCTGCTGGATCATCTGCACGAACGGCCGGGCCGAACCGTCCAGGATCGGGGGCTCGCTGGCGTCCATCTCGATCAGCAGGTTGTCGATGCCGCAGCCGTGCAGCGCGCTGAGCACGTGCTCCACGGTGTGGATCTTCGCGTGGCCCACCTGAATGGTGGTCGCCCGCACCAGGTCCGTCACCTGGTCCACCCGGGGCTTGAGCTCGGGGTGGCCGTGCAGGTCCATCCGCCGGAACACGATGCCGTGGTTCACGGGAGCGGGCTTGAAGGTCATATGCACGGCGTCTCCGGTGTGCAGGGCATTGCCCTTGATGGAGACCTCGCGCAGGAGGGTGCGCTGCTTCATGAGTCGAGCGGAGTGTCCGAAAGCGGTTGGAAATGACAAGCTTGGAGCGGTCCGACCGCGACGGTCACGCTGTGCGCGGCCCTCCGCTCCCCTCGCCCCGGACGCGCGCGGACACCGCGTCCCGCCGGCCCGGGCCTGGCGCGCGCCCCACCCGGAGGGAGGCGTTGACACTCCTGAAGGCGGCCCGGTAATCCTGTACCCTTTCCGAACTCAAATCCTCATTCCGTTCCCGTCATGCCCGCAGCCAACGACCTCCGCAAAGGCCAAGTCATCAAGTTCAACGGCGAGCCCCACCTCGTCATGGAGACCCAGCATCGCACGCCGGGCAACCTCCGCGCCTTCGTGCAGGTGAAGATGCGCAACCTGCGCTACGGGAAGTCGCTCGAGCAACGCTTCAATTCCCCGGACCCCGTCGAGGTGCTGCAGACCGACCGCCGGACGCTCGAGTTCTCCTACGCCGACCGCGACACCTTCGCGTTCATGGACCCGGAGACCTTCGAGACCTTCGAGCTCACGCCCGCCATGATCGGCGACGCCAAGAACTACCTGGTCGCGAACGGCAAGGCCGAGGTCCTGTTCATCGACGGAAACCCCGTCACGATCGACCTGCCTTCCTCCGTCACGCTGAAGGTCACAGACGCGCCCGAGGGCGTGCGCGGCGACACCGCCAGCAACGTCCAGAAGTCCGTCACGTGCGAGACCGGGCTGGTGGTCCAGGTGCCGCTCTTTATCAAGACCGGCGAGACGATCAAGGTCAGCACGGCCGACGCGACCTACCTCGGCCGCGCCTGAGCGGCCTTTCAGGTTTTCCATCCCCCGGCCCGGGATCTCCGAGCCCGCAGAACGATCCGCGGGCTTTTTGCTGTCCGCCGGCCGGCCCGCGCGGGCCCGGCGCTGCCGACCTTTGCTGTTGTCGCGGCGGGCGGCCTCGCGTTCCCTCGCGGCCATGGAACGCGCGCCCCTGAGCGTCCAGGCCCGTCCGCTGCCGGTCGAGAGCGTGGCGTTGCTGGCCGCCTCCCCCACGCCCGCCGCGCTCCTGGCGTGGCTGCCCGCCAGTCTCGAGCCGCGGCTGCTCGCGGCCAATGCGGCCGCCGCCGAACTGCTCGGTCTGGCCGCCGGGCAGGCCGAACACCTGCTGGCCCGGTTCGACGACGCCCACGAACACGCCTTCCGCCGCGCGATCCAGGCATGCGCCGCGCAACGGCAGCCGCAGCGGCTGAGGGTGCTCGCGGCGCGGGGAGCTGACGAAGACCCGGTCATGGTCGAGGCCCACCTGGCCCCGTTTCCCGCGGCCGACGACGCCGTCCCGGGCGAAAGCTGGCTCGTGCTCCATTTTTCCCCCGCGGCGGCGCCGGCCGCGCGGGCCCGCCCCGCGCTGACCGCCGAGACGATCGGCCCCGCCGTGTACGCGGTGTCGCGCGCGGCCCACCTCGCGCCCACGCTCGGCGCGCTCTACGAGAGCATCTACCGCATCGTCCGGCAGTTCATCGCCACCGAAAACCTCTACATCGCGCTCGTCGACGAGGCCGAGCAGATGCTCCGTTTCGTCTATGCGCGCGACGAGTACGATCCGCCGGCCGACCGACCGCTGGGCCGCCTCGGCCTCACGGACATCGTGTACCTCACCGGTCGTCCGCTGCTCGTCGACCGCCGCCAGGCCGACCGCATGCTGGCCGAAGGCACGGTGGTCAACCATGGCTATCCGGCCCAGGTTTGGCTGGGCGTCCCGCTGAAAGTCTCCGGCCGCGCGATCGGCGTGCTGGCCGTGCAGGACTACCACGATGCGGACGTGCTGGGGGAGCCCGAGCGCCGGCTCCTCGCCTTCATCGCTGATCAGGTCGCGCACGCCATCGCCATCCGGCGCGCCGAGGCGGCGGCCCAGGCGGCCCGCGCCGCGGCCGAGCGCGCGGGCCGGGCCAAGGCCGAGTTCCTCGCCGCGATGAGCCATGAGCTGCGCACGCCGCTGGCGGTCGTCCTCGGCTACGGCGAGATCCTCGCCGGCCGGCGATCGGATCCCACCGTCCGGCAGCAGGCGGACGCGATCGTCCGCTCGTCGCGGCAGCTGCTCGGCGTGATCAACCGCATGCTGGACTACTCGCTGGTCGAGACCGGCGCGCGGCTCCCGGAGGCCGCCAGCCTGCACCTGCCGGGGCTCGTCGGCTCGCTCGAGGCCGAGTTCGCCCCCCGCGCCGCGGCCAAGGACCTGCGCTTCGAGGTCCTCACCGAGGGCGCGCTGCCGGACGCACTCCAGACCGACGCCAAGCTCCTGCGCCAGGTCCTGGTGCATCTCCTCGGCAACGCGGTGAAATACACGGAGCGGGGCGGCATCATGTTCCGCGTGCGCGCGGACCCGGTCGCGCCGACTCTGCCGCCGCGCCAGCGCATCCAGTTCACCGTGACGGACACGGGGCCGGGCATCGCGCCCGCGAAAATGGGGACGCTGTTCGAGCCGGTCGCGCCCGGACGGGATGGCGGCACGATGGACCCGTTCAACGCCGGCCTCGGCCTCGCGATCAGCCACCGACTGGCGGAAATGCTCGGCGCGCGCCTGACCGCCGTGAGCACCCCGGGGTCCGGCAGCGCCTTCACCTTCGTCGTCACCGCGCCGCTTGCGGCGCCCGGGAGCGCCCCGGACGCCTCGGCGCAGGCGGAGCAGCTGCTGCGGGCGCGGCTGCGGGACCATCCGGGCGCGCTGCTGGTCGTCGACGCCGAGGGCGATTCGCGCGCGGTGCTCGCCGAGCAGCTGGCCGAGGTCACGGGCCGGGCTCCGCGCGCGGTCGCCGGCGCGGACGCCGCCGGGGAAGCCCACCATGACCAGCCGGCGCAAGTCGTGCTGTACGACCCGCGCGTCGCCGGCGGCGACGCCGAGGCCCTCCGCCGGCTCCTGCGCGCCGGTTCCGGCGGCCCGTTCCTCATCGCGGTCAGCTCGGATCATTCCGCCCGCCACGTCGCCCGCTGCCTCGAAGCCGGAGCCGACGATTTCCTGCCGCGTCCGCTCAGCTGCCGGGCGCTGCTCACCGCGCTGCTGCACGCCCTCGACCGCCTGGAGGAACGCCGGCGTCAGCCGGTCTGAAATCGGCCGCTCTCCGCTGCCCGCGAGGCGGCCATGCCCGGCGTCACCACGGCACGGTCGTCGCGCCGCGCGCGTTGGCCGCGGCGATCGCCGCCTGGTAGGCGCCGACGGCCTCCTCCGCGGAGCTGGCCGAAACCTTGAGGTCGCGGAGCAGGCCGTCGCGCAGCCCGTAAATCCAGCCGTGCACGGTGAGCGACTGGCCGCGCGCCCACGCGTCCTGCACGATCGTCGTCGCGCAGACGTTCGCGGCCTGCTCGATCACGTTGAGCTCGCACAGCCGCGCCGTCCGCGCCGTGTCGTCCGGCAGCAGGCCGAGGTCGTGGCGGTGCTTCTCCCGGACGTCCTGGACGTGCCGGAGCCAGTTGTCGGCCAGCCCGACGCGCTGGCAGCGGTAGGCGGCCTGCACGCCGCCGCAGCCGTAGTGGCCGACGACCATGACGTGTTTCACCTTCAACAGGTCGACCGCGAACTGGAGGACCGAAAGGCAGTTCAGGTCCGTGTGCACGACGACGTTCGCGACGTTGCGGTGCACGAACACCTCGCCGGGCAGCAGCCCGATGATCTCGTTCGCGGGCACGCGGGAATCGGCGCAGCCGATCCAGAGGTACTCGGGCGTCTGCTGGCGCGAGAGTTTCGCGAAGAACTCCGGATCGAGCTCCTTGATCTCGGCCGCCCAGGCTTTATTCTGCTCGAACAGGTGCGTGAGGCTCTGCATCGCCGCGGGATGCTTGGCGGCAACCCCCGGAAGTCCATACCAGATTCCGGGCTAACGAATTAAGCACGGCCGCGGTTGCCGGCGCGGGAACGGAGCCGAGGCTCCCGGCATGAAACCCCGCGGAAATCCCCTTGTGATCACCATCTGTTCCCTGCTCCTGGCCGTGGCGGTCGCGGCGGCGGACGGGCGCCCGGCCGCGCCGGCGCCGGACGCATCCGCGACGATCCGGACGCTGGTGTTCACCGGCGGGCATGGTTTTCACCAGCCCTCGTTCCTGGGTATGTTCGCGTCGAACCCGCAGCTGACCTTCCAGCACGTCGAGCACACCAAGGGCACCGCCGACGGCTGGGAGCGAGCCGACCTGGCCGCCTTCGATGTCATCGTCCTGTACGACATGCCCCGCTCATTCTCGCCGGCCCAGCAGGCGCGGTTCCGTTCGGTGTTCCCGCGCGGCACCGGGCTCGTGGTTCTGCATCATGCGCTGGTCGGCGAGCACCAGTGGCGCGAGTACGAGACCATCATCGGGGGCATCTATCCGGTGGGGTCCGACCCCGGCGCCGCCGCGGTCGGCTACCGCCACGACCTCGACATCCCCGTCCGCATCGTGGACCGCACGCATCCCATCACCGCCGGCCTTCCGGACTTCATCGTTCACGACGAGATCTACTGGGGCTATCGCGTGGGCGGCGATGTCACCCCATTGCTGCGCACCACCCATCCGGACAGCGGCAACCCGCTCGCCTGGTGCCGGGAGGAGGGGAAATCCCGCATCGTGTACCTGCAGCTGGGCCACGGTCCGGCCTGCATGAACGATCCCAATTACCGGGAACTCCTCGCGCGCAGCATTCGTTGGGTGGCACGCCGCTGAGACGATCGTTCCCCGTCCCGCCCGGGGGCGCACAGCGGGAAGGTGGCCGAATGGGCGATCCGCCGGTCTTGCCTCCCGGCTGCGCCACCCGCCCTTCCTCCACCATGAGAATCGCCTGCCTTCTGCCCACGCTGCTCCTGCTCGCTCCGTCCGGCCCGCTCGCGCACGCCCAGGCCGTCGCCCGCATCAATCACGTCGCCTTCTTCGTCGCCGAGCTGCAGCCCAGCGCGGATTTCTACCGCGACGTCGTCGGGCTCGAGCCCATCCCGGAGCCGTTCAAGGACGGCAGGCACGCGTGGTTCCTCATCGGGCCCAAGACGCACCTCCACATCATCTCCGGCGCGGAAAAACGGCTGCCGACCGAGAAACGGAGCCACCTGTGCTTCACCGTGCCGTCGGTCGACGAGTTCCGGGCCCGCCTGACCGCGCGAGGCATCGTCTATGAAAACCTCGTCGGGCAGAAGAACTCCGTCACCGTTCGTCCCGACGGCGTAAAGCAGATCTACTTCCAGGATCCCGACGGCAACTGGCTCGAGATCAACGACGCGAAGGACTAGGAGGACGTCGCCCGCCCGGCGCACGCGGCGGGCGGGGTGTTTCCGGCTTTCGTCACCCCGGCCGCTCTGTCTTCATCCGCCCAGCCCATGCACGCATCCGTCCTCGCCGCCTTCGCCGTCGCCCTCGCCATCGCCGTGGCGTTGCCGGGGCCCGGCATCTTTGCGGTCGTGTCGTGCGCCATCGGTCGCGGTTTCCGCGAGGCGATGGCCCTGATTGCGGGCATCATCCTCGGCGATCTCGTCTATTTCTACCTCGCCGTCCTGGGCATGGCCGCGCTGGCCCGGTCGCTGGGGGAGCTCTTCTTCATCGTGAAGCTCGCGGGCGCGGCCTACCTGATCTGGCTGGGCTACCGGCTCTGGCGGCAGCCGGTCGCCGCGGCCGAGGCGGGGCCTTTGTCGCCGACGGACCGGCGCGGCCATGGCCGCAGCCTGTTGGCGGGATTCCTCGTCACCGTGAGCAACCCCAAGACCATCGGCTTCTACGCCGGCCTGCTCCCCACCTTCATCGACCTCGGGAAACTGACGACCGCGGACGCCCTCGCCATGGGCGCGATCGTGGTCCTGACGGTGGGCGCGATTCCCGCGGCCTACGCCTTCGCCGCGGCGCGCAGCCGCCGCTTCTTCCAGAGCCCGTCGCGCCTGCGCCTCCTCAATCGCACGGCGGGCGCGATGATGATCGGCTCCGGCGTGACCGTGGCGGCGCAATAGCGGCGGCGCGGGCCGCGCGGCCTTGGGGTCGAACCGGCGATCGCCGGATGTGTCGCGGATATCCGTCGGCCGGGCGTGGCCCGCGAAGGACCGGCGCGCCCGGCCTCGCTTACATGACCCGCGCCCAGAGCACCTTCAGGTACCGGCTTTCGAGGCAGTTCGAATACACGGGATGGTCCACGCCGGCGCCGGTGCGGTCAAAGATCTGGAGGCGGCGCTGCGCGCGATGCGCCGCCTTGATCGCCGCCCCCTCGAATTCCTCGTCGCTCACGAGGCCCGAGCACGAGCAGGTCACGAACAGGCCGCCGGGCTTCACCAGCTGCACGGCCAGCTGATTGAGGTCGGAATACTTGCCCATGCCCTCGGCGCGGCCCGCCGGTTCGCGCGTGAAGACGAACTTCGGGGGATCGCACACGATCGCGTCGAACCGCTCCCCGTTCTTGAACATCTGGCGCGCGTACGCGAAGGCGTCGGCGTGGACCCATTTCAGGAGGTTCGGCGAAACCTGGTTCAGGTTGGCATTGCGCCGCCCCTGGGCGATCGCCGCCTCGTCGAGATCGACGGCGGTGATCTCGGCCGCTCCGCCCTTCGCGGCGTTGATGGAGAAGCCGCCCGTGTAGCTGCAGAGATCGAGCACCCGGGCGCCGCGCACCAGCTGGCCCAGCCGACGGCGGTTGTCCCGCTGGTCGCAGAAGAAGCCGGTCTTGTGGCCCTCCGCGAAATCGACTTCGTAGCGGACGCCGTGCTCCCGGATCTTCACCGCGTCGGGCGACCCGGCCGGCGCGTCGCCACCGCCGCGCTGCTCGCCCCAGCGGCCGGTGCGGATGCCCTCGACGCTCGCGATCTCGTGGTCGACGTGCACGTGCGCGTGCTTCGTTCCGAGCAGCCCGTGCAGGAGCGGCAGCCACCGCGGGAGCCGCTGGTGGATGCCGAGGCTGTAGACGTCGCAGAAGAGCACGTCCGCATACCGGTCGATCGTGAGTCCGCTCAGCCCGTCACCGTCGGAATTGACCACCCGGTAGGCGTCCGTCGTGTCGTCGAGCTTGAAGAGGTCCCGCCGCAGGGCGACCGCCCGGCGCAGCGCCTGCTCGAAATAGGATTCGTCCACCGGCTCCGACGTGTGCACCACCACCCGGAGCGGCATCTTCGCGCGCGGATTGTACAGCCCGGCCCCCAGGCGGGCGCCGGCCTTGTCGTAGACCGTGACGAGGTCGCCGGGCTTCGCGTCGCCCGAGGCTTCGCCGAGCATCCGGGGGAAGATCGCGGGCTGGAAGGTGAAGAACTTCAGCTGCGCCCACGGCCGCTGCCATTGCGCGCGGTCCACCGGAACCGGACGTGCGGCGGCCGGCGCCGCGGCGTCCGCGGGCGCGTCGGCGGCCTCCGCCCCCGGCGGCGCCGAGCGCGCCGGATCGTGTTCCCGCGGACGGGGGGTCTGGTGGCGGCGCTGTTGCATCGCCCCACGGAAAGCCCGCTCCATGCGCGCGGCGAATCTTTTGTGCGGGACCGGAACGGGCGGGCCCGCGTCCCTCGCCACGCGGCGCGCGGGCCCGCGAAGACAGGCGGGCCGCAGGGTTGCTCCTGCGGCCCGCGTCTAGCTGGCGCGAAACCCCACGCGCCGGGGAATCTTGGCCGGCCCCGCGCCCCCCGGCCGGGAGCGCGAGGCCCCGGGGTCAGAACATGAACTTCATGCTGACGTCGAAGGACTGCCCGCTGAGGATGCGCTGCTGGGCCACGCTGCCGTCGGGCTGGAACGCGACGGGCACGAGGTCGTCGTCCTCGCCGACGTTCCGCAGGTTGAGCTGCAGCTTCCAGTCGATCTTGTCGGTGAGCTTGCGCTCGTAGCCGATCCACATGTCGAAGTGGGCGTCCGTCGGCCCGTAGAGCGGCTTCTGGACGTCCGCGATCCACGCCTGGTTCCCGAAGATCGTGGCCTGCTTGATGCCGTAGCCGACGATGTTCTTCGAGGCCCAGCGGTAGGCGCCGCCGACGTTGAGGCCGCGGAGCGCGCCCTGGTTGAACTTGTAGTTCGTGATGAACCGGAAGTTCCACTTGCGCAGCTCCGGCTGGTCGGTGCCGGTGAGGGCAACCTGCGTGAGATACGGCCCCCAGACATTGTTCAGGAACTCGTTGCGGATCGGTCCGCCGCCCCACTCCGGCGTCGCCCCGAGCGGCGTCTCGATCCAGAGCCGGCCCATGTTGTTGAGGTAGTTCGCGGCGGAGTCGCCGAGGGCGGTCTGATACGCCCGGATGCGCGAGGCGTTGAACGTCATGTCCCAGTTGGAGGTCGGCCGGATGGTCGCCTCGAGCTCGTACCCCTTCGAGACCAGGTGCTGGTCGATGATCGGCTGGACGCCGTGGACGAGGTGGGTGTTCGGGAAGTTCCACGTGAGGAGGGAGCCGCCGAGGATCTTGCTGACGTGGAGCCAGTCGCCGCGCTGGAGGGCGGCCATGTCGAGCCAGTCGCCCATGCCGTAGTTGTCCCAGTAGGACTGCGGGAACATCTCGACGAAGTCGGTCTTGAGCACCTGGGCGATCTGCTGGGCGAGCGCCGGGTTGCTGATGCCCCAGCCCCAGAACCAGCTGTGCGGCTGCATGTCGGCCGGGAGGTTGGCCGCGCCGTGCTCGGCGGCGGCGACGCCCGAAGCCGCCATGGTGAGCGTCCACATCGGCAGCGAGTCGATCAGCCAGCCGGCCGCGCCGAGCGGCTGTCCGTGGGAGGCCTGCGCATGGTTGTCGACCGTCTTGAAGGCGGTCAGGCGCAGGCTGGCGCGGCCGTTGAAGCCGTCGAACTGGATGCTGAAGTCGTCGGTCTCGCCCTCCTCGCTCGGGAGCTGCGTGCCGTCGATGCCGTAGCGCACGCGCGGCGTCTGGTTGCTGCCGTGGAAGTAGTACAACGAGATGTCGGTGCCGCCGGGCAGGTCCCGCTTGAGCAGCTTCGGTAGGTGGACGGCCACGCCGTAGCTGATGGAGGTGGTCTTCAGCTCCACGCCCGGGTCCGTGATCTCGTAGTTCATCGAGCGGCCGTTGACCGTGTTGACCGGGGCCAGATTGCCGCGCTGCTCGACCGTGTCCCGGCGCCAGCCGAAGCTCGGGATGATCGCGTCGTCCCAGAAGTGCCCCTGGTACATGAGGGCCTCGGACGTGATGACCTGCTCGCTCTTGTTGCCGTCGGTGTAGAGGTCGTTGATGTTCGCGTCCGCGTTGAGGATCGACACCGTCGTCGGCTGGTACCCGCGGTAGTTGGCGGGGTTGTCGGCCTGCGTCATGTTGACGTTGCCGTTCGGCATCGGGTTCACCCAGGGGGCGGTCGGACTGACGGTGCCGATCCAGGTGTTGTCGAAGAACGTGACCGGGCCGGACAGCGGCACGATCGGCTGCGAGATGCGGCTCAGGTTGGCGCCCGCGCCCGTGGCGCTGTTGCGCAGCGTCGGCCCGAGGTAGGCCGCCCAGTTGATGCCGCGGTTGTTGATGTTCGCGCCGCCGGTGTAGCGCTGGCCGAACGCCGGGTCGGTCGCGAAGAGGTTCGCCACGCGGCTCTCGCGCTCGGTGCCGTAGCGGCCGTACAGGCCGGTGAACTCATGGAAGCCGAGGATCCGGGTCAGCGCGCTGTCCGGCGCGTCGTCGAACTTCAGGGTGTAGGAGCCGGTGAGCTGGTAGTTCTCGTGCTCGAAGAAGTTCTCCTTGTGGCCGCCGCTGTAGCTGCCGCCCACGACGGGACGACCGACGTTCGGGTTGGCCTGCGCGCCGGGCAGCCACGAGGGCGTCGTCAGCATGAAGGCGTCCATGTCGACCGTGATGAACGGCCCGTTCATCAGCGTCCGCTGGCCGCGCTTGTACTTCTCGTTCTGCGCGACCGCCTGGAAGACCAGCCGGTCGTCCATGAAGCTCTGGACGATGCTGATGTTGTAGGCGTTCCAGTCCTGCCACTCGCGCTTGTTCGGGCCGTCGATCAGGTTGTTGAAGAAGTCGAACAGCGACGGGTCGGAGAGCGACTTGTCGAGGTAGTTGACCGTGCGGGCCGCCGCGCCGGGGAACCGGTTCGGATCGAGGAAGCTCGTCGCGTACACGTAGTGGGCGTAGCCGACGGTGTGCAGGTGGTAGGCGTTGCCGACGCCGTTGAGGCCGCCGATGCCGCTGCCGGCGCCGGGGATGCCGGCGGGCTTCAACCCGCCCGCGCCGCTCTGCGCCGCCCGGAGCACCGAGCCGCTCGCGCCGTCGAACCAGAAGGCCGGGGAGCTGCCGAAGACGTAGCCGATGTTGTCATGGGTCACCCACGGGCTCATCGAGAGGTCGTAGCCGACCGAGGCCCCGCTCCGGACGAAGTTGAAGGGGTCGTAACCGGCCTTGTTGACGCTCGGGTCGAAGTACCCGGTGATGAAGTCGGTCGGCGGCAGCGTGCGGGGATTGTTCGACCGCACCCGGCCGTTCTCGAAGTTCGCGTGGATCCGGGTGTAGCTCGAATCGGTGTTGAGGAACTGCGGGTCGAACCGCAGCGCGCCGTACGCGCGCTTCGTGTGGTTGAAGGCGGGCTTCTGCTGGTACTTGGTGTCGTCGTTCACCAGGTCGAGCCGCACGGCCAGCTGCCCCGGCACAAGGACCTTGTTGTAGTCCAGCGCCTGGCGGGTGGATCCGTGGCTGCCGGCGCGCGTCTCCAGCGAGCCCTGGTCCTTGTAGACGGCCTCGTTGGTCGAGTAATTGGATATGCCCGACGGGCTGCCGACGCCGAACAGGAAGGAGTTCGGACCGCGCGAGATGTCGACGCGGCTGATGTTGTAGCCGTCCCACGGGATCTCGCTGAGGAAATAGTTCCGCGTGTTGTCCATGGCGGTCAGGCCGCGCGCGCGATTGGTGCCGGCCGGGTTGACCAGCCGGTTGATCTCGCCGTCGCCCACCACGCCGAAGCCGCGGGCCGCGATGCCGGAATAGTTGCCGCCGAGGCCGCCCACCTCGGTGCTGGTGGTGTAGACCAGCAGGTCCTCGGCGTTCGTGACCGCCAGGTCGTCCATGAGCTTCTTGGTGACGACCGTGATCGAGGACGGGGTGTCGACCAGCTTCGTGCGAATGCGCGCGCCGCCCAGCGTGTCGACCGCCCGGTATCCTTCGTGCTCGGTGGTCACCGTGAACGGGTCCAAGGCAATCGGTTCGTCCTCCGGATCGACGCCAGCGGACGAGGGTTGGTTGGCGGGACTGGTGGGCGCGACGGCTTGAGCCTGGATCGAGCCGGCTCCGACGGTCAGTGCTGACAGGAGGACCAGCAGATGACGGATGGGCGTTTTGTTCATGGGGTGTGGGGGCTTGCTTGGGAAAAATTGGTCGGGCAAAAGGCGGAGCGGGATTCAGCGAATCCCGCGAAGAAGCCGGGACGCGGCGGCCCGGGTGGTCGCGGCGTTCGCCGGGACCAGGTGCGTCGTGCGACGAGCGACCGCGGTCGGCGGCAGGGAAGCCGCCGGCCTCGGCCGGGACGACCTGGGGGGAGTCATTGCTTTCGGGGTTGGGGTTTCCGAATCCGTCGTCCAGGAGGGTTGGCGAACGCTGGCCTCAAGCCGGGGTGCCTCCTGGGCGAAGAGTGGGCGGATTCGGTGTCGACCGGACTGCAAGCGATGGTCCACTCTCCGGCAACGGTCAGGAGGTAAGGCCTGCGGTATGACCAAAGATATAGACCGGGGGCTTGTATTCGTCCGGCTGACCGCGCCAGTTTTCGCCCAATCTATGGCCCGTCCTGCCCCACGACCGGAGCGCCGTCGGCCGCGCGGGGCCGTCCTCCTCGCCTGGGCGCTGCTCGCCGGCCCGTGGCCGTGCTCCGCCGCGGCGGAGCCGCTGCGGTCCGCCGCCGAAGTGCGCGCGGTCGGATCGTGGAATCCCCGCGCCGTATATCCGCTCCGCCTGGAGGGCACGCTGACCTGGGTCGACCGGGAGAAGCGCCTGATCGTCCTCCAGGACGCGACCGGCGCGGTCGCCTTGCAGCTGGATCGCGTCGAAACGTCGACTCGGCCGGGCCACCGAATCTCGCTCGAGGCCGACAACAGCCTGCCGTTGCTGCACCACGCGTCGACCTTTCCCTTCCAGCCGACCCGCGTCGCGCTCGTGCCCTTGGCCGAGGAGCCTACCGATCGCGACGCCTATTTTGCGTCGCGTCTCCGCGGGTACCTCCATCCCCCGGCGACCGGCGACTACCGCTTCTGGATCGCGGCCGACGACATGGGCGAGCTGTGGCTGGGCACAAACGAGAGCCCCGCGAGCGCCAGGCGGATTGCGCTCGCCGCCGCGTTCACGAACCCGAGGGAGTGGAACAAGCGGTCCGGTCAAAAATCCGATCTGGTGCGCCTCGAGGGCGGGCGCCGCTACTATTTCGAGACCGTCCACATGGAGATTGGCGGGCGCGACAACCTGGCCGTCTCCTGGGAAGGCCCGGAGTTGCCGCAACAGGTGATCGAGGGGCGGCATCTCAGTCCCTGGCCGGACCGCCCGGGCGGGCCGCCAGCCGAACGCGGCGGCCTGCGGTTTGAGGAATGGTCGCCCGAAAGCGCCGAATCGCCGGCCGTGCTCACTTCGCCCCGGCGCCTCGAAACCGCTCTGGTCGCCGAGGGAGTGCGGATCCGGGACCTGGGTGCGGCGTCCTTCCCCGACCCCGTCGCGGTTCAGCCCGGGCAGCCGGTCGGGGAGGATCTCGACTTCCGCTGGTGCGAGATGACGGGCGACGTGGATTTCATCAGCCGCCAGGGCGACCGCGTGGTGCTCGAGCTGGCGGACGGAGCGCCGCGCACGCGCGTGGTCGTGAGTTCCTGGCCGGCCGCGCCCGACGACGCGTCCGACCCGCGCTACCGCCGGCGCGTCCGCGTCCAGGGAGTCGTGATCGCCGCGCCAGACCTTGAGGGCCACCGGGTCGCGGCGACCGTGGTGATGCCGCCCGGCGTGGCGCCCGTCGCGGTGGAACAGCGGCCGCGGCTCGACGCGTTCGAGGCCACCACGATATCGGACCTGCAGGCCGGACCGGCGCAGCCCGACCGGCCGGTCCGGTTGCGCGGCCGGGTAACCGCCGTCGGCCCGCCCGACCGGCTTACCCTGAGCGATCTCGGAACGTTCCAGGGCTTCACGTCGGCTGACGGACGGAATTGGCGGCCGCTCGGCGAGCCCGTCGAGCTGCCGATGGCGGACGCGATTCAGGCGGGCCTGGTCGTGAGTTCCAATTCGGCGGAGAACTCCGCCACCGCGGTCTTCGAGCACGTGCGCGGACTCGAAGGCGAGTTCGTGTCGACCGCGGTCGGAGATCCGCAGCGCACCGGTCGCCACGTCGCCGCCGGCGACCGCCATACCCTCACCGGCAGCGGTCATGACATTTGGATCAGTCCCGACCAGTTCTACTTCGCTCATCGCACGCTCGACGGAGGCGGGGAGATCGTGGCGCGCTTGGCGGCGTTTTCCGCCCATGAGTCCTGGCCCAAGGCCGGCCTGATGATGCGGGAGTCGACCGCGGCCGACGCCGCGTTTGTGGACATCGTGCAATCGGGGAACCACGGCTGTCTCCTCCAGTGGCGGCAGGCCGGCGCCGCCAGCCTGCCGCAATCCGCCATCCTGCCCGGCCTGCAGCCCCCCGTCTGGCTCAAGCTCACGCGTCGGTTCCACCGGATCGAGGTTGCGGGGGCCTTCGACGTCCGCCCGGCCGTCGGGACGCTGGTCGAAGTCGCCGGCATCGCCCGGCACGCCGACGGGGCCGTCTCTCTCGTCGACGCCTCGTGGCGCGAGCTCGCGGCCGACGGCAGCGCCTCGGCCTTCGAGTCATCCTCGCGGCCGGTCGTGGAGCTGGCCCGCATGCGCGGAGGCGGCGCGAATCCCACCCGCCAGGAAATGACGAAAATCCGCGGTGTGGTCACGTTCGCCGGCTGGGTGGCGGGGCGCCGCTACCTGGCCATCCAGGACCGCAGCGACGCGACGTTCCTGTCCGAGTGGTCGCCGGGAGTACCGTGGGTGCAGGCGGGCGACCTGATCGAGGTTCACCGCAACCCCAGCGACGCGGACGACACGCCGCGCCTCCGCGCCGGCCACGTCGTCATCATCGGCGCTGGGGCTCTGCCGACGCCCGTGCGGCACCCGGCGCAATATGCGCTGCCACATCGCGGGGAGGCGCGATGGGTCGAGGCCGAGGGCGTCGTCCGCGCCGTTGCCGCCGCCGGGGAGCTGCGCCTGCGCGCCGGCGCCGACGATTTCCGCGTCCATGTTGGCGGCGCCGACGCGTCTGGCCTCCGCCAGCACGTCGGCGCCACCCTGCGGGTGCGCGGCGTCCTGACCTACCCCTCGCCGCAGGAAAGGCTCCTCCTGGTGCCGTCGCTCGAGCACGTCGAAGCGGTCGAGTCCGCGCCGAAGGACCCGTTCTCCATCCGGCTCGCGAGCCTGGCGGACCTCGCCGGCCGGGCGGCGCCGTCGCCGCTCGCGCGCCAGGTGCGCGTCCGGGCGGTCGTCACCCACGCGGCCGGCGGCCATATTTATGTGCAGGACGCCACCGGTGGCGCCCGCGTCGAACCCGGGGCGTCCGCGATCCCGCAGCCCGGCGAGCTGGTCGAGATCGTCGGGTTCCCGGACCGGGCCGAGGACCAGTCGCCCGTGCTGGCCCAGGCCATGCTGCGCGCCGTGGGCGCGGCCCAGGCGCCCTTGCCCGCGATCGTCGCCGCGTCCGACCTTCTTAGCGGGCAGTATGGCGCGAAGCTCGTCCGCCTCCGGGCGAACTTCTCGCGCAGCCGGTCGGAGGACGACTCGCACACGCTCGAGCTCCAGCTCGATCAGCGCATCTTCCGCGCCAGCCTCACCGCGCCGGGGCTGCCCTCGATCCCGCCCGGCAGCCTTCTCGAGCTGACCGGCGTGGCGGTGGTCGAGACGGGGCTGCCGGAGTGGATCCGGGTCTCCGCCGGGACGTCCTCCGTGCTGCCCGTGCGCCTGCTCCTCCGCTCGCCCGACGACATCCAGGTCATCGAGAAGCCGCCGGGCTGGGCCGTGCGCCGGACGCTCCTGTTCGCCGGCACCGCGGCGGGGGGGCTGATCGCCGCCGGCGTCTGGATCCACCTGCTGCGCCGCCGCGTCGCGCAGCGCACGACCGAGCTGCGCGCGGCGATGGAGAAGCTCCAGCGCGAGACGCAGGCGGCCGCCACGCTGGCCGAGCGCAACCGGCTCGCCGGCGAGATCCACGACAGCATCGAGCAGGGGTTCAGCGCGCTGATCTTCCAGCTCGACTCCACGGCGAAGCAGACGGCGTGCCCGCCGGAAGTGCGCTCGGGCCTGGCCATGGCGCGCAACATGGTCGCCTTCAGCCGCAACGAGGTGCGTCACGCGGTCTGGGACCTGCAGTCCCCGATCTTCGCCGAGGCCGACCTCGGCACGGCGCTGCAGCGGATCGTGATGGCGACCGCGCTCGACGCCCTCCACACGACCGTCGCGGTCGAGGGCACGCCGCGCCCGCTCGGCCAGGAGGTCGAGCACCACCTGCTGCGGATCGGGCAGGAGGCCGTCGCCAACACGGTGAAGCATGCGCACGCCCGCACGCTCGAGGTCGTCCTCGACTTCGCGCCGTCGCGCGTGCGGCTCATCGTGCGGGACGACGGTTGCGGCTTCGAGCCCGACCGCGTCTTCGCCGACGGCGTCGGCCATTTCGGCCTGCGCAGCCTCCGCAGCCGCGCGCGCAAGATCCACGCGAGCCTCGACGTCTCGAGCTCGCCCGGCCACGGCACCCGCGTCGTGGTCGAGGTGCCCGCTTCCTGAACCCGCCATGTCGTCCCCCAAACGCAATCCCCGCATCCGCATCATGCTCGTGGATGATCACATCCTCATGCGCATGGGCCTCACGACCGCCGCCAACAACGAGCCCGACATGACGGTGGTCGCCGAGGCCGAGGACGGCGAGGAGGCCCTCGAGGTGTACCGCCG
>DASPMS010000090.1:0-7027 GCA_035626915.1 Opitutaceae bacterium
GGCCGCGCCTTCGACTATGGCGCCCTCGCGACCAAGGCCGCGCTCCTCCCGGTGCCCGACGACAAAGCGGTGAAGCTGAAGGATCCGAAGGATTTCAAGCTCCTCGGCACGCGCGTGCCGGGGGTGGACAATCCGGCGATCGTGACCGGCCAGGCGCTGTTCGGCCTGGACCACGTCGTCCCGGGCATGAAGCATGCCGTGTTCGAGAAGTGCCCGGTGTTCTGCGGCCGGGTCGCGAGCGCCAACCTCGATGAGATCAAGGCGCTGCCCGGCGTCCGCGACGCCTTCGTGATCGAGGCGGGCGAGGTGCCCCAGGAGCTGGTCTCGGGCGTCGCCATCGTGGCCGACACGACGTGGGCCGCCCTCGCGGCGCGCAAGCGCCTCAAGGTCGCCTGGCAGGAGAGCGCCTTCGCCACGCAGTCCTCCGACAGCTTCGCCGCGCAGGCGAGTGCGGCGTTCCGGGCGGGCGGCAAGGAACAGCGCAACACCGGCGACGTGGCGGCGGCCTTCGCCGCGGCGAAGGCGGTGGTCGAGGCCGAATACGCCTACCCGTACATCTGCCACGCGACGCTTGAGCCGCAGAATTGCACGGCGGAGGTCAAAGGCGACCGGGTGGAGATCTGGGCGCCGAGCCAGACGCCGAGCGCCGGCCAGGGTCTGGTCGCCCGGACCCTCAAGATTCCGCCGGAGAACATCAAGGTCCACCTGCTGCGCAACGGCGGCGGCTTCGGCCGGCGCCTCATGAACGACTACATGGTGGAGGCGGCGGCGATCGCCCAGCGCGCGGGGGTGCCCGTGAAGCTCACCTGGACCCGCGAGGACGACATGCAGCACGGGTTCTACCGCCCGTGCGGCTGGCACAAGCTCAAGGGCGCCGTCGACGCGGCCGGCAAGCTGGTGGCCTGGCAGGACCATTTCGTGACGGTCGGTTTCCGGAACGCCGAGAACCCGGCCTCGGGTGCGGGACTGAGTCCCGACGAATTTCCGTCGCGCTTCATCCCGAACTTCCGGCTCGAGCGCACGATCCTTCCGACCAACGTCCCGACCGGGCCGCTGCGCGCCCCCGGCAGCAACGCCCTCGCCTTCACGTTCCAGTGCTTCATCGACGAGCTGGCCCATGCCGGAGGCCGCGACCCCGTCGAGTTCCGCCTCGAGATCCTCGGCGACGACCGCAAGGTGCCGCCGACCACGGGTCAGGGGCCCGCCTACGACGCGGGGCGCATGAAGGGCGTCGTCCGCCGCGTGGCCGAGATGGCCGGCTGGGGCAAAGCGCTGCCCCGCGGTCGCGGCCAGGGCGTGGCGTTCCATTTCAGCCACCTCGGGTATGTCGCCCAGGTCGCCGAAGTGGCCGTCGCGAACGACGGCACCCTCAAGGTCCACGACGTCTGGTGCGCGATCGACGTGGGTCCGATCGTGAACCGCAGCGGCGCGGAGAACCAGGTCGAGGGCTCCATCATCGACGGCCTCAGCGGCGCGTGGCTGCAGGAAATCACCATCGCCGCCGGCCGGACCGTCCAGAGCAATTTCCACGACTACCCCCTGCTGCGGATCAACGACGCGCCGCGCATCCACATCGGGTTCATCGAGAGCCAGAACGCTCCGACCGGCCTGGGCGAGCCGGTGCTCCCGCCCACGCCCCCGGCCGTGTGCAACGCGATCTTCGCGGCCACGGGCAAGCGCGTCCGGTCCCTCCCCCTCCGGAAGTCCGACCTCAGCTGGAGCTGACCGCCGTCAGCGCTCCGCGCGCAGCTTCCGCATGTCGACGAGGACGTCGTAGGCGCCGGCCGGCGGCTCGACGGCACTGACCGTGACATCCGTGCCGCCGCCGCGCGGGAGACCGCCGGGGAACCGCTTGCGGAGCACCGCCTCGAACATTTGTCGAAGGATCGCCTCGTCCGTCGACGCCATCGCGCCGAACTCGCGGCCGTAGGTCCGCTCGGTGTTGCGGTCCTCCTCGCCCGCGGAAATCAGGTGCACGCGCTGCGGCGACTTGAACGATACCGAGGCGATGGACGCCTGCACGTGCGACCATTCCTCCGCCCGCGGCGTCGCGATCAGGGACTGGGTGTTCCAGTGGGCCAGGATCGCGGCGAGCGCGATCACGCCGGCGAGGCCGAAGTAGTGCGCCCAGGACTTGATGCGCTTGGCGCGCAGCATGGTGCGCCAGCCGGCAAAGAGCGCCACGGCCGTCAGCGCGCTCAAGGGATAGGCTTCGCGGTAGCCCGCCGGCGCGACTTCGCCCGAGACCAGCATCGCGGCCAGGATGATCGACGGCAGCCCGAGCCCGCACATCAGCCCCTTGAAGCGGGCCTTTTCACCGTCGAGCGTCTGCTCGATCCGGAAGGCGTACAGGATGGCCGCGACCACCGCGAGCAGCACGGGCCAGAAATACCAGGCGCCGACGTTGTGGTCGTCCAGCAGCGGGAACTGCGCGAGCGCGCCGGGCGCCGCCTCGAGAAAGAACCATCGGCTTGCCTGCTTCGCCCCCTCCAGGGTCGCGATCGGATCACCTGAGGCCCAATGCTCGAGCAGCCGGCCGGCGATCCAGCCGGCGGCCAGCACGCCCAGGTGCAGGCTCAGCCAAGTGCCGACGCTCTGGCTCGTCGGGCTCTTCCGGATGCGGACGAGCATGACGGCGCCCAGCGGAACGAGCCCGAAAAACACCAGCTCGGGACGGATCATCGTCGCGAGCGCGTAGATGAACGCGCCGCCGAGCACCGCCACCGCCCGCTTCAGGCCGCCCGCCTCGAGCTCGGTTTCGACGGCCGCGAAGCCCGCCACGGCAAAGAGCAGCGCCAGGGTCCGGGGCCAGGACAGCGCCCAGCCGGCGGTCGCCTGCGCGGCCGGAAGGAGGATGATCATCATGCCGAGCGCGGCCGAATCGAGTTCCGGCCACCCCGAGTTGTCCAGCTGGCGCCAGATGAGGGCGCCCAGGACGCCGAGCAGCAACACGGCGACCAGCCGGAGGAGCCAGAGCGCTTCGACGCCGTTCACCACGCGAAACGAGCTGTCGAGCAGGGCCCGATACAGCACCGTCTCGCCGTACGCGGGATCGACCCCGGCCACCGCCCCTTCCGATTTGGCCAGGTGAAGCATCGCGAAGTCGCCCCCCTGGCCGTACTCGTTGATGAGCACCGGAAAGTACACCGCCAGAGGGAGGACGATGAAGGCCAGGTACAGAAGTCGTTGGCGCATGCTTAGAGAAGCATTTGTTGCTGACCGCCTTGTGGAGGAATCCCGAGGAAACGTCCATACCGTTCCGCCCAGTCATCCAGTTTTTCCAGATAATAGACAGGGTCGTAGGGCGCGGTCGCCGGGTCGTGCTCCGCGAGGGGACGCGCCCGCTGCCAGTCGCTCGTCATGCCCTTTTGCTTGGCCGTGATGTAATAGGTCACGCGCTCGCCCATCCGCGGCCGCGGGTTCATCCGCAGCGCCGCCTCGGCCGCCGCGCGGCGCGGCTTGCCGCCTCCGGCGACCCATTGCTCGTACGCGGCGGGATTCTGGCTGAGCGACTCCGACTTGGCGAGGTCGGCGACCGGGAGCTCGCGCGCCTGGATCCGCTCGCGCAGCCGCTGGAGCTCGGCGACCGGGGATTCCGCGGTGACGCCGAGCAGGAACGCGATCAGGTGGTCGCCCAGTCGCTTGAGATACGGCTCGATGCCGCGGGACCGGAGCGCCGAGCCGCGCAGCGTGATCTCGCCGCCGGCCGCGAGCGCGTAGTTCTTCGCCTTGTAACAGAACATCGCGTCGTACCGCCCGTCGAACTCGAGCTCGATGCCGGGGGGCATGACGTCGGCGACGAGGGCAAGCAGGCGCTCCGGCGCCGCGTAGTGCTGCTCCGACGCGAGGTAGATGCCGTCAGTGTCGGCCTCCAGAATGGTGCAGCCATGCCGCTCGAACTCCGCAATCAGCTTCTGCAGCAGCTCGCGGCCGAGCCGCGTCACCTCGGCGGCAAGCTCGCCGTCCCCGAAACGCGCGCCGGAAAAGCCCAGGTAGCCGTAGAAGGAGTTGATGAGGATCTTGAAGGCCGCCTGGCGGGCCTGCGCTTCGTCGCGCTCGGCGGCGGTCGGGGCAGTGCGGGCCAGCTGCTTGTACTTGAGCCGGTACTCGCGCAGTCGCCGCAGCATCGGAATGAAGACCCCGAGGGTGTCGCTCCGCGGATTGCGCCCGAGGTGCAGCATCAGACTCGGGTACAGCGAGGCGACGTCGAAGTGCAGCACGTGCCGGAACACGCCCTCCTGGAAACTCCGGGTGAAGCCGCCCTCGAACGGCGCCACTTCGACCGGCGCGGCGCAGGCCGCCCGGGCGTGGTAGTACTCCTCGAGGAACAGCAGGTCGACCTTGCCGGCCGTGCCCCGCAGCGCGGCCTCCTGCAGGAGCATCGGGAACGCGCGCGCCTGCTCGAAATAGGTCGGCAGCAGCACGTCCGCCAAGCCCTTCGTCTCCCGCAGGTCGTCCGCCAGGTACGCGAGGAAGGCGGCGCGGTCCTGGCGGAAGGTCTCGTGAATCCGCGGACCCGCCAGGTAAGTGCGGCCGACGCCCGATTCGGGCGTGACGCCGAAGTACACCGCCACCTCCTTCAGGCCGTAGGACGTCAGTTCCCGCGCGGTGATGTCGAAGAGCTGCACGAGCAGGTAGGTGTCGACGATGGCGCGTCCGGGAAGGTCGCAGCGCGGGAAGTCGACCCAGCGCTCGGCCACCTTCAGGCGGCTGTTGCGGAACTCGGCACTGAGCCCGAAGCGGCCCCACGCGCACGGGACCTTGTGGCGCCGGCTGCGCTGGCGCAGGTAATCGAGGTCAAACTTGAACAGGTTGTGCCCCTCCACGACGTCCGGATCGAGTTCCCCCAGCACATCGTTGAAGCGGAGCAGCAGGTTCCGCTCCCCCGCGTCGGTCTCCTCGTCGAGGACGAGCAGCTCCGTCCGATCGCCGGCGCGGAGCCCGATCGCGAGCACGCGGTCGCCGGGGTTCCGGGGGTCGCTGAACCCGCCCGCCTCGGCCGTGCCGGTCTCGATGTCGAGCTGGCATCGGCGCAGCGCGCCGAACGGCAGATCGGCATACAGCCGCGCGCGCCGCTGCAGCAGCCACTGGCTCTCGTAGGGCTTGACCACATCGACCGGGACGCCATCGCGGACCCCCTTGAGAAAAGCGCCAAAGGGCGCGAGCGAGGACGCGTGCGCGAGGCGGTTGAATGCGCCGTCGCCGCGAAGCGGCTCGACGTCGATTCCCTCCGCGGCCGCCTCGCCGCCGAGCCAGGCGAAGGGCCGGAACTCCTCCACCCGCTCGGTCCGCCCGCCGTCGGGAGTGGCGACGCAGACGTGCGCCCGGCCGTCGTCGCCGATCCACAGGCCGCACAGGGACTCGGGGATCACGTTGCTCATTGCGACGTCGCGCGGGCAGACCCGGCCGGGCGACCGGAAGCCGTTGCGGCCGGCTCGCCGGTGCGGGCTTCCCGGGACGGCGGACTCAGGACGCGTCCGACAGGACGCCGGTGCGCACCAGATAGACCATCGCGAGGGCGACGAGGATCAGCGCGAGCGCGACGAACGCGAGGACGTCGCGCCGCTCCGGCCGGCGATACGCCATGCCCGCGAGGCCGCTGAGGAGGAACCAGCACACGAGCTTCACAATGACCCAGCCGCTGCCCCAGGCGTACTGCATCTTCGCCATGAGCCCGCCGGCGCCGGCCAAGGCCAGCAGGCTGGCGATGCCCGTGATCATCATCGTGCGCTTGCGGTTGGCGGGGTCCGGATTGGCGAACGCCATGAAGGTGTGCGCCGCAAGGACGAACAGCGCGAATACGTGCAGCACGGAATAGAACAGCGGGTTCATGCAGGGAAAAGAAATGACACTCCACCTGTGCCGATGCCCAAAGGCTCATGTCCTTTTTAACTCAAGGTGGGCGCCCCCCGCGTCGTTTCAGCCTTCCGGTTTACGGCCTGGCTTCCGCGCCGCTGTCGGCGGCTCCCAAATTATTACAAAGGCAAAGAGCGTTATATTGAAGGCGTCTCGAACACTGCAGAGTGTCGCGCGAGACCCTACGGGCCCTCCCCTATCCCGCAAGTGCCAAGATTTCCGACGGACTCTTCCGCTTGACACCCGGAGCCGGGCGGCGCCGGCCGCTACCCCTCCAGCACCGTGGGATCCAGGTGCTGGATGATGAGTTCCTGCAGCGTGGCGAGGAACACGTACGCGGCCAGCGCCTTGCGCTGGTCCTCGGCCAGGTCCTCGAGCGCCACCTCGCTGCTCTCGAGCGCGTCGTCGTCCAGGGCCTGCAGGTGCCGCTCCCGCAGGCGCAGCCGGACCGCCGCGCAGGCGCGAAGGATCGTCTCGGCGTTCATCGGATCGAGCGCGATCACGCCGCTGGCGAAGAACTCGCTCCCGAACAGCGCGAGGAGGGTTTCGACGTCGGCGGTCTGCCCCTGCAGGAGCTCGCGGTTCCAGCCCTCGGCGAAGTCCCCCTCCGCGTCGGGCACCTGCTGGCGGACGGCGAGCACCGGCTTGAGCTCGTCCGCCGCGCCCTTGATCACGTCGAGCAGCGGCGCGACCGCCTCCAGATTGAGCCGGACCTCGACGCGTTTCATGACCGGACCTCGTCGGCCTCGAGCACCGCCGTGAGGTGCCACTGCTGGAGCGTGAACACGTACGCCTCCGCCTGCTCGCGCACGCCCGTCCACACGACCGACCGGCCCTGCTCATGGACCTCGAGCATGTGGCGCCGGGCCCGCGCCTCGTCGAAGCTGAACACCTTCTTGAACACCATGACGACGTAGGACATCAGGTTCACCGGATCGTTCAGCACGACCACGCGCCAGGCATCCTGCTGGCGCGTCGCCGGGGCGGCCGAAGGCTGGGGAGTCTGGCGGGTCTTGGTCTCGGCCACGATCATCGCCGGACGAACCTCGGGACGCGCGGACGCCGCGGCGGCTGCAAGTCGAGGCGGGCCCGTTCTGCTCTGGAAATCATCAGGAGGCGCCGGTGCCCGCGGAGCGGACCGCCGCGGCGACGGCCGCTTCGGCGTCGGCGA
>DASPMS010000091.1:0-17143 GCA_035626915.1 Opitutaceae bacterium
CCGCCGGGCCGGCGGAAGCAGGTCCGCCCGGCGCGCCGCCGGACCGCCGGCGAGCAGCGCGGCTCCGGCCCGGCGCATCGCGGCGGCGCCTTCCTCGCCAGGATGCACGCTCCGGACCGGCGCCCCCAGCCGCGCCTCCCACGCCGCGCGCCAGGATGGGAAGTCCGGGTCCGCGATCCCGGCCAGCCGGATTTCCGCGGGCGGCGCCGACGCGCGAAAATGCCGCAGCGTGCGGGCCGCTTCGGCCACGACCTGGGTCGCGCGCGCCGCCGGGTCCGAGGCGGGCTCGGCCGCCGCCACCCGCAGGGCGATACGCTCGCCGTCGAGCAGGACGATCTCATGCACGCGGTCGCCGGGCACGACGGCCAGCACCGCTCGTCCGGGCGGGCCGGGATCCGCGCGCAAGGCGGCGAGGGTCGCCAGCGGGGCCGGCCAGGCCGCGGTCACCGAGAAGCCGGCCGACTCCGCGGCCGCGCACAGCGACTCGATCCGCGCCGCCCGCGCGGCGAGCACCAGCACGTCGGACGCGCCGCCCGCCTCCACGTGATCCCACACGAGGTCCTCGAGAGGCACCGGCAGCACGCGCCCCGCCTCGAACGCGATGGCGCGGTCCCGCGCGGCGCCGGCCGTCGCCGGAGCCGGGAGATGCCGGGCGAGCACCCGGTGAGCCGGCACAAGGAGACCGACGCGCGCGCCGCGTTGCGCACGGCGGGCGAGCGCCGAGAAGGCGGCGGCCCAGGCGTCATCCGCCGCGGCATCGTCGCGGTCGATGCAGGGCTCGCGGTCGATCTCCCCGCCCCGGCCGTCCGGCCGCGAGAGCACGACGGCGCGCGATTCGATGCTGAGGATCAACGGGGTTCCGACCGGCATTTCTGCGCCCGAAGACGAGACTGGCGCGGGGACGGGCGGCGGCAAATCGGGAAACTAGGGACTTTCACGTAGCCCAGCATGTGCGTTACGTCGCACCGCCCGCGCGCCCGCCGGACCGCGGCCGGGCACCGCCGCCAAAATGGCGTTGCCGGCTCTTCCGCCCGGCGCACGCTCGCGGCGCATGTCGTCCGCCCTGCCGTACAAGATCAGCGTGCTCGTGTTCATCGAGAACCACGCCGGCGAGCAGCTGCTCATGCTGCGCGCGAAGCAGCCGAACCTCGGCGTGTGGACGCCCATCGGCGGGAAGCTCGAGATGGCGACCGGCGAGTCGCCGCTCGAATGCGCCGTGCGCGAGACCGCGGAAGAAACCGGCCTGCGGGTGGAGCCGGCGGACCTCCACCTGTTCGCGATGATCGCGGAAAAGGCGTATCAGGGTGAGACGCACTGGCTGATGTTCCTCTTCCGGTGCCGGCGGCCGATCGATGCGCTCCCCCCGGACATCGCCGAGGGGCGCTTCGCCTTCTTCCCCCGCGGCAAGATCGCCGAGCTGCGCATCCCCGAGACCGACGCCGCCGCGCTCTGGCCGATCTTCGACCAGTACCGCGACCGGTTCGTGATGCTCCGGGCCGACTGCGGCGTCTCGCCGATCAAGATCACGGTGGAACAGATCACGCCGGCGTCGTAGGCGCGCGCCCGCGCCCGGCATTCACCGTCGCCGTTCCGCGTCGGAGATCGTTGCCACCCAACTCTGCACTTGCCTTTCGAGGACGTGAGGCGGATGAGGAAAGTTTGCCGACCTGAAATTGCTTTAACTTTAAAACAATCATCGTGAGCAAGAAACCGTCCGCCCCCGCGAAGAATGCCGAAACTGGCGCTCCTGACGTGGCTTACAACGCCCGCCTGTCCGCCATCAACGCCAAGCTCGGGAAGGACGAGCTCGTGCAATTTTACCGCGACATGGTGCGCATCCGCCGCTTCGAGGAGCGCTGCCTCCGGGCCTACCAGCAGGGGAAGATCGGCGGGTTCCTGCATCTGTACATCGGGCAGGAATCGGTCGCCGTGGGCTGCGTCTCGGTGATGAACAAGCACGACCACATCATCACGGCCTACCGCGACCACGGCCACGGGCTCGCCGTCGGGATGGGGATGAACGAGATGATGGCCGAGAACTTCGGCAAGTACACCGGCTGCTCCAAGGGCAAGGGCGGATCGATGCACTATTTCGACCCGGCCCGCCGCTTCTGGGGTGGCCACGGCATCGTGGGCGGCCAGGTCCCGCTCGGCACCGGCCTCGCGTTTGCACTGAAATACAAGGGCATCAAGGGCGCCTGCCTCGCCTTCCTGGGCGACGGCGCCGTCAACCAGGGCGCGGTGCACGAAGCCTACAATCTCGCCGCGCTGTGGGACCTTCCCTGCGTCTTCGTCATCGAGAACAACGGTTACTCGATGGGCACCAGCCAGGCGCGGTCGTCGGCCGGCGGCTCGCTGGCCCGCCGCGCCGAGGGCTACGGGATGGCCTGGGATGTCGCCCAGAACGGCCACGACATCTTCGAGGTCCGTGACAAGGTTTCCGCCGCGCTGCGGCGCGCGCACGAGGAGAGCAAGCCCACGCTGCTCGAGGTGCGCACCTACCGCTACCGCGGCCACTCCGTCGCCGACCCCGACACCACCTACCGCGACAAGCAGGAGATCGAAGACTACAAGAAGAACAAGGACCCGATCATGGTCTACGAGAACTACCTGGTGCACGAAAAGGTGCTGACTCCCGACCTGATCAAGCAGATCGACGAGGCCGCGCGGGCCGAGGCGGAGACCTCCGCGCAGTTCGCCGAGGCCAGCCCCTACCCGACCGTCGAGGACATCAAGAAGGACGTGTACTGGGAGATCGACAACCCGGCCGACCGGAAATCCCAGGGCGCCCTCTTCTTCGATTGAATCGAGATCCGGCGGCCGCCTCTCCCCTCGGGGACCGAACGCCGGAACACCCCGGAATCCACGGCCCACCACCGCAGCCAACTTTCAACGCTCAACCGAGAACCAATCCGATGGCAGTCCTAACCTACCGCGAAGCCCTCCGCCACGCGATGTCCGAGGAGATCGAACGCGACCCGAACGTCGTCCTGATGGGCGAGGAGGTCGCCCAGTTCAACGGCGCCTACAAGGTCTCCGAAGGCATGCTCGCCAAATACGGCCCGAAGCGGATCATCGACACGCCGATCAGCGAAGCCGGGTTCATCGGCCTCGGGGTCGGTGCCGCGATGCTCGGCCTCCGGCCGGTGATGGAGCTGATGTTCTTCAGCTTCTACTCCGTCGCCTTCGACCAGATCTTCAACAACGCGGCCAACATCCGCTACATGTCGGGCGGGCTCATCAACTGCCCCATCGTGCTGCGCGGCCCGGCGAACGGCGGCACCAACGTCGGCGCGACCCACTCGCACACGCCCGAGTCGATCGCCGCCTACCACCCCGGCATCAAGGTCGTCGTCCCCTCCACGCCGGCCGACGCCAAGGGCCTGATGAAGTCCGCCATCCGCGACAACGACCCCGTGATGTTCATGGAGAACACGATCCTCTACGGCGACAAGGGAGAGGTCCCGGACGGCGAACACCTGGTCCCGCTCGGCAAGGCCAACGTCCTCCGCGAGGGCAAGGACCTCTCGATCATCGGCCACGGCCGGGCGATCCAGATGGCCCTGAAGTCGGCCGACCTCCTGAAGGAAAAGCACAACATCAACGCCGAGGTCCTCGATCTCCGCTCGATCCGGCCGCTCGACGAGGACGCCATTCTCGCCTCGGTGAAGAAGACCAACCGCGTCCTCTACGTCGAGGAGTCGAAGCCCTTCTGCTCCGTCGGCGCCATGGTCGCCTGCATCATCCAGGAGAAGGCGTTCGACGACCTCGACGCCCCGGTGCGCCGGCTCACCTCCGTGGACGCCCCCGCGATCTACTCGCCGCCGCTCGAGAAGCTCCAGCTGCCGAACCCGGACCGGATCTACCACGCCGCCCTGGAGGTGCTGAAGTAAGGCCGGCCGCCTCCCGGCGGGAGATCCCGGTTCGCCGCGGACACCCGCTCGCCGCCGACCGCCCCGCCCGTCCCGAATCCTCAACCGCGAACCTTTTCCGTCCATGCCCAACACGATCGAAATGCCGAAACTCAGCGACACCATGACGGTGGGCACGCTGGTCAAGTGGCTCAAAAAGGAAGGCGACGCCGTGAAGTCCGGCGACATGCTCGCCGAGGTCGAGACCGACAAGGCCACGATGGAGCTCGAATCGTTCTTCGACGGAACGCTCCTGAAGATCTTCGCCCCCGCCGGCTCGCAGGTAGCGATCGGCGCCGCCCTCTGCGCGATCGGCCAGCCGGGCGAGAAGGTCGACGCCCCGGCCGCCCCCGCCGCCAAGGCCGAGGCGCCGAAGCCGGAGGCCGCCAAACCCGAGGCGGAGCCCGCCCGGGCCGAGTCCTCACCCAAGGCGGAAGCCGCCGCGACGCCCCCGGTGAAGTCCGGCTCCGAGCAGCAGCGCGAGGCCGCGCCGGCGCCGGCGCCGAAGCCCGCGGTTTCCGCGCCCCAGCCGGCCGCGGGTGGGGCCGAAGGCGCGGCGTCCGGCCGGGTCCGGATTTCCCCGCTGGCGAAGAAGCTCGCGGCACAGCACCAGATCAATCCGTCGCGCCTCGTCGGCACCGGGCCGCAGGGGCGCGTCGTCAAGGCCGACGTCCTCGCAGCCGCCGCCGATCCGACCAAGCTGAAGCCCGCCGCCGGCGCGCCCTCGGCCCGGGCCGACCGCGCGTTCGCCGGCGGAGCGTCGGGCCGGTCCGGCCCGATCCAGGAGGCCCGGACGGCCGCCGCGAGCAGCATGCGCGCGACCATCGCCAAGCGCCTGCTCGAGTCGAAGACCCAGATCCCGCATTTTTACCTCGAGATCGAGGTCGACGTGGAGCCGCTGCTCGCGATCCGCGCGCAGCTGAACGCCGGACTCGAGAGCCAGGGCGTGAAGCTGTCGGTCAACGATTTCATCCTCAAGGCCAGCGCCGAGGCCCTCCGCCGCGTCCCGGCGGTCAACGCCTCGTGGACCGGCACCGGCATCCAGTACCACCCGGCCGCGCACGTCTCCTTCGCCGTGGCGATGGACGACGGGCTCATCACGCCCGTCATCCGCGACGCCCACGCCAAGTCGGTCTTCGACATCAGCGGTGAAGCCAAGCCGCTCGGCAAGCGCGCCAAGGAAAAGAAGCTCAAGCCGGACGAGTTCACCGGCGGCACGTTCTGCGTCTCGAACCTCGGCATGATGGGCATCGAGCGTTTCTCGGCGATCATCAACCCGCCGAACGCCGCCATCCTCGCCGTCGGCACCACCGTCACCAAGCCGGTGGTGAAGGACGGCGCGATCGTCGTCGGGCAGACGATGGTGCTCACGCTCTCGTGCGACCACCGGGTCGTCGACGGCGCCCTCGGCGCGCAGTTCCTCGCCGCGCTCAAGGACCTGCTCGAGAAGCCGGCCCTGTTGCTGGTGTGAGGTCCCCCGGGCGGCGCGTTACGGATAACGCGCCCTACCCGGCCGACATCCGATGTCCATGGTAGGGCGGGCTATCCTTAGCCCGCCGCATCCCGCGCCCCGATCGCATACGAAACCGGCGCGTTAGGGATAACGCGCCCGATCGTGCGCATCGGCCCGAATCCGCCGATGCGCGACGTTGCACGTTGGCGGATCGTCGTGTTCGCTGCTGTCGGAATGCCGCCGATCCTCATCACGCCCCGCCTCGTGCTCCGCGAGCTCACCGTCCACGACGCGGCGTTCATCCTCGAGCTGGTCAACGAGCCGGCCTTCCTCGAATTCATCGGCGACAAGGGCGTCCGCACGCACGACGACGCCCGCCGCCAGATCGCGGAGCGGTACCGGACCCACTATGACCGCCACGGCTTCGGTCTCTGGGCCGTCGTGCGCAAGGACACCTGCGAGACCATCGGCATCTGCGGCCTGCTGAAGCGCGACGTGCTCGACCATCCCGACCTCGGGTACGCCCTGCTGCAGCGTCATACCGGCCAGGGCTACGCGACCGAGGCGGTCGCCGCCACCCTCGCCCACGCGCGCGAGAAGCTCGGGCACGCCACCCTCCATGCGCTGACCGCGCTGGAAAATCCCGCGTCCATCGCATTGCTCGGGAAATTCGGCTTCCGCCACGAACGGATCCTCGACCTGCCGGGCTATCCGGGGCCCAGCCGCGTGTGGACCTCGGGTCCGGCCCAGTCCGAACCGGCGCGTTACGGATAACGCGCCCTACCCGGCCGGCCGCCCGCCGCGCTGGCCGACGCCGGCCTCCTCGCGTTTCCAGCTAGCCGAATTCCGGCACCGTGCTATGCCGGTGAGCGTGGCCGACGCCTATCTCGAACACGCCGACCGGCAGCGCACGCGGCTCGATCGTCCGGTTTCCCTCGGCCGCAGCTCGTCCTGCGACGTTCCGCTGAACGACACCGAGTGCTCCCGCCGGCACGCCCTCGTGAACCCGCAGATGGGCGGCGAGGCCTGGGTCGTGGACCTCGGAAGCACGAACGGCACGTATGTGAACGGCCGGCGCATCCTCCGCCCGACCCGCCTGGCCGACGGCGACCGGCTCGCGATCGGCCGCAGCGAATTCACCTTCCACGGCCCGTCCGCGGCCCGCGCCGCGCCGGCCGCCGCCTCCGGGGAAACCCAGCTCACGCAACCCGTGATCAAGGTGGAGCGCGCCTGGCTGCTGCTGGCCGACATCGAGGGCTTCACGGAATTCTCGCAGCAGCATCCGCCCGAGGAGGTCTCGCGCCGCGTGGGCGCGTGGGTGGCCGCGTGCGCCGCCCGGTTCGCCGAGCACGAGGCGGACATCCAGGTGTTCCTCGGCGACGGCTTCCTCGCCTATTTCCCGGTGAAGCAGACCGCCCCGGCCCGCTTCTTCGCCGTGTTCGCAGGCCTCCGCGCCCTGCAGCGCGATCCCGCGCACCTGCCCTTCCGGATCGTCCTGCACCACGCCGACATCTCGCTCGGCGCGCCGGTTGCGAACGCCGCGGAGTCGATCCTCGGTCCCGGCGTCAACCTGCTGTTCCGCCTGGAAAAGGTGGCCAGCGCCGCCCGCGTGCGCTGCGCCGCCACCGCCGCCGCCCTCGCGCACTGGCCGGAGCCGAGGCCGCCGCACACCTCCCTCGGACGCCACGCGCTCAAGGGCTTCGACGGCGAGCACGAGCTCTTCGCCCTGGCCTGAACCGGCGGCTCTCGCCCGCTGGCACGGAACCTGCCGATCCCCCGTCATGATGCTCCCCCGTCTCGCCGGACTCCTCGCCGCCCTCGCCCTGGCCCTGCCGGCCCCCGCCGCCATCAACCCGGCCGAATACCAGCGCGTCGCCTCGCATCACCTGCGCCTCCGCGAGCTCGCGCGGGTCGTGCATGCCTACGAGTCCGACTCCGACCGGCTCCGGCGCGTCACGGTGGTCGCGCTGGTCGTGGAGGAGCTCGACAGCAACCAGCAGTGGGCGGGCAAGACGATCGTCATCGACTATGCGGTGAACCTGACGCGCCGCGAGGCCGCCGCGCGCGAATTCCAGCACCGGCAGGGCAACATGCCCGGCCCGCAGTTCATGAGCGAGCCCGAGCCGCCGGCCCTGGACGACAAGGGCGAGTTCTGGGCGCACCTGGCGCCGCTGGGCGGACGGCTCGGCAACGTCAACCGGCATGCCGGCGCCGTGGTGGGCATCGGCGACTACCAGCGCACGCCGAACGTGTTCGTGCCCGTGGCCGGCCAGTATTCGTTCCAGCCGCCGATGTAGCGGGAGACGCCCGGCCGCTCATGCCGTGTTCGACGGGTGGAAATACCCGAGGACGGCGTACCCGATCAGCAGGACGGCGGCGCCGAGGGCGAGGAACGCGCGTTCCCGCCGGGACACGCCGGCCGGGCCCCGGGAAAAGAACTCACGGCCAGCCGCCAGCCGGAAGAGAATCCAGCCCTGGATGCCGCCCGCCAAGGGGGCGAGCGCGAGAAACGCAGCCCGCGAGTCCGGACCGATATTTTCGCTGCCCCGGATCAGGAGCGCTGGAACAAAGATCGACTCGACCAGCAACGCCATGATCGCACCGAAGGCCGCGCCGACCGCGGGATGCGCCGTCCGAAGGTCCGGCCGCCACGGTCGCAAAATTCCGATCATGGCCAGGCCCAGCATGAACTGCGCGAGCGCCACCACGACCAATTCCACCACGAACAAAACCAGCATGCCGACGACCGCGCCCTGTTCCCAGCCCGGCAGAAACTCGATCCAGATCTCCGTGTAGCGATTGACCCCGCCGACGATGAGACCGCCCGGGCCCTCGGCCTCCGTAATGATGGTCCCGCCCATGATCTCGGCGAGGCGAAGCACGCCGACGAGCCCCAGGGTCAGCAACGTGCCTCCGAGCGGAGCCATCAGCCAACGACGGACGGGGGACGCGCGTGACACCGGTCGCGCCGCGGCTGCGTCCGGGCACGCCGGCGTCGCCCGGCGCGCGTCCGAAACCGGCCGGGCACTCCCGGGCCGCGCCGTGGCCAGTCCGAGCCGGCCAGCCAGCTCCGCCGCGCTCTGCGGCCGGGCCGCGGCATCCTTCGCCAGGCACGCCGCCACGGCCGATTCCCAGGACGCCGGGACCGGCTCCGCGCTGCCGCCCAGTTCCCGCCGTCGCTCCGCGATCGGCGGGGGCACCTTTCCCTGCACCTGCGCGATCAGGCTGCCTGCGTAAAAGGGCGGCTGGCCGCTGAGCAGCTCGTACAGCAGCGCGCCGGTCGAGTAAATGTCGTCCGTCACGGCCGGCCGCTCGCCCATCATCTGCTGCGGCGACATGTACAGCACCGTGCCACCGCTTCCCGCCTGGCCCGAGACGCGGGAAATCGATTCGCTCACGCTCGCGGCGATGCCGAAGTCCGCCACCTTGAGGAACCCCCGGTCGTCGACCAGGAGATTGGCCGGCTTGAGGTCGCGGTGCACGACCTCGGCCCGGGTGTGGGCGTACTCGAGCGCTTCCAACAGCTGTCCGGCCCAGGTCCCGAGCTGGTCCACCTCGAAGTGCAGATGAAGCTGATCCCGCTTTCGGTCGGCCAGCGTCTTTCCCGCCACGTACTCCATCGAGATGGCGGCGGCCCGCGCGTCCTGCACGAAATCGTGGATCCGGACGATGTGCGGATGGGTCAGCTCGAGGCTGCGGCGGGTCTCGCGCTTCAAGTCCCGGATCGCCTCGCGATCGGCCGCCACGAACTCCGGGAGAAACTTCAGCGCGACTTCGCGTTCCAGTTCCTCGTCCCGGGCCAGCCAGACAACGCCCATGCCGCCGCGCCCGAGCAGGTACTGCAGCGTGTAGCGACCAAACACGCGCTGCCCGACGCCCAGGCCCCGCACGGTCGCGCCCAGATCGAGGTCATTCATGGCGGGCCTTTCCGCGGGAGCACCGCGCTCATCGTTTCGGCAGCCCCAGCGCGGCGCGGACGTATTCCTCGGCCTTCATCGCGCCATCCGGGTCGATGTTCTGCGCGCGCCACATCAGGACGAGGGCCCAGCGGTCGCTGGCGGCCTCGAGCGGGTCTGGCGCCGCGCGGTCGGCCAGCCGCTTCACGGTGGCGCCGGCGAACCTCAGCAGGAACGGCGACGGGTCGCGAATGCCGTCCGCCAGCTGCTGGGCGAGCTGCCGATCCAGGGTCGAGGATGGCGGGTAGGCCGGCGCCCGCACGGGCACGTTCCGGTCCTTGTTGCCCGTGATCTCGATCGTCTGGTGCGTCGTCTGCGCGCCCCACTTCATCGCCTGCGGCATGTCGTCCGCCGCCGCGAAGAGCTCCGCCACGTACGTCATGTTGTGGGTGACGTGATCATAGGGCTCGTCCGCGTAGACCGGCTGCGTCAGCGTCCGGGGCGTGTCCTGGAGCTCGGCCCGGATGCTCGCCGCCCGGTTGGCCGCCTTGTTGTAGTTGTTCTGGTAGAGCCCGACGCTGATGCCGCCGGCGAGGGCGATCGCGAGCGCCGCGTTCGGATCCGTGGAGTTCGCCGCCTGCCGCTTCGCCTCGGCCTCCGCGCTCTGCATCCCGCGCTGCGCCGTCGCCATGTCGTCCTGCGCGTCCGCCAGCTGCGACTGCAGCTGGTGATAGCGCGCGTTGTCGACCTGGCGGGTGCCGCTCTGGTAGCGCACGGACTTCCGCTCGCGCTTGGGCTGGTCGCTCGCAATCGGGCCGTTGATCGTGAGCCGGATCGCCAGGGCGTCCGGGCCGGCCCGATCCGCCGCCGCGAACATCGGCGCGATCCGCTTCTCGATCGCCGACCGCAAGGCGCGCGCGGGCTCGCTGCGGAGCGGCTCGCCGGCCGGGCCGTCGACCCGCACCGGGGCAAAGTGGACCTTCAGTCCCACCGCCGCCGGCAGGAGTTCCCGCAGCCTCCGGTCCCGCGCGGCGTCGGCCGGCGCGCCCTCGCGGCGCGCCTCGTCCTGGAGGTACAGCGCGAGCCCGGGACGGCCGGCCACCTCCTCCACCCGGCTCCAGGCCACGAGCTCGTCGCGCAGGAACGCGTTCACGGCCGCCGCGTCGCTGAACCGGCCGCGCACCGCGGCGATCAGCGCGATGTCGCGCCCGTGCGTCCGCGTCGATCCCGGCGCCGGCCGCATGCGGAGATTCTCCAGCGCGGCGAGGAACGCGCGCAGGTCCTTCGTCTCGAGCAGCTGCGTTCCGGTCACGGCGAACTGCGAGCCCGTGAAGCGCGCGTAGTCGGCCACCGCCGCATCGGCCTCCGCGGCCTGCGCGGCCCGCAGCGCCCGCGCCAGCCGCTCGGTGCTGAATTCCTCGGCCCGCCGCCGCAGCTCCGCCGCGGCCTCCTCGACGGCCGCGACCGCCACGCCGGCCCGGTGCAGCGCGTCCAGTCGCTCGAATCCGCGGGTGAAGTCCGCGCTGCCCGCGTACGGGCCCGCCCGGACCTCGCCGAGCTGGTGGAGCACGTCGGATTCCTTCACGAACTGCACGGCCTGGGCGTGCTGCCCGCCGAGCAGGGCGGCGTCCGCCTCCACATGGGCGAGAAGCGAAAGCGCCGCCGCGAAGTCCTTCTCCGCGGCCAAGGACCGCGCGCCGTCCACCGCGTGGCGCAGCCGGCGGGTGCGCACGTCCTTCTCCGCCTCGGCGTAGCCCGCCTCGAGCGAGGCGTGGCCGCGGACCGCCGCCAGCGCGTCGAGCGCCGCCGTGAAGTCCTCCGCCTCCGCGCGGGACCGCGCCAGACGCATCGCGTCCCGGACGATCCCCTGCACGCCGGCGCGGCGGCTGGAGACCAGGTCGTGGTAGGCCGCGGCGTACGAGCCGTCGAGCAGCTCGCCCACGGGCGCGGCGGCGGCCAGCCGGTCGTACGCCACCCGATGCTCGGCGCGGGCGACCTCCTCGTGGAGCCGCGCCAGCCACGCGGCCTGCGCCTCGTCGGATTCGCGCCGATAGTCCGCATCCGTCGGACGCAGCCGCCGGGCGTCGCGGAAGGCCGCCAGCGCGCGCGGCCAGTCCGAGCCGGCCAGCGCACCCCGCGCCTCCTCCATCTTGCCCGCGGCTTCGATCCGCGCGGGGCCGTCCCCCAGCCAGAACGCCGCGGCCGCGAGGACCGCGAGCCCGGCGGCCGCGGAGGCGATCCAAACTCCCATCCGGCGCGGCTTGCGCGCCGACTGGGCCGCCGTCGGGGACGCCGGGAGGGGCTTCGGCGCGGCCGCGGCCGGTGCGACCGCGGGAGTGGATGGCGAAAGGGCCGCGGCGGTCGGCGCCGGCGTGAAGGTGCCGGCCACGCCGAGCCGCGACGCCAGCTCCGCGATCGACGCCGGGCGTCTCGCCGGGTCCTTCGCCAGGCAGCCCGCGATCGCCTCCTCCCAGCCCGGCGGCACCGGCTCGCCGCCGCCGGCGCCGAGCTCCTCGCGGCGCGCGGCGATGCTCACCGGCACCTTGCCCTGCACCTGGAGGATGATGTTGCCCGTGTAGAAGGGCGGCTTGCCGGCGAGGAGCTCGAAGAGCGTCGCGCCGACCGCGTAGATGTCGTCCGACGGCGCCGGCTTTTCGCCCATCATCTGCTGGGGCGACATGTAGAGCGGTGTCCCGGACGACCCGATGTTCTTCGACACCCGCGAAACGCTGTCGGCGATGCTGCAGGCGATGCCGAAGTCCGTGACCTTCAGCTCGCCCGCCCCGGTGATCATGAGGTTGGCCGGCTTGAGGTCGCGGTGCACCACCCGCGCTCGGCCGTGGGCGTAACTCAGCGCGGAGCAGAGCTGCGCGGCCCAGCGGGCGACGTCGGCGACCGGAAAGATCCCGCCCGGACGGTCGACCTTGGCCGCGGACAGCGAAGAGCCGTCGACGAACTCCATCGAGATCGCCGCCGCCTTCGCGTCCTGCACGAAGTCGTAGATCCGCACGATGTGCGGATGGGTCAGCTCGAGGTTGCGCCGCGTCTCCCGCTTCAGCTCGGTGACGGACTCCCGGTCGAGCGCGACGATGTCGGGCAGGAACTTCAGCGCCACCGCGCGCTCGAGCTCGTCGTCGCGCGCCAGCCAGACGACGCCCATGCCGCCCCGCCCGAGCACGCGCTGGAGCGTGAAGCGGTTGAACACCTGCTGGCCGGGCGCGAAGCCGCGGATCGTCTGGCCAAGATCTAGGTCATCCATGGGACGGAAGACGACAAGCTCGCGCGCCCCGCCGGTCAATCCCCGCGCCGCAGCAGCACCAGGGAGCGGATTGCCGTGGTGCGGTGCCGCATGCGTCCCTCATCGGAGACATATTCGAGGTTGCCGCCGCAGAAGAGGGAGCCCGGCTTGATGGAACTGGAGCGCCCGAACGCGCAGCCCTGGATGCTCACCATGCCGGAGGGCCGGTCGGCCCGGTTCGTCACCAGCGCCACCTCGCCATTCGCCCGCCACTCGAAGCCATAGCGCGTATGCAGGGTCTCGACGATCAGCCGGTCGCCGGGCCCGAGCTGGGCGAGCTCGACCTCGGGCATCCCGAGCGCGCTGTGCGCGCGGAGAAAGCCCTCCCAATCCGACCCGGACCCGCCGGTTTCCTGCTCCGGAGACATGCGAGAAGTCATGCGGGCGAATTCGGCACGAGGCGTGCCAACAGGACCGTGATGTTGTCCGGCCCCCCGGCCGCGTTCGCGCAATCGACCAGCGCCTGCGCGCCCCGGGCGAGGGAGTCCTCGCGGAACGCCGCGCTGGCCAGGTCGGTGATGGACTCGGCCACCGGCCCGTGGAGCCCGTCGGAACACAGCAGGAATTCCTGTCCGGGAGCCCAGCGGCCCTCGGCGATCTGCGGTTCGATGGGCGAACCGTCGCCGCCCATGACCTGCTCGAGCATCGAGCGGTAGCGCAGCCGGTTCACCTCGTCAGCGCTGAGCTCGCCCCGGCGCAGCATGCCCGCCCCGACGCTCTGGTCCTCGGTCAACTGCGTCCATGCGCCGCCCTGCCGCCCATAGATCCGGCTGTCGCCGACGTGGCCGATCGTGTACGCGCCGCCCGCCCGGAGCCACAGCGCCGAAAGCGTCGCCCCCATGCCCTCCTTGCCCGGATCGGCCTCGGCGGCCTCGACGAGGGCCGCGTGCGTGGCCACGAAGGCCGCGCGCAGCGCACCGGCCGGCGACGGCTCGCCGCGGCGGGCCAGCAGCTCGGCGCCCAGGCGCTCGATGCAAAGCTTGCTCGCCTCCTCGCCGGCCTTCGCGCCGCCCATGCCGTCGCTCACCATCAGCAGCGCGCCCCCCGGCGGCCAGGCAACCGGCCCGGCCGGCAGCGGCGCCAGGGACTCCCCGAGCGCCACGGCGCTCCAGGCATCCTCGTTGTTTTGGCGGCGCAGGCCCTGGTCGGACTGCGCGGCCCAATCGAGCCGGTGGATAGGTGAAGTCATCGACAAATTTAGCTTTTCGGTGCGTCCGGTGCGACATCGCGGGCCGGCTTCAGCCGCGCGATCATGGGGGCAGCCTCCGCCTCGGTCCTTTCGTCGACCCGGGCGGTCCCGTTCGCCGCGTGGCTGACTTCTTGGTAGTTCTCGTGCCCGCCGTCCGCCCGGATCCGGACGCGGTTGCGGTGGAGCACCTTGCCGAGCACCAGCTGCGTGATTTCAATGGCGTTCTCGCCGGCCGGCAATTCCAGCCGCGCGAACTCGCCATCGCGCAGCACAGCGAGGCGCCGACCATCGAGCTCGATGCCGAACCTTTCGCCGGTCCCGATCAGGAGGTTGTTCCTCCGATAGAAGACGACCGGCACCTTCGGGGCGCCGGACGCCGACGCGCCCGTGAAGTCCGAGTCCGGTCGAGCGCCGCTGGTCTTGGCGGCGCCTTCCGTCGGCACGACCGTGAACTCCACGTCGGTGTCGATCGACATGGTCGTCTGGGCGAGCGTCTGGCCACCGGCGTCGACCTTGGTCTCGAGCCCGCCCTTGTGCTTCACATGCGCGCGGCTCACATAGTTTCCGGCGAGGTCGAACCGCAGCGTGATGGCCCCGGCATAACCGCCCTGCATCGTCATCGCTTGTCCCGCGGCCAGCAGCTTGCGGGAAACCTCGGCGATGATCAGCGGGCCCCTCAGGTCGAACGCGTACTCCACGTCGGCCCACGCCGGAACCCGCGCCGGGTCGACCGCGACCACCCGACCCCGGATCGTGCCGGTCGCGGTTTGGAAGCGCAATGACGGCAGCAGCACGGTCGCCGCGCTGGCCGGCACTTCCCAGGTCCGCCCCGCCGTCGCCAGCCCCTCGGGCAGGATACGACGGTCGACCCACGTGCCCGGGTAGCTCGGCGCGAGGAACTCGAGCGAGCTGTTCGCGTTCGTGAATCCGCCGGACTTGAACGCCCCCACCCAGACCCCGCCGTTCCAGTCGAACTCGATGACCGTGCCAGGCCGGAACAGGTCGTTCGTCTGCGTCGTCGCCGCCACGCGGCGGATGAGCCCGCTCGAATCGTAGGCCATGACGGTGTAGCGGGCATCGACCACGGAATTGTTCCGGGACGCGGGGATCGGGGTCGTCTGCCCCCCGGCCACCGTCTGGCCGGAAGTCGTGCTGTTGATCCGGATGTTGACGTCGAACACGCGGGGACCGTCGGCGAAAGACGGCCGGAGCATGACCTTCGGCTGCTCGCGCAGCGTCGCCTCCCAGGTCTCCGGCTCATCGCCGCGGGCCAGCTCGAAGCCGCGCGCCTCCGGCTCATAGCCGTCGAGCCGCAACTCCACCTGCCGGCGCGATCCCGGCAGCTGGCGCTCCAGGAGGAAAGGCGTCTTCCCGGCCTCGCGGCCGTCGATCAGCACCGTCGCGCCCGCGGGCATGGAGGTGACCCGCAGGCCCGCGGCCCGGACGTCGGCGTCGACCGACGCCGTCTCGCCTTTGCGCACCGTGACGACCTCCCGGTGCTCGAGGCCCGGCACGGCCGGCACCGGCGTCACCACCACCTCGTATTTGCCGGTCTCCAGCGCCAGGCCTTCGGCCGGGACCGTCCCGGAGGCCCGCGCCATCCGGCTGCTGGCCCCGTCCGCGTTGACCGGATACACCGCATAGCCCGCGCCGGACGGCCGCGCCCGGAGCGTCACGAGGCCGGTCGACCGGGCGAGCGGCAGCGTCCACTCCGTCTGCCCATGCTCCGCGACGGTCAGCGTATATTCGAGGTCGTCGTGGTCCCGGAGCCGGGCGACGATCTTGTGTTCGCCGAGGGGAAGCGGCAAACCGGCGACGGGCGCGAGCCCGCGCGACTGTCCGGCCACGAAAATTTCCGCGCCCGCCGGATTGGTTCGCAGCGTCACCGGAATCCTGAGCGCGGCGAGGCGCGCGATCTCAGCTTGGCGGCTTTGCTCGGCCGCGAGCTCCGCCTGGCGCCGCTGCTCGGCCGCGAGGCGCTGTTCCTCCACGAGGCGCTCCCGGGCCTGCGCCTGCGTCCGCAGCCACCAGCCGCCCCCGGCCGCCACCGCCAGGGTGATCGCCGTGAGAACGGCCACGAGCGCAAAGTTCGACCTCCGCGGCGTCGTGGCCGCAGCCGGCTCCGCCTCGACCTTGGGGCTGGGCGCCCGTCCGCGGTCGGGGGCCGGCCGCTCGATCGCGGCCCCGGCGCTTCCCTCCCCGCCGCCCATCCCCCGCAACCCCTGCAGCAGCTCCGCCGCCGTCCGCGGCCGCGCCGCCGCCTCCTTCGCGAGGCACGCCGCGATGGTTTGCTCCCAGCCCGGCGGGATCGCCGCGCCGGCCACGCCCAGTTCCGCCCGCCGCTGCGCGACCGGGGGCGGGACCTTGCCCTGCACCTGGGCGATGATGTTGCCGGAATGGAACGGGGGCTTGCCCGTGAGCAGGTCGTAGAGCGTCGCGCCGACCGAATAGATGTCGTCGGTCACCGCCGGCCGCTCGCCCATCATCTGCTGCGGGCTCATGTACACCGGCGTGCCGCTCGAGCCGGACTGCGCCGAGACGCGCGAAACCGAATCGCTCACGCTCGCCGCGATGCCGAAGTCCGCCACCTTCAGGTCGCCGCGCGCGTCCACCATGAGGTTCGCCGGCTTGAGGTCGCGGTGGACCACCTGCGCCTTGTCGTGCGCGTGCGCGAGCGCCTCGCACAGCTGCTGCGCCCACTTCTGGAGGTCCGCCGCCTCGAAGCAATGGCCCGGGCGGTCCGCCTTCAGCCCGGCCAGGGTCTCGCCCGCGACGTATTCCATCGAGATCGCCGCGGCCCGCCCGTCCTGCACGAAGTCGTAGATCCGGACGATGTGGGGGTGCGTGAGCTCGAGGCTGCGGCGCGTCTCGCGCTTCAGCTCGTTGAGCGACTGCTTGTCCATCGCCACCACCTCGGGGAGGAACTTCAGCGCGACGTCGCGCTCGAGCTCCTCGTCGCGCGCCAGCCACACCACCCCCATGCCGCCGCGGCCGAGGATCTTTTTCAGCGTGTAGCGCGCGAAGACCTTCTGCCCGGGCGTGAAGCCCTTGATCGTCGCCCCCAGGTCAAGTTCGTCCATGATGGAATCCGGTTGAGTTCGCGCGCTGGCTGTCGGTCTGGTCCGGACGCCGGACGGCCGACGCCGAGGCCGGCCGCGCACGCTGCGCGACCACGACATCCGCGCGCGCCTGCCCCTCGAAAGGCTCAAAGATACCGACGACCAGCACACCCCCGACGTTCGGCACCTCGATGGTCTGGCCGATGATTCCCGGATCACGGCGATAGAGGTCGGTCCAGGCTGCCGCGTGCAGCAGGCCCACTTGAGCGCCGCCTGGCTCGAAATCCGAAGGCACGAGCCGGCGCCCGAGCAGGATGATCCCGACGTCCTCCGGATA
>DASPMS010000092.1:0-17048 GCA_035626915.1 Opitutaceae bacterium
AGCAGCGGCCAGCCCGTCGCCCGCGCCAGGTGCACCGCCGGCACCCGCGCGCCCTCCTCCAGGAAGACGACGAGATCAGGCGCGAATCCCTCCTGCCGGATCCGTTCCGCGAGCGCCCCCGCCAGCGCGGGAAGGTCCGCCAGCGTCACGTCCCGGATCGCGCCCTTCGCCCCATTCATGCGAGATTCCAATACGTTTCCAGCAGCGTCCGGCGGCAGGCCGCCGGATCGGTGACCAGCCGCGGCGGCATCCGCGCCGGCGGGTTTGGCACGGCCGCAAGCACCGTCGCCTCGTCGTACGGATCGACCTGCGGGATGCCGGCCGGCAGGAGCTCGTGGTGCAGCGCGTAGCGTGTGGTGATCACCGGGCACCCGTGCGCGAGGGCCTCGATGTCCACGAGGGGGCTGACCTCGACAAAGCTCGGGTTCAGCAGCGCGCGCCCGGCAGCGTAGTACCCGGCCAGCGTCTCCCGGGGCACGCCGGGGATCCAGCGGACGTGCCGCGCCATGCCGACGGCCTGCTCGAAGGCGCGCGCGTAGCCCGGCTCGTTCGGATTCGGCCGGCCGAGGAAGAGCGCGCGGACTCCCGCCCGCTCCAGCCAGCGGGCCGCCTGCAGCACGTTCTTTCGGGCCTCGATGCGGGCGACGACCAAGATGGCATCGCGCGCCGCCTCGACGTCGGGGACGCCCGCCGGCGCGGAAATGCCTTCGACCCAGTTCGGGAGGATCACCGTCCGACGCGGATCGAGCGCGGCGCCGAAGTCGCGCTCGATCCAAGGACCCTCCGCGCCGGCGAGCAGCGTCACGGCCGCCGCTTCGCGCAGCAGCCAGCGCACGCGCGCCGACCAGCCGGGGACCAGGTCCGGCACGCGGCCGATCCGTCCCTGCCGCAGCAGCCGGGCGAGCTCCTTGATCGACTCGCCCGCCGCCACCGACCGGCCGACGGGGCTGCGATAGAACACCGCGCCGAGGTGTCCGCCCGGCGGATGCGCGGCGCGGAATTTCTCGAGCCATGCGTTCGGGTGGTGGATCGTGCTCAACACGAAGGGCCGGTCCGCTTCCCGGACCCGCCGCAGCTTCGGATACAGCTCGAGCGGCCGGTCGATGTTGAACGCGTGGTAGACATCGGCGTCCGGCATGGGCTCGTCGCCGAACCAGCACACCGTGCTCCAGCCGGCGTCGCGCGCCGCCCGGTCGTACATCTGCCACTGCACGGTGTCGCCGCCCGGCTTCGTGACGAAGTCGAGCCGCGCGACGAAACAGACGGTGCCGGCCACGCTCATTCGAGGTGGTAGATCCCCTTCTCGCTCAGGCGCCGGCGAATGCTGCGCATGACGTCCATGAAAAACCGCGGGTTGAGCATCTTCACGCCCTGCCGCAGCAGGCTCTTGAAGCAGTGCCACTCGCGCGCCTTCAGCGCGAAGGCCGTCCAGAACGTCCGCGGGCTGAACAGGTAGGGCGTGGTGAGGCGGGCGCGCTCGAACCGCGCCACCTCGCGGGCGTTGCCGCCGAGGTCGGCCAGGACCGCCGCGATCGGCGGCGGAACGAAACCGAAGTGCTGCGCATGCAGGCGCGCCACGAGCGCGCACTGCGTCTTCACCGCGTAGGCCACGCCGGCGTCCCGCGCGAAGCGGAGGAACGTTCCCACTTCGAAGTCCGGCCGCGCCATCGTGTGCAGCGGCAGGTAGAAATGCTCCAACTGGTAAGTGCGCTCCGGGAACACCGAGTGGAACATAACGACGGCCAGTTCGGGCTCGGGTCGGAGCAGCTTCACGGGGACGCCGTTGACCTCCTTCGTGAGGACGAACGGCTTGAACCGCCGCTTGTTCATGTACGCGAAGTAGTCGGTCGATATCTCGGTGTAGAGGTCGATGTAGTAGGTGCCGCCCTTCTTCCCAAGGCCGACCTTGCCCTCCCCGCGCGCATCGTAAACGGTCCGCTGCTGGGGCGCCCATTCATGGAAATGGTAGCCGGCCTCGAGGAGGCGGGCGTACATCTCCTCGTAATCGCGATCGTCGCCCAAGCAGACCACGTCCGTGTCGTTCGGCGTCGCGGGGTACGGCTTGATCGACTTGAAGACGACGTACTTGTCGGGATTCCACGCATTGAGGTGCCCCGCCAGGCGCGCGATCACGTCGAAGGTCATCTGCTCCCGCGTGTGCAGCACCTGGTACTTTTCCTCGAGCCGCGGGTCCCAGCCGCGTCGCCGGTGCAGGGTGAGGTACAGCAGCGCGATCCGGTTGGGGAACGCCTGATCGTAGGCGCCGAGTAATTCCTCGTCGCTGAACCGCCGCAGCGGCCGGTCGACGAACGGCGAGCCGACGAGCTCGAAGAACAGGCCCATCTGGTCCTGGGTGTTGTGGAATCCGCTCATGAAGTCTCCTTCCGCCCGACTTCGCCGCGCACGCAGGCGCGGACCTCGGCCAGCACCTCGGGCAGCGGCCGGTTGGCGTTCACCATCCGGAAGTCGTAGGCGTCGGCCAGTTGCCGGTAGCGCGCCTTGCGCTCGCGCAGGTACTCGGGAGATTGGATGTCGTCCTTCCGCGCGAAGGCCGTCTCCTCGCTGACGTCGAGGAAAATGACCGCCTGCGGCGGCGGCAGCGACTTCTCCAGGCGCCGCGCCTCCGCCAGCATCGCGTCGAGTGAATTGTCCTGGAACACGCCCAGGTTCACCACCCAGTCGAGATAATAGCGGTCCACGAGCACGACGTCCGCAAAGGCGCGCGCCCACAGCATCCGCGGCCAGGTCTGGAGCCATACGTCGAAATACCACAACCGCACGTAGAGCCGCCCGAGCCATGGATGGCGCTGGATCACCGAGTGCTTGCGCGATTTGTATCCGGCGTAGTCCTTGAACGCGTTCTCGCGCCGGAGGAAAAGCAGGCGCGCGGGCAGCTTCATCAGCCAAAGGAAGAACGGGCGGTGCTGGCAGTAGAGATAACGCACACGCCGGCCGGGTATTCCCTCCTCCACGAGCCGGCGCGTCACGGTGGTTTTTCCCGCGCCGTCGGTGCCGACGATATGAAGCAGCGTCATCGCCGGGAGCGCGCTGGCATTCCGTAGATCTCCCGCAAGCGCCCCGGGAGTTCGGCGAGATCGAAGCCCGGGCCGAGCGGCGGTGCCGGCGAGCGTCCGGTTGCGTCGAGCGCGGCCAGGCAGCCGCCGCCCGTGCCGTCGAACCAGCGCAGGGCCGGGTCGGACGCCAGGAAGTGCTCCAACGCGTCGTGCCGCGTGGAGACGACCGGCAGGCCGGTCGAGCGCGCCTCGAGCACGGAAAGGGGGAAATCGATCACGCCGATCTCGTCGTAGTCCCGCGGGTACAAGCCGGCGGCCGTCGCCCGGACGGTGAAGGCGTAGACGTCGGCCAGCTGGTAGATCTCCTCGATCTCCGGCAGAAACTGCGTGTGCACGCGGCAGCCGGCGGCCTCGAGCTCCTGGCGCCAGGGGCCCGGACGCGACTCGGACTCGCTGCCAACGATCAGCACCTGGTACCGGCCGCTGCGCTGCGCCGCGACCAGGCAGCCCAGGTTGCGGTTCTCCTTGATGTGACCAACGTGGAGCACAACCGGCCGGTCGGCCGCCAAGCCCCAGCGCGCGCGCAGCGCCGCGCGCGCGGGCGCGTCCGCCGGGCGGAAGCGCGCCCGGTCGGTCCAGCTGGGAAAGTCGATCGTCCGCGCGCCCGCGGCCGCGAAGAGCGTCTGCCAGCGGCGCGCCTGCGCCAGATAGACGTCCGGCGCCAACGCGGGCAGCGCGCGGCGCGTCACCGGCCCGAGGTACGGCCGGATGCCCGTCGCGATCGTGCGCGGCCGGCCGGGCAGCGTGCTCCGGTGCGCCCGCAGGGCCGCGAGGCTGCGCCACGTCGGTCCCGTGAGGTAGTGCAAGCAGTCCGGGCGGAACGCGCGCAGCCGCCGCCAGGCGCGGCCGGACGCGAAGTCCCGGGTGCCGACGAGCAGGATCTCGTGCGCCGCGCGGGCCGCGGCCTCGACCTGCGCGCACAGCTTGCGCATGCCCTCGTCCGTCCGGCCGCCGAAGTCGCCGATCAACGCGATTCGCAGGCTCATAGCAGCTCCTCGTAGACCCGCCACGTCTCCCTTGCGCAGCGCTCCCAGCTGAATTGCGCCGCCCGCGCCAGGCCCCGACAGCGGTATTCCGCGCGCAGGTCCGGATCACCCGCGAGCCGGAGAATGGCGTCGCGCAGCTGGTCCGATTCGTCCGGCTCGACCTGCAGCGCGGCATCGCCCACCACCTCCGGCAGGGAGCTCCGGTTCGAGCACACGACCGGGATTCCGCACGCCATGGCCTCCAGGGGGGGCCAGCCGAAGCCTTCGTACAGCGAGGGGAACGCGAACACCTCCGCCGCCGAGTACAGCGCCGGCAGGTCGGCGTCCGGGACCCGACCGAGCATCACGACCCGGTCCGCGACCCCGAGCCGGGCGGCCATATCCGACACGCGCGCCGCCTCGGGGCCGATCCCCCCGATCACGAGCGGCCATTCCAGTCCCTGGGCCCGCGCCGCCGCATAGGCCCGGACAAGCGCCGGCACATTCTTCCTCGGCTGCAGCACGCCGACAAAGAGCAGGAACGGGCCCGCCAGCCGGTACCTGTCGCGCACCCGGTCCGCGTCCGCGCGCGCCGCGGGACGGAAGCGCTCGCCGAGGCCGTTGTACACGACCGCGACTTTCTCGGCCGGAACGCCATGATAGCGCACGAGGTCCCGCTTGGCGCTTTCCGAGATGGCGATCACGCGGTCCGCGTTCCGGCAGACCCGCCGGCCGAGCAGGCGATGCGAAACCCATCCGCGGAGGTTCTGGCCCGGCATCACGAGCGAGGTGAGGTCGTGGATTGTCACCACCGACCGGCAGCGGGGCCGGGCGGTGAACAGCATCGATCCCGTTCCATCGTGCAGGAGATCGAGTGGCGAGACCTGGCACGCGCCGCTCCACCAGGGACGCCAGGGCGGGCGCAACGGCTGGAGGTGCGCCGCCGGGATCCGCAACCGTGGCTGCCCCGACAGCTCCGGCACCTGCGCCGCGGGCCCGACCGTCCACCATTCGACGTCCGGGCGCAACCGAAGCAGGGCCCGGAACAGTCCGCGGGTGTAGTTGCTGTAGCTCGGATGCCCGGCCTCGAGGGCGGCGGTGAGAATTCCGATCTTGGGAGCCATCCTGACCGATTTCCTCCGGATCAATGCCGGCGCCGCGGCGGCGGTGTCCCGGGGTGCCGGGCCGGGGCCGGCCGGACGGGCGCGGCGCGACCGCGAACGTACAACGCCAGGCAGCCGGCGAGCGCGCCGCAAAGCGACAGATTCGCTCCCCCCACCTGCATGCCCGAGAACAGGGGCGACACCCCGATCAGGCCATACATGAAACCCAGCAGGGGAAGCAGGTGCGGCGCCTGGCCGGAGAGCAGGCGGGCATAGACCCACTGGGCGCCGCCGGCAAAGGCGAAGCCGCCCAGCAGCACGCCGGCCCATCCGAAGTCAAGGTAGAGGTCGCGGATGCAGGTGGAGAACGTGCCCGGCGGCACGCCCTGTTCCAGGTACGTGTAGGTCACTTGGCTGAACGCCTCGTTGTAGTGCTCCGTCCCAATCCCGACCCGCCGCAGGATGTTCGCAAAGACATCGAAGTTCCACGCGCCGTAGAAGCGCGTCTCTACGTCGAGTTCGAAGAAAAGGCTCAGGCGTTGCACCGGCTGCGTGCCGTACCCCACCGCCCCCAGCACGCCGTCCTGCAGGAGCGAGCCGCCATACGGATTCACCAAGCCGGCGTACCGCGGATTCACCTCCATGAAACGCGCGTACCGGCCGCCGGAAATCGCGTCCGTGGTCCGGAGGCCGAACATCACCAGGAGCAACGCGAACGACAGCACGGCGAACAGGCCGGTGCCGGCGACCAGCGTGAGGCGTTTCCGCCGCGGTGCGGCCGCGCCTGGACCTTTCGCCATGGAGAGCAGGGCGAGGGGAACGATGAAGAACACCGTGAACACCAGCCCCGAGCGGCCGCCTTGCATCAGGCCGAACGCGGCCAGGCCCATCGACCCGCAGAACAGCAACAGCCGGTCCCACCAACCGAGGTTGACGGCATGCCAGGCCAGCACGGCCGCCGGCAGCGGCCAGAGGAACAGCAGCGACCCGATGCGGGAGAACCACGTTCCGGCCATCACCTCCGTGTTCGTGATCTCGTAGGAACGCTGCACGTCGAACAGTGGCCGCTCGTAGATCACGACGCTATGCACGTAGCGCAGCGCGATGCCCGCGAGCACCAGCAGGCTGAAGACGCGCGCGACCTGCAGGACGGCGGAGGATGGATCGGCGGCCAGGCCCGCCATGGGGCCCCCGCGCGCGGGACGTGGCATGAGCAGGAAAATAATGGCCAGGTAGGCGACGAAGGCCAGCGTGACGGACACGCCCTCGAGCGAGAGCGGGCTGTAGCGGACCACCTCGACCGCGCCGAGCAGCGTCACCAGCCCCCAGCCGAAACCGAACATGATGCCGGGGGTCGGCGCGCGTTCACGGATCAGCACCAGGACGGTCCAGGCGAGCATGATCAGCGCGGTGAGGCCGAGAATGAGATGCATAGAGAAACTACAGGCAGTGCGCGCCGGACTGGACGGATCTGGCCGGATTCGCGGCCGGCGGCGGCCGTCGCGAGCTCATGGATGCGGACGCATCACGGGCGACGCCAGCCTCCCTGCGCGGCGTCATACATCTTCAGGATGCGCGCGGGCGCGCCGGCCGCCACCGCGTAGTCGGGAATCTCGCCCCCGACCACCGACCGGGAGCCAATCACCGCGTTGCGGCCGATGCTCGCCCCTGGCAGGACCGTGCTGCCGAAACCGATGAAAGCGCCGTCCCCGATCTCGACCGTCGCCCCGTCGTCGCTGTACCGGTCGCCGATCCTGCGCGGATCGTTCACGTCGGTGTAGGGGTGATCGACATCCACGATGCAGCTGTAAGCGCAGATCGAGACCCCGCGGCCGATGCGGACCAGGTTCTGCGCGATGATGTGCACCCCCTGCTCGATGTTCACCTCGGACCCGATCTCGATGCGGGGATCCCGCCCGGGATTGGACAGCAGGACCTCGATGCGCAGCCCCGGCTGGATCACCACGCGGTCGCCGAGCGTGATCCGCTCGGGCCGGTTGAGCAGCATCGGGCGCTCGATGAGGCAGCCGCGCCCCATGCCGCCGAACGCCCACCGGTACCAGAGCTCGGTTTTCAGCCGCCAGTAGCGACGGCCGGCGAGCCGCAGGACATCGTGGACGGATCTTCCCCGGAATCGAAAGGCCATGGCGCTAGGCGGCGGAGTCCAGCATGCGGTTGAACACGGCCACCACCCGTTCCGACGAGCGGCCGTCGACCCGGTGGCAGACGTCGCGAACAATGGCCTGCCGGCCTTCCCGGTCGAGCGTTCGGTCGCCGAGGTAGCGCAGGATGAGCCGGATCAGCTCGTCGCGGGAGGACGCGACCGGCTGGCCGCCGGACCGCACCACGGGCTGCATGTAGCTGAAGTCCCACCAACGCCGAATGGACTCGTCGTACGGCTTGGGATGGTGGCCGTCGAAGCCGAGGCCGATGACCGGGCAATCCATCGCCGCGGCGTCGACCGCCAGCGTGGAACCGGGATGGATCATCAGCTCGGTGTGGCGGAGGATGGAAGCCAGTCGCTGGGCATCCGTCGCGGCCGGCGACACGAGCGAGCCCCACTGCTTGGTTTCCGGCACATCGACCTTCACGAAATCGTGCTTCCGCTCGAGCGCCCGGTAGGGCTCGAGCGCGTCGGCCGCGACGCCCGGGTTCACCACTTGCGGATGCAGCCGGATCAGCAGCTGCAACCCGCGCGGCAGCGCCCCCCGGAGGATCGCTTCGATGATGATCTCCGAGATCTCGATGTTCGTGGGAAAAAAGCGGGGCGTGATCGTGCCTTGTGTGATGAACGGTCGGGCCGGATCCAGCCCGACCTTCCGGCAAAACGCTTCCCGCGCGTCGAGGGCCTCCGGACGGCCGTAGATGTCAAACTGGGCGGCCCCGCAGACATCGACGTTCGCCGGGTCGATGTCGTGCAGGTCGCGCGCCTCCTGGCGCATGATGTCGCTCCAGACCACCAGCCGGTCGGCGATGGCGCCCATGACCCCCTTGGAGCTGAAGTTGTCCCAGCTGTACACGATCGAGGCGGTCTTCACCCCCCTGCGCTTCGCGAAGCGCAGGATCCTGACCTCGTGCGTCTGCGACCCGAAGTCCGTCGTCACCACCAGCGAAGGGCGGTACCGCCCGAACAACGCCGCGTACTCGGAGCCCCGGTTGATCAAGGCTTCGAAGGACAGCCAAGCGCGGCGCACCAGCGCGCTCCGCCCGAGCCACGGGTTTACGTTCCGCACTAGCCAGTAGTGGAACGGCTGGTCCCGCTTCATGATCGAGGAAAACACGCTCACCGTCTTGTTCCGCGCGGGGTTCGAAAGCAAGAAGCGCCGCACGAAGGCGAACTTGGATTCGAATCGCATCGGCGATTCGGGGCGCGCCTCGACAAGCACGTTCGGGCCCCCGAAGGCGCAACGGACGTTCTCCACGTCCGCGGCGGGGACGATGATCACCACCCGGTGCGACCGCTGCAGCAGCGGGAGGACGTCGGAATAAAGCACGTTCCGAACGCGGAATCCCTCCGTGATGAAAATGAATATGGTCTTCATGAGTGAACGGCCTGCCCGCCGCCGGCTCGGACGGGCTGTCGCCGCCGCAGCAAGCGGTCCCGGACGCGTCGCCGCAGGCCGGCGACCTCGCCGGCGTCGAGCCGGCAGAGCTCGCTCCAGCGGGCCGAGGTGGAGTGAACGTAGAGCGCAGCCTGGAGGACGAAGAACAGCGCCGCGCCGGCGAGGCTGGCGAGCGCGTTCCCCTCGATGCCCAGGAGGGGAATCAGCCACAGGCCCAGCCCGACGCTCGCCACGCCCGATCCGAGTGTGCATGCCGAGTTGATCCATGGCCGGCCGATCCCCACGAAATAGGGCTGGAGGCTGATCGCGGCGCCAAACAGCACCGCGGCCGCTAGCAGCAGCCCGAGCGACGGCACCGAGGCAGCGAAATCCGCGCCATACAGCCACGGCACGACCCAGGGCGCACCCGCCGCGATCGGCGCGACGGCCAGCAGCATTAGCCAGAGCACGTTGCGCGTGACGCGGGCGACGATGGGGCCCGCGCCCGCGTCGCCCGCGGCCGAGGCCTCGCCGACGACGAGGCCGGTCAGCGCCCGCGGCACGGTCAGCACCGCGTCGAACGGGACGCGCGCCACGGCGTAGTATCCCACGGCCGCGGTGCCAAGGAAGCCCTGCACGAGGAACGTGTCGATCCGCTTGAACACGAGCCCGCCGATCGAGACCCAGTAGTTCTGAAATCCGAGTGCGAGCATCCGGCGCAACGTCGCGCCGGACACCGCGACCACCTGCCCCTTCGTCGCGCGCAGCAGCCGCGCGCCCACCAGCACCGTGTTCACCGCGTTCGCGAGGGCCACGGCGAGCATTCCGCCCGCAATCCCGGCGCCGGTCGCCCCGACGAGCGCGACCGTGAACAACGCGGTCAGGACGCCGAGACCCACCGTTTGCCGCGCGTAGTCGGCCGCCCGGCCCTGCGCGAGAGCCAGCATCCCCATGTAGGTGTTCACCATGTTCAGCGGCAGGGTCACAAGCACCAGGGGGATCATCCATCGGTCAGGACGGACGCCTTCGAACAGGAGCCGCCAGACCAGCGCCTCACCGGCGAAAAGCGCCCCGGCAATCACGAGCGTGAAAGCCAGCGTCACCAGCAGGTGGCCGGCGACCAGGGTCCGCTCATTGGCGATCTCGCGACGCACGAGGAAGGCCGCGGCGTTCGGCAACCCGAACTGCCCGAGGCCCGCCAGCAGGGTGATGCCCGCCGCAAAAAGTGCCAGCATCCCCCGGCCCTCCGCTCCCAGCATGCGGGCTAGCAGCACGCCGGTAAGGAACTGCAGCGGCAGCGCCGTCCAGTTGCCCAGGAAAACCCCCGCGCCTTTTCGGACCAGGCTCAAGGCTGGGAACGGGCCGCGAGCGCGGCTTCCACCCGCTCGAAGTCCTCGAGCGTGTCAATGCTGACCATCGTCTCGTCGATCGGCACGCCCGCCCACCTGGCCCCCATCGTCGTTTTCTGGTCGACGACGCAGCTGCGGCTGAGCGCGTAACAGGCGCCGTTGCGATAGTAGGTGGGCGTCAGCTGCTGCCGGGCGATGATCGCGCGGCCCCGGTCGTCGAAGAGGCTCATCGCGCCGTCCGCACGCACCACCAGCTGCTTGAGCGGGTGGTACTTCAGGTCCACCGGTGTCACCGTCCAGACCGCGTCCCAGCCGCCGAACGTCAGCTTCCGGACGGTGTCGGTCACGTGCTGCGCCCGCCGGAGGGGGCTGGTCGGCTGCAGCATCACGACCGCGTCGTAGCGGCAGCCGTCGAGGCGCTCCATCTCAAGCAGCGCGTGGTGCAGGACGTCCCAGTCGCCGATCCGGTCGCCCGAGATGCCCGCGGGGCGCCGGAACGGCGCCGCGAGGCCGGCGGATTCGGCCGCGGCGGCGATCGCCTCGCTGTCGGTCGACACGACCGCCCGGTCGATCCACGCCAGGGAGCGCACCAGCTCCGCGGTATGTGCAATGAGCGGCCGCCCGCACAGCGGGTGGATGTTCTTGTTCTTGACCCCCTTGCTGCCACCGCGCGCAGGGACCACCACCAGGATTCGTTGGTTGTTCAGCATGGTCGGAAACAAAGGAGGTCCCTTACCTCGTCGAGACTTCGGGCGCGCGCGCCGCCGGAGGACTCTCTCCGCGCCCAGTCCCCGACGGCGACGAATCGGCAGCCGGTCTCGGCCGCGGCCATCGCGTCCGCCGGCCCATCGCCGACGAGCGCGAGCCGCGCCAGGTCGACCGACTGCTCCGCCGCGATCCGGCGGAGGTTGTCGACCTTGCTGCGCGGGCGCCCATACACCGCCCGGAAATGCCCGCTCCAGCCGCGTCGCGCGACGATCCGGCGGAGCGGCTCCTCGGGCGTAGCCGAGTTGACGTACAGCGGAAGCCGGGCGGAAAGCTCGCGCAGCAGCTCGCTCGCGCCGGGGATCTCCGGGCAGGTCGACTGGCCCTCCTCGCAGATGAAGTTGTAGCGCTCGACGAGGTGCGCCCGGAGGACCGAGTCCGCCTCCCCGCGCGTCGCGAGCAGCCGGTCGACGAGCTCGAAGCGGTCGGCCAGCGGATGGGCCCGCAGCAGCGCGTCGATCTCCGGGCGGCCGAAGCCGGCCTCGCCGAAGACCGCAAACCAAGCCTCGTGCTTCAGTCGGTTCGAGTCGACGAGCGTGCCGTCGAAGTCGAATGCGACGCAGCGGACGCCAGGGGCCACATTCAAATCTGGTACCGCCCCCAGTTGTTCACGATCGTCTTCCGGGACTCGCGCGGGATGTCGTTGATCCGCTTGTCCTCGTAGAACGAGTCGTTGTTGATGTGGGTGCTGGACACCTCCTCGAAGATGACGCCGGTGCCGGTCCAGAACTCGTGCCAGCAGCCCTGCGGCACCAGTTGGATGTCGCCCGGCAGCAGCGTGCGGCGCCGGCCTTCCAGCATGATCTCCAGCGTGCCGTGCAGCACCTGGAAGCTCTCCTCCTTCTTCTTGTGGAAGTGGCTCGGATGGTGCTGGCCGGGGAGCTGGATGATCAGCTTCTTGCAGTAGCCTCGGTTGATGCACTCGATCAGCGTCGCGCCGGTCTTCCGGAACTCCGGGAGCCCGAAGTGGTGCGAGAATTCCAGGCGGAAGTCCGTGTTCAGCGCGATGCGCGCCTCGTTGAGCATGGCCTTGATCTCGTGGATCGTCTGGAACAGCACCGCCTTCTCCGACCGCGGCGGCAGCGTGACGTCGGCCAGCCTCACCGGCTCGTCCTTCGCAAGGTCGCGCTGGACCACGATGCCGTCCTTCCACTGCCCCGAGGCCAGCTGGCCGGGCTCGAACGGCATCGCGAAGTAGACGTCCTCGCGGCGGAGCGTTCCGCCCGCCTTGATCGGATCGTGAATGAAGACGCCGCGCTTCAGCGACTCGAGGGACGCGATCTCCTCCGCGGGCGCCGGCTGGCGCTTCGCGTGCCCGAGCATGACCCGGGCGCGCTTCGCCGCCTTGATCCACGCGTCGACCTGTGCCGGCGTGGACGAGTAGGCGTTGAGCTTGATTTCGCCCGCCGCGATGCCCACGTGCCGCTCAAGGATTGCCGCGCCCTGCGCGATCGCGACCATCACCGCCCCGAGCTCGTCCGGCACCTCGTGCGTCGAGAAGCCCACCACCTTCTCCCGGTGGCGGGACCGGATGGTCTCGATCTGCGCGAGCTCCAGCTGGTGGTCCGGCGTCGGGTAGATCGACACGCAGTGCATGAGCGCGAAATGGACACGCCGGTGGTCGAGGAAGCTCACGATGTCGGCGATGTCGTGCAGCGTGAGGCCGCCAGTGGACACGATGACCGGGCGCGTGTGCCGGGAGATCGCCTCGAGGAGCGGCCAGTCGAGGGCCGAGCAGCTCGCTACCTTGACGACTTCAATCCCGAGCTCATCGATCAGCTGAACCGACTCCTCGTCGAACGGCGTCGCCATGGTGATCATGCCGGCGTCGCGCACCGCCTGGGTGAGGCGGGCGAAATCCGTCCGGCCGAGGCGGGTCGAGAGGAACCGGGGAATGTGCTTGTTCGCGCTCTGGCGCTGGTGCGCCGGGTGCACGAACGTGTCGAGCTGCCGGAACTGGAACTTGAACGCAGCGCGTGCCGAGTTGGCGCGCACCACCGCGCCAACTTCCTCGATGATCCGCAGCGCGTGGTCGACGCTGCCCTGGTGGTTGTTCGCCAGGTCGAGGACGAATAGGTCCTGGAATGAGAACGAAGAGTTCATGGGGGGCGGTCGGTCAGGCCGGGATGAGGGCTTCCGGGGTCCAGCCCCGGCTATAATCGATGCGGACGCGCCGTTTCGTGCGCTCCGAAAGGTGCGCGGCCGCAATCACCATCATCGTCTCCAGCCCGCGCTCGAGGCGCATGACGGACGCCGGGGCGCCCGCGGCGAGCGCGGCATCGATGTGGCGAAGCTCCTCGATGAAGTCGTCCGGGCGCCGTTTCGGGAGCTCGAACACCTGAGCGGCGCCGGCGCGGGGCTTCAGCACGACGCCGTCGCCCTGCGGGTTGTAGCCGTTGTGCCACTCGAGCGTCCCCTCGTCGCCCTGGATGAACGCCCACTTTTTCACGGGGTGCGTCACGACGTCCTGCACCACGCGGCCGACGAAGCCTTGCTCGGTCCGCAGCTGCAGCAGGCACAGGCTGTCATACCGCGCCTTGCCGTCCTCGACGTACGTGAGCATCGCGTCGACTTCCGCGACCCGGCCGAAGCCGAGGAAATGCACGAGGTACTGCCAGAAGTTGATGGCGTGCGAATGCTCGCCGCTCGCGCCGCCGCCGGCCTCCCAGAACCCGAGGTAGCTGTCGGCCGGGCCGCTGAGCCAGGGGTGCGCCTTGAAGATGCCGCCCCAGTGCTCGCGAAACTCCACGTCGAGCGTCCGGATCGGACCGACCGCGCCGGCGCGCAACAGCTCCTCCGTCTTGCGGGCCGCCTTGCCAACCACGTGGTCGTAGCCGACGAACACCTTCGTCCCGGAGGCGTCCGCCAGCCGGGCCGTCTCGTCCGCCTGGTGGAGCGAAGGAGGGCAGAGCGGCTTCTCAACCTGGATCGCCTTCGGGGATTCGCGCAGCGCCTCCTGGATTAGCGGTAGGTGATGCGGCGGCGGCGTCCCGATGCAGATGAGATCGAACCCGCCCCGCGGCTGGGTATCGGGCGTGTGCAGCTGGATGGACTCGTCCCACCGGCCGTAGCGCGCCGGGTAGATGTCCCGGCGCATGCGCTCCAGGGCGTCGCGGCTCACGTCGACAACGACGACCTCGGCGCCGAGCATCCGGGCGGCATTCGAGAGGTGATTCCCGATGGAACCAGCTCCATAGACTTTCACGCGTCTTATGTTCATAGGGATTGATTAGGCGAGGGTGGGAGGGAGGAAAACCCAGCCGCGGCGCTAGGCGGCCAGGAGGCCCCGGAGGCGCTCCCGAAGCCGGCTGAGCGTAAACTCCCCGGCGCGATGCGCGATCGCGTCGGGCGCGAGGGACCCGAGCGCGACGCCGCATACCGCATCCCGTACGTCGTCCACGTTGCCGGCCCGGACCAGCACGCCGGCTTCCGCGCTCACGACCTCCGGCGCGCCGCCGGCGTTCGCCGCCAGGCACGGCTTCCCGAACGCCATCGCCTCCAGATAGACCAGCCCGAAGCCCTCCTTGCTCGACGGGAGGGCGAACAGGTCGCAGGCGGCGTACTCGGCCCGCAGCCGGTCGTCATCGATCCGGCCGGCGAAGCTGACGACCGCGCGCGGGGACGCTTTTGCCGGCGACTCCCCGCCCTGCTCCGCTGCTTCGTCGTCCGCGGATTCAATCATTCCGACACCCGATGCGGAGCCGGCCCCGGACGCGGTCATCGGTAGTTCCACTTCCAAGCCGAGGCTCCGGGCCAGGCGCGCCAGGTGCTCCAGGTCGTTCCCGCCGCCGACAATGCGCAGGTGCGCGCGGGGGCGCTCCTTCAGGATGAGCGGCATCGCCTCGATCATTGTCTGGACGCCCTTCTCCCGGTCGGCGGACGTCAAGCGGGACACGGTCAGTATCTGGGGCGAGCCGCGGCGCCGCGCGGCCGCCACCGCCCCGGTCGCCTCCGTCAGATCCGGATCCAGGCAATTCGGCACCACAACCAGGCGCTGCGCACCGAGGCCGGGATTGTGCCGCCGCATCTCCCGCCGCGTATAATCGCTCACGCACAACACGCGGCGGCTCGCGTTGGCCGCACGGAGTTCCGACCAGCTCAGCCGGCGCCACACCTCGATGCCGTGGGCCACGAGAAAATACCTCAGCCGCGGTCGCAGCAGCGAAAGCAGCCAGGCGACGGGCAGAAGGTGCACGTGGCCGCAGACGATCCGGTCCGCCGACCAGCCGAGGCGCAGTCCGGCCGCGAGGAATCGGCCCTTGCTCCGGCCGCAACCGGCGAATGTGCCCGCACGGCGGGCGAGGTCGGAAACGGCCGCCGCCCCCGGCCCGTCGTTCAGGACCACCGCGTCGACCCGGTCGCCGGCCGCGCCGAGTTCCAGCAGCGCGCGCAGGTAGTGGCGCATCATGCGCTCGATGCCTCCGTCCGAGCCGAACATCGCCGGTGCGAGCAGCAGCGTTTTCATGTCGTGACCTCGCGCCCGGTCGGGGCCGGAGCGCCCTCGCTCCGGCAAAAAAGGCCGGACCGGCCGCCCCGTCCATGGCTTCGCCCCGTCGCTTCTGGCGGGAGCGACCGCGTGGCGTGGAACTGCGTTGTTTCGGCCATCAGCCGAGGCGGGATCGCGCCCGCGACGCGGGCTAGGAGCCCAGTTTCAAAAAAGTGCGGACCAAGGGCAGCAGGGCGCGCGTGCGCGAATGCCACTGCTCGAGCTTCTTCACCCGCCCCTGCAGGGTGGACTGCTCCGCGGGCGGCATCGCGGCGACCCGACGGCGCAGGTCGGCCACGCGGTCCCCGCCGGCGGACAGCTGCCGCTGCACCCGGCTCTCGAGGAAGCGTTCGATCAGCTTCCGCATCTCGAGGTCCGGGCTGAACAGCTCGGTGCGGTCCGCCTTGGTGGAGACCTCCTTCACCGCGCCGACTTCCCGCAGGATCTTCAGGCCCTGGCTCACGGAGCCCTTGCTCAGGCCCAGCCGCGCTTCGATCTCCGCAAAGCTGAGCGGCGCCGCGCTGGCGAAAATCGAACCGTAGATCGCGGCGACGGACTTCGGCACGCCCACGAGCTCCGCGGCATCGACGAAGAACTCCACGACCGCCGTCTCAAAAGCGGCGAGCTCCGCCGGCCGTTCCCTCGTCCGCAGCGCCGGCACCGAGGGCGCGGCCGCCGATGTCGCGGGCGGCAATCCTTCTCCGTTTGTCCGAGGGGTGACAGGGCGGGCCATTGATGGACGCCAGCCAGAACCGTCCGGGAAATTTGTTCAATTCAAAATGAATTAAACTCCACCCTCGGAGCGGACCTATCGCGCTTCCTGCTTTTTATCAGGATATTACGGGCCGGTCTCCTGGGGCTCGGAAAGCGCGCCGGGACGGCGCGCGTCACCGATCCGGCGGTCGCCAAAGCAATCGCCCCGGGCGGGGCGCGAAAGGTCAGCCCTTCCGCTTCTTCACCAGCCCCAGCTCCTTCTTGATGTTCTGCACACTGGGCAGCGAGATGCCAACCGCCTTGGCGACCTCCGCGCCCGTCTTGTCCTGGGCGAGGAGCGATTTTACCTTCTGCTTGATCTCGTCGGTGATCGCGACGCGCCTCTTGCGCGCCCCCGCCGCGGCGCGACCCGCCTTGACCCCGGCGCCGGACGCCGCCTCCCGCAGCGCGTCGATGAAATCGTTCATGGAGCTGAATCCGAACTTGGCGGGCAGCGCCACGAGCTTGCGCTTCATCTTGGCGATGCCGGCCTGCAGGCGGGCGATTTCCTTCTGATATACTTCGAGCTTCTTGAGGTCGTTCGGGTTCATATTGGACCGGCTATAGTGCTATAACGTAAACAATATGCGAGGAGATAATGCCTCAGGCCTCTCCCGACCGCCGGCGGCCGGGTGCGACACGAGCAAACGAAGCGGACGAGAACCCGCGTGGTGACCCGACCTCTCCTTCGTTCTCTTCGTTGCCCTATGTGAGAAAAGAGGCCGATCAGCCGGCGGCCGGAACTCCCTTTTCTCCGTATCCGCCTGTGAAGAAATTCAGCGGTCTGTCCGATGTCGGACATCGGCGGGTTTGAGCAAGAGACCACGGACATAACGGAGAGGGACGGAAAGTCGGCGACCGGTGGGATGAAACATAAGGAAACGAAGGGAACGAAGAACTTGGTCGCATGGGTTCCTTCATTCCGTTCGCTGCCTTATGTGAAGGCATCCGGCCGACCGGCTGACACCGACTCCGTTTTCTCCCGGCCTCTTGTGAAAAATTCAACGGATT
>DASPMS010000093.1:0-25300 GCA_035626915.1 Opitutaceae bacterium
CGTCGGGATCCAGGCGGGCGCGTGCCCGGGCGCGTTCTTCTCGTAGAACTTCTCGCCCCGCACGCCTTCGGGAAAGCGGATCAGCGTCACCGGCCGGTTCTTCAGGTGCGGCAGCATCCACTTCGCCACCGCCGCATAGTAGCGGATGAGGTCCACCTTGCGGAAGCCGTTCGGAAAATAGCGCTTCTCCGGGTTCGTGATGACGACGTGACGGCGCGGCACGCCCTTACCGACCGCCCGGACCCGCCCGCGTTGCACCAGGTCTGTTGGCGCGCGCCGTTCCGGCGCGTTTTGCAGCCTGACTGCCAAACGCGCCCGGAGGTCGCGTTCCACCGGAATCGGTGGCGCGGGCCGTCTCGGCACGCCGCAGATGCCTGATGGAGGTGGTGCGCGCCGTCCCGCCCCCGGGCTTGCACCAAGCGCTCGGCCGCGCATGCTGCGCCCCGTCGTAGTTGGAAGCGAGGGTAGCTCAGCTGGATAGAGCATCGGTTTTCTAAACCGATGGTCGGGAGTTCGAGTCTCCCCCCTCGCGCCATCTCAGCCGTTGACCTCGCCGCGCGCACGGGCAATTTGGCCGCGACTTCGGAAGGGTGGCAGAGTGGTCTATCGCGGCGGTCTTGAAAACCGCTGAACCGCAAGGTTCCGGGGGTTCGAATCCCTCCCCTTCCGCCAACCTTCGCCGGTCGAGCGCGAGCGACCGACATCGGCAGTCCGCCAAGCGCGCCGGGACGTCGCGCGCCACCCCCATGCATCTGGTGGCACGCGCGGTCTCCGCGCGTTGATTTGATGTCCGGCCTTGGGTCGCAGCCGCCAAGCGCACCGGGACGTCGCGCGCCACCCTCGGAAGCCAGGGCACAACGGCCAACCGGATTTCTCAACCGCGAAACAAAGAATCTCATTATCCGCGGGCGGCCGTTCCGCTAGGATGGGGGTTCCGCCCCCGACATGACCTTCCCCGCCGATTTCACCTGGGGCGCCGCCGCCGCCGCTTACCAGATCGAGGGCGGCTGGAACGAGGGCGGCCGGGCGCCGTCGATCTGGGACACGTTTTCGCAGACCCCCGGCAAGGTGTTCGAGAACCAGACCGGCAACGTGGCGTGCGACCATTACCACCGGTGGGACGAGGATGTCGCGCTCCTGCGGGACCTCGGCGTCAAGGCCTACCGGCTCTCCCTCGCCTGGCCGCGGCTGATCCCGCGGGGCACCGGGCAGCCGAACCCCGCGGGACTTGCGTTCTACGACCGGCTGATCGACGCCCTCCTCGCGGCCGGCATCACGCCGTGGGTCACGCTGTACCACTGGGACCTGCCCCAGGCGCTGCAGGACCGCGGCGGCTTCCTTCATCGCGACCTGCCCCGCTGGTTCGGCGACTACGCGGCGCTGGCCGCGGAACACTACGGCGACCGCGTGGAACACTGGCTCACCTTCAACGAGCCGCCGGTGGTCGTCGGCCTGGGCCTCCAGGAAGGCGTGTTCGCGCCGGGGCTCCAGCTCACGTTCGCGGAATGCCTGCAGGCCGCGCACCACCTGCTGCTCGCCCACGGCCGCGGCGTGCAGGCGCTGCGGGCCGGCTGCCCCCGGCCGGTGAAGATCTCGCTCGCGCACACCGGCCGGGAACGCATCCCCGCGTCGGCGGATCCGCGCGACATCGAGGCCGCGCGAGCCGACTATTTCGCCTGCCGCGAACGGGGCGTCTGGAACCTCGCGTGGTGGGAGGACGCGGTCTTCCTCGGCCAGTACCCGGCCGAGGGACTCGCGGCCTTCGCGGCCGACCTGCCTCCGATTTCGACCGGCGACATGGCCCTGATCGGCCAGCCCCTGGATTTCATCGGCTACAATTGCTACTCGGGCTGGCCCGTCCGCGCGGGGGCGGACGGGCGGCCGGAAAAGGTTCCGGGCGAATGGGGCATCGGCAATCCCCGCGGCACGCTGCCCTGGCTGCACATCGCGCCCGAGGCGACGTACTGGGCCGCCCGGTTCCAGCACGAGCGGTACCGGCTGCCGTTCGTCATGACGGAAAACGGATTCTGCAACACCGACTTCGTGCATCTCGACGGCCGCGTGCACGACCCCCAGCGGATCGATTTCACCACCCGCTACCTGCGCGCGCTCGGCCGCGCCGCCGGCGAGGGCGTCCCGGTCCGCGGGTATTTCCACTGGTCGATCCTCGACAACTTCGAGTGGAAGGAAGGCTACAAGGACCGCTTCGGGCTCGTCCACGTGGACTACGCCACGCAGCGGCGCACGCCGAAGGACTCCTACCACTGGTACCGCGAGGTGATCCGTTCGAACGGCGCCAATCTTTCCCCATGAAACGTTCGCTTCTCCTCCTCGCCGCGCTGCTCGCCCTCGCCGCCCCGCTCGCAGCCCAGAAGTTCAAGGGCCTCGCGCCCACCCCGCCGATGGGCTGGAACACCTGGAACACCTTCCACGGGGAGATCGACGAGTGGCTCATCCGCGAGACGGCCGACGCCATGATCGCGAACGGCATGCGCGACGCCGGCTACCGGTACATCGTCGTCGACGACTGCTGGGCGGAACGCGCGCGGGACGCCGCCGGCAACCTCGTCCCGGACAAGACGCGTTTCCCGAGCGGCATGAAGGCCCTCGGCGACTACCTGCACGAGCGGGGCTTCAAGTTCGGCATCTATTCCTGCGCGGGCGACAAGACGTGCGCCGGCTTTCCGGGCAGCCGCGGCCACGAGTTCCAGGACGCCCGGACGTTCGCCTCCTGGGGCGTGGACTACCTGAAGTACGACTGGTGCAACACGGGCACGCGCAACGCGCGCGAGGCGTACGAGACGATGCGCGACGCGCTGCACGCCGCCGGCCGGCCGGTCGTGTTCAGCATCTGCGAGTGGGGCACGGCCAAGCCCTGGGAATGGGCCCGCGATGTCGGCCATCTCTGGCGGACGACGGGCGACATCATGGACTGCTACGACTGCCGGCAGCAGTGGTCGATGGGCTGGAAGGTGATCCTCGACCTGCAGGCCACGCTCGTGCCGAGCCAGGGCCTCAACGACGGCCTGGAGAAGTTCGCCGGTCCCGACGGCTGGAACGACCCCGACATGATGGAGGTCGGCAACCCCGGCCTACCGTACGCCGAATCGCGCGCCCACTTCAGCCTCTGGTGCATGCTCGCCGCGCCGCTCATCGCCGGGAACGACGTCCGGAAAATGAGCCCCGAGATCCGCGACCTCCTCGTCGACCGCGAGGCCCTGGCCATCAACCAGGACCCGCTCGGCCGGCAGGGCTGGCGTTTCCGCGTCGAGGCCGGCCGGGAAATCTGGGTCAAGGCGCTCGCCGACGGCGACTGGGCCGTCTGCCTGTTCAACACCGGCACGGCGCCCGCCGAGCTCGGCATCGACTGGGCCCAGATGGGCCAATTCCTGCGCGGCTCGTATTCCATCCGCGATGTCTGGGCCAAGCAGCTGGCCGGCGACACCACGCGCCCGTACGCCGCGCGCATCGACGCGCGCGACGTGAAGCTCCTGCGCCTCACCCCGCGGCCCGGCGCCGCCAAGCCTTCGCCGTGAGATCCTTCCCGCTCGCCGCCGCCACCTGGGAGTTCCGCGACGCCGCGGAAAAGAAATGGCTGCCGGCCGCCGTGCCCGGCTGCGTCCACACCGACCTGCTCCGCGCCGGCCGGATTCCGGACCCGTTCCTCGGCCTCAACGAGCTCGGCCTGCAGTGGATCGAGCAGCATGACTGGGTCTACCGCGCGCGCTTCAAGGTGCCGGCCGACCTCTTCGAGGACGACGACATCGACCTCGTCGCCGACGGCCTCGACACGGTCGCGACCGTCCGGCTCAACGGCCGGGAGGTGGCGCGGACGGACAACATGTTCGTCGGGCACCGCTGGCCGGTCCGTTCCCTGCTGCGGCGCGGCCAGAACGAGCTGGTCGTCCATTTCACGAGCGCCATGCGGTACATCGCGGACCACCGGCGCGAGCACCGCCCGGTGGAGATCAACGACCCGGTCGGCCGCAGCTCCGTGATCCGCAAGGAACAATGCCAGTTTGGCTGGGACTGGGGCCCGCGGTTCGTGACGGCCGGCGTGTGGCGCGACATCCGGCTCGAATCGTGGAGCGGCAACCGACTCGACCACGTCCACGTGCTGCAGAAGCACGCGGCGGACGGCACGGTCACCCTCCAGCTCGCGGCGGAGCTGGCGCGCCCCCAGGCCGGCGTGATCTGGGACTGGCGGCTCGTGCTGCAGGACGTGGTCGTCGCCACGGGTGGCGGCCCGGAGGTCGTCATCCGCCACCCGCAGCTCTGGTGGCCCGCCGGCCAGGGCGGCCAGCCGCTCTACCAGCTCGATGTCAGCGTCGCGGCCCCCGACGGCGCGCCGATCGGCGACTGGTCGCGCCGCATCGGGCTCCGCACGATCGAGCTCGACCGCCACCCCGACGCCTGGGGCGAGTCCTTCCAGTTCAAGGTCAACGGCCGCGCGATCTTCGCCAAGGGCGCCAACTGGATCCCCGCGCACGCGTTCGTCGCCGGGCTGACCCGCCGCGACTACGCGCGCGACCTCCGCGCCGCCGCCGCCGCGCACATGAACATGATCCGCGTCTGGGGCGGCGGCATCTACGAGAGCGAGGACTTCTACGACCTGTGCGACGAGCTCGGGCTGCTGGTGTGGCAGGACTTCATGTTCGCCTGCACGACCTACCCCGCGGACCCCTCCTTCCTCGACAGCGTGCGCGCCGAGGCCGCCGGCCAGGTCCGACGCCTGCGCCACCGGGCCTGCCTCGCCCTGTGGTGCGGCAACAACGAGATCTGGCACTGCAACGCCGCCCACCTCACGCAGCCCGAGTACGCGGGGCAGCGGCGCGACAACCACCGGCTGTTCCACGAGGTGATCCCCGCCGAGGTGGCCCGGCTCGATCCAGCCACGCCCTACTGGCCGACCTCGCCCTGGCGCGGCGACGAGGCCGTCGACCATCCCGCGGGCGAGGCCCGCGGCGACACGCATTTCTGGGACGTCTGGCACGCGCGGAAGCCCGTGAAGGACTACGAACGGTGGAACTTCCGGTTCGTCGCGGAATTCGGCATGCAGAGCTACAGCTCGCCGGCCACCAACGCGACATTCTGCCCGCCGGAGGGCGACGGCAACGTGTTCGGGCCGGTGATGGAGAACCACCAGAAGAACCGCGCCGGCAACCAGATCATCCTCGACTACGTTTCCCGCCGCTACCGGTTCCCTCGGGACCAGGACGCGCTGATCTACCTGTCGCAGCTGAACCAGGCGGACTGCATGCAGGTCGGCGTCGAGCACTACCGCCGCCAGGCGCCGCGCTGCATGGGGGCGCTCTACTGGCAGCTGAACGACTGCTGGCCGGTCGCCTCGTGGAGCTCGATCGAGTTCACCGGCCGGTGGAAGGCGCTGCATTTCATCGCCCGCCGGTTCTTCGCCCCGGCCCTGGCCTGCGCGCATGTGCCGGGCGAGGAGTTGAACGGGATCGGCAACTATCGGCGCAGCACGGTGCGCGAGGTGCACCTCCACACCTGCTACGACGCCCCGCGCCCGGCGCGCGGCCAGCTCCAGTGGGAGGTGCGCCACCTCGACGGCCGCGTGCTGCAGTCGGGGCGCAAGGCGGTCGCGCTGCGTCCCGGCGAGAGCGTCCGGCAGCGGACGCTCGACCTCGCGCGCCTGCTAGCCCGCCACGGCCGCGAGCGGATCTACCTGCGGATCGCGCTCGAGGTGGACGGCGAAACGGTCAGCGAGGACGCCGTGCTCCTGACGCAGCCCCGGTTCCTCGAGCTTCCCCGCGGGCGCACCGCGATCGCCGTGCGCCCGATCACCCCGAAGCGCGCCGTCCTGACCTTCTCGGCGCCGGTATTCCAGCACCGGGTGTCCTTCGACCTGCCCGGCATCGACTGGCAGGCGACGGATAATTTCTTCGACCTCTTCCCCGGACGACGCAAGACCGTGACCGTCGACTTTACCCGGCCTCTGACCAATGTCGCCTTGCGCCGCCTCCTGACCTGCCGGTCCCTCGTGGACTCGTACTGACCGGCCCCGCTTTCACCCCATGAGTGCCCCTACCCCCCAATCCCTCCCGTGGCGGGAGAAGCTCGCCTACGGCTGCGGCGATTTCGCGTCCTGCCTGTACTGGCGGACTTTCATGGTCTTCCTGCCGATCTTCTACACCGACGTGTTTGGCCTCTCGGCCGCGGCGGTCGGCACGATGCTGCTCGCCAGCCGCGTCTGGGACGGCATCAACGATCCCCTCGTCGGCATGTGGGCCGACCGCACGGACACCCGCTGGGGCAAGTTCCGGCCGTTCATCCTCTTCGGCTGCGTGCCGTTTGCGATCTTCGGCGTGCTGACCTTCACCACCCCCGACCTCGGGGCCACGGCGAAGCTCGTTTGGGCCTACGTCACCTACAACGGGCTCATGATGCTCTACACGGCGGTGAACATCCCCTACACGGCGATGCTGGGCGTGATGACCACGACGTCCACGGAACGGACCCAGCTCTCCTCGATCAAGTTCGTCTTCGCCTTTTCCGCCGGCGTCGCGGTCTCGTTCACCCTCCTGCCGCTCGTGAAGTTCTTCGGCGGCGACAATCCCCAGCGCGGCTGGCAGCTCGCGTTCGTCGTCTATGGCCTCGTCGCCGTCGCGCTCTTCCTGGTCACCGGCTTCTTCACCCGGGAGCGCATCAAGCCGATGCCGAATTCCGACACGTCGGCGGGGCGGGACCTCGGCCTGCTCGTCTCGAACCGCGCGTGGCTGCTGCTCACGGCGACCACCCTCACGTGGATCCTGTTCGTCGGCCTGCGCAGCTCGGTCTCGGCGCACTACTTCAAATACTACATCTACAACGGCGCCCCCGACACGCCCCTTCCGTTCCTCGGCACCACGTTCACGCTCACGGGCCTGCTCTCGAGCTTCGCCGGGATCGGCCAGTTCTCCTCCGTCCTCGGCGTCGTGATGATCGGGTATCTCTCGACGCGCTTCGCCAAGCGTCCGCTGTTCCTCACGCTGTTCTCGATCTCGATCCTCTGCACGGCCTCGTATGCGTTCCTGCCGCCGGGCGCGCTCGGCGCCATCTTCGCCATCGAGGTGCTCGGCAACCTCTCCGGCGCGCCGCTGCCCGTGCTGCTGTGGGCGATGTACGCCGACACGGCGGACTACGGCGAGTGGAAGACGGGCCGGCGCACCACGGCGCTGGTGTTCTCGGCCTCCACCATGAGCCAGAAGTTCGGGTGGGCGCTCGCGGCGTTCTGCGCGCTGCACCTGATGGACATGGCCGGATTCAAGGCGAATGTCGTGCCGACCCCCGAGGTCAAGGAGAGCATCGTGCACCTGATGAGCCTGTGGCCCGCGCTGCTCGGCGTCGTCTCGGTCGGGATCTTCCTCTTCTACCCCCTCACCGACCGGCGCGTGAACGAGCTCAACGTCGAGCTCGCGGCCCGGCGCGCCGCCGCGTCCGCGGCCGCGGGCACCCCCGCCGCCGCCACGACCTGAGCGCCGCTCGCGGGTCCGGCTGCGCGCTTGCCAGCCGGAAGGCCGGGCCGCAGGGTGCCGGCCCGTGAGGCCCCAGGTCCTGCTCGTCTTCCTCACCCGCTTCGAGGAATCCGCCGCGATGCTTCGCGGCATCACCCATTACGAGCGCTCGCACCGCCAGTGGGCGGCCTTCCTCGACGACGAGGCCCGGGCCGAGAACGACCCGCGCTGGCTGCGCAGCAAGCGCTGGGACGGCGTGATCAGCCGGCACACCACGCCCGCGCTGGTCCGCGGCTGCGCCGAGCTGAGGCTCCCGCTGGTCGACCTCAACGACTGCCCCGCCTTCCCGGGCGTCCCGAAGATCCGCCCCGACAACGTCGCGCTCGGCTACGCCGGCGCGGAGCACTTCCTCGAGCGCGGATTCCGGCACTTCGGCTTCTGCGGGTTCAGCAACGAGCCGTGGGCCTGCGAGCGCCGCGATGGCTTCGTCGAGGCGCTCCGGCTCGCCGGGCACGGCTGCGACGTGTTCGACGTCGCGTATCCCGGCGAGACCACCCCCTTGTGGGACGCCCGCCAGACCACCGCCCTCGCCGCCTGGCTCAGGCGGCTGCCCAAGCCCGCCGGCGTCATGGCCTGCGTGGACATGCGGGCGCTCCAGCTCATGGCCGCGGCCGAGACCGCCGACATCCTGGTGCCCGAGGAGGTGGCCGTGCTCGGCACCAACAACGACGCCATCCGCTGTGAGCTCGCCTACCCGCCGCTTTCCAGCGTCGCCCCCAACCCGTTCCAGTCCGGCTACCACGCGGCCGAACTGCTCGACCGCCTGATGCGCGGCGACCGCGCGGCCTCGATCGACATCCGGGTGGAGCCGCTCGGCGTCGTGACGCGGCCGTCGACCGACGTGCTCGCGATCCACGACCGCACCATGGCGGCCGCGCTGAGTCTCATCCGCGAGCACGCCTGCCACGGCCTGACCGTCGACCGCGTCGTGCGCCACGCGAGCGCCTCGCGCAGCCAGTTGGAGAAGAAATTCCGGAAGCACCTCGGCCGCTCCCCGCAGGCCGAGATCCGCCGCGTCCAGGTCGCCAAGATCCGCCAGCTGCTCCACGAGACCGACTTCCCGCTCAAGAAAATCGCCGAGCTCACCGGCTTCGAGCACGTCGAGTACATGTGCGTGGTGTTCAAGCGCCTGACCGGGGATTCCCCGGGCGGCTACCGCAAGAAGGCGGGCGCAAAATCCATCCAGTGATCGGGCGGGTCCGGGCGCCCCCCGGCGTTTCCCTCTGGGAGCCGTCACGGGCGACGGCAACAGAACTTAATTGCGGTGCAAGTGAACTCATTCCACCCGCCCCTCCCGGCTGCTAAGCTGCGCCCATCGCGGCGGTCGTCTTAGGCGGTCGACGCGATCTCCCGGCACCCCCGGGAGCATCCCCACCCCAGCATACCATGAATAGGATAAAACCCGCCGTGCGCGCGGGCGCGTTCGCGCTTGCGTTTGCCCTGATTCCATCGGTGCCCCTCCTGGGGCAAACCGTTGCCCCGGCTGCCAACCCCAGCTCCGCCGAACCGGAGGACGAGGAGTCGATCACGCTCTCGCCCTTCGTCGTCGAGGCCGAGGAGGACACCGGGTACGCCGCCAAGTACTCGCTCGCCGGCACCCGCATCCGGACCGAGTTGAAGGACGTCGGCGCCGCGATCCAGGTCGTCACCAAGCAGTTCCTCGAGGACACCAACTCGCGCAACGCCGAGGATCTGCTCGTCTACACGACCGGCACCGAGGTCGCCGGCCAGGGCGGCAACTTCCTCGGCCAGGGCGACGGCGCGTACCTCACCGCGACCGACCGCACCTCGCCGATCCAGAACACCCGCGTGCGCGGGCTGGACGAGGCCGACAACACCCGCGACTTCTTCACGTCCGACATCCCGTGGGACTCCTACAACGTCGGCCGCGTCGATCTCCAGCGCGGCGCCAACTCGATCCTGTTCGGCATCGGTTCGCCCGCCGGCATCATCAACAGCAGCCTCAACGGCGCCTCGTTCCGCAACACCCACGAGGTCGAGTACCAGTTCGGCTCGTTCGGGTCGCAGCGCGCCACGGCGGACTTCAACCGGGTGATCATCCCCGACCAGCTCGCCGTCCGCGTCTCGCTGCTCGCCGACGCCACCAAGTACCGGCAGGAGCCCGCGTTCAAGGACGACGAGCGCATGTTCGGCGCGGTCAAGTGGACGCCCAAGCTCATCCAGACGGGCACCACCGAGATCCGGGCCAACTACGAGAAGGGGAACATCCTCTCCAACAACCCGCGCGGCTCGCCGCCGATGGACGCGATCACGCCGTGGTTCGACATGGGCAAGCCCCTCCTCGACCCGCGCACGGTGAATGACTTCCACGGCAACAACCGCTGGCTCGGCGCCATGGGGAACCGCGTGTGGGACGGCGTCGCGACCGCCTTCGAGAACGGCAACCAGGGCATCTCGTTCACCACGCAGGCACTCCCGTGGCCCAACCGCGGCGGCAACGTCTCCGGCGCCAACGTGGGCAACAACAGCTTCAAGGGCATCCGCACCTACGACGGCTTCGCGAACGCGACGTTCCCGGAGGGCGCGATCGGCGCCTACAAGGCCCGCTCCCTGTCCGACGCCAGCATCTTCAACTTCTACGACTCGATGCTGGAGGGGGACAACAAGCGCGAGTGGAACGACTTTGACGCCTACAACATCGCGGTGTCGCAGACCTTCCTGAACAACAAGGTCGGCATAGAGCTGGTCTACGACCGCCAGGAGGCGAGCTGGGGCCACGATTCCCTCATTTCGAACGACGGCGCGATCATCACCGTCGACATGAACGCGTTCCTGCTCGACGGCTCGCCCAACCCGAACGTCGGCCGGCCGCTCACGCTCTCCAACGGCTTCGGCGGCGGCTCCTACCGGGCCCGGCGCGAGCGCGAGACGAAGCGCGTGACCGCCTTCGGCGAGCTCAACTTCGAGGACATGCTCGGGCGCGACAGCAAGCTCGGCTCCGCGCTCGGCCGCCACGTGTTCACCGCGAACTACTCCGACGCGCAGATCGACGGGCGCTTCGCGTCCGCCAAGCGGTACTTCATCAGCCGGCAGTACGACCCGAAGTCGGACCGGGCCGCCAACAACGCCGCCCGCGACAATATCTTCCTGAACTACCTCGGGCCCTCCCTCCTGGGCTCGACGTTCAGCAGCGCGCGGGGCCTCGGCCTCCGCGGGGTCGCCGGCGACATCGACATCGGGCAGGCCCAGGTCCGCGAGTGGAACAACGTCACCAACCAATGGGTGATGGTGCCGCTCACCACGGTGGACAACACGGGCGTGCCGATGGAGCAGCTCGTCCAGCCCGGCGAGGCCTACATCAACTCGGACAACATCGAGTCGCAGGTCTTCGTCTGGCAGGGCTACCTGTTCGACGGCGCGGTCGTGCCCCTCTTCGCCTACCGCGAGGACGAGGACACGTTCCTGCGCAAGGACGCCGCGACCGACGGCAACGGCGGCCGCATCCCGAACGACCCCGGCATGGTCCTCCCCGCGGCGACGGCGGCCGACACGCAGTCCGGCGACTCGAAGAGCTACGGCCTGGCCGTGCACACGCCGGACGCCATCCGCCGCCGGCTGCCCGGCAACGTCGGCATCAGCCTGTACTACAACAAGTCGAACAACTTCAAGCCGGACGCCGGGCGCCGCGACATCCTCGGCCAGCCCGTCGCCTCGCCCTCCGGCGAGACGAAGGACTACGGCATCGCGCTCTCCGCGTTCGATGACCGCCTGACCCTCCGCGTCACCAAGTACGACTCGAAGAACACCAACGCGACCCTCGCGGGCGCGATCGGCGGGCAGTACCTCATCGGCGCGGTCGAGGCGTGGGGCCAGCAGGCCGCCTACCGCTTCAAGCGCGCCGTCGAAACCGGCGGCGCCGAGCGCAATTGGCCGGCCGGCGACCTGTACGGGTTCTCCAGCTCGGGCGGCGCGGTCATCTGGCGTCCGGCCGGCCCGCTCCAGGGCAGCGCGTCGACCGGCTTCACCTACACCCAGGCGCAGCTCGACGCGGCGTACGCCAAGCAGCAGGCCTCGATCAACGCGTGGTACGCCACCCAGGTCCCGCAGAGCTTCCAGCAGGCCTGGGCCCTCGACAACTACAGCACGACCGCCGGCCTGACGAACTTCGGCGCCAGCGGCCTCGTCGTCACGGGCGACACGGTGTCCGAGGGCTACGAGTACGAGCTCATCGCGAGCAACATCCTCGCCAAGGGTCTCAGCGTCTCGTTCAACGCCTCGAAGACCTCCGCGCAGCGCGCCAATCCGGCGAAGAGCTACGTGGACTGGGTCGAGATGCGCTGGGCGCAGTTCCAGGGCCCGGCGGGCGACATGCGCCTGTGGGGTTCGGACGACGACTGGTCGGCGGACGCCCAGCACGGCGGCGAAACCGCGCGGGGCAAGTTCGCCCGCGAGACGATGGCCGGCTACAACCTGTTCCAGGCGCTCGCCAACAGCGACGTGCCGGAGCTGCGCCCCTGGCGCTTCAACGTGGTGGCGAACTACAACTTCCAGTCGGACGGCCTGCTCAAGGGCACCAATGTGGGCATCAGCTACCGCTGGCAGGACCAGAACGTGGTCGGTTTCCCAGTCGTGACCGGCTCCGACGGCGTCATGCGCTTCGACGTCGACAACCCGTACATGGGCAGCACCGAGTCCATCGTCGACCTCTGGGTCGGCTACAAGCGCAAGCTCGGCCGCCACATCGACTGGCGCTGCCAGGTCAACGTCCGGAACGCCTTCGGCGAACGCGACATCTCGCGCGTGACCGTGCAGCCCGACGGTTCGCCCGGCGGCTACCGCATCAACGAGCCCAGGACCATCGCAGTCACGAACACGTTCTCGTTCTAAGCTGGCTCGTTCGATCGCCCGGTCCGGCGGCGCAGGCCGCCGGACCTTTTTTTGCCCCCGTCTCGCGCCGCGCGGGCCGGCGCGCGCCTCTACGGCCGCTCGATCCGCACCGCGCGAGCGAGCTCGAGCGGTTCATGCGCGGTTTCCCGGCCGTCGGGCCAGCGCACGGACAGGCGGCGCGGAGGATTGCCTGTGGCGAAGCCGAGGAAGATCTGGACGGACGACTGCCCCGAGCCGCTGCTGTGCGCCTGGACTTCGCCGCCGCGCGCGGAGCCGTCGGCAAACGTCACCGTCCAACGCGCGCCGATCGCCGACGGATTCCCGTCGCGGCCGGCCAGAAGCACCCGGATGCAATTGCCGCCCTCCCGGCCGTTGTTGCGGAACGCCAGCGGCTCGCCGTCCCGCCTCATCACCAGCACGTCCGCCCAGCCGTCCGCGTCGATGTCGCCCACCGCGGCGGCCTTCGCGTCTCCGGTCACGACGAGGCCGCTTCGCGCCGGGTCCCGCTCCTCCCAGCCGCCGCGCCCGTCCCCTTGGAGATACGCGCCGAGTCCGCCCGTGAACCGCCCGATCTCCGGCACGGGCGCGTAGGAGTTCTGGGGGGCGAACAGGTCCGTTCGTCCATCACCGTTGAGGTCGGCCATCGCGATGCCCTGGAGGGGCGCGAACTGGGCCGCCGCCGGCAGCGGCCGGAACTCCCACCGGCCGCCGGGCTGGCTGAGGAAGACGCCGCTGCGCAGCTCCGTGGCCTCCAGGCGCGCGGCCCGCGCCAGCCCGTCGGCGCCGATGATTTCCGCCAGCGAGGCGCGCGCGTAGGCGTTGTTGCCGGGCAGCCGGCGCAGCACCGACGGAATCGCGGAAGCCATTTCCCGCCGGCCGCGCCAGGGGACCTCGCGGCCGGCGACGCGATGGGCCTCGATCGCGACCTCCGGACCGCCCGGTTCGAACGAGCCGACATAAAGCACCGCGGGGTTCTCGCGCGACGCCCGGTAGCGCGTGTTCAGGCCGACATTGCCCGCCACGATGTCCGGCCGTCCGTCGCCATTCAGGTCCGCGCTCGCCAGCGCCGTCCACCAGCCCGTTCCCGCCGCAGTGAAGCCGGCCGGCTCGGTCCGTTCGTCGAACCGTGTTCCCCGCTCGTTGCGGAACCAGCGCACCGGTCCCCAGTCGCTCGCCACGACGAGATCGACCCAGCCGTCGTCGTCGAGGTCGCTCCACAGCGCGGCCGTCACCGCCCCCGCGCGCCGCAGCGCGGGCGCGATGGAATCGGTCACGTCGGCGAATCGTCCGCCCTCGTTGCGCCAGAGCGCGCTCCGCGCGCCGCGCAAGTACCCGGCCGGTTCGGTGCGCGCGCCGAGGAAAAGGTCCAGGCGCCCGTCGCGGTCGAAGTCCGCCGCCGCGACCGCGCCGACCGTGGCATCCCAGTCCGGCAGCGCCCCCGGGCCGGCGGGCAGCCAGTTCCCCCGGCCCTCGTTGAGGAGCAGCACGGGCGGCGGGAATTTCGAGTCGCCCGCGAGCAGCGCTTCGCCCGGCGTGACCAGCAGGTCGGCGCCCTCGCGCCCGTCGGCCTCGAAGGCCAGCACGGGCCCGCCGCGCGGCAGGCCATCGGGCAGGGAACCGCCCCCGGCGAACCGCGGGCCGGCCTGCGCAACCAGGACCGACGGACCGATCCGGCCCGCGCCTCCGACCACGAGGTCCTCCGCGCCGTCGCGGTTCACGTCCGTCCAGGCCACCGCGCGCGAGCCGCGAGCCGGCCGGATGGGCAGCAGCAATGGCCGGGCCGGCCCGGCCTCGTCGCCGGCCTCCGCCGGCAGGACAAGCCCGACCTGCCCCCGCACCTCGATGAAATCCCGGTCCGATGGCGGAGGCGGATCCGCCGGCAGCGCCGGCGCGACCCGGGCGCGGCTGCCTGGCTCCGTCACCGTCACGCGCCGGTTCGCCGGAAGGTCCCGAAATTCCTGCACCAGGCCGCTCGGCCATTCCACCACCAGCCGGTCGGCGCGCTCGGCCGCGCCCAGGCCGAAATGCAGGACGGGCTCGCTCGCGGAGAGGTAGCCGCGCGCGAGGACCAGCGGGCGGACCTGCGGCCCGGCGGACGTCCACAGCCTCACGAGCGCGCCCACGCCGTCGCGGTTGGACACGGTTCCCCGCAGCCGCACGACGAGCCGCCCGCCCGTCGCGCCGTCGTTGCGCAGCACCGTCGGCGGCGCGTCGAAGTTGGTGAACACGAGGTCGAGATCCCCGTCGCCGTCGAAATCCGCCGTGGCCGCGCCGAACGAGACCCCGGACTGGTCCAGGCCCCAGGCGGCGCCGGCCTCCGCGAAAGCGAGCCCGCCCCGGTTGCGGTAGGCGAGGTTTCGCTCCGCGAGGACCGGACCGGCCCGGATGATCGCGGCGCGCTCCGCGGGGCTTTCCGCCCACGCCGTGCGCGCGATGAGGTCCGAATTGTGCAGTTCCCGGACCATTCCCGTCGTCACGAACAGGTCGACCCAGCCGTCGTTGTCGAAATCCTCCCAGCGCGGCGCCCAGGTCCAGTCGGTGGCCGCCAGGCCGGCGTAGTGCGCGACCTCCAGGCAGCGGCCGGTCCCGGTGCCGAGGAACAACGTGTTGCGCAGCGCCTGCGCGGTTCCGACCGGATCGGGCCGCCGCCGGGCCTCGGCCCGGCCGTCCACCATGCCGCGCTGGTCCTTCTCGTGTGTCGTGCCCGCCATGTCCCCGACGAACAGGTCGACCCGGCCGTCGTTGTTCACGTCGCCCACATCGGCGCCCATGGACGAATTCGGCGTCACCGGCACCGCGCGGCCGAGCGTGACCGTGAACGTGCCATCGCCGTTGTTGTGGTACAGCTGGTCGGCCGGCGCGAAATCGTTCGCCACATAGAGGTCGGGCCAGCCGTCCTCGTCGCAATCCCACCACGTCGCGGAATGCCCCTGCCCGGCGCCGAAGATCCCCGCGGCCGCCGTGGTCTCCTCGAAGGTGCCGTCGCCCCGGTTGCGGAACAGCCGGTCCTTTTCGCCCTCCGGATTCCGCACGAGGTCGCTGGCGTTGGTGAGGAGGAAGAGATCCAGCGCACCGTCCCGGTCGTAATCCGCGAACGCCGCCATCGCGCTGGCGTCCACGACCGCCAGGCCGCGGGCCGCTGCCTCCTCGCGAAACGTCCCGTCGCCGCGATTGACGTAAAGCCGGTTGGGCGCGTCCTGGCGGAGGACATACAGGTCCGGCCAGCCGTCGTTGTTCACGTCGGCAAACGTCGCGCCCGCGTGCCAGGCGGCAGGCGGCCCGGGCGGCGCGGCGAGGCCGGCCGCCGCGGTCACGTCCTCGAACCGCCACCCGCCGAGATTGCGGAAGAGCCGGTCGCCGCCGGTCTTCGCCACCACGAAAAGGTCGGGCCGGCCGTCGCGGTCGTAGTCGGCGACCGTAACCCCCGTCCCGATCGCGCCGAGAAGGAATTCGCGCCAGCGCGCCCCCCACATCGCCGGGTCGTCATAGGGATTCTGCGCGCGGATGCCGCTGTCCTCCGCGCTCACCGGCCGGAACATCGGTCCTGCGCCGTCCCCGCGCGCGGCCGCCAGCGGTTCGATCTCGATCCCCGGTTCCCCCGCCGCCAATCCGCATGCCAACGCCGGTCCGGCGAGCACGAGCGTCCGAATGCGCGCCCTGTTTCGGCCCGGCGGCCGTGACGATGCTCGACCGGAAGACGGGGGCGGCATGGGGCGTCGTCATCGTGCAGCCCCGCGCCCGCGTGGCAACCCGTGTCTCGCGCCGGTGGAGCGCCGCGCGGTAAGCGGCGACGCGGCTCAGCGGCCCGGGGATCTCGCGATCACCACCGTCCCGCTGGCGCCGGCCGGGATCCCGTGGTCCGTTTCGGCGCCGTCCGGCCAGCGCACGCGCACCCGCAGCGACGCGCGGGGCGAGACCCCGAAATAGGCCGCCGGATCCGACTGGCCCATCCCGGCGCCGGCCCCCACCTCGACGGACTGGCGACGACCCCCTTGCTCCGCGGTGATCCGCGCGCCGATGCCCGCGGGATTGCGGCCATCGCCGCGCAGGACGACGCGCAGCATGCGGGCTGACGGGTCGCCGGCGTGACGGAACAGCGCCGGCGGCTCGCGGCCGCGGGAGATCGCGAGGTCCGGCCAGCCGTCTCCGTCGGCATCGAGCCGCACGAGCGCCCGGGCTTCGCCGGGCACGACAAAGCCGCTTGCACTGGGCGCGACCGGAAGGAACGCGCCCCGGCCGTCACCCTGCAGAATCTGCCCGAGCCCACCCGCGAACCGCCCGACCGAGGCGACCGGGGCATCGGAGTTTTGCGCGATCGCCAGGTCCGCGAACCCGTCGCCGTCGAGGTCCCCCGCGACCATGCCCATGGCCGGTGCGATCTGCGCGATGCGCGGCCACGCCGTGAACCGCCAGGTGCCGTTCGGCTGGCTGAGGAAAACACCGCCCTCGAATTGGGTCGCCGCGAAGCGTCGGGCACGCCCCAGCACGTCCGCGCCGACGATGTCGGACAACGGGGCGGCCGCGAATGCGTCGTTCGCGGGAAAGCGCCGAACCTGCGACCGCAGGACCGGGGCCAGTTCGCGCCGCGACCGCCAGGGCGCCACGCGTTCGCCATCATGGCGGGCTTCGAGGACTTCCGGAGGCCCCGCGCCGAAGCGTCCATGGAAGACCAACGCCGGCCGCTCCGGCGAGGCGGAATACGGCGTGTTCAATCCGACGTTTCCCGCCGCGTAATCGGTCCGGCCATCACCATTGAAATCCGCCGCCGCCAGCGCCGTCCACCAGCCCGCCCCGCCCGTCATGAATCCGGCCTCCGCGGTGCGGTCCTCGAACCGGCCGTCGCCGCCGTTGCGGAAGAACCGCACCGGGCCCCACTCGAGTGCGACCACCAGGTCCGTCCATCCGTCGCCGTCCGCATCGCTCGCGAGGGCGGCGGTCACCAACCCAGGCTCCACCAGCCCCGGCCCCCGCTCGGCGGTCACGTCCTCGAACCGCTCGCCGCGGTTGAACAGCAGTGCCGAGCGCGCCGGCAGCGGCCAGTCGCCCACGCGCAGCCGCCCGCCCACGAAGACATCCAATCGTCCGTCGTGGTCGAAGTCGGCCGTCACCGCCGCCGCCGCGTTGATCGGCAGCGGCGGCAGCGCGCCCGGACCGGCGGGCAGCCAGGTTCCGCTCTCGCCGCCAAAAAAGAGTTCCGGCTGGTACTCGGGCGCGTCACCGGGCAGCGCCGCCCCGCCGCGCGTCACCAGCAGGTCGGGCCGGCCGTCGCCATTGGCCTCGAAGACCAGGAGCGGGCCGTCGTCGACCGGTCCGACCCCGCCCGGACCCGGACGGGCGCCAAACGAGGCGCCCTGGCGCGCCAGGATCCGGCGCGTCGTGAGGGTCGTGCCGCCGAAAACGAGCTCGCCGTGCCCGTCGCCGTCCAGATCGGCCGCGACCAGGGCCGGTCCCCGGGCATGATGCCGGCGCGGCAGCAGCCGCTGGAGCGCGGTCTCGTCCACCGGCTCCTGCTCGCTGGAACCGGCGGCGCCGATCTGCGGGGCTGCGTCGACCAACCAGGCGCGCGGCGGCTCCACGACCGGCGCGATCGCGCCCGAGCCTTCGGTCAGCAGGACGCGGGCGCCGGCGCGAAGTTCGCGGAATTCCTCGGTGAGGCCGGACGGCCAGGTCACGGTCAGGGACGGGATCCGCTCCTCGTCGCCGAGCCCGAAATGCAGGATCGGCTCGGACGACGACAGGTAGCCGCGCGCCAGCACGAGCGTTCGCACCTGGGGCCCGGCCGCCGTCTCCACGCGCACGACGGCGCCCGCGCCGCTTCGGTTGGACTTCGTGCCGCGCAACTCGACCACCAGGCGGTTGCCGGCTTGGGAGTCGTTCCGCAGGAGCGTCGCGCCGCCGCGATAGTTCGTGAACGCCAGGTCGAGGTCGCCGTCGCCGTCGAAATCCGCCGTCGCGGCCCCGAAGCTCACGCCGGCTTGATCCAGGCCCCAGCGTCGTCCCGTCTCCTCGAACCGCAGATCGCCGAGGTTCCTGAAGGCCAGGTTCGGTTCGGCCAGCACCGGGCTGGCCTGCATGATCCGCGCGCGCTCCGCGGCCGACTCGGCGGCCATCACCCGCGCGAGCAGGTCGACGTTGTGCAGCTCGCGCACCATCCCGTTCGTCACGTGCAGGTCGACGCGGCCGTCGTTGTCGAAATCCTCCCACCGCACCGACCAGGTCCAGTCGGTCGCGGCCAGCCCCGCCAGCGCGGCCGCCTCGCGCACGCGCCCGGTCCCGGTGCCGAGGTAAAGGACGTTGCGCAGCACCTGCGGCGGCCCGGAGCCAGCGGGCTCGCGGCTCCGGCTCCGCGCCTCCGCGACGCCGCGCAGGTCCTTCTCCGCCGTGGTCGCCGCCATCTCGGCGACGAGCACGTCGAACCGCCCGTCGTTGTCGGCGTCGCCCAGGTCCGCTCCCATGGCGGAATACGGCATGTGAGGAACGACGCGGCCGATCACGTCGGTGAACGTCCCGTCGCCGTTGTTGCGATACAGGCGGTCCGGCGCGGCGAAGTCGTTCGCGAGATAGAGGTCGGGCCAGCCGTCCTCGTCGTGGTCCCACCAAAGGGCGGCATGCCCCTGCGCGTCGCCTTCGATCCCGGCGGGGGCGGTGACGTCGGCGAACGTCCCATCGCCCTTGTTGCGGAACAGCCGGCTGGGCCGCCCCTGCGGGTGCGCGGCCGCGTCGAGCAGGTTCGTCTGCACGAGCACGTCCAGCCACCCGTCGCGGTCGAAGTCCGCGAACGCGCCCATCCCGCTGGCGTCGACCATCGCGAGGCCCCGGCCCGCGGCCTCCTCGCGGAAGGTGCCGTCGCCGTTGTTCATGAAGAGGAGGTTCGCCGCGCGGAAGCGGCAGACGTAAAGGTCGAGGCGGCCGTCATTGTCGACGTCGGCCCAGGCCGCCCCCTGCATCCACACGCCCGGCCGTCCCCCGGTGCCGCTGCGCGCGGTCACATCCTCGAACCGCCAGCCGCCCAGGTTCCGGAAAAGGCGTCCGCCCTCGAGCTTGCTGACGACGTAAAGGTCGGGCCGGCCATCGCCGTCGAAGTCGCCCGCGGCCACGCCCGTGCCAACCGCGCCGACCGTGAATTCCTGGTACAGCCCCGCCCACATGCGCGGGTCGTCGTAGGCGTTGGTCGTGCGGACGCCGGTTTCCTCCGCCGGCATGGTCCGGAAGAGCGTCGGACCCGCAGGACCCGAGCGCGGCGCGAACTCGCGCCTTTCCAGCCCGCGCCCGGCGCCGGCCGTCGCGGTCGCCGCGAGCAGGACGACAACCACGGCGGACCAGCGCGTCTTGATCATGGGGCGCCGCCATTCTCGGCTGCGCCCCGACCCCGTCAAGGTCGCGGGTCAAGGAAGCGGCCACACGCGGGGCTTGCTCCGTCCGGGCCCCGGGATTGCATCGATGCGCCTGACCCCCGCCCCGACCGAAGCTCCCGGCCCGGCCCGCACGCGCATCCGCGCCTGGTGGATCGCGCCGCTTGTCGCCCTCGTCGCCGTCGCCGCCCTCACCGCACCGCGCGTGTGGCGGCTGCAGCACCTTAGCGGGCAGCCCCTCTGGTCGGTCGATGCCCCGGCGGCCGACCCGACCGCGCCGTCCGGGTACGCGGGCGGCCTGCGCCTGGGACTCGGGCCCGACCGGCACGCCGACAGCGCCGTTTTCGTCGCCGCGGCCGAGCGCGGCCTCTCCTCCGGCGAGGCGTCCGCCGCGGGGCCACACGCGCCCCGTCCCCGGGTCTACGCCTCGATGCTTGCCGGGCTGGCCGGGATCATCGAATCGGCGACCGGCCGGCCGGCCGGCCACGCCGCCATCCTGGCTTCGCAATGGCTGGACCCGCTGATCCTCGCTCTGCTTGCCGCGCTCGTGGGCGCGGCCTGGGCGCGGGGCGCGGGGACCGCAATCGGGCTGGTGGCTGGCGCCGGCCTCGCGATCGCGTTTCCGTTTGCGGCCGGCTTCGTGCCCGGCGAGCCCGAGCCGCGCGCGGGCGCGACCGGGTGCGCGATCGCGGCGCTGGGTCTGCTCCTCGCGGCGGCCGCCGCGCGCGGGCGCGCCCCGGTCTGGCACGCCGCCGCCGGTGTCCTCACCGGCCTCGCCCTGTGGCTTCAGGCCGCGAGCGCGGTCCCGCTTTTCATCGGCCTCACCATCGCCGCGCTCGGCGTGGCGTGGTTGCGCGTGGCCGAACCGGCGGCCGCCCGGTCCTGGCGGGCGTGGGGCATCGCGGCGGCCGGGACGACCGCGCTGGCCTGCTGGGCCGACGGACGCGGCTTTGGGCTGGCCGACGCCGCCGGACGCGTTCACCCGGCGCACGTTCTCGCGTGGCTCGGTTTGGGCGAATTGCTCGCCTGGTCGTGCGGCCGGCAAGCGCCGGGCGGGGAGCGTCGGGGCCGCCGGTGGGTCGGTCCGGTCGTCGCATCGCTCGCCATGGCGCCCGCCGTCGCGGTTGCGGTCCTCGCAGAGGGGCCGGGCGCGTGGGCGATGGATCCGTCGGCCGAGCGCCTGGGCAAACTTCCCGGCAGCCCGACCGCTTCGTCGCTCGCCGTGGCGCTGGCGATGCCGGGAGCGCGGCTCCCGGTCCTCGCGGCCCTCGCGCCCGTGTTGGGTGCGGCCGCGCTGCTCGTGGTCCGAGGGCGGGCGCAGCCGGTCGCGACGCTGCTCGCGGCCGGGACGCTGGTCGCGACCCTGCCCTTCGCCTGCGCGCAGCTCCACTGGCTCGGCCTGCTCTCGGGCGTGGCGGTCCTCGGGCTGGCGCTGGGGTCCTCGACCGCGGGTGCTCCGCCGGGGCTACGCGCGGCGGGCACGCTGCTGCTCCTGCTCCCGGGTCTCGTCTTGGCTTTCCCGCATTCGCCGCGGGATCCGACGCTGCGGCCCGAGGAAATCGAGGGCCTGATCGCCCGCGACCTGGGGCACTGGCTCCGCTCGCGCGGCGCTTCGGCCGAAAGCATCGTGTTCGCCCCGCCGCGGACCGCCGCCGCGCTCGCGCATTTCGGCGGGCTGCGGCCGGCCGCGACGTTCCGCCCGGAGGACGCGGCCGACCTCGCCGGGGCCCTGCGGATCGCGACGGCGACGGGACGCACCGAGACGCTGGCCCTGCTCCAGGCGCGGCGGATCACGCACGTCGTGCTGCCGTCGTGGGACGACTTTCTCGCCGGCTACGCGAGGAGCGCGGGCGCCGGCAACTTCCACGCCGCGCTCGAGCGGGGTGAATTCCCCGCCTGGCTGCGGCCGCTCGCATATCCGATGCCGGCGATCGCCGGATTCGAGGGCGCGAAGGTCACGGTGCTGGCCGTGGTCGACGAGCAGCCGGAGGCCGATGCGGCGGCGCGCAACGCCGAATATTTCGCCGAGTCGGGCCAGCGCGAGCGCGCGCTCGCCGCGGCCGAGTCGCTCGTGCGTTACCGTGGCGATGTCGGGGCGCTGGCCGCGCGCGTCCGGGTCCACGCGGAGTTCCGCGACGGCGCGGGCGTGTCCCGCGCGGCGGAGGCGCTCGCGCCGCTCGTGGCCCGCGGCCAGGACCGCCATCTGGCCCCTGACCGCCGGGCGAGCCTGGCCATCGCGCTCCTCCTCGCCCGCCGGCCCGAGCCGGCGCGCGCCCAGTGGGAACTCTGCGCGCGGGAGCTCGACCCGGAAACCCTGCGCGCGCTCTCGCCGGCGACGCTCGCCGCGTTCCTTCTCATGGGCCAGCGCCTGGGCCTGGATTTTCCCGACCCGGCGAACGCGGCGCTCGCCCGGTCGCTGCTGCCGCCCGGGCTGCGGTCGCCTTAGCGCGCCGAGGGCGGAGGGAAAATTCAGCTCGCCCGGGCGCGCGCCCGGACGAATTCTCGCGCCACAGTCGCCCCTGGGCCGGCACTGCGCGTGCCATGAACCCAGCTCCTTCCGGCACCGTCGCCGAATTCCAGGGACTGTACGGTCCGTTCGCCTGCCCCGAGCGCGTGTTGCAGAAGATCTGGCTGCGGGGGGAATTCGCGCGCGACACGGCCCGCACCGTCGACGGCCGGCGCCTCGAGGTAGTGCACCCGGGGCGGTGGAATCTCCAGGGCGGCCCCGACTTCCTCGGCGCGCAGGTGCGGCTCGAAGGATGCGAGCTCCGCGGGGACGTCGAGGTTCATTTCCGGGCGTCGGACTGGCGCGCCCACAGCCATCGGGAGAACCCGGCGTTCGCGGGCGTCATCCTGCACGTGCTGCTCTTCCCGCCGGGCCCGGACGAGCGTCCCGCCCTGCGCGCGGACGGCGGCGAGTTGCCGGCGCTCGCCCTGCTGCCGCTGCTCCTCCGCGACCTCGAGGAGCACGTGTCCGACGACGCGCTCGAGACGCTCACCTCCCGCGACGAGTGGCGGCTCATCGCCGAGCTCGCGAGCCTCCCGCCCGGACGGCTGCCACCGCTGCTGCGCCAGCACGCCGCCGCGCGGTGGCGCCAGAAAATCCGCTTCGCGCGGCTCCGGCTGGATCGGCTGGGCTGGCGGGGCGCGGCCCACCACGCGGCGCTCGAGATTCTCGGCTACCGCCACAACCGCGCCCCGATGCTCTCCGTGGCAACGCGGGTGCCCCTGGAACAGTGGGCCGGCCCCGGCGTCGATCCGGACGCGATCTTCGCCGGCGACGGTCTGAACTGGCACCGGCAGGGGCTGCGCCCGGCGAACCGGCCGAACGCGCGGCTGCGGCAATACGCCGCCTGGGTTCGCGCGCGCCCGGACTGGCCCGATCGCCTCGCCGCCTGGGCCGAGCGGCTTTCGACGCCGGTCGAGCCGGCGGGGCCGACGCACGCCGCCCGGCACGAGCATCGGCTCGCCGACTGCCGGCGGGAACTGGCGGCGGCGGTGCTGGCCGGCACCCTCGGGGGCAGCCGGCTCGACAACCTGGCGTGCGATGGATTCCTGCCCTTGCTCGCCGCCCGCACCGAGCGGGATCTCCTGGGAACCTGGTTTCATTGGTACCTCGGCGACGCTCCCGACCAAGTCAGGCGGGCCCTCTCCAGGCTCGGAATTGCCCGGCCCCCGGAGCAGCCCATCTGCCAAGGCTACGCCCAGGGGTTGCTCGGCTGGCTCGTGGAACGCGAATACATCGCAAGTGGCTGGCGGACCGAGGCCTAGCCGGCGGCTTGACAAGCGTTTGCGCGGAGGAATAACTAACCGGTTCAAAAAGTTCACTTTCCTGAAGGTGGGCCTCCGGGTCCGCCTTTTTTTTCCTACCTTACACAGTTCCACCTATGAGCAGCGAAATCCTGTCCGTCCTCGAATACATGGAGAAGGAGAAGGGGATTCCCCGTGCCGACATGATCTCCGCCATCGTGAACGCGATCAAGACGGCCGCCCTGAAGGGCGTGAACTCCGGCCAGGAGCTGAAGATCGAGATCAATCCCAAGGACGGGAAGCTGAAGGCGTGGGCCATCATGAAGGTGGTGGATTCCGTCTCCGACCCCAAGACCCAGATCCACGTCGAGAAAGCCCAGGTCTTCAAGCAAGGCGCCGCCCTGGGCGAGAGCATTGAGAAGGAGATCGATCCCTCCTACCTCGGCCGCATCGCGGCGCAGACCGCCCGGCAGGCGATCATGCAGAAGCTCCGGCAGTTCGAGAAGGAGCGCATCTACGACGACTTCAAGGATTCCGTCGGCGACATCGTCAGCGGCACGGTCCGCCGCCGCGAGCGCAACGACCTGTTCATCGACCTGGGCAAGGCCGAGGCCGTCATGCCCGGCAAGGAACAGGTCCCCGGCGAGGAATACGCCCCCGGCGAGCGCATCCGCTGCCTGCTTCTCGAGATCGAGAACGGCAGCCGCGGCCCGGAGCTGATCCTCAGCCGCGCCACCCCGAAGTTCGTCCGCCGGCTCTTCGAGCTGGAGGTCACCGAGATCGCCGACGGCACCGTCCGGATCGAGGCCTTCGCGCGTGAACCCGGCTACCGCACGAAGATCGCGGTCGTGAGCACCGACGGCAAGGTCGACCCGGTCGGCGCCTGCGTCGGCGCGCGCGGCGCGCGGGTGAAGAGCATCGTCCGCGAGCTCGGCGGCGAGAAGATCGACATCATCCCCTACCACGCCGACCCGAAGGAAATGCTCGTGGAGGCGCTCAAGCCGGCCGTGCCGCGCGAGATCGTCCTCGACGAGAAGACCAAGCGCATGCTCGTGCGGGTCGCGAACGAGGACCTCGCGGTCGCGATCGGCCGCAAGGGCCAGAACGCGCGCCTCACCTCCCGCCTCGTCGGCTGGAAGCTCGACATCGAGGAGTGGAAGCCGGCCGCCACCGACCCGAAGGCCCAGGCCATCTCGGCCCTGGTCGGCGCCTTCGGCTTCGACAAGGCGCTCGCCGAGCGCCTCGTCGCCAAGGGCTTCAACTCCCCCGCCATCTTCGAGGGCGTCGAGGCCAGCGACATCATCGAGCAGGGTTTCAGCGAGGAGGAGGCCCAGGGCATCATCGCCAAGGTCTCCGCCGCGAGCGCCTGAGGCGCCCCTTTTCCCCCATCCGCATCAACCCACCTTCGACCGACTTCCATATCGCCGCCTGAATGAGCGCCCGCATCCACGAGATTGCCAAACAGTACAACGTTGAGCCCAAGGAAATGCTCGCCTGGCTCAAGGAGCAGGGCTTCGTCTCGGCGGATACCAGGTCGGTCTCGAGCACCGTCAGCAAGATCTACTACGACGAGATCGCGAAGAAGTGGGCCCCCGCGCCGGTCACGGCGCCCGTTGTCCCGGCCGCGACCCCGGCGCCCGCGCCCGTGGCGGTCTCCGGCCCGGTCGAGGAGGCGCCCAAGCTGAAGCTGCCCGCCGGCGTGTTCGTGAAGTCGGCGCAGGACATCGTGCGCGAGAAGGAGGAGGCCGCGAAGGCCGCCGCCGCGGCCCGCACCGCCGCCGCGCCGGCCCCGGCCGTGGTTCCGCCCCCCGTCGCGAAGCCCGCGCCGGCCCCTGC
>DASPMS010000094.1:0-49189 GCA_035626915.1 Opitutaceae bacterium
ATGCTCACCACCTTCAACGAGGTGGACATGTCGGCGGTGATGGAGCTGCGGAAGAAATACCAGGACGACTTCACGAAGCGGCACGGCGTGAAGCTCGGGTTCATGAGCTTCTTCACGAAAGCCGTCGTGCACGCCCTGAAGGAGGTTCCGGCCGTCAACGCGTTCATCGACGGCGACACCGTCGTCACGAACCACTACTACGACATCAGCATGGCGGTCTCGACCGACAAGGGCCTCATGGTCCCGGTCATCCGCCGCTGCGACACCCTGCCGATGGCCGACATCGAGAAGGCCATCGGCGACGCCGCGAAGAAGGCCCGCGAGGGGAAGATCACGCTCGAGGACCTCACCGGCGGCGTCTTCACGATCACCAACGGGGGCATCTTCGGCTCGATGCTCTCCACGCCGATCCTCAACTCCCCGCAAAGCGCCATCCTCGGCCTCCACGCCATCACCGAGCGGCCGATGGCCGTGAACGGCCAGGTCGTCATCCGCCCGATGATGTACCTCGCGCTCAGCTACGACCACCGGCTCGTCGACGGCAAGGAGGCCGTGACGTTCCTCGTGAAGGTCAAGCAGGCGATCGAGGACCCCTCGCGTCTGCTCATCGGGGCCTAGCCTCCGGCTTCCCCGCCCCGCCCTTTCCGCCGCTTCGCCGGCCGCCGTTTTCTCCCGCGCAAGAGTCCATCCCATGCCCTCCGAAACCTTCGATGTCGTTGTGATCGGCGCCGGCCCCGGCGGCTACGTCTGCGCGTTCCGCGCGGCGCAGCTCGGCCTCCGGGTCGCCCTCGTCGAGAAGCGCGCCACGCTCGGCGGCACCTGCCTCAACGTCGGCTGCATCCCGAGCAAGGCGCTTCTCCACACGAGCGAGCAGTACGCGTGGGCCAAGCACCACGCGGCCGAGTCCGGCATCAAGCTCGGCTCGGTCGAGGCGGACCTCCCGGCGATCCTCAGGAAGAAGGACGCCGTGGTCGCGAAGCTCGTCGGCGGCGTCGGCATGCTCGCCAAGGCCCGCAAGGTCACGGTCCTGACCGGCGAGGCCCGCTTCGTTTCCCCCACGGAGGTCGAGGTCGTCCCGACCGGCGGGGCGAATCGCCAATCTTCCGCCGGAAACCCCCGCGTCGGCGGCCGCCACTTCATCATCGCGACCGGCTCGGCGCCCGTCGAGCTGCCGTTCCTCAAGTTCGACGGCCAGACGGTCGTGTCGAGCGACCACGCGATCGCCTTCGACCAGGTGCCGCGCAAGCTCGTCGTGGTCGGCGGCGGCGCCATCGGGCTCGAGCTCGGCTCGGTCTGGGCGCGGCTCGGCAGCGAGGTGACGGTCGTGGAATTCCTGCCGAAGATCGTCGCCGCGCTCGACGACGACATCGTCCGCAACTTCACGCGCCTCCTCGCCAAGCAGGGGCTCAAGATCGAGGTGAACGCCAAGGTCACCGGCCTGAAGGCCGCCAGGGGTGGAGCCGGAGCGTCCGGATCCCGGTCGATCCTCACGGCCGAACGCGAGGGCACGGTGCTGGAATTCGAGGCCGACAAGATCCTGGTCGCCGTCGGCCGCCGTCCCTACACCGACGGCCTCGGCCTGGATCGGGCCGGCGTCGAGCTCGACGAAAAGAAACGCGTGAAGGTCGACCATCACCTCCGCACGACGGCGGAGAACATCTGGGCCATCGGCGACGTCGTCGCCGGCCCGATGCTCGCGCACAAGGCCGAGGAGGACGGCGTCGCCGTCGCGGAGTGGATCGCCGGCAAGGCCGGCCACATCAACTGGGACCTGGTGCCGGCGATCGTCTACACCGACCCGGAGATCGCGAACGTCGGGCTGGGCGAGGACGCCGCCAAGGCGCGGGGCCTCGCCGTCAACGTCGGGAGGTTCAACTTCGCCGCCAACGGGCGCGCGATCGCGGCCGACGCGACCGAAGGGTACGTCAAGATCATCGCCGACGCGAAGACGGACCGGATCCTCGGCGCGCAGATCCTCGGGCGCCATGCGGGCGAGCTGATCAGCGAGGTCGTCACGCACATGGAATACGGCGGCAGCGCCGAGGACCTCGGCCGCACCATCCACGCGCATCCGACGATGAGCGAGGCGGTGAAGGAAGCCGGGCTGGCCGTCGGCCGGTCAGCCATCCACGCGCTGTAAGGTCGCGACGCCGATTGTCAAAAGTCTGTCGCATATGCGACAGACTTTTGGCGTGGCCCGCGGGACGGCCCGCGCCGTTCAGCCGCTCGATCGGGCGGCCATCACAGCCGCGCCCCGCTTGACACACTCGCCGCGCTTGCGCCGACTCCCCGCGCCCGCACGCTCCTCCGCCCGATGACCTCCAAACTGCTTCGCAACCGCATCGCCCTCTGGCGCGCCCTGCCTGCGCGCGGGCCCGGTTTCGCGGACAGCTAGACTTCCCTCCCCAGCTGCATCCCCGCCGAACCGCGCCCCGCCAGGCGCGGTTTTTTCATGACCAATCCCTTTCCTCCCCACCACCGCCGCGGCGTCGCGCTCATGCTGACGTCCACCGCCTGCTTCACCGCGACGGTGCTGCTGGTGCGCGCGGTCGGCGAAATGGGGACCTCGAACCTGTGGCTCGTTTCGTGCGCGCGGTTCGTCACGGGCCTCGCGCTCGTGCACCTCGCCTACCGCCGCGAGTTCGCCCCCGCCCACCTCTGGCGCAACCCGAAGCTGGTCGAGCGCGGGCTGATCGGGGGCATCGGCGTGTACCTGACGTATCTCTGCGTCGTGAAGCTCGGCGCCGGCCGCGCCACGTTCATCGGCAACACGTACGTGATCTGGGGCGCCTTCCTCGCCGCCTGGGTGCTGAAGGAACGCCTCAATCCGGGCACCCTCGCGGGCGGGCTCGCCGCGCTCGCCGGGCTCGGGTTGCTGACCAACGTGTTCACGCTCTCCGCCCTGCCGGGCGTGTACGACTTCCTCGCCGTGGTCACCGCGCTCCTGTCGGCGTGGGTCGTGGTCACGATCCGTCAGCTGCACGCCACCGAGCACACCTCGACCATCTTCGCCGCCCAGTGCGCGTATGGCCTGGCGATCTGCGCCGTGCCGGCGGTGCTGTCCTGGCAGCCGGTCGCGCCGCTGGCGTGGGGCCTGATCGTCCTCGCCAGCCTCGCCGCGGGAATCGGGCAGCTCACCATGACGCGCGCGTTCCGCGACCTCCCCGTGGCCGAAGGGTCGCTCCTGCAGATGCTCGTCCCGCTCGGCATCGGGCTGGGCGGCGTGCTTTTCTTCGACGAGCGTTTCGCCGGGCACGAGCTGGTCGGGGCCGCGCTCATCCTCGGCGGCACCGCCTACACCGCCCTGCGCAAGCCCGACCCCGCGACCGCCGAGGCCGAGTGAATTTCCCAAAACTTAAGCCGTTGTCCTCGATGTGCTTCCCGGAACTTTTGTCGCATATGCGACAGAGATTTGGCAGCGGCCTCGCCGCGGGCCTTGCGGCGATTTCTTCCGTGTAATTCCCCTCTCGCCGGTTTCTTTTCTCCGAACGCTCTTCTCTTCCCCGTGGCCGAACAGATCCCTCCCCCCGCCAAGAAACTCATCCTCTGGGACATCGACGGCACCCTCATCGTCTCCCACGGCGCCGGCGTGCGCGCGATGGAGAAGGCCTTCGAGAAGCGATTCGGCGTGCGCGGCGACCTCTCGAAGATCGAGTGGGCGGGCCGGACCGACACCTGGATCACGGGCGAGGTGCTGCGCGCCAACGGGCTGCCCCCGACGCCCGAGAACTGCCAGGCCTATCTCGAGACTTATCTCGAGCTTCTGCCACAGGAGCTCCGCGACGGCCGCCAGGGCCAGGTCCTGCCCGGGATCCTCGAGCTGCTCGAGGCGCTCCACCGCCGCACCGACCTCGTCCAGGGCCTGCTCACGGGCAACCTCCGCCGCGGCGCCGAGTTCAAGCTCACGCACTACCGGGTCTGGCACTATTTCGAGTTCGGCGCCTTCGCGGACGACAGCCCGTTGCGCAACGAGCTCGGGCCGCATGCGCTCCGCCGGGCCAAGGAGCGCCACCGCGTCGAGTTCGTCCCCGCACGCACCTACATCATCGGCGACACGCCGCACGACATCGAGTGCGGGCGCGTCATCGGCGCGAAGACCATCGCCGTCGCCACCGGCACCCACAGCCTCACCGCCCTCGAGGCGCACCGGCCCGACGCCCTCTTCGCCAACTTCGCCGACACCGCCGCGTTCCTGCGCTTCATCGACGGTCGTTGACCCGACTTGCCCGCTTAGGGAGTCGAAGGTGCGAGCGCGACGCGAAAACCGATTCCATCCCACGTTTCGGTCGGCGCATGGTAGTAACGGTTCCCCGAGCTGCTACTGGAGATCGAATTAAAATAACAGCCACCCCGGGCGATACGTTTGGCACCCGACGACGGTCCTGCCGGATCACGAACGCTGCCTCCGGGCAAGGGAGCATACCAATCCGCGCACCATTCCCACACGTTGCCGTGCATATCGTGCAGTCCCCAGGCGTTTGCGACTTTCTGCCCAACAGGATGGGTCCGTTGACGACTGGTATCCGCCGTCCAGCCCATGGCGTCGATATCACCGGCAAAGGTGCCAGTCGTGCCCGCCCGACAAGCATATTCCCACTGGGCCTCGGTAGGCAGGGCATACACATATCCCTCCGGCAATCTCCCGGCCGCCTGCTCTCTTACCGTCAGCTTTCTACAGAACTCCATCGCGTCGGGCCAAGTCACCGAATCCACCGGCAACTGATCGCCCGAAAATTCGCTGGGACTGTTGCCCATCATCGCCTTCCACTGCGCCTGAGTTACTTCCGTCGTTCCCATCCAGAACGGCCGGCTGATTGTCACCGTCGTGGGTCGAGATTCGCGGCGACTGGCCGGACCATGGGATTCTCCCATGGTAAAGGTGCCGGCGGCGATCGGCTGGAAACCGATGCCCAGATCCGGGATCTCCCAAGACGCGCCGACTTGCGGGCCGTGAAACGCTTTCGCTGTGCCGACCCCATTCGACACCTCGACCACCAGGTAGCTCAGCCTGCCCTGATGGAGGCACAATAGGAGATTTCGTCCGGCCTTGAGCGCAGCTTTCCCGGCCTCGATGTTCGACACCGGGAGGCGGTTGATCTCGGTGATCACGGCGCCGACCCGGAGCCCACCGCGCTGCGCGTCGCCCTCCGCCCCGACCACCAGCAGCCCGACCACCCCCGCCTCCAACCCATGCTCGGCACGCAACGCGTCCGTCAGCGGCTGCACTTCGAAGCCCGCAGCAAGTTCCGCCCGGGACGACGCAGAAGGCTCACCAGACTGGCCCCGGTCCGGGACTCGAACTTCCTTGGCTGAGCGCAAGCTCTCGTCCATCCGCTTCAGCCAATCCGCATGCTCGATCGCCTGCGCCTGCTCGTCCAGGCGCGCGAACCGCGTACCCTCGCTCGCGAGCGTCGGCGGCACGGCAACGCCATCGAGGTTCAGTCGCACCAGCGCCGCGCCCAGGGCCCGGCGGCCGACATGGATGAAGTCCGCGGTCGCCTGGTCGCCGAAGAGCGTTTGGTCAAATTGCTGCAGCCGCTCCGATTCCCTGACCAAAGCCTCCGCCATGGCGCGTCTTTTCCCGTCCTGGTCCGCGAGCGCGGCGAACTTCGCGGCCTCCCGCACGACTTCCGCCGGATACTTCAACAGCAGCGTCAGGCGCGACGCGCTCGCGTCGGTCGCGAGATTGTAGCTCAAGGCGGCCACGGCGAAATCTCGCGCCCGCTCGCGCAGCTCTGGACCCAATTCCGCCGGCTTAGCCATCTGCTCCGGTTCCCGCTTTTCCCGTTCGGCCTTTTGCGCCGCGCGGCGCTTCTCCTCCTCCGCCGCCGCCCGTTCACGGGCCAGGCGGTCGGCGGCTTCCCAGGACGCCAGCCGCGAATCCCATGCCTGCTGAACCTCCGTATGTCCGAGCCGCCGCGCCTCGACGTACTCGGCCACCCGGCGGCCGTAAGCCGATCGATCCAGGGCTGAGCTGTTGTCGGCGAGCAGCCGAATACTTGTCAGCAAATTGTCCCGCGCGCTCCTGTCGCTATCCGCCGCGGCCTGGAGGCGCTTCGCTTCCGCCTCGCGCACCCTGGCTTCGCGTTCGCGCGCCTGCGCGCGCTCGGGCATAACAATCCCAAACCAGATCGCGGCGGCCGTCGCCAGCACGAGCCCCAGCCCTACGCCGGCGAGAAACCGGGCCCGGCTCGGACCGCCGATCGCAGGTTCGCCACGCGACTCCGCGGCCGCGGCCGAAGCCGACGGTGAGGAATTCGACCGTGCGCTCTGCGGGGCCGACGCTTTGGGCGCGGCCCCCGGCACGAACCCCAGCCGCTCCGACACCTCGCGCGCGCTTTGCGGGCGCGCGGCGGGATCCTTCTGGAGGCAGGCTGCCACCGCCGCCTCCCACTCGGCCGGGATCGCCTCGCCGGCGACCTCGAGGTCGCGGCGGCGCTGATCCATCGACGGCGGGGTCTTGCTCTGGACCTGCAGGACGACGTTGCCCGAGTAGAACGGCGGCTTGCCCGTCAGCAGCTCGAAGAGGGTCGCGCCGAGCGCATAGATGTCGTCGGTCACGGCCGGCTTCTCGCCCATCATCTGCTGCGGGCTCATATAGAGCGGCGTGCCGCTGCTGCCGGCCTGCTTCGAGACCCTCGTCATGCTCTCGCTGAGCGACGCCGCGATCCCGAAGTCCGTGACCTTCAGCTCGTCCCCGGCGGTCAGCATCAGGTTCGCGGGCTTCAGGTCGCGATGGACGATCTTCGCCCGCCGATGCGCGTGGTCCAGCGCCTCGCACAGCTGGCGCACCCACTCGCGGAGGTCCGCGACTTCGAAGTGCTCGTGCGGCTGGTCGAGCCTTCGCTGCGAGACCGTCCCGCCCTCCGCAACCTCCATCGTGATCCCGCACAGCGATCCCGCCTCCACGAGATCGAACACCCGCAGGATATGCGGGTGGCTCAGCTGCTGGTTGCGGCTGGTCTCGCGCTTCAGCTCCCGGATGGACACCGGATCGTTGGCCACGATCTCCGGCAGCATCTTGATCGCGACGTCCTGCTCGAGCGACTCGTCGCGGGCGCGCCACACGACGCCCATCCCGCCCCGACCGAGCTGCCGGAGCAGCGTGTAGCGGTTGAAGACTTTTTGTCCGGGCACGAAACCGCGGACCGTCGCGCCAAGGTCGAGGTCGTCCATGGAGTCAGGGGCGCGGCATTAACGGCAAACGCTGTGCCAACGGAAAGCCGGAAATACCGCGCGAACGGCGCGGAAGCTGCATCCGCCGGCGCCGGGAGCGCCGCGGTGCCGGATTGCCCGGCTAGCGCGACCGCTCGTCGACGGCGGTCACGACGCCGTCGCGGAATTCCACGCGAAGGACTTCGTCCGGACCCCAGCCGCCGGTCGACATCCCGACACTCGTGCCGACGGAAGTCCGCCCGCCCCAGCTTCCGATCCCGAGGCCGATGCCGAACCGCGGCCGGTTCCGGGTGTACACCCAGACTTCCGTCGTCTCGTTTTCCGCCCGGCGCTCGACGACGCGCGACGGTTCGCCGAGCGCCATCCGCACCATGTCCGGCGTGAATCCCAGGTCGATCCGGCCCGCATTGATCCGCTCCCGCGCCTCGAGCGAATAGCTCTCGTACCGCGCCCGATCGGCGTCGATCCGCGCCTGAGGCGACGAAGCGCAGCCGGCGATCAGGGCGGCGGAGGCGAGGCTGATGACTTTGAAGACGCGCGACATGGCAGGAATTTGCGTTGCTGGGCCCAGGCGGCCTTTCGATAAGGACACGCTCCTGCCGCCTCCGTTTCCGTCTCCATGAAGAAATTCACCATCGCCATCGGGTCCGACCACGCGGGCTTCGCCTACAAGGAAAAGATCAAGGCCACGCTGCTCGCTGACGGGCACGTCGTCCGCGACTTCGGCACGACCTCCGACGCGCCCTGCGACTACCCGGATTTCATCCGGCCCGTCGCCGAGGCGGTCGCCCGCGGTGAGTTCGAGCGCGGCATCGTGCTCGGCGGCTCCGGCAACGGGGAGGCAATCGTCGCGAACCGCGTGCGCGGCGTGCGCTGCGGGCTGTGCTGGACCGAGCAGGTCGCGGTCTGGAACCGGTCGCACAACGACGGCAATGTGCTCTCTCTCGGCCAGCGCACGATCTCGGAGGACGAGGCGCTCAAGATCGTCCGCGTCTGGCTCGCGACCGCCTTCGAAGGCGGCCGCCATCTCGGACGCATCCAAAAGATCGACGCCTAACGCCCCGGAACACTCTCGAGGAAGGACGTCCGCGCCCACTGGCTCCTTTGAAGCAGCGGACCGAGCAGGTACCCGCCGGCGCATCGCGCGTGTAACCCGCGCCGGACAAGCAATTAGTCCAACGAATCGAGGAGAGCCGGGCCGGGCGGCCAGCTGGAGAGACGGCCGTCGCTCCGGCTGGCCGCTAGTATTGCTTTGACATCGTAATATATTGCCCCCAGTGTCCGTGCCATGGGAACGCGCCACCGAGGACCAAACGAGGAGATCAATGCACTCAATGCGTTCATCAAACTGCAGCGCGCCGCCGAATCGGTGTCCGCCCGCGTGCACGCCGTCCTTCCTGCCGGGCTGACCGTCACGCAGTTCGGCGTGCTCGAGGCGCTCTACCACATCGGCCCCCTCTGCCAGGGCGAGCTGGCCGAAAAGCTCCTCCGCAGCGGCGGCAACCTCACCCTGGTCGTGGACAACCTCGAAAAAGCCGGGTACGTCGCGCGCGAGCGGGACCCGGCCGATCGCCGCTTCGTGGTCGTGAAGCTCACCGATCCGGGACACCGGTTCATCGCCGACCTCTTTCCCAAGGTCGTCGCGAACGTCGTGCGCGAGATGTCCCCCCTCTCCGCCACGGAACTCAACGATCTCGGCCGCCTCTGCAAAAAAATCGGACTACGGACCTAAAATTTTGTCCTATATTTCAACATTGAAGCTTATGAAAACCACCGCCTCTGTCCAAGGCCTCCACCACATCACGGCGATCGCGTCGGACCCGAGGCGCAACCTCGACTTCTACACGCGGGTGCTCGGGCTGCGCTTCGTCAAAAAGTCCGTCAATCAGGACAACCCCGGCACATACCATCTCTATTACGGCGACTACGCCGGGTCGCCCGGCACGATCCTGACGTTCTTCCCGTGGGCGGGGCTGCGCCGCGGCCGCCCGGGCATCGGCCAAGCCTACGCGACGGCCTTTTCCGTGCCGGCGGGCTCGCTGCGGTTCTGGCAGGAACGCCTTAAGAAGCTCGATATCCCGACCGAGCCCGTCGAAACGCGCCTGGGCGACGAAGTCCTCCCCGTCCTCGACCCCGACGGGCTCCGGCTCGAGCTCGTCGCCACGAACGAGCCCGACCCCCGCTTGCCGGCGCCGGCCGCCGACGTGCCCGCCGGGCACGCGATCCGCGGCTTCCACAGCAGCACGCTCGCGCTCGCGCGCGGCGACGAAACCGCGGCCGTCCTCACCGGGCCGATGGGCTACCGGCAGGTCGCCCAATCCGGGCACCGGACACGCTTCGCCGCGGGCGCCGGCGGCCCGGGCACCTATGTCGACCTTCTCGTCGATCCGAAGCTCCCGCGCGGGCTCACTGGCGCCGGCACCATCCACCACGTCGCCTTCCGGGTGCCGGACGACCCCGAGGAAACGGCCGTCCGCGAGAGCGTCCTCCGGCACGGCCTCCACGCCAGCCCGATCATCGATCGCGCGTATTTCAAGTCCGTGTACTACCGAGAGCCCGCCGGCGTGCTCTTCGAAATCGCGACGGACCGTCCGGGCTTCGCGATCGACGAGCCGGTGGAGTCGCTCGGCACCCGGCTCGGGCTGCCACCGCACCTCGAGCCATATCGGGATCAGATCGAAGCCGCGTTGCCGGCGCTGACCTGACGCGCCCCGCCTCGCCTCCAACCCAACACTCAGAACGCCCGCCGTCTCGTCCGCTTCCAATCTCGGTCGTCCGCGCGCGGGACGAAGCCGGTCCCGCCCGCCCCCTCACGTCCATGAAACGTCTTTCCCACTTCTATCGCCTTGAACCCGGCGCCGAGCCGGCCGCCGCGCCGCTGCTGCTCCTGCACGGCACCGGTGGCGACGAGCACGACCTCGTTCCGCTCGGCCGGCAACTCGCGCCGGGCGCGACGCTGCTCAGTCCGCGCGGCAACGTCAGCGAGCGCGGCGCCCCGCGGTTCTTCGCCCGCCTGGCCGAGGGCGTGTTCGACCCTGCGGAGATCGAGCGGCGGACGCACGAGCTCGCCGATTTCATCCAGGCGGCGGCCGCGGAACACGGCTTGGACCTCGCCCGGCTCAGGGCGCTCGGATTCTCGAACGGCGCCAACGTCGCCGCGACGCTGCTGCTGCTCCGTCCCGAGACGCTCGCCGGCGCAGCGCTCCTGCGGCCGATGGTGGTGCTCGAGCCGCCGCGGCTGCCCGATCTCCGCGCCAAGCGCGTGCTCGTGTGCTCCGGCGCGCACGACCCGATCGTGCCGCCGGATCATCCCGCGCGGCTGGCGGGGATCTTTCGCGCGGCCGGCGCGCAGGTGGACCTCCACGAGCAGGTCGCAAGCCACCAGCTCGTCCGCGCGGATCTCGACGCGGCGCGGGCGTGGCTCCGGGATATTCCCGGGCGCGCGTAGACGGACGGCCCGGGGCTCCGCTTGCCCGATCGCGGGTGCCAGGAGGCCGGCCAAGCGCCATTTGACGGCCGGATGCTCCCGCGCAAACTCGCGGCCTATGCGCGTCACCTTTTACGGCCATTCCTGCTTCCTGGTCGAAACCGCGAAAGCCCGGATCCTGCTGGACCCGTTCCTGACCGACAATCCTCACGCGCCCGTCCGCGCGGCCGACGTCAAATGCGACTACGTGCTCGTCTCCCACGGGCACGAGGATCACTCGGGCGACGCCCTCGCCGTCGCGCAGGCGAACGGGGCCACCCTCGTCTCGAACTACGAGATTGCGGAGTACTTCGCCGCGAAGGGCGCGACGGTCCACGGCATGAATCCCGGCGGGCGGCACGACTTCCCGTTCGGCCGCGTGAAGCTCACGCTCGCGCACCACACCTCGAGCATCGAGGCCGGGCTGAACCCGAAATACATGGGCGTGCCGTGCGGGCTGCTGGTGTCGGCCGACGGCCGAAACCTCTACCATGCGGGTGACACCGCGCTGTTCCTCGACATGCAGCTCATCGGCCGGGCCGGGCTCGACCTCGCGCTGCTTCCGATCGGCGACAACTACACGATGGGACCGGACGACGCCCTCGAGGCGCTCGGCCTGCTCAAGCCGAAGCTTTCCGTCCCGATGCATTTCGACACCTGGCCGGTGATCGCGCAGGACGCCGCCGACTTCGCCCGCCGCGCCGACCTCAAGGGCCACGCCGTCCGCGTGCTGAAGCCGGGCCAGTCGCTGGAAATCTGAACCGGCAGGCGGCAGGTGGCGCGCGCCGTCCCGGCGCGCTGCAGCATTACCCCCCGTACTGCTTTCGGCGGATTGAAGAATTTTGTCCTCGCGCCGACCCGCGCGCCTCCCAGTTTTTGTGCCTTCAGTGCGATGACGTTCCCTCCCCCTCCTGCTGCGCTCGCCCGGCGCTCCGTTTCGGCCGGCGACCTGGCGACGCGGCGCGAAGACACCCTCCTCACCGCCTATGCCTGGATGCAGCTCGGCCGCACGGGCGACAACCGCATCCTCGACCTTTTCCGGCAGGGCCTGATCAAGGGCACCGTGACGGGCGGCCAGGGCAACGAGTCGCTCATCGTGCCGCTGGCCCTGCTGGCGGACAAATCCCAGGACGTGATCTCGTTCTCGCACCGGGGATTCGCCGGGCACCTCATCTGGAGCGGCCACCTCGTCGACCACCTGTGCCAGTACTTCTCGAACGCCGGCAGCCCGACGAAGGCGCGCGAGGGCAACATCCACCACGGCGACCCGGCGGCGCGCAGCCTGCCGATGATCTCGCACCTCGGGATCATGCTCTCGAACGTCGTCGGCGCGACGCACTCGCAGCGCCTGCTCGGGCGCCCGGCGGTCGGGTTCGCGTTCTTCGGCGACGGCTCCTCGAGCACCGGCGACGTGCACGAGTCGCTCAATCTCGCGGCGCTGCTCGGCGTGCCGGTCGTGTTCGTGATCGAAAACAACCAGTACGCTTACTCGACGCCGTGCAGCGAGCAGTTCGTCTCCGCCAGCCTGCACGAGCGGGCGAAGGGGTACGGCATGGAGGGCTTCGCCCTCGACTGCAGCGACCCGGAGGTCGTCGTGCGCACGCTGGGCGCCGCAATCGAGCAGGCCCGCGCCACGTCCCGGCCGGTCCTGATCGAGGCCCACACGTTCCGCCTCCGCGGCCACGCCGCCTACGACACCTGCGACTACATGCGCCCGGGCGAGGCCGAGACCATCCTGGCGCGCGATCCCCTGCCGCCGTTCCGGCAGAAGCTCGCCGCGGCGGGGCTCGGCGCGAAGCTCGAGGCGATCGACGCCGAGGTGCGCGACTTCGTCGAGGCCTCGATCAAGGCCGCGATGGGCTTTCCAGCCGTCACCCCGGCGGGCATGGCCGAGGACCTCTTCGCTCCCGACGCCCCGCCGCTGAAGTGGGCTCCGTCGATCGGCAGCGGTCCCGGCACCGCGGACCGCGGACCGGACGCGCCCCAGAACCTCACCATGGCGCAGGCCATCAACGCGGGCCTGCGCAAAATCCTGCGCGAGCGTCCGGAATCCGTCGTCCTCGGCCAGGACATCGGCACCTACGGCGGCGCGTTCAAGGTGACGGAGGGGCTGCTCAAGGACTTCGGCCGGCCGCGCGTGTTCAACACGCCGCTGGCGGAATCGGCCTGCACCGGCTACGCGCTCGGCCTCGCGGCCAACGGCCACCGCCCCGTCGAGGAGTTCCAGTTCGCGGACTTCGCGACGGACGCCACGACCCAGATCGTGCTCAACGCCGCGACCTACTATTTCCGCTCGGGCTGGAAATGCCCCGTCGTCTTCCGTTTCCCCTGCGGCGGCGGCCTGACCTTCGGCTCGTTCCACTCGCAGGAGCTCGAGTCGGCCTTCCTCTCCTTCCCGGGCCTGAAGGCGCTCTACCCGTCGAGCCCGCAGGACGCCTTCAACGCGCTCCTGGCGGCCTACGAGGACGACAACCCGGTGATCCTGTTCGAGCACAAGGGACTTTACCGCCGCGGCCGGCACCCGGTGCGGTGGGACCCGGATTACCGCCGGGTCTGGGAGCCGCGGCGCCTGCGCGCCGGGGACTTCGCCACCTTCGTCACCTACGGCGAGATGGTCCTGGTGGCCGAGGAAGCGTGCGCCTATTTCGCCGGGGAATACGAGAGGACCTTCGACCTGTTCGACCTCTGCGCGCTGTCGCCCCTGCGGCTCGACGCCATCAAGGCCTCGCTGGCGCGCACCGGCCGGCTCGTCGTGCTGCACGAGGGGCGCCGCACCCACGGCTTCGGCGCCGAGCTGGTCGCGCGCCTCGTCGAGGAGCACTTCGCGGGCCTCAAGGCCGCCCCGCTGCGGATCGGGGCGCTCGACCTGCCCGTGCCCTTTGCGCCCGAGCTCGAGGCCGCCTTCCGGCCGACGAAGGAGAAGGTCATCGACGCCGTCGCGGCGTGGATGGGCTGAGCGATTGCGGATTTCGGATTGGCGATTGCGGAACCGCGCCCTATGCGGTTCGGCCGTGCCGAGGCCCCAATCCGCAGTCCGCAATCGCCGACCCGCAATCCCCGCGAAGGACTGGGCCGCCATCCGGCTCTTCGCCACCGACGTCGACGGCGCGCTGACGGACGGCTGCATTTTCATCTCGTCGGATGGCACCGAGGCCAAGAATTTCCACGTCCTGGACGGCATGGGCATGAGCCGGCTGCTCCGCGCCGGCGTCGCGGTCGCATGGATCTCGGGCCGGCTGTCCGGTGCCACGGCGGTCCGCGCCGCCGAGCTGAAGATCCCGCACCTGGTCCAGGGGCGCACCGACAAGCTCGCGGCCCTGCAGGAGCTCGCCGGCCAGCTGGGCGTCGCCGCGCGCGAGATCTGCTACTTCGGCGACGACGACATTGACGCGGGCGCCATCGGCTGGGCGGGCATCGGCGCCGCTCCGCGCTCCGCCATGCCCGCGGCCCGGAAGATCGCCCGCTATGTCCCGGTCCGCCCCGCCGGCCACGGGGCCGTGCGCGAAATCTGCGAACATATCCTGGCCGCCCGCGGTCACAGCCCGCTCCCGTGAGACCCTTCCGCACCCATCTGGCCGCGCTGGCGGGGGCGGCCCTGCTCGCCAGCCCTGCCGCCGCCCAGAGCCCGACCCGGCTCTCGAGCGAGGCCCCCATCCTCAACTGGCGGCTCCCCCTCTTCACGCCGGACGGCCGGCGCGAGGCGGTGGTGCGGGGCTCCGAGGCCCGCGTGCTGCCCGACCGGAACGTGGACCTGAAGGACCTCGCGCTGCACATCTTCACGCGCGACGACGCGAACCGCATCGAGACCATCCTCCTCAGCCCCTCCGCGCGCGTGCTCGCCGGCGAGCGGGTCGTGACCGGCGACGGCCCGATCCGCATCATCAACGACCAGTTCGAGGCCACCGGCACCGGCTGGAGGTATGAGCACGAGGCCAAAAAGGTTTCCCTCGAAGGCAAGGTGCGCGTAATCCTCCAGGTCGAGATGAAGGACTTGCTGAAATGAAACCGCCCCGCCTTGCCACCCTGCTCCTCCTCGCGGCCGCCGCCGGACTCGTTCCGGCCGGAGCCCAGGAAGCCGAGCCGCAGCCGACCGTGATCGAGAGCGAGGGCCCCATGACGATGGTGAGCACCGACACCGAGACGACGGTGACCCACTCGCGCAACGTGATCGTCACCGGCACGAACCTCCGGATCACCTGCGACCACCTGGAGTACGTCGTGCTGCGCAAGGGCGATCCCGCCGCCACGATCGGCAAGATGGACAAGTTCCGCTCCCTCGTCGCAACCGGGAACGTCCGGATCGTGCAGGGCGACCGGGAGGCCGCCTGCGGCCGCGCGGAAGTCCGGCCGCGCGAGGACAAGATCGTCCTCACTGACAATCCGGTGGTCGTCTCCCACGATGAGGGCTTCCGGGGCGCGGGCGAGACGATCGTCATCCACCGCGGCGAGCGCCGCGTGGAGATCCTCCAGCCGCGCCTGGTCGGACCGCCCATCAAGGACCTCGGCTTCGATCCCAAGAAGCCTGCCAACCCGCCGCCCGAGGCGCCGAAGCAGCCCTGAGCATGGAAGCCGCGCCTCCGGCCGCCACCGAGATCCGCACCGAGGGACTGGTCAAGGCCTACGGCCAGCGCACCGTCGTGAACGGCGTGGCGGTGCGCGTGCGCGCCGGCGAGGTCGTGGGCCTGCTCGGGCCGAACGGCGCGGGCAAGACCACGACCTTCTACATGATCGTGGGCCTCGTGCCCGCCACCGCCGGCAAGGTGCACATCGGGCCGCTCGACGCGACGCACCTCCGCATGCACCGCCGGGCGCGGCTGGGGGTCGGCTACCTGCCGCAGGAGCCCTCGATCTTCCGCAAGCTCACGGTGGCGGAGAACATCCTGGCCGTGGTCGAGACGCTCCGGAACGTGACCGCGCGCGACCGCGACGCCCTCGTGCGCCACCACCTGGCGGAACTCAGCCTGAACCACCTCGCCGGCCAGAAGGCGTTCACCCTTTCGGGCGGCGAGCGCCGGCGGCTGGAGATCGCCCGGGCGCTGGTCACGCGGCCGCAGTTCCTGCTCATGGACGAGCCCTTCGCGGGCGTCGACCCGATCTCCGTCGCCGAGGTGCAGAAGATCATCCTGAGCCTCAAGGCCCGCGGCATCGGCGTGCTCATCACCGACCACAACGTCCGCGAGACCCTGCGGATCGTCGACCGCGCGTACATCATCCACCAGGGGCGGGTCCTCACGGAGGGGACGAGCGAGTTCCTGATCAACGACACCCAGGCGCGGGAGATTTACCTCGGCCGGGACTTCAACCTTTGAGGTCCGGTCTCCCCGCGAAACCACCGGGTTGCCACGCACCCCCTTTCTGTTACTGAGAGCCGCGAGCGGTAATTCGTCTTCCGTCGCAGGGTCCGCCCGGACGACTCCGCCACCCCAAACGAGCCACCGACCAACCGGCCCCCCTCCATGCCTGCCAAAGCCATCCAGGGCATCACCGTCGCCCACTTCTACGAGATCTACGCGACCAAGCTTCGGCTCGAGCTGATCACCGGGGAGGCCGGGCTCCACCGCCTCATCCGCGAGGGCTCGATCAACCGGCCGGCCCTGGCGCTGACGGGCTTCTTCAAATATTTCGCGAACAAGCGCATCCAGGTGCTCGGCGCGGCCGAGCTGACTTACCTCAAGACCCTCAGCCAGCGGCAGCAGATCGAGATCTTCCAGGAGATGGTGAAGCGGCACATCCCGGCCATCGTCCTCACGCGCAATTACAACGCCACGCACCCGATGCTCGCGGTCGCGCAGGAGATGAAGCTCCCGCTGTTCCGCACGCCGATGATCACGATGAACTTCGTGAACCTGGCGACGCTGTGCATCGACAACGAGTTCGCGCCGTCCTCGACCGAGCACGCCACCACCCTCGACGTGAAGGGCATCGGCGTGATGATCCGCGGCGACAGCGGCATCGGCAAGTCCGAGTGCGCGCTCGCGCTGATCGAGCGCGGCCACTCGCTCGTGGCCGACGACCTCACGCAGATCAAGCTGCTCGACGAGCGCGAGCTCATGGCGACCAGCCGCGACCTGAACCGCGGCTACATGGAGTGCCGCGGCATCGGCATCCTCAATATCGCCGACATGTTCGGCATCCGCAGCGTCCGGCTCGAGAAGCGCATCGACCTCGTCGTCACCCTGCGCGAGTGGACCCCCGAGGTCATCGAGGAGCGCACCGGGCTCGAGGAAAACTCCTACGAGATCCTCGGCATCAAGATCCCGCACATCGAATTCTACGTCCGGCCCGGCCGCGACATCGCGCGGCTCATCGAGGTCGCCGCCCTCGTGCAGTCGCTGAAGAAGATGGGCCACGACCCGGCCAAGGACTTCAATGACCGGCTCATCGCGCACATGGCCGCCCAGCAGGAGGACCGGAAGCACAAGGTCTCCGAGACCCGGAATCCCTTCCCCGCCGTGCCCGCCGCCGCCGAGCCGGAGGACGAGCCCGAGCCCGGCACCACCCGCGGCTGAAGCGCGCCTCGCCGCCGGGTTCCGGATCCCGCGCCCGGGAGTTGGGATCCCGGACGCGCCTCCGGTCGCCCGCGGCCACCCATTCTCACCTCTCAAATCTTCCCACCGTGCCCCGCCCCGATTCCCGCCTCACCAACCAACTCCGCCCCGTCTCCTTCGAGGCGGGCATCGCGCCCCATGCGGCCGGTTCCGTGCTCGTCAGCTTCGGCGCCACCCGCGTGATCTGCGCCGCGACGGTCGAGCCGAAGGTCCCGTCCTGGATGAAGCAGCAGGGCGTCAAGGGCGGCTGGCTCACGGCCGAATACTCGATGCTGCCCTACAGCACGCTCGACCGGAAGCCGCGCGACATCTCGAAGGGCAAGCTCGATGGCCGCACGGTCGAGATCCAGCGGCTCATCGGCCGCTCGCTCCGCGCCGTGATCGACCTCGCGAAGCTGGGCGACAACACGCTGTGGATCGACTGCGACGTCCTCCAGGCCGACGGCGGCACGCGCACCGCCGCGATCACCGGCGCCTGGCTGGCCGCCCGGCTGGCCATCCAGAAGCTGCTCGACGGAAAGCTCCTCGCGGAGAACCCGCTGACCGACTCCGTGGCGGCCGTGAGCGCCGGGCTCTGCGGCGGCGAGGCAGTGCTCGACCTGAACTACCTCGAGGACAAGGACGCCGAGGTCGACGCGAACATCGTCATGACCGGTCGCGGCCAGTTCGTGGAAGTCCAGAGCTCCGGCGAGGAGGCGACCTTCTCCCCCGACCAGCTGCAGGCGCTGCTCGCCCTCGGAGCGCACGGGCTCAAGGAGCTCGCCGCCCTCCAGGCCGCGTTCCTGACGAAGCAGCTGTTCAAGTAGGCCGCCCGTCGCCGCGGCCGGCCTATTTCGCGGCGAGGTCCCGCGAGGCCGTCTTCACGTCCCGCGCCGCCGCCTCCTGCTTGATCGCGGCGAAATTCCCCTCCTCGCAGTGGCGCACGAACGTCTCGGTGACGCTCTTGAGATCCTCCCAGCGGCGCCGGATGGCCTTCGCCTCCTCCTTGGAGATCCGGTTGTCCGCCGCCGCGACCGCGATCACGCCGAGCATGTCCGCGAACTCCTGCACGATGTTGTTCGTCGCGGGGATCAGGTTGATGTCGTGCGGCTTGTTCTTCGGGTTCGTGATGAAGAACCCGCCCGCGCGCTCGCAGACCCACTGCGCGATGCGCGTGTCGCCCGTGATCCGGAGCAGCTGCTCGATGCGGTCAAGCGGGTTGCTTGCGCCGCTGCCGGTCTCGTCGAACGGCGGCTCGGCCCACTTGTAGATCAACGAGAGCGAAAGTCCCATGTCGGCCGAGATCTGTTTGGCGCTGGTCTTCTTCAGCACCTCCTTGAGCAGCTCGTAGGAATACATGGCGCGAGCCTGCCGGCGGGCGGGGCAAAGGCAATGCGGCTTGTGAACGGCGCCCGGGAAACCGGCGCCCCGCCCGAGGCTCTCGACGCCGGGCGCTCCGCATTCCGCCCGCTTCTGGGCGTCCGCGGTCCCGCTTCAGGCTTCCGTCCGGGCGGTGCCGGCGGCTTTTTGGGGTGTCTTTTTGCCAGGCTTTGTGGCTTAAACGGGGCCCTTCTTTCTCCGCCATGAACATCCACGAGTACCAGGCCAAGGCCCTGTTCGAGAAATACGGCGTCGCCGTGCCGAAGGGCGTCCCCGCCCGCTCGCCCGCCGAATTTGAATCCGCCCTGTCGGCCCTCGACCACGGCCCGTACATCGTGAAGTCCCAGATCCACGCCGGCGGCCGCGGCAAGGGCATGTTCACCGACGGCTTCAAGGGCGGCGTGAAGTTCGCGAAGACCAAGGCCGAGGCGCTCGAGTACGCCAGCAAGATGTACGGCAACACCCTCGTGACCGCCCAGACCGGCCCGTCCGGCCGCAAGGTGCAGACGATCTACTTCACCAAGGCGGCGGACATCGCGAAGGAATACTACCTCGCCATCCTCCTGGACCGCGCCTCCTCCAAGCCCGTGATCGTCGCCTCCACCGAGGGCGGCGTGGAGATCGAGAAGGTCGCGCACGACACGCCCGAGAAGATCTTCAAGGTCATCGTCGACCCGTCCGTGGGCCTCCAGGGCTACCAGGCGCGCCAGCTCGCCTTCGCACTCGGGTTCGCCGGCGACCAGTTCAAGAACGCGGTGAAGCTCATCGCGAACCTCTACCGCATGTGGTGGGAGACCGATGCCTCGATGGTGGAGGTCAACCCGCTCATCACCACGCCGGACGGCGGCGTGCTCGCCCTCGACGCCAAGGTTTCGTTCGACGACAACGCGCTCTTCCGCCACCCGGACATCGTCGCGCTGCGCGACCTGAACGAGGAGGACCCGAAGGAGATCGAGGCCTCGAAGTTCTCGCTCTCGTACATCGCGCTCGACGGCAACATCGCCTGCCTCGTCAACGGCGCCGGTCTCGCGATGAGCACGATGGACATCATCAAGCACTACGGCGGCAGCCCGGCGAACTTCCTCGACGTGGGCGGCGGCGCCTCGAAGGACCAGGTCACCGCGGCCTTCAAGATCATCCTCACCGACCCGAACGTGAAGGGCATCCTGGTGAACATCTTCGGCGGCATCATGGACTGCAACACGATCGCCCTCGGCGTCATCGCCGCCGCCAAGGAGCTCGGCCTCAAGATCCCGCTCGTCGTGCGCCTCGAAGGCAACAACGTCGCCGCCGGCAAGAAGACCCTCGCCGAGTCCGGCCTGAAGATCGAGTCGGCCGACACCATGGCCGACGCCGCGCAAAAGATCGTGCGGCTGGTCGCCTGACCGGACCCGCGCGGTCGCTGGCCGCCGGCTGCGGGTTTCCTGAGCCGGCATCCGCGCCCGCCGACCGAGCACTCTCAACCGCGAACCCCTTCCCTTCATGTCCATCATCGTCACCGAAAAGACCAAGGTCCTCGTCCAGGGCATCACCGGCGAGTTCGGCGGCCGCCACACCAAGCTCTCGCTCGACTACGGCTCGCAGGTCGTCGCCGGCGTCACGCCCGGCAAGGGCCGCCAGTTCTTCGAGCATGGCGGCCACAAGGTCCCGATCTTCAACACCGTCGCCGATGCGATGAGCGCGACGGGCGCGACCGCCTCGGCCGTGTTCGTGCCGCCCCCGTTCGCGGCCGACGCGATCCTCGAGGGCGTCGACGCGGGGCTCGACCTCGTGGTCGCCATCACCGAGGGCATACCGGTCCGCGACATGATCGCCGCCAAGCGTGCGATGCAGGGCCGGAAAACCCGCCTCATCGGCCCGAACTGCCCCGGGATCGTCACGCCCGGCACGGGCAAGGACTCGCACGGCGGCTGCCGCATCGGCATCGCCCCGGGCTACATCCACAAGAAGGGCCACGTCGGTGTCGTGTCGCGCTCCGGCACCCTCACCTACGAGGCCGTCTTCCAGCTCACGTCGAAGGGCCTCGGCCAGTCGACCTGCGTCGGCATCGGCGGCGACCCCGTCAACGGCACCTCCCACCTCGACGTCGTCAGGATGTTCAATGACGACCCGGAGACGTGGGGCATCATCATGATCGGCGAGATCGGCGGCAACGCCGAGGTCGAGGCCGCCCGGTGGATCAAGGCGAACTGCCGGAAGCCGGTCGCCGGCTTCATCGCGGGCGCCACCGCCCCGGCCGGCCGCCGCATGGGCCACGCCGGCGCGGTCGTCGGAGGCGCGGAGGACACCGCCGCCGCCAAGATCGCGGTCTTCAAGGAGTGCGGCATCGAGGTCGCGGTCACGCCCTCCGACATGGCCGACGCCTTGGTCCGCGCCGCCCAGGGCCGCGGCGCCAAGCTGGCCTGATCCGCCCCGGCGGACATTCGCCTTCGTCGATGCGTGGAGACGCGGGTTCGTCTCCACGATTTCGCGGATCGTGCCCCGCCGACGATCGCACTGCTCGCGGGTCTGCTCGCTCCGCCGGCCTGCGACTAAGAAACCTGCGTCCTCCTCGTTAAGGGAAGCATGAGTCCACCCCTGCTCCGCGGCTGCGCCCGCGCGCTCGTCGGCATCGCCTTCGCCACCGCGGGCTTCGGCGGCGTGGAATCAGGCCACCCCGAATCGCGAGAACTGGGCTTGGAGTGGTTCTGGGAAGCAGTCCGGACGGCCGACCGGATGGATGTGCTCGAGGGACTCCCGCACCCGTGGCAGAAAGAAATGCGCGAGGCGGAGATCGCGAAACAGCCCACGATCGTCATCGCCGGGGAGCACTTCTACCCGGAACTGCTTGATCTCGCGGCGGAACAGCGGGAGGCGGTCGGGACCCGGGTGCTTGCCCGCGAAACCTTCGTCATTCCCCGCGCCGGCGAACGCCCGTCCGTAAAGCTGTGCGGCGGCTTTCATGCCGACTTCGGCCTCCAGTGGCGCCGCGAGGGACGGCCGGTGGCCTGGCTGCTCATTTGCTTCGGCTGCGGAGAAATCAAGGCCGTCCACCCCAACGGCACTTGGATCGCCAGCGATCAGACCGGACCGGGCGAAAGGTTTTTCCGGGAAACGATTGGCCCCCTGCGCAAATCCCGCCCCCTCGCGCGCCGCCAGGAGACCCCAATCAAAACGGCGACGGCGGCCCGGCGGCCTTTGGTTGAAGTGCCCCTGGAAATACCTTCCCCGATTATCGCGCCCCCGGCCGCGTGGCCGCCGCCAAAGCCGGACACCGGCCGCTGAGTCCCACGGCCCGCGCCCTGCCTGCACGGCTATCACGGCGCGCCCGGCCGGGCGGAGCCCGGACAATCCCGGGTTGCGTCCGTTTTTCGTTCTGCCAGACCTCCGGCACCGCGCCGCTCCCGGCGGGTCTGAAACCCTTCTCCATGAAGATCGCCTCGCTGCGCCTCTGCCTTGCCCTCTGCCTCGCCGCGCTCACCGCCGGCTGCCTCCAGATCGAGCACATCGTCACGCTCAAGCCCGACGGCAGCGGCGCGCTCTCCATCAAGATGGTCATGCCCAAAGCCTTCGTGGACCAGATGAAGTCCATGGGAGAAGGCGTCGGCCAGCCGGGCGCCGACGGAAAGGCCAATCCCTTCGACCTGCTCGACGAGAAGAAGCTGCGCGAGGACGCGGGCAAGCTCGGCGAGGGCGTCGAGTATGTCGGCGCCGACCGGATCACCGGCGAGGCCGGTGAGGGCTACATCGCGCGGTACACCTTCAAGGACATCAACAAGCTGCTCCTCGACCAGAATCCAACAAGCGTCGCGCCCGGGTCCGGCGGTTCCGGACCATCCGGCGGTCCCGAGGTCATCACCTTTGCCTTCACGCCGGGCCGCACCTCCAAGCTCGTCATCACCAGCCCCGAGATGAAAATGCCGGACGGCGACAAAGACCCCGCCGCGTCGGCCGACGAAAAGCCCGCCGAAGGCGCGCCGGCCGAGGCCGAAGCGGAGGCCGACGCCGCGGCCGAAGAGATGGCGGCGACGATGATGCAGCAGATCTTCAAGGACATGAAGGTCGTCGTCGCGATCGAGTTCGACGGCCGGATCGTCGAGACCAACGCGTCTCACGTCAGCGGCAACCGCGTCACGGTCATGGCCCTCGACTTCAACAAGCTTCTCGCGGACCCCGCCAAGCTGAAGTCACTTAGCAAATCCCAGCCGAAGACGATGGAAGAGATGAAAGCGATGCTGGCCGGCATCGACGGCATCGTCGTCGAAACCAAGCCGAGCGTGGCGGTCGAGTTCCGCTGACCGGGCCGGGAAGCGGCCCCCGGCGAGAGGCTTGGGATGCATAACCCCAGACGGCCTACTCTTATCCGTGTCGCACCCCGCGGGGGCCCGGAAAAATCGGCAACCCGTGAATTTGCGCCCGGCGCGGAACGTCCTACCTTCCGAACTGCTCAATCGGAGGTCCCCATGAAGACACGCCTGCTTGCCTTGCTCTGCCTCGCCGCGTCCGCCCTGGCCGGCCCGTCCTTCGCCCAGGCCCCGGAATCAGGCCCGGATGCCGTCTCGGCCGAAAGCCGCGTCCGCACGGCCGCCGAGCTGGATGAACTCCTCGGCCCCATCGCCCTTTATCCGGACGCGCTCCTGGCCGTCATCCTGCCCGCCTCCACCAGGCCGGTGGACATCGTCATGGCTGTCAGATACTTGAAGGACGGGGGCAGCCCGGCCCGCATCGACCAGCAGCCGTGGGACGAGAGCGTCCGCGCCGTCGCGCACCACCGGGAAACGCTCGAGTGGCTGGATTCCAACCTCCTCTGGACCCGCGACCTCGCCGAGGCGTTCGTCGTCCAGCCCGACGACGTGATGCGCTCGATCCAGCGTCTCCGCCGCGCGGCTTTCAACGCCGGCACGCTCAAGAACACGGAGCAGCACAAGTTGATCGTGAATGCCGACGAGATCCGGATCGTGCCCGCCGATCCCGAAGTGATCTACGCGCCACGCTACGATTCCCGCGTCGTTTACGTCGAGCGGCCGATCTACCACCACCAGCCCCTCATCACCTTCAGCGTCGGATACTCAATCGGCTCCTGGCTGCGGTACGACTGCGACTGGCACCACCGCCGGATCTTCGTCATCGACCACGGCTGGCACTGGCATACGAACCGCGACTGGCGCTACACGCGCTTCTACCGCGGCCCGTCGCACTACTCGTCCCATTGGCGGCACTGGCACGCTCCCTCGCGCCACCACTTCTACGGTTCGTACTACAACCGGTACCGCTCGTACTACCCGCGGACCGACCACCGGCGCAGCCATGAGCCCCGGCACATCGCGCCCCCGCCCTCCCACCGCCCCCATTCGGGCGACCGCGACCGCCGGGACGGCCGCGACTATCGCGATGGCCGCGATTACCGGCGCAACTTTGAGCCCGCGACCGGCCGTCCGCCCTCCACGGCGCCTGAGGCCGTCGTCCACCGCCCGCAGCCCGCGCCCGACTACCGCGATACCAGCCGTCGCATGCGGCCGGAACAGCGCGACCACGATCGCCCCGACAACCGCCGATCGGGCCGCGGCGCCACGGGCCCCGCTCCCGCTCCGACGGTGAGGGTCGCCGACGTCGCGCCGTCGCCGGCGCCCCACGTCGGAGCGCCGCCGCGGAACGCCCGTTTCGGCGCTGCGCCCGCTCCCACCGTCCACGTCAGCGCCCCGTCGCCCGCCCCGCGGGTCAGCGCACCGCCGCCGGAGCGTGGCGAGCGGAATGCCGGCCGCCGCGACGGCCGCAACGACGACTCGAGCCCGCGGCCGGCTCCCCGCAGCGGCGGCATCGACCGCCCGCTTCAGGCCCACGAGCGCTAAGGCTGCCGGTCCGAAGCCTGTCGCGCCGCGAGGAAGGCCTCGCGCAACCGCTTCGCGTCGGTCCGTGTGACGACGAAGAAAAGCTCGTTCGGCCGCGGGCCGCGACGGAAGTAATCGTGCTGTTCCCGGGTCCGCTGGGCCAGCGCGGTCAGGATCGGCGGGGCGTTCTCCCGCAGGTCGAACTCCCGGAGATCGTGCATCGCCTCGAGGGCGACGAGCTTCAGGCGCTGCTCTTCCGGCGTGAGCGCATGCGAATAGACGCGGCGGAAGAACAGTTCCCGTCCGCTCCAGGCCGGCAGGCCCGTCATCGCGTCGCGCCCGCCCAGGGGGAAGGCCTCGTTCTCCAAGCCGTGGTTCGTGTACAGCAGGAGCTCGCAATCGCCGGGCCAGCGCTCCAATGCGTCGATCAGGGCGATCGTCGTGAATTGGTGGTCCGCGTGGTTGTCGAGCATCGGATGGGGCGCGACGATCACCTGGGGGCGCACGCGCTCGAGTTCCCACACGAGGTCGGCCACGAGATTGTCCCAGGTCGACGCGAACGGCCGGTCGCGGAGCGCCGGATCGACGTTGAACTTCCGATAGTAGCCCGGCTCGTCGAGCTTCGCCTTCAGCGGCGCGAACGCCTTCGCCGGGTCGGCCTGCATCGGCCGCAGCATCGCGTCGTAATAGCCGAGATTGCGCGCCTGCCCCGGAAAAACCCCGCCGTAAAAGGGCACCGAGATGCTGTCCCAGGTGCGGATCCAGCCCTTGACCCGGAAATGCTCGCCCGGCTCGCTCCACAGTGCCTCGAAGTTGGCGCCGCCCGCGTCGCCGGCCGTCACCGTCACGACGTCCGCCTTCGTGCGTCGATAGACGCCGAACGCGGCGATCTCGGCGTCGTCCGGATGCGGCGCGAGCACGAGCACGCGGCGGCCCGCGAGGGGCGTGTTGCGGTACACGAACAGCCGGGCCGGCCCCTCGACCCAGGCCATGCCCTCCGCCGCCAACATCACGCGGCCGCCTGCGCCGAGCCGCAGCGGGCTCACGTCGAGGAACCGGCGCCCCCGCGAGTTCTCCTCGAAAACCTGGTGGACCTGCGCCGTGCCGCGCGCCGCGCTGAGCTTCGGCGCGTCCGGGCCCGTCGCGATCACCGTGACCTCGAGCAGCACGGTGTCGCCCGGGGGCAGCTCCGGCCACGCAAAGCCGCCGGTATCGAGCACGACCTCGGCGACGGCGGCGTCGGTGGCGGCGAGGTCATAGGCGTAGTCCCGCTGTGGCTCGAACCGCGGCCGCTGGGCCCGCGCGCCGAGGGCCGCCGCGAGCACGACGGCGCAGCAGAGGAAGATTCGAAGGGTGCGTCGGGTCATGAGGGGAAGTCGCGTCACCGCGGCGCCTGGTGGCGCAGCCAGGCGTCGCATAGCCGCGCGACATCGGCGCGGCTCGCGACGAAGAACAGTTCGACCGGCCGCGGCGCGCGCCGGTAGTAATCGTTGCGCTGCAGGCTCAGCTTTTTCGCTTCGGGCAGCGGGTCCTGCCCGTCGCGGAGGTCGAAGGCCCGCAGGTCGTGCTGCGCCTCCAGCGCCACGAGCTTGAGCCGGCGGTCCTCCGGCGTGAGCGGATGCGAGCACAGCCGGCTGAAATACAGCTCCCCGCCCGGCCACGCCGGCAGCCCGGTCATCGCGTGCCGGTCGCCCAGCGGGTACGCTTCGTTCGTCATCCCATGGTTCGTGTACAGGTAAAGTTCCACCTCCCCTTCCCATCGGGCGAGGGCCTCGCCCAGCGCGATGGTCGTAAGCTGGTGCTCCACGTGGGAGTCCAGCAGCGGATGCGGCGTCACGATCACCTCGGGCCGGACCCGCCGGAGCTCCCAAAGGAGGTCGTCCACCAGGCTCACCCACGCCGGGCGAAACGGCCGGTCGCGCAGCGCGGCGTCGACGTTCATGCGGCGGTAATACGCCGGGTGCTCGAGCATCGCCCGCAACGGCGGGAACTCCTTCGCCGGCTCGAGGCGCATCTCGGCCAGCCGGCCGTTGTAATAGCCGAGGTTGCGCGCCTGGCCGGGCATGACGCCGCCGTAGAACGGGGCGGTGATCGAATTCCAGGTCCGCAGCATGCCCTTGATCCGGTAATGCTCCCCCGTCTCCGGATACAACGCCTTGAAGTTCTCCCACCCCGAGTCGCCGGCCGTCACCGTCACGACGTCCGCCCCGGCGTGCCGGTAAACCCCGAAGGCCGCGATCTCGGCATCGTCCGGATGCGGCGCAAGCACGAGCACCCGGCGGCCGGCGAGCGGGCGATTGCGGTACAGGAACAGCCGTGCCGGACCGGGTCGCCACGCGACGCCTCTCCCGGCAAGCACGACCCGACCGCCCGCCCCGTGCCGCAACGGGCTCACATCCAGGAATCTCCGGCCCTTCGCGCGCTCCTCGAAGACCTGGCGCACCCCGGCGCCGCCGCGATCGGCCGCCAGCTCCGGCGCCGGCCCCTCCGACGCGGAGAGCCCGAGCTCCAGCCAGATCGTATCCGCCGCGTCGGCCCCCGCGGGCCAGGCAAAGCCCTGGCCGTCGAGCTCGACCGCCGTCACCTCCGCCTGCGTGGCCGCGAGGTCGTAGCCGTAGTCTTGGCCGGGATCGAACCGCGGCCGCTGCGCCGCCACGTCGGCCGCGAAGGCAGCCCAGGCCACAAATACAAGGATCCAGGCGCGGAAGCCTCGGGGCCGGCGGCTCATGCTCATGGGGCCCATTTCGCGCAACCGGCGTCCGTCTGGCAAGGCCTCGCTCGCGATCCGGCGGAATGGTCGCTTGCCCGGCATCCCGGCCGGCGGCAGGCTCCCGCCATGCCCTTCCGCGCCTGCCTGGTTCTCGCCCTGCTGTCGGCCCCATCGGCGATCCGCGCACATCCGGCCAGCGCGCCAGCCGCCGAAATGGCCGCGGCGGCCGCGGCGTGGCTGGAGTCGCTGGACGAGACCCAGCGCCAGCGCGCCACCTACCCGCTGAAGGACGACGAGCGCGAGAATTGGCATTTCGTGCCGCGCGCGCGAAACGGAATCCCGCTGAAGGACATGACCGAGCCGCAGCGGCGTCTCGCGCGCGAACTGGCCGCCGCCGGACTGAGCCGGCGCGCGCTCCTGACGACGGACGCCATCATCGCGCTCGAGGATGTCCTGTTCACGATGGAGGGCGCCGCCCGCCGCGACCGCGGACTGTACTTTTTCACCGTCTTCGGCGCGCCCGACCCGCACGGCACGTGGGGCTGGCGGCTCGAGGGGCATCACCTCGCGATCAACTTCCTGATCGTCGACGGGGAAAAGTTCTCCGCCACCCCGATGTTCTTCGGGGCCAATCCGGCGGAGGTCCGGATCGAGCATCCCCAACGGGGGCGGCGCGCGCTCGCCGCGGAAGAGGACCTCGGCCGCGCCCTGGTCGAATCGCTCGACGCCGCGCAACGGCGCGCCGCCGTCATCGCCGACAAGGCGCCGGGCGATATCGTGACCGGGAACGACCGCGAGGCGAAGCTCGCCGCACCGGCCGGCCTCGCGTACTCGGGAATGAACCGCGACCAGCAGGCCCGGCTGCGCGAGCTGGTCGAGGTCTACGCGGCCCGGCTCCGGCCCGAACTCGCGCGGGCGGAAATGCAGAAGATTTCCGACCGCAGCTGGAACGACGTCCGGTTCGCGTGGGCCGGCGCAATCGAGAAGGGCCAGCCCCACTATTACCGGATTCACGGCCCGGGCTTCGTCATCGAATACGACAACGTCCAGAACGGCGGAAACCACATTCACACGACGTGGCGCGACTTCGCGGGGGACTTCGGCCGCGATCTGCTGCGCGAGCACCACCTCGAGTCCCACGCGGCGCGCTGAACGATATCAGCACAGGATCCCGAAGATTTTCTCCCACGACAAATCGACCGCGGATGAGGCCGGGAATCAGGGGTTTAGCGCTCCGCCGGAAGCTGGCGGGGGACTGTCCGAATCACGCCCCCTGAAAAATTTTCTGGCCTAAGACGCGGCGGTTTGCACGCTGGGCACCGCATCAGGAAAGGATCGTCCGACGGCGGACGGTTCTGCCAACCGGGTCTAGGAGTGATCACGGTGGTTTCGAGCGACGAAAGTCGCCCGGATGTGCGAGGGGTAAAACCCTCGAACAAAAAACTCCTCCGAAAAAAGCGAAAAGCCGCCTGATGCAAGTCAGGCGGCTTTCGTTTTTCTCAGATAACCCTGATGCGCGAACGATTAACCAAAACCGCTAACCGCTCACGCATCATGTCCAACATCATCACCCTTCCGTCGATCCGCGTCCGCGGCGACAATCCGAACCACCACCTGTGGAACAACAACGGGACGTGGTTCCTCCATTACACGGTGTATCCGACGCCGTTCACCAAGGAGCGCATCCGCCGCTCCCTCGGCACCAAGTGCCTCGAGACGGCCCGCCAGCGCCGCGATGCGTTCTTCGCGCAGCTGGCGTCCGACGCGACCCCCCCCTCCCCCAAAGTCGCCGTCGTCGCCTAATCTCCCCCTTTAAGCCATAGTCCAAGCCGGGCCGGCTCCGCCGCGCCCGGCTTTTTGTTTCGTCACGGCTTGGCCGAAGCCGGGTGGAATTCGGGTCCCTTCCGCGCTCACGGGATCCGCAACCGCTGCCCCACCCGAAGCGTGTTCGCACCGCGCAACTCATCACGGTTGGCCTCGAAGATTTCCTGCCACCGCGCGGCCGTGCCGTAGTAGCGCAGGCTGATCCGCGAGAGCGAGTCGCCGTCCGCCACCGTGTGGTAGCGGGACTCGGCCGGGGACTCCGCCGGCGCCGGAGCGGTCGCGGCCGGGCGCCCGGCCGCGATCTGGGACGCCGGGGTTCCCAGGCGCGCGGCGGAGGCGATCTGGTCGAGCGTGCTCTGGGCCTGCGCCAGGCGGGCGTTCAAGGATGCGTTCTCGTTGCGCAGCTGCGCGGTCACGGTCGAGCGCTCGCGCTCCAGGGCGGTGTTGCTTTCGAGCAGGCGGGCGTTCGAGGCCCGCGCGGACTCGAGGTCGCGCCGCAGCTCCGCGAGTTGGGCCGCCATCGCATTGACGTTCAGGCTCGCGCTGCGTTCGGCCTCCACTTTCTGGCGCTCGGCCGCCTGGGTGGACTGCTGCATCTGTGCGACCTCCCCGCGCAAAGCCTCGACCTGGCGGGCCAGCGCATCCCGTGACTGCGTCAACCGCTCGTTCTCGCCGGTGAGCTCCGCCACGGCCGAACCGTGCGATTCGGCCGCCTTGTCCGCCTCCGCCGTCCTCGCCTGGAGCGCGGCAAGATCCGCCGCCAGCTTTTCCGCGCGCTCCTCGGCCGCGACCCTGCCTTCCGCGAGCGACTGCACCTGCCGGCGCAGCTCGTCGCCCGCCGTCGTCAGGTCGCGGATCCGCGCGAGGGCCTCGTCGAGCTCGGCGCGCGAGGGCTCGTCCTTGCTCTCCTGCGCCGCCAGCAGCGCCCGGTTGGCCTCGGTCAGCGCCCGGTTCGCGTCGCGCGTGCGCTGCAGCTGGCCCGCGATGGCCGCCAGCTCCCGGGCCGAGCTGCCGCGGTCCTCCTCCAGCGTGGCCTCGAGCTGCTTCACGCGGTCCTGCAGCGTGCGGATCTCCATCTGGTATGCGTCCGGCCGCGCGGCCGTGACCGCCTGCTGCTGCGCGGCCAGCGCGGCGTCGACCGCCTTGCGCGCGGTCTCGAGATCGCGCTCCAGCCGGTCGTTCTCGCCGGTGAGCTCGGCCACCTGCGCCTCGAGCCTGGCCAGCGCGGCGTCCGTCCCGGACTCCGCGGGCCGCGCCGCCAGCGCCTCCCGCAGCCGCCCTTCCAGGGCGGCGATCTCGCGGCGGGCCGTCGCGAGCTCATGGGAATCCCCGGCGGCGCGCAATAGCTGGTTCTCCTGGGTCAGCCGGGCGATTTCATCCCGCGCCGCGGCGGCGGCCTGCAGCTGCGGACGCAGGCCCGCGAGCTCGCGACCGAGCCGGTCGTTCTCGCCGGTCAGCTCGGCGACGCTCGCCTCGCTTTTCTCGAGCGCCGCGTTGGCCTCGACCAGCTGCCGCTGAAGTCCCGGATCCGCGGGGCGCACCGCCGCCGACCGCTCGAGCGCCTGCACCCGTTCGCGCGCCGCGGTGAGGTCCGATTGCAGCTCCCGCGCGCGGCGTTCCGCCTCGGCCAGGCTCCGGGTCAGCCGGTCGTTCTCCTGCGCCTGCCGCGGATCCGGGGCCGGCACGCGGCGGGCGGCGGCCTCGAGCGCCTGCAGCCGCTCGCGGGCGGCCGCAAGATCGGTCTCCAGCTGCCCGGCCCGCTCCTCAGCCTGAGCCACGCGCCGGGTGAGCCGCTCGTTCTCCTCTCCCAGGCGGGGATCGGGAGTCGCCGGCCGGGCGGCGCCCTCGAGGGCCTGCAGCCGCGCGCGGGCCTCGGCGAGGTCGGACTCGGCCTGCCGCGCCTTCTGCTCGGCGTCGGCCGCGGCGCGAGCCAGGCGAGAATTTTCCTGCTTGAGCGCGCCGTCGGCGGGCTCGCCCCCCGCCCGCTGCTCGCGCGCGTTCCGGAGCTGGGTGTTGAGCGAAAGCAGCTCGCGCGTCGCGCGCTTCACCTCGTCGTTCAGCCGCTCGTTGTCGCGCTCGAGGTTGCGGATCCGGGAGTCCCGGCCTGCCTCGGGCGCGTCCCCTCCGGCCGGCGCCGGCTGGCTGGCCGCCGCCTGCTGCAGCCGCGCGTTCTCCTCCGTCAGGCGGCGATGGTCTTCCCGCGCGCGGCCGAGGGCCGCGTCGGCCTCGTTCTTCTGCGCCGCCAGCGCCTCCAGCCGGGCCCGCAGCCCCGCGATCTCGGCATCCCCGGGCGCCGGGAGGGCCGGGGCCGCGGCGGCGCTCCGCAGCCGGCCGAGCTCGGCCTCGGCGTCCTTCAGCTGCGCGGTCAAGGCGGCCTTCTCGCGCTCGGCCAGCTCCTTCTCGGTGATGAGCTGCTGGTTGGCGCCGGCGAGCCGTGCTCCCTGCGCGCGCAGCTCGTCGACCAGCCGGGCCTGCGACGCGTCGCCGCCGGCGCGTTGCTCGGCCTGCGCCTTCTCCGCCACGAGCCGGGCGTTGGTGTTCGCCAGCTCCTCGTTGGCCGCACGCAAGCGAGTGACCAGATCCTCCAAGCCATCGACATAGGCCGGCGAGGGATTGCCGGACGCGGCCGGGGCGCCCGGGGCGTTCCGCCGCGACCGCAGCTCCGCGGCCATCCGGTCCGCAGCGGCGCGCTGCTCGGGACTCAGGGTCTGCGCCACGAGGTCGCGCGCGGGGGCGGGAACGCCGCCCTCGGCCGCCAGGGCGAGCCACGCGTGGCCCTGCACCGGATCCTTCGCCACCCCGACGGCGCCCTGGGCGAGGAGAAGGCCGAGATTGTTCTGCGCCGGGGCGTAGCCCTGTTCGGCCGCGGCACGGTACAGGGCCGCGGCGGCAGCCGGGTTTTCCGGCCCGCCCCGACCCTCCTCGCGCATCACGCCCAGCCTGAACTGCGCCGGGGCGAGACCGCGGTCGGCCGCGACCTGGTACCAGCGGACCGCCTGATTCTCGTCCTTCCGCACTCCGCGGCCGGCCTCGTAGGCCAGGGCGAGATTGAACTGGGCTTCCGGCACCCCCTTTTCCGCCGCCTGCCGGAACCAGAGGTTGGCCTCGAACGCGTCCTCCGCCACGCCGCGGCCGGCGGCATACATGTTGCCGACCTGGAGCTGCGCGGCCGGCAGCCCCTGTTCCGCCGCCATGAGGAAATGCCGGAACGCCTGCCGTTCATCGGCCGCGACACCGCGGCCCGCCTCGTAAGCGAGGCCGAGATTGAGGTGCGCGCCCGCCATCCCTTTCTCGGCCGCCTCACGGTACCAGCGCACCGCCTGGGCGGCATCGGCCGCCACGCCCCGCCCGGCCGCATAGAGATTGCCGAGCGTGACCTGCGCTTCCGGGTCGCCCGCCTCGGCCTTCTGCCGCAGCGCGGCGACATCCGCGGCGCTTTGCGCCGGGAGCCCGGCCGGGGCGAGCGCGAGCAGCGCGATGAGCAGCCAGGAGCGCGGGACGGGGTCGGGACGGGGCGGACCGAACGCGGCTGGTTTGGGCACGCGCAGACTTAAGGATAATTCCCTAACACGGAGCAAGGCTGCAAGGGGGCGGGCGCATCAGGGCGATGTCATCGCGTCGTCCAGGCGGTCCGCCATCACCGCGGTTTGTTCCGGCCGCGGCACGCCAAGGTCGGCCGCAAGCCGCCGCGCCGCCGCCAGCGCGCCCGGCGGCAGGCGCCGCAGCGTGGGTTCGTCGGCCCGCCCCCAGAATTCGGCGAGCTCCCGGCGCGCCTCGTCGCGCCGCCCAGCGGCAAGCAGGCAGTGCACGATCACGAGCCGATCGGCCGCGTCGACCGCGCCGCCTTGCGCGAGGTACGTCCGGATCCGCGGCCAGATCTCGTCCAGGCGCGCCGCGTCCCGCCGCGCGAGCGCGAGTTGCGCGAGCGTGCAAAGGGCCGCGATATGATCCGGCTCTTGGCGGCGGACTTCCGCCAGCAGCCGCAGCGCGCCGGCCTCATCGCCATGGGCCAGGAGATAGCGGGCCTGGTGCACGCCCGCGTCCGCTGCCGTCTGGTCGAATGCGACCTCGAAGACGGCGGCGTACCGGTCGGCGAAGTACGGATGCCCGGGCAGCCGGTAGGCCACCGGGCGCAACCACGGGGGCAGCCGGCCGGACTGGACCGCCTGCAGGAAGCCGGCGCGCCTGACCGGCTCCCATGGCCGCAGGCCTTGCGCCAGCCGCGCGGACTCGTCGCCGAAACGCTGCCAGGAGAACAGGACCACGTGGGTCACGGACCGCTCGCGCAGGACTTCCGCGGCGCGGTCCGGCGACTCCGCGCCCGCGGCCGCAACCGCCGCCCGGAGGCCCTCGAGGTTTTCCCAGTAGAGCGTGCCGACGCCGCGGAATCCTCCGAAGTAGACGAGCTGGGTCGTCGTCGTCGGATCGCTCAGGACGACCACCGGCTCGTTGCCCGCCCGCCGCCGGATCCAGCGCGCGACATCGCGGGCGGCCAGTTCCCGCATCTCGCCCGGGCCAACCTGCGCGCCCTCCCGGGCCAACGCCGCCCACTGTCGCGCCACCGCGACGGGAAAGGGCGCGAGCACGAGGAGCGCGAAGGCCCAAAGCGCCCCCCGGCGCCAGCCGGCCCGCGCGGGCGCGCAGCGCCGGTCCGCCGCCGCGCCCACCATGACCACGAACACTCCGAGCCAGAGCGCCCCGCTGAGATGGAGCCACCGCTTCTGCGCGAACGCCATCGCGAGCGCCAGCAACGCCGGCGCGAGCGCCAGCCACAGCGCGGCGCGCGTCCCCGCCGGCGCCTCGCGGCGGAGGCCGCCGATCAGCGCCGGCCCGGCCAGCAACGGCAGCACGTTCACCACCAACAGCAGCACGACCCAGCCCGGCAGTCCGTCCGGGCGCCGGAACTCGTCCAGCAACGGCCGGAATTCCTCGATGTAATCCGCATGGATCATCCAGAGCAGCGGGTCCGACACCCAGAACGTCCGCGCGCCCGCGACCAGGATCGCCGCCGGCAACAGGGCCAGTCCGGCGGCCGCCGCGACCGCCAGCGCGGCTTCCCGGCCCCGGCCGAGGAACGCCTCTCCGCGCGCGCGCCGGGCGGCGCGGTGCAGGAGCTCCCCTGCCCCGGCCCAGGCCACGGCGTAGAGGGGGTGGTTCACCTCGAGACGCCAGCCGAGGTGCGCCGGAAAATACTCGAGGCCGTACGCGGCCAGGCTGGTCAGCGCCCCGGCGACGCCCCACGTGCGCCAGAGGCGCGGATCGAAAGCGGCGGATTCCTTCCGGCCCGCCCACGCCGCGGCCAGCGCCCCGGCGCCGATCCCGACCAGCACCGGCACCTGCGTTGCCGCGCTGATCCACAGTCCCGCTCCGCCGGCGACGCCGGAGGCGACCGCCCATCGCCGGGCCGGCCCGGGCGTCGCATCCGGGACCGCCGCGAGCGCCAGCACGCAGGTGAGCCCGGCCAGCACGGCGAGGCCGTGATGGTCGACCGCGCCGGTCGCGAACGCCGAGCTCACCGGGGCGACGAAGAAGAGGCCCGCGGCGAAAACCGCGCCGGCCGCGCCGCCGAAACGGCGAGCCACGATCGGCGCGAGGGCGAGCGCCAGGAGGACGAGCAGCAGCGGTCCGGCGGGGCCGGCCGCCCGCTCGACCGCCGCCGCCGTCGACCGGCCGGACGTCCCGGTCTCCAGCCAGCCGAGCCCGGCGAGCCACCACCGCAACGGCGAGCTCCAGTGCACCTCGCGGCCGCGCGGCGCGTTGTCGTAATCCGCGCGCCGCACCCGCGGCTCCCCGCGCGCGAGCATCTCCTGGGTCTGCATCGTCCAGTGGTAGCTGTCCGCGCTCAGCTGCAGCCGGGTGCGCTGGCCGAACTCGAAGCCGGTCGGCGACCCGGGATCGGCCGCGGGGGCCGCCGTCCGGCCGTACCGGTTCGCGCTTTCGACAATCCGGCCGCGCGCCGCGGCCTCGAAGCCCCACACGAGCAGCGCGAACCCGAGCGCCGCGACCCACCCGAAGCGCCTCACCAGGTCACGCCAGGCCATGGTCGGATGCGCCCGGCCTCAGACCACGCGGCTGGGCAGCAGCGCGGCGTCCTGCATGCCGTGGATGATCTTCTTGTCCGGCGGGCAGAACGTCGCGAGCGCGCCGGAGAGCTTCGCCTGCCCGCCGATCGCGAAGTAGTACGGGCACAGGCGCAGCCGTCCCGGCTCCTCGCGCGCGACCGGCGGCGCCCCGTCGGGTCCGCTCCGGTACACCGGGTGCGTCACGCGACGCGGCTTCCGGTATTCCTGGAGCACGTGGAGGTTGGTCGGCGCGAGCCGCAGGGCCTGATCGAGCCCCTGCTGCCATTCCTCGCGCGAGCAGTCGCTCCCCAGCACCACGCTGCGCGCCCCCCAGGCCGTTTCGTGGAAGCCGGAGATCTTGATGATCAGGTCGCGCTCCTTCTGCGTCGCCCCGGCGAGGTCGCGCCAGTCGTTCAGCATCCGGCCCGCCGCCCGCGGGCCGTCGAGCACCGCGCCCGGCGGCAGCGGCGCCGGGTCCATGACCCACGACTGCGGGATCAGCTTGCGGAGCAGCTCCCGGCTGCGCCGCGGCAGGTGCTCGGCCCAGTATTCGGCCAGCAGGTGGTGGTGAAACAGCGCGAGCGCGAGCTTTTCCTCCTGGAAATGCCTCATCGGCGGCGCGATCGCGACCTGCCCAGCCTCCCAGGCCTCGAGGATGTGCGGGGCGACGCGCACGTTGGCCCAGTCGAACAGCTCGAAGAACCGGTAAATGACGTCGATGCGCTCGGGCGTGCCCTCGATGTCGAAGAACAGCTCGCCCCCGAGCGGGAACACGTCGTCCGGCGTCAGGCAGAACACGCGCTTGCCCTGGCGCTGCAGCTGTTCCGCCAGCCACTGCATCTCGGGGCGGTAGGTCGCGGCCTCGTCGCTGACGAGCATCGCCACGAGGGGGTTCCGCGCCTCCGGGCGCAGGGCGGCGAGCGCGGCGTGGAAGTTGGCGATCATCGCGTCGCCCGCGCCGAGCACCGCCGGGTCGCCCGCCTCGGCGTACAGGCGGTTGAGGAACGCCGTCAGGCCGATCCCGCCCGGCACCGAATCGAGCTCCGTCAGCGCGAAGCCCTCGTCGGTCAGCAGCAGGTCCGGCCGGAGGACGGTCGGGAACGCGCCGCGGTTGCGGCTGTGCCGCGCGTGCGCCACCAGCGCCGGCGGCTTTCCGCGGTCCAGGTAGTCGGCCACCCACGGGGCCAGGAGCGGCTTGTTGCGGAGCAGGTTCTTCCCGGCGGCGGAGCGCAGGTAGAGGTTCTCGAGCGCCTGGTGGTACTCCAGGCACGCAGCCCCGATCTGCTCGAGCTCGTGCACCTGCTCGGCGCCCAGGGGCCAGGCCGTGGGCGACAGCTGCCAGGTCTTCGCCTCGAACAATGGCTGGGCGGCGAGCGCCGACTGGATCCGTTCGTGGGTGAGGGACATGGGCAGAGGCGCCGGGACGGCGGCGGGGTCAAGCCAGCCGGACCACCGGCCGGGGGTCAACGGCCTCGGCGCGCCCTCCGCCCCGCACGGTGCTCCGGCTCATCTCACTCCTCCTCCATCTGGATGTCCTTGTTGCGGTGGCGCGGGCAGCCGGCGCGCAGCCAGGCATTCACGAAGCGGTCGAGGTCCCCGTCGAGCACGCCTTGCGTGTCGCTCGTCGAGATGCCGGTCCGGAGGTCCTTCACCATCTGGTACGGCTGGAGCACATAGCTGCGGATCTGGCTGCCCCACCCGATCTCGCCCTTCTCGCCGTAAAACTTCTCCATCTCGCTGCGCTGCTCGTCGAGGCGCTTCTCGTACAGGCGCGCCTTCAGCACGCTCATCGCGCTCGCGCGGTTCTTGATCTGCGAACGCTCGTTCTGGCAAACGACCACGATCCCGGTCGGAAGGTGCGTGATGCGCACCGCCGAATCGGTGGTGTTGACCCCCTGGCCGCCCTTGCCGGACGAGCGGTACACGTCGACGCGAATCTCGTTCTCCGGAATGTCGATGTTGATGTCCTCGTTGATCTCGGCGATCACGTCCACCGCGCAGAAGGAGGTGTGCCGGCGCTTGTTGGCGTCGAACGGGCTGATGCGCACGAGGCGGTGCACCCCGCGCTCGGCCTTGGCGTAGCCGTAGGCGTTCTCGCCCTTGATCAGGACCGTGGCCTTGGTGATCCCGGCCTGGTCGCCGGCCTGGACGTCCTGCACCTCGACGGTGAATCCGCGGCGCTCGGCCCAGCGGTTGTACATGCGGAACAGCATGTCGGCCCAGTCGTTCGACTCGGTGCCGCCGGCGCCGGACTGGATGCTGAGGATGGCGTTGTTCTTGTCGAACTGGCCGGTGAGGAACGAGGCGATCTCGAGCGCGTCGAGCTCCTCGACCAGCTTCTCGACGGTCGCGTCGAGCTCGCGGGCGTAGGCTTCGCTTTCCGCCGGGGAGGCGGCCTCGACCAGCTCGACCATGACGTCGACGTCGGCGAGCTTGCGGCCGTAGGCGACCACCGGCAGCACCGCCTTTTTCAGCCCGTTGAGCTTCGCGATGTGCTTCTGCGCCCGGTCGTTGTGGTTCCAGAAGTCGGGCGCGCCCATCTGGGCCTCCATCGCCTCTATCTCCCGCTGCTTTTGCTCGAGGTCAAAGAAACCTCCCCAAGTGGCCCGCGCGCCGCTTGATGTTCTCGATGTGGTTGAAGGTCTCCGGAGCGATCATGTGAGCCGTCCACCGTTGGCGGCGCGCGCCCCTCGGCAAGCGGAAAACCCCGGCCGCGCCGCCGGGCGGCCCGCGTCACGCCCGGAGCCTGCCCGCCGCCTTCTCCGCGAGAAACGCCTCGTAGGTGCGCGCCACGCCCTCGCGCAGGCCGATGCGGGCCTTCCAGCCGAGGGCCGCCAGGCGCGAGGTGTCCATGAGCTTCCGCCGGGTGCCGTCGGGCTTCGACGCGTCCCACCTGATCTTTCCGCGGAATCCAACCGTGGCGGCCACGAGCTCGGTCAGGTCCCGGATCGTGATGTCCTCCCCGAGCCCGACGTTGATCCAGTCCGGCGGCTGGTCGTGCCGCAACAGGAAGGCGCAGGCATCGGCGAGGTCGTCGACGTGCATGAATTCGCGGCGCGGGCTGCCGGTGCCCCAGGCCACGACCTCCGGCCGGCCCGCCTCCTTCGCTTCGTGAAAGCGGCGAATGAGCGCCGGCAGCACGTGTGAATTCTGCGGGTGGTAGTTGTCGCCCGGGCCGTAGAGGTTCGTCGGCATCGCGGAATGGAAGAGCACGCCGAACTGCTGCCGGTAATACTGCGCGAGCTTGAGCCCCGCGATCTTCGCGACCGCGTAGGCCTCGTTCGTCGGCTCGAGCGGCCCGGTGAGCAGGCATTCCTCCGGCATCGGCTGCGGCGCCTGCTTCGGGTAGATGCATGAGCTGCCGAGGAAGAGCAGCCGCTTCACGCCGGCGAGGTACGCGCCCTGGATGCAGTTCGAGGCGATGAAGAGGTTGTCGTACAGGAACTCCGCCGGGTAGGTCGAGTTGGCGTGGATGCCGCCGACCTTCGCCGCGCCCACCACCGCCACGTCGGGCTGCTCGGCGGCGAAGAACTGGTGCACGGCGCGCTGGTCCGTCAGGTCGAGCTCGCGCCGCGCCCGCAGCACAAGCCGCACCCCGGGCTCGCGCTCGAACCGGCGGACGAGCGCCGATCCGACCATGCCGTTGTGTCCGGCGATGTAGAGTTTCATGGAATTCGTACGGGGGGAGCGGAGGGCGGCCGCATGCGGACCGGCGCGCGGCCTCAGGCGAGGCCGCCCAGCAGCCGCTCCGTCTCGGCCTTCTTGGCGTGAAGGTCGGCCAACTGCTTCTTCGCGCCATCGATCACGGCCGGCGGCGCCTTGTCCGTGAAGGCCTTGTTCGCGAGCCGCGCCTCGGTGCCCGCGATGTGCTTGGCCAGCGTCTCGAGTTCCTTCGTGAGGCGGGCCCGCTCGGCCGCCGGGTCGCCCTTCGCCTCGCGCACCAGCGCCCAGGAACCGTGCGCGGTGACGCATGCCGGGGCGCTCGGCGGCAGCGGCCCGCGCGTGATCGCGGCCGCGCCGAGCATGCGCTTCAGCTTGGCCAGGTTGTCCTCGACCAAACCCCACTGGCGGTCCGCACCGTCGACGACGAACACCGAGTCCTTCTTGGCCGCCTCGCCGTGCGCGGCCTTCAGGGCGCGCAGCTGCGAGACCGTGCCCTTGAGCCGCTCCACCTCGGCGGCGGCCTCGCCGTTCAGGCGGATGCCGTGGTCGGAGGAGGTCCGGGCGAGCACCGAGGAATCCGAGAGCCGCACGTCGCGCATGAGAAACTTCCCCGCCACGCCGTAGCCGAGCAGCTGCCAGAGCTCCTCGGTGATGAAGGGCGTGAACGGGTGCAGCAGCAGCAGGGTCTGCCGCAGCACCAGATCCTGGATCGCCAGGCAGTTCCCCCGCAGCTCGGGCGACTGCAGCCGGGCCTTCGAGACCTCGACGTACCAGTCGCAAAAGTCGTTCCAGAAGAAGCCGTACAGCGCCTGGACCGCCGCGCTGAACTCGAACCCGGCCATCGCCTGGTCGACCGCGCGGGTCGTGGCGAAGAGCCGGTCGAGGATGGCGTGGTCGTCCGCGTCGAACTTCGGCGGCTCCAGCCGGGACAGGATCGCGGGCAGCGAGGAATTGTCGGCCATCGGCCCGCTCATCTGTCGGAACCGGCATGCGTTCCACAGCTTGTTGCAGAAGTTCTTTCCGCCCTCGATCCGGTCTTCCTGGAACCGGATGTCCTGCCCCTGCGGCGCGATCGACACGATGCCGAAGCGCAGGCCGTCGGCGCCGTACTTCTCGATGAGATCGAGCGGGTCCGGCGAGTTGCCGAGCGACTTGGACATCTTGCGGCCCTGCGCGTCGCGGATGATGCCGGTGAAGTACACGTCGCGGAACGGCACGCGCTTGGCGAGCGATTCGTCCGGGTTCGTGTACTCGAGGCCCGCCATGATCATGCGCGCGACCCAGAAGAAGATGATGTCCGGTCCGGTCACGAGCGTGCTCGTGGGATAGAAATATGGGTAGCCCGCCTCCTTCATCCGGGTCTCGTCCGGCCAGCCGAGCGTGGCGAACGGCCAGAGCCACGACGAGGCCCAGGTGTCGAGCACGTCATCCTCCTGCACCCACCCGGCCGGGTCGGCCGGGCCGTCGAGCGAGACGTGCACCTTGTTCGGGTCCGCCACGTCGGCCTCGGTCAGCTTCTCGCGGTCGAGCCCCTCGCGGTACCAGACAGGGATGCGGTGGCCCCACCACAGCTGCCGGCTGATGCACCAGTCCTGGATGTTCTCCATCCAGTGCAGGTACACCTTCGACCAGCGCTCGGGATGGAAACGGATGTGGCCCTCGCGGACCGCCTCCACCGCCTCGGCCACGCGCGGGTAGCGGAGCCACCACTGCCACGTGAGCCGCGGCTCGATCGGCACGTCGGCGCGCTCGGAAAAGCCGACGTTGTTCTCGTACGGCTCCTCCTTCACGAGCGCCCCGCCCTCCTTGAGGAGCTCGGCCGCCTTTTTGCGGCCGGCGAACCGGTCCAGGCCCGCGAGGCCGGGGCCGGCGAGCGCGTTGAGGGTGCCATCCGCCTCCAGCACGTCGACGACCGGCAGCTTGTGCCGGAGACCGATCTCGAAATCGACCTTGTCGTGCGCGGGCGTGATCTTGAGCGCGCCGGATCCGAACTCGCGGTCCACGGCCGCGTCCGCGACGATCGGAATCTCCGCGGCGGGCCCGAGCGGCCGGCGGACCTTGCGGCCGACGAGTCCGGCGTAGCGCGGGTCCTCGGGGTGCACGGCGATCGCGACATCGCCGGGGATCGTCTCGGGCCGGGTCGTCTTGACCTCAATGAAGGTGCCGGGCGCGCCGACGACCTCGTAGCGCACCTGGTAAAGCAGGCCCTTCACGGGCTTCATGATCACCTCCTCGTCGGAGAGCGCCGTCAGCGAGACCGGGCACCAGTTCACCATCCGCTTCCCGCGGTAGATGTGGCCCTTCCGGTAGAGGTCGACGAACACGCCGAGCACCGCGCGCGAGTACGCGGGGTCCATCGTGAACTGGGTGCGGTTCCAGTCGCACGAGGCGCCCAGGCGCCGCAGCTGCTCGAGGATGATTCCGCCCTTCTCTTCCCGCCACGACCATACCCTCTCGAGAAACTTCTCCCGGCCGAGGTCGCGGCGGCTCTTCTTTTCCTTCCGCAACTCGCGTTCCACCACGGTCTGGGTCGCGATGCCGGCGTGGTCCGTGCCGGGGATCCACAGCGCCTCCTTGCCCTCGAGCCGCGCGCGCCGGATCAGGATGTCCTGGAGCGTGTTGTTCAGCACGTGCCCCATCGTCAGCACGCCGGTGACGTTCGGGGGCGGGATGACGATGCAGTAGGGCTCGCGCGAAGGATTGACCCGGCCCGCGAAGGCCCCGGCCTCCAGCCAGGCGGCGTACCATTTCTTCTCCACGTCCCGCGGTTCGTAGCTCTTGGTGATCGAGGCCATGCGAGTGAGTTAGCCGGGCAGTGTTGGTCGCCCCGCGGCCTTCTGACAAGCCTGCTCCGGCCCGGGCCGCCGGTCCGGCCGGCCCCGCGCCGGCGCGGGCGGACGGCTACCGCTTCTTCCGCCCCGGGTCGGACTTCTCGTGGAAGTCGAGTTTCTCGGCCGCCCGGCCCGCCTTGGACGTGTCGGCGGCGGATGCGCCGCCCTGCTCGTGGCTGTAGTACGAGTAGTTGGCGGTGTAGTAACCGTAGTCCTCGCCCGTGCCGCTGGGCACCTGGTTGAGGATCACGCCGATGACCGGGACCTTGAGACCGTCGATGATCAGCTTGGCGCGGAGCACCATGCTCTCCGGGTTGCGCCGGTGCTGGATGAGCAGGACGGTGCCGTCCGCGATGCTCGCCAGCACCGACGCGTCGCTCACGCCGATGATGGGCGGGGAATCGAAGAGGACCTTGTCGTACCGCTGCTTGAACTCGCCGGCCAGCTCCCGGAGCTTGTTGACGTAGAGCAGGCTCAAGGTGACGCCCGCGGCGCCGCCGCAGGGCAGGAAGTCCATCGCGCCGGAGCCGTCGCGCTGCACGGCCGCGGTCCATGGCACCTTGTTGAGGAGCACGTCCGTGAGGCCGGGCTCGCGTCCCACGCCGGCGAGCTTGTGCTGCGTGGGGCGGCGGACGTCGGAATCGATCAGGAGCACGCGCTCGCCGGCCGCGGCCATGGTGAGCGCGAGCTGGCGCAGGGTGGTCGACTTGCCCTCGCCCGGGCCGGCCGAGAGCACGACCAGCACCGCGGGCTGCCCGGCCCGCAGGGCGAGGTTGAGGTTGGTCTGCAGGACCCGGAACGGCTCGGCCTCGGCCGAACCCGGCTCGTGGAGCCGTACGGGCTCGCGCACGAACGGGATGACCCCCAGCACGGGCAGGTTGAGCTTGTTCTCGACGTCGGCGACGTTGCGGAAGCTCGTGTCGAAGTACTCCACCAGCACGGCCGCCCCGACGCCGAGGATGAGGCCGAACGCGACGCCGAAGGCGACGTTGAGCATCCAGTTCGGCTTGCCCGCGAACCGCGCCGGCTCGGCCGTGTTGAGAATCTCGATCGTCTTCTTCGGCACCTGGAAATCGATCTCCCGCTGCCGCAGGGTGAGCTTGAGCGTGGTGAGGAGCCGCTGCTCGTCCTCGAGCTTCGTCGCCGCCTCCTCGAAGGGGCGCATCCGCTCGCGCGCGGAGAGGATCTGGTCGACGCGGGCCTGCTCGAGCTGGCGCTCGAGCTCGTTCACGCGCGCCTCGGATTCCTTGAACGAGATCTCGAGCGAGCTCTCGTAGCCCTGCAGCTGCCGGTCCAGCTGCTCCTGGATCTTCGCGCGGGCGTCGATCGCGGACACGAGGTCGGGATGGGCCTCGCCCAGCCGGCCGCGGAGGCGCGAGAGGTTCTGGTCGGCGACCAGGTACGCCTGGAGCAGGTTCTGGATGTTCGGATCCTGGATGAGCTCGGAATTCACCAGGTTGCGGCGCTCGTCGGACGGGATCGCCCGGAAGCGCTCCCACCGGGTCTTCCGGCCGATCGCGTCGACGCGGAGGGCGATGAGCGAGTTCTGCATCTGGCGCAGGTTCTCGATCTCCATGTCGGAATAGCGCTGGGACAGGTCGACGCCGGCGATGTCGAGCTCCTTGCGCAGCTGCTCCAGCCGATCGCGCTGGGTGCTGACCACCCGCTCCTGCGCCTCGAGCTCGCCGCGCAGCTTCGCGAGCCCCTCGCGCTGGTCGGAGGTCGCGAGCGCGATGCGGTCGTCGGAGTACACGCGCGCGATCGCGTTCGCGATGTCGGCCCCGAGCCGCGGATCGCGCGCCCAGACGTCGATCTCGATGATCGAGGAGGCGCGCGGTGCCTCGACCCGCACCATCTTGCGCAGCATGTAGTCGTAGACGAGCGCCGAGGGCACCGCGGCGGTGCCGCCCATCTCGCGGCCGATCACGGTGTTCAAGTCCAGCTCGGTGATGACCCGGTAGAGGATCTTGGGCGACTGGATGATCTTGAACTGGTCCTGGATGAAATAGGGGTCGTAGTACGGGCTGCTCTGGTTCTGAAAGAGCTTCACCTCGCTCTCGGGCTTCTCGACGCGGATCTGCGCCGTGGACAGGTACCACTTCGGCAGCAGCGCGGTGACGCCCAGGACGGTCAGCAAGACCAGCCCGAAGACGAGCAGGACCAGCACGGCGCGCAGCCGCAGAATGGCGACGAAGTCGCCCAGCGTGGCGTCATCCCTGGAACCGGGGAGCAGCGGCATGCCGGCGGCGCGGGCGTCAGAAGCTGTAGCGCGCGTTGACGCCGACGCGGGTCCGGTCCTGCTCGCGATTGATGTCGTCCGAGGAGACGCGGTCGAAATCGACCGACGCGCCGACCAGCCAGTTCTTGTTCGGCAGCCAGTTCAGGCCCAGGCCCACGCGCGAGGAATCCTCGTCGATGTCCGCGGCGATCCCGCGGCGGCCCTGGAGCTGCGCCGGCTCGTAGGTGAAGGATCCGGTGGCGATGACCAGTGCCGTGAGCTTGTGCTCGAAGTTCAGGAAAAGCCGGCTCACCTGCGTGTCGGTGAAGCGGTTGGTGTCGGACGACTCCTCGAGGGCGTACGAATAACCGGCCGCGACGTAGGAGCCCTCGGTGTAGGCGTAGCGGAGGCTGAGCTCGGCATAGGGCGCGGTCGTGTCGCTCTCCGCCTCGCGGGAACGGTTCTCGAGGCCCAGCCGGCCGGTGACCGTCACCTGCTGGTTCGGCGAGTAGTCCGCGCCGGCCATGAAGTAATGGGACTGCTTGTCCTTGCCCGCGCCGCCCACGTCGTAGGCCACGTCGAGGTAGCGGTATTCGCCGACGAGCTTCGTCTCGGGCAGGTAGGCGAACGAGACCTCGGCGCCCGCGAGGTTCTCGACGCGGTCGAGGCTCGCGCCGAGGTTCGGGTTGTCGTAGTCGAACATCAGGTTGCGGTACTTCACCACCGTGGTGGTCTTCTGGCCGAGGGCGGCCGAGTACCGGATGTTGAACTGGTTGCTCTTGAACGACTGGTCCGTGTTGATGGGCACGCCCGCGAGCAGTGACTCGGGGTTCCGGGCGATCTGGTACGTGTCGCTGACGTCGACGGTCGTGGTCGGCGCGAACTGGTGCGCGACGCGTCCACTGAACGTGTGGCTGTCCACCGTCTTGTCGCCGGGGCGGTCGGAGAAATTGTCCAGGCGGAGGTCGTACCCGGCCGACACGAACGTCTGGTCGGTCACGGAACCGTTGAACGCGATCGACGGCGTGAAGCTGTAGACCATGCTGTCGATCTCGTTGGTCGGGGAGCCGAAGATGTTGCTGTCGTGGCTGACCGACGCGCCCAGGCGAACGGTGAGCGCCTTGCCTTGGTCCTGCTCGGGGATCGGCGCGTAAACCGCCAAGGCCAGGGAGGGAAGTGCGGCCAGCGACAGGGCCTGCCGGAGAAGCGTTTTCATAGGGGAAGCGCCAAGGTGTTAGGCGGTCCGGACTTAGGCCGAAGCCATCCCCTGATGCAATTCAATTTCCCCGCGGACGAAGGGCGCTGGGATTAACCAGCAGCACCATGTTTTCCGTAAGGCGCTGCGGGGGGAGATTCAGCGGGAAATTCCGGGGCATGGTGCGGGTCACGAGGCCGCTGTACACCCCGCCCCACCCCCCGGTGTCGGTCAACCGGATCGCGTCCTCGCCGCGCGCCGCAAGCTCGGTGAAGAACGGGCGGTCGAGCGTGACCGGGGTCAGGAGGAGCGCGCCGATGTTCTGCTGGACCATGACCGCCTGGAAGTCCCGGAAGCGGTGCGGCTTGTCCCATACCCGCAGGTCGCCGTACCACGCCGTGCCCGCGGGGACGTCGGAACTCAGGCCCGTGTCCGGCATGAACCGCGTGCGGGCGTCGCGGCCGAGCTCCATGAAGAGCGCGGGGTAATAGGGCGGGAAGTGGAAGTGGATCTTCTTGGGCTCGAGCGAGTCGCGGACCAGCGGCAGCCCTTGCAGCATCAGCAGGGCCGCGGCCGCCCACCGCCAGTGGTCCGCCAGCCGGGGCTGGCTGTCGACCAGCACGAAGAAGAAGCCGGTGCCGAACACGATCACCAGCGGCGCCAGGTAGTACGCGGGCAGCCGCGGGCTCTCGCCGGAGCTCAGGAACGGCTGGCCGGCCAGCAGCAGGAGCAGCAGCGCCCCGAAGATCCACCGCACGCGGTTCGCGGGCGCGTGCCGGAACTGGTACATCAGCCCGGCCACGAAGAACGCGGTGAGCAGAAGCCCCCCGCCCGACCACAGCCGCTCCTTCAGGTTGAGCTCGAGGCCGGTCAGGCCCTTGTTCCCCAGCTTCTTCACGTCGAGGCCGGGCGCCTCCGCGCTCAGCGTCGCGCGGAACACCGCGGGCTCGGCCGTCGGGTCGCCGGCCTTCAGCGCCAGGCTCTGCCAGGCCAGGCCCAGCGGATGGCCGCACACGGCCGCGTTGCGCACCAGCCACGGCGCGACGACCAGGGCGAAGCCGCCGAGGCAGGCCGCGAGCGCCGGGCCCCGGGCCGCGCCGCGCACCCGCCAGCCGACAGCGCCGACGAACACCACCATCGCCAAGCCGGCGGAGTACTCGGCCAGGAAAAGCAGGCCGCCCAGCGCGCCCAGCACCGCCGCGCGCGCCAGGAGCCCCCGGCCCCCGCCCTCCGCCGCGTCCTCGAGTCCCGCCAGCACGTGGAACGCGAGCAGGACCAGCACCATGAACAGCGGCAGCCCGTTCACGGCGACCGTCTGCTGCCAGAGCGGCACCGAGCCCGCCGTGGCCAGCGCGGCCACCCAGCCGGCGCGCGCGTCGAACAGCCGCCGTGCCAGCCGCCCGGCCAGCGCGACCGCCAGCCACCACAGGGCCAGGTTCACCCCGAGCGCCACGTAATCGGGCAGCCAGCCGTCCCAGCTCATCCCGCCGGGCGCCGCCGGGCGCGAGGTCCACACCGAATCGGGCAGCAGGGCGTACACGGCTGCGAGCGTCAGGGCATAAAGCGGCGCATGATGGAGCTCGGCGAACGGCTCGGCCGTGCGGAACGGCTGGCCGCGCGCGTGCAGCACCGCGAAGGTTTGGGGGTGGTTCACCAGCGTGGTGAATCCGTCGCCGCGCGCCACCTGCCGCGCCAGCACCGCCTGGTGGAGCGTGAACTCCGAGGACAGGCCATGGAACTGCCGCCAGGAATACACCGCCGTCAGCGCCAGGGCGCCGACCAGCAGCGCCACCCGGAGCACCCAGCGGGCGCCGCGCCCCTGCTCGAGCCAGTGGATGACCTCCTGGGACTTCACGGCAGGCGCCCGGCGGGCGAAGCGCCGCGGGGCCGGGAGCAGGCGGGCGTTCCGCTCATCGGTCGACGACGTCGAGCTCCGGCCACTGCACGAGCTTCCGATGCAGGGTGCGGCGGCTGATGCCCATCAGCTCCGCCGCCTTCGTGCGGTTGCCCCGGGCCTTGATCAGCGCCTCCCGCAGGAGGCGCTTCTCGTTCTCCTCGATGGAAAGCGGGTTCGCCGGCGGTGGACTGGTCAGCTCCGGGCCGGGGGCGGCCGCTCCACGGTAGCGGGGCTCGAGGTCGAACTCGCTCAGCGTGCCGCCGCGCCGCAGCACCACGACGTTTTCCGCGAAGTTGCGGAGCTCGCGGATGTTGCCCGGCCACGCGTAGCCCGCGAGGTGCTTCATCGCGCCGGGCTCCACCTGCACCGGGTCGAAGCCGTTCTCCTTCGCATACAGCCGCAGGAAGTGGTCGAGCAGCACCGGGATGTCGTCCGGCCGCTCGCGCAGCGCCGGAGTGGTGAGCCGCACGACGTTCAGCCGGAAATACAGGTCCTCGCGGAACTTCCCCTCCTTGACCATCTGCTCGAGGTTGCGGTTCGTCGCCGCGACCAGCCGCACGTCGACGGACAGGGTCTTCGTGCTGCCGATCCGCTCGAAGGTCCGCGTCTCCAGGAACCGCAGCAGCTTCACCTGGATCTCCGGCCCGATTTCCCCCACCTCGTCGAGAAAGACCGTGCCGCCGTCCGCGGCCTCGAAGCGGCCCTCGCGCCGCTCGGTCGCCCCGGTGAACGCGCCGCGCTCGTGGCCGAACAGCTCGCTCTCCAGGAGCGTCGCCGGCAGCGCCGCGCAATGCACCGCCAGGAACGCCGCGCGCGCCCGCGGGCTGGCCTGGTGGATGGCCTGCGCGATCAATTCCTTCCCCGTGCCGGTCTCGCCCTCGATCAGGATCGTGGCCTTCGAGGGCGCGACGAGCTTCACCTTCTCGAGCAGCTCCGCCAGCTTGGGCGAGCGGCCGACGATCTGCTCGAAGCTGAACTTCTCGTCCAGCCGCTCGTGCAGCTGCCTGACCTCGACCTCCAGCGTGCGCGTCTTGAGCGCGCGCTGGATCAGGATCTCCAGCCGCTCGATGTTCACCGGCTTGGTCAGGAAATCCACCGCGCCGCGCTTCATCGCCTCGACCGCCGAATCGATGCTCCCGTACGCGGTCATCATGATCACCGCCGGCCGGTTCCCGAGCGTCAGGGCCTTGTCGATGACCTTGAGACCGCTCTTGCCCGGCATGCGGAGGTCCGTGACCACGACGTCGAATTCCTGCGCATCCATCAGATTGAACGCCTCGTCGGCGCTTGCCGCCAGGGACACGTCGTAATGCTCCTGCAACGCCTGCTGCAGGCCCTCGCGGGTGTGCTTCTCGTCATCCACGATGAGAACACTTGGCACCATGCGCGGATGACACCGGCCGCCCCGAACACGGTCAACGGAGATTTGTGACGACCTGTCACACGCGGACGCCACCGCCGCGTTGACCGCGGGATCGGACGGCGGTTGGCTGAGTCGCCCCATGAAGCCCGACCCGCGAATCGACGCTTACATCGCCCGGGCCCGGCCGTTCGCCCAACCCATCCTGCAGCGCCTCCGCCGGCTCGTCCACGAGGCCTGCCCCGACGTCGAGGAGGACATCAAGTGGGGCATGCCGACCTTCCTTTATCGCGGAAAGATCCTCGCCGGCATGGCCGCCTTCAAGGCCCACGCGACCTTCGGATTCTGGCACCAGGAGATGCGGAAGCTGCTCGCGAAGGACCTCGACACGAGAGAGCAGGCGATGGGCTCCCTTGGGCGGATCACTGCCGAAAAGGACCTCCCCGCGGACCGGACGCTCCTGCGCTACATCCGCGCCGCCGTGAAACTGGAGGACGCCGGCGCGCCCCGCCAAGTCCCGGTCAAGGCGCGCCCGACGCTGCCGGTCCCGGACGACCTCGCCGCCGCGCTGAAGACGAACCGCAAAGCCGCCGCGACCTTCGATGCCTTCCCCCCGAGCCACCGGCGCGAATACGTCGAGTGGATCACCGAGGCGAAGCGCCCCGAAACACGCGCCCGACGCATCGACACCACCCTCGAATGGCTCGCGGCGGGAAAGCCCCGCCATTGGAAATACCAGAAATGCTGAAACCAACTCCCATGAAGACCATCGCATGCCTCCTGCTCACCGCCGCGCTGGCCGCGCCGCTCGGCGCCCAGACCGCGCCAGCCTCCCCCGCCGCGCCCAGCGTCATGACCGTCAACGCCCCGCCGGCGGTCGTCGAGCTCGCGCAGGGCTTCGCCGCGGCCGCCTCCCGCATGTCGGTCAAGAGCCTCGTCATCTACGTCCGCGGCGAGAAGGACGTCACGGCGATCCGCGGCATCCGCAGCGTCATCGCGATCAACGGCGTGCTCCTCGTCCAGTTCTCCGCCGGCGACATGGTGGCCGTCGGCGCGGATCGCGTCGTGATGAT
>DASPMS010000095.1:0-17968 GCA_035626915.1 Opitutaceae bacterium
GGTCGCGGTGTAGGTTTTGCCGGAGAGCTCCGCGACCCTCTTGAAGAGCGGGGCGAAGACGTCGGCGGCGTAGTTGGACGGGTCTTTGGTGAAATCCTTGAAGCCGTTCGTCGTGGCGTGAATGCCGGCGACGCGTTCGAAGCCCATGCCGGTGTCGACGTGCTTGGCGGCGAGCGGGGCGAAGGTGCCGTCGGCGTTCGCGTTGAACTGGATGAACACGTGGTTCCAGATCTCGATGCAGCGCGGCGAGGAGCTGTTCACCAGCTTGCGGCCCTCGGCCTCGTCATCGGTGGGAAGCAGGTTGAAATGGATTTCCGAGCAGGGGCCGCACGGGCCGGTGTCGCCCATCATCCAGAAATTGTCCTTCTTGCTGCCGTTGACGATGTGGACGGCGGGATCGAGCCCGGCCTGCCGGAAGATCGCCGCCCAGATGTCGTAGGCCTCCTGGTCGAATTCCGACGGGTCGCCCTTGCTCTTGTCCGGCGAGTACACCGTGGCGAACAGGCGCTTCGGCGGGATGCCCCAGACCCTCGTGAGCAGCTCCCAGCCCCACTCGAGCGTCTCGCGCTTGAAGTAGTCCCCGAAGGACCAGTTGCCGAGCATCTCGAAGAGCGTGTGGTGATAGGTGTCGAACCCGACGTCCTCGAGGTCGTTGTGCTTTCCGCCCGCGCGAATGCACTTCTGGGTGTCGGCGACGCGCCGCCAGGGCGCCGCCTGGTCGCCGAGGAAGTACGGCACGAACTGGTTCATGCCGGCGTTCGTGAACAGCAGGTTCGGGGCCGTCGGCATGAGGGAGGACGACGGCACGATCGCGTGCTGCTTCGACTTGAAGAAATCGAGGAACGACTGGCGGATCTGGGCGGAGGTCATGTCGGGAGACAGGTGGCCAAAGACAGAGGAGGGCAGGCGGGGCGGCGAGTGCAAATTTGCGCGGGATTCTGCGCTCTTGTCACCCGGTCCGCGCCGGACATCGTGGCGCCTGCCCGACGCGGGCCGTTCTCCGCGACTCGGCCGTCGCCATGCCACGCATCCTGCTCATCGATGACGATGACGCCGTCAGGCTCGTCCTGCGAACCTCCCTCGAATTGATGGGGCACAGCGTGGCCGTCGCCTCGAACGGCCGCGAGGGGCTCGAGACGGCGCTGGCGGAGAAGTTCGATCTCGTGATCACGGACCTGATCATGCCCGAGAAGGAAGGCATCGAGACGATCCAGGAGCTGCACCGCCGGCAGCCGGCGCTGCGGATCATCGCGATGTCTGGCGGCGGTCGCGGCAACGCCGCGGATTACCTTCCGCTCGCCGGGCTGCTGGGCGCGAACCGGACGCTGGCGAAGCCGTTTTCGCACGACGAACTCGAGCAGGCGGTGAACGAAGTCCTCGCCCGGAAGTGACCGGCGGCGCAGGGGTCGCGGGGCCCGCGTTGGTCTAGGTTGGGGTAACAACCCACCGGTCGCGCGTGGCTGGAACGTGTCAAAAGAGATGCGCCGGAATCTTTTCGCCGCGCGCGAAACCTTATCGCAGAAAATGCGCAAGAGACTGGGATTGTCACTCTTAGTCTATTGCCATATTTGTTAAAATCCCCCGTGAAAGTGTCCAAAGGACAGAAGGTTCCCGCCACGCCGCCCCTCGCGGTGCAAGCGCGCCTCGGCGCCGCCGTCAAAGCGCACCGCCAGCGTCTCGGGGTCACCCAGGAGGAACTGGCCTGGCGGGCGGACATGCACCGGACCTACATCGCCGACATCGAGCGGGGCGTCCGGAACATCACCTTGCGGAGCATCATCAACCTGGCGGCGGCGCTGCAGGTCTCGGTCGCCAGCCTGCTGGCGGCGCCGGGCGAGACGGTGCACGGGGCCAACGAGGGGCCGCCGGCGAGCGAGATCCTGCTGGTCGACGGCAATTCCGCCGAGGCCGAGCAGGTCATCCTCGCGTTGGCGCACGCGAAATTCACCAACCCGGTGACGATCGCGCGCGACGGCGAGGAGGCGCTGGATTACTTCTTCGCCCGCGGCCGGTTCAAGGGCCGCAACATCACCGAGACGCCGCAGCTCGTGCTCCTCGACCTGAAGCTTCCGAAGCTGGACGGCCTCGAGGTCCTCCGGCGCGTGCGCGCGCAGGAAGCGACGCGCGCCGTGCCGGTGGTCGTGCTCGCGTCCTCGCGCGACGACCGCCTGGTCGCGGAATCCGCCCGGATGGGCGCGGAGCACGTGATCGTGAAGCCGTTCGCGGTCGAAAAGCTCCTCGCGATCCTTCCGAAGCTCGACCTCCGCTGCGTCATCGGCCGGGTTGCGCCGTCGCCGAACGGCAGCGCGGCGCCCGCGCCGTAGCCCGGCCGCGCCGGGCAGTTTACGTTTGCCCGCGCCCGGGACGCGGCGCATCACAGGCGCGTGAAGATCCACGTGCTGCCCTCGGGCCCGATCCAGACGAACGGCTACCTGCTGCTCGAGGAGGAAGCCGGCGAGGCCCTGCTGGTGGACGCGCCCGGCGGCGTGCTGGACCTGATCCGGCCCGTGCTCGAGGCGGCGAAATGCCGGCTGCGGGAGCTGTGGCTGACGCACGGGCATTGGGACCACATGCAGGACGGCGCGCGCATCCGCCGGGAGACCGGCGCCGCCGTCCGGGCGCACGCGGGCGACCGGCAGCTGATCGAGACGCCGGAGCTCATGGAGGGCTTCATGGGGCAGCGGCTGGGGCTCGAGGGCGTGACCGTGGACCACTGGATCGAGGCCGGCGACCGGCTGCGCGCCGTCGGCCGCGAGTTCGAGGTCCGCCACGTGCCGGGGCACGCGCCCGGCAATGTCCTGTTCTACGACCCCGCCGGCGGCGTCGCGTTCGTCGGCGACGCGCTCTTCCGCGGCGGCGTCGGCCGCGCGGACCTGCCGGGCGGCGATTTCGAGACGCTGGCCCGGTCGATCCGCGAGCAGATCTACACGCTGCCTGACGAGACCATCGTCCTTCCGGGGCACGGGCCGCGCACGACGGTCGCGGCGGAAAAGGCCGGCAATCCCTTCGTGCCGGCCACGGCCTGAGGACGCGGCCATGGGCGAGCACGACGGCTTCATGCGGCGCGCGATCGCGGCGGCCCGGCGCGGGTGGGGCGACACGCACCCGAACCCGCTCGTGGGCGCGGTCGTGGTCGAGGACGGCGCGATCGTGGCCGAGGGCCACCACGCGCGCGCCGGCGAACCGCATGCGGAGGTGAACGCGCTGCGCGCGCTCGGGCGCAAGCCGCGGCCGGGCGCGACCCTCTACGTGACGCTCGAGCCGTGCTCGACGCACGGCCGCACGCCGCCGTGTGTCGACGCGATCGCCGATGCCGGCCTGGCGCGGGTGGTGGTGGGGGCGACCGACCCCAACCCCGCGCACGCCGGCCAGGGCTTCGAGATCCTGCGGGCGGGCGGGGTCGAGGTCGTCACGGGCGTGCTCGCGGCCGAATGCGAGGACCTGAACCTGGTGTTCAACCGGTGGATCACGACGCGCCGGCCGCTGCTCGCGGCCAAGTCGGGCGTGACGCTCGACGGGAAGGTCGCGACGCGGCTCGGCGACTCGAAATGGATCACCGGCGAGTCGGCCCGCGCGGACGGGCACCGGTGGCGCCGCTACTTTCCCGCCATCGCGGTCGGCGCCGGCACGGTCCGGGCGGACAACCCGCGGCTGACCGCGCGGGTTGACGGGACGGAATGGTGCCCGTGGCGCCTCGTCTTCGACGGGCTCCTGCGGACCGTCGTGGACAAGGCGATGCCCGGCGTGTACACGGACGAGTTCCGCGAGCGCACGATCGTCGTCACGACCCCGCACGGGGGGCTGGGCTATGTGCGGAAGCTGAACGCGCTCGGCGTGCGCACGTGGGTGCTGAACTCGACGTCGCCCAAGGTGAACTTCGCCGACTTCCGCGAACGCTGCGCGGCCGAAGGCATCACCGGAGTGCTGTTCGAGGGCGGGGCGCAGCTGCTGAGCGAGCTGCTTCAGGCGCGCGAGCTCGACTACCTCTTTGTCTACCATGCGCCGGTCCTGTTCGCCGACGACAAGGGGAAGAGCATCCTGCGCGGCCTCCGCACCGAGTCGCTCGACCAGGCGATCCGGCTCGCGGACGTCCGCCACGAGCCGCACGGCGACGACACGCTCATGCGCGGCTTCGTGCGGTATCCGGACAGGATGTTCGCCGACGAGGCGACGTTCGCGCGGAATCCCTATGGCGGGTGACGCCGGACCGACCGCGCCCGGCGACCGCGTGATCCACCTGGCGTCGGGCAACGCGCACAAGGCGCGGGAAATGCAGCGCCTCGCGGATGCCGCCGGCCTGGCGCTGCGGGTCGTGCCGGCTCGGATGCCGGCGGTGGCGGAGGACACCGGGACCTTCGTGGGCAACGCGCGGAAGAAGGCGCGCGCGCTCCGGGGGAGCCTGCCGGCGGGGGCGTGGGTCATGGCGGACGACAGCGGGCTCTGCGTCGACGCGCTCGGCGGCGCGCCGGGGGTCGAGTCGGCGTACTTCGCCGGCCCGCAGGGCGACGCCGCGGCCAACCTCCGGAAGCTCGTCGCGGAGATGCGCGTGGTGCCGGACGGGCGCCGCGCGGCCCATTTCGCGTGCGTGCTCCTGCTGATCGCGCCCGACGGCGCGGAGGCGGTGTTCGAGGGGCGTTGCGACGGGACGCTGCGCCGGGATCCGGCCGGCGGTGGCGGCTTTGGCTACGACCCGGTGTTCGTGCCCGACGGCCACGCCGCGACGTACGCCGAGCTCGCCGAGGACGAGAAGAACCGGATCAGCCACCGCGGGCGCGCGTTCGCGAAATTCGCGGCGTGGTGGCGCGACCGGACTCGGTAGGGCCGGCCCGCGCCGCGGCGCCGGATGGAGCAGGCGCGGGCGCGCGCTCGCGCCGCAGCGCAGCAAAAAAGGCGGGGTCCGAAGACCCCGCCTTGGGAGACACCCAGGCAAAAGGTTCAGTGCGGCAGCGCCTCGATCGTGGTCTTCAGCGTCGCGTAATCGTTCGAGGACAGCTCGCGGAAGCGCATGCGCCGGGCGTTGAGGACGATCGGCTCGAGCGGCACGTCGTGGGCCGGATCGGCCAGGCTCTGGTGCAGGCCCCAGTACCGTTCCGGCGCCTGGTAGGTGCGGATGTTCCAGGGCTCCATCGCGACGCGGCTCTCGAACAGCGCGACCATCGAGCCGCGGATGACCAGGCTCTGGACGCCCGCGGCGAGTCCCGAGCTCACGCCGTTGTTGTGCCAGCCCTCCGACAGGCGGGGAAAATTGTGGGCGCCGCCGGAGTACTGCTGGTTCGCGCCGGCGCTCGGCGCGCCGTCGCTCAGGCCGGTCGGGTTGTGGTTGCTTGGCACGAGGCCCATGAGGAGGCAGGCGGAGACCTCGGTGCTGATGGTCGGGAGCTTCTCCGCCACCGCGGTGCCGAGCGCGCCCGGCGTGCTGAGGTTGGGCATCGCGGCGGGGCGGCGGCTCGTGTTGACGCCTTCGTAATTGTTGCTCGAGCTCGGGTTCGAGGTGTTCCAGGCGGCCGAGTAGCTGCCCGTGTCGACGGTGTTGCCGCTGAGCGCGTCGTTCCACCCGCGGATCTGATAGTAGCCGCCGCTGTTCGTGAACGTCGGCTGCGAAAGGATCGTGATCGCGTCGGCCATGACGCAGGCGAGCCTCTCGGCGGAGGACTCCGGGAACCGGCCGCTGTAGCCGCCAGGATTGGTCGTGCTGCCGGTGCTGCTGTTGATCGTGCCGTCGGCGTTGAAGTGGCCGACGATGTAGGCGGCGTCGTTCGTCACGAAGGTGAAGCCCGTCTTGCCCGTGCTGCTGAGGGAGACGACCGGCCCGCGGCCGTTCCAGAGGCGAACGCCCGAGTCGGCGCGCTGCGGGACGCCGCCGGCGTGCGCCCGGCGCTCCGCCTCGACGGAGTGGATGTAGATGGTGATCCCGTCGAACCAGGGGCAGGGATTGCTGGTGTCGAGCAGCGAGGTGCTGCCCACGCCGAGCCGGCCGGGATCGTCGGCGAGAAGGGCGATGGTGGCGGCGTCCGTCGGGTTGGCCGGGGCGAAGAACATCCGGAACGGATCCGGGCGCGTGCGCGTCGCCGCGTCGGTGGCGGCCGGGTAGGTGGCGAAAGACGCGCCGGTGCCATGCGCGTGGCTCGCGACCGTCCCCGACGGATTGAAGATCGAGTTGGCCCAGTTCGTCGCCGTCGGGACGTCCGGATTGTAGCCCGTCGTCGAGCTGGCGGACGCGTGGAGCGAGCCCGGATTGGCCGCCATGGTGCGGTTCACGGTGAACTCGAAGCGCGCGACGTCGAAGTCGATCTTCGTGATCGGCCGCGGCGTGTACGGGGTCGCGGCGGAGCGGTTGTACGGATAGCCGTGGTTCCGGTGCGCGCGGCGGAGGTCGTAGAAGTACGCGTCCTGGATCGTGCCCGTCATGACGGGCACGCCGGTGCCGTAGCCCGCGGCGTCGGGGAGGGTGGCGGCGTCGACCGCGACCCAGGCGGTGCCGTTGTACCGGCGGACGTGAGTATAGTTCTGGCGCGGCAGGCGGAGGATCTGGTTGGCGCCGATGGACGTGGCGCTTGTGTAGCGATTCGGCAGGTTGTTGACGTACATCCAGTCGTCGGTGGCGTCGGCGGGCGTGCCATTGTCGTTGTAGCCGTAGCTGGGCTGGCCGGGCAGGACGACCTCGGTGATGGTGTGGCTGCCGTCGTTGTTAACCGTGTTCAGGAACGCGCGGTAGCTGTAGGGCAGCATGGTGATGTTGCTGCCGTCGGGCTTCTTGCCGATGCGGATCTCGTCGTCCGGGTTCGCGACGATGTAGAGCCCGGCGCGGCGCGAGATCTTCACCTCCTTGATGGCCGCGGAGTCGGTGGTCGCCTCCCAGGCGTTGTCGGCCGGATCCCACACCCAGTGGTTCGGCGGCGCGATGAGCTGCCGGCCGTTGTTCCGGTCGTCCTCGGGCGTCGCGGGGTCGTTCGTCTCCTTGTACGAGCCGACCGACGGCAGCTCGAGGGCGGTCACGCCGTGGACGTTGGTGCGGACGTTGCCGCCCCAGGTGGTGGAGGCATTGGTCTTGAACTGCGTCAGCGTGGTGGCGGTCTCGTTGCTCAGGCCCATCTTGTGGTCGCGCCACTTGCTGCTGCCGTTGTGCGTGCCGTAGAGGTTGATGGCCGTGCCCGCCAGGTTGGTGTAGTTGACGGGACCGGAGCCGCCGGCGCCGGTGTTCTCGGTGCCCGAGCGGTTGCGGTAGGAGACCTTCATCAGGCCGTTGGCGTAGAGGCCCTGGGCCGCGGTGACGCGCTGGGTGAACGTGACGCTCGCCGCGCCCGGCGACTCGCCGCGCGCCATCAGGCGGCCGTTGGTGTGCACCGGACCGAGGATCGTCATGTCCTGGCCGGGGAAGAACTCCAGGTCCATGTTGAAGAAGATGCCGAACTGAAAGAGCGGGATCATCGCCACCTCCATGTCATGCTGCATGTAGGCGGTCACCGCGCCGAGCGACGGGTGGGTGGCGGTGGCCTTCGAGATGATCGGGACGGTGCTCGTGCTCACGCTGAGGCCGGCGTTCGGATTGCTGGCGTTGGCGGGGAGCGCCGGGTCGACGTACTGGAGGCCGGTCGAGGTGGTCAGCCCGGCGCGGACCTCCATGCCCACGTCGTGCCGCGTGAACTCGCTGTCGAGGACGAAGTCGGGCGGGAGGTCGATCTCGTTGTCGCCGCCGATGAAGGCCATGGGCGTCGCGCTGCGCAGCCGCATCAGCTTCGTGGTGAGCTGCTCGGCGGCGTAGACCGAGATGTTCTCGGACATGTTTTTGGCCCGCAGGATGAGCCGGTTGCGCTCGTTGCCCCGCCGCTCCGTCAGCGTGTAGCTGAGCATGCTGGCGGTGAGGATCGCCATGACGGCGGTGAGGAACACCACGGTGATCAGGGCGGAGCCGCGGCGGGCGGAGGAGGGGGCGGGGACGGTCTTCATGGGCGTTAGCGGCGGGGCGAGATCGTGTAGTTGAAGGAACTGCTCGAGAGCATGTTCAGGGCGGTGACGCCGGTGATGAACTCGACGTTGATCGAGACGTTGGAGTTGGTCGGCGTGGTCGTGGGGTCCTCGCTCGAAAAGATGGGGTAGTAGTTCGTGGTGCTGCCGATGCGGCGGCCCTTCGCGCGCTCCGTCAGCTGGCGCGATCCGCTCAGGTTCGGATTGGCGCGCAGGTTGATGCCGTTGAGGATCTGCGTCAGGGTCTGGGTCGTGTTGCCCGACGTGCCCCAGTCGGTCGTCTCGTAGTAGCGGATCGCCGCGTCGTTGTTGCGGTCGGCCACCGTGACGACCCGGTAGTACACGCGCACCTGGCGGACGGTCGAGTTGGTGTCGATCGTCGTGCGGGTGACCAGGACCAGGCAGTCCCCGTGCGCGACGTCCGTGCCGTAGCTGTCGGTGGTCAGCGCCGAGACGTCGGCCGTCAGGTTCACGTTGCCGCCGAGGGACTGGTACGACGGGAAGATGTAGAACTCGGAGGAATCGAGCGTCTCCTTCGAGATCTGGGCCATGAAGCTCCGGAGGCTGGCGTTCGTGGCGAGGCGCTGCGTGTCCTTGTACATCGTGCGCAGCCCGAACATGAACGTGCCGAGGGTCAGCGAGATCGTCAGCGTGACGATCGTCAGGCTGACGATGACCTCGACGAGCGTGAAGCCGGCGGACCGGCGGGAGGCGGGGAGCGCTTTCATTGGTCGTAGCGGGTGCGGATGAACGACTCGCGGTCGCGGACGACGCGCTCCACCGAGCCGTCGAGATAGCTGTACGTGTAGACGATCGTCACGCGCTTCACCTCGGTGACGTCGTGGTCTTCGTTCGGGATCTCATCCACCCAGACCCAGAGGTTGAGCGAGAGGTCCTGCGAGGTGGTGCCGGTGACGGTGGAGAGCGGGATGCTGCCGATGAAGTTGTCGATCGCGCCGATGTCCGCGGCGGCGACCGTCGTCGCCGGCGTGCTGGTGGGGGCCGCGGGCGTCGGGTCCGAGCCGTCCTCCGGGGCCGGGGTGTAGACGCAGCGCAGCCAGACCGTGAGGTCCTGGTTCACGCGGACGCGGATGTAGGGCACGTCGTCCTCGATCGCGTCGGGCGCGTCGGGATCGACCTCCATCGACGGCAGCAGGGTCGTGTAGTCCAGCGCCTTGATCTGCTCGACCATGCCGTACACCAGCGCGGTCGCGGCGGCGTGGAGGACGCTCGACTCGGTCGTCCGCCGCGACTGGACGAACGTGCTGATGAACCCGACCATGACGGTCGCGAGGAGCGTCAGGGAGACCATCACCTCGACGAGGGTGAGGGCGCGGAGACGCGGGGGGCGGCGGGACGGCCGCGCGGCGGGAAGGGCGGGGAGCATGCCCCGGTTATACCCGGTCGCGCGCCCAGCCGTAACAGCCCTAGGGCCCGCGAAAAAGCCTCCCAAAATCCGGGAGGCGAAAGCCTCTAGGCGCGCTAAGGAACTATGAACGCAGCGTGCGTTCCGCCTCGACGTGCAGGGCCGCCGCCTGCGCCCGGCGCGAGATCCCGAGCTTGTCGAAGACGGTGGCGAGGTAGTTCTTCACCGTCTTCTCCGTGAGCCCGAGCTGCTCGCCGATTTCCTTGTTCGTCAGCCCGTCGGACAGCAGCTTCACGACCCGCTGCTCCTGGCCGGAGAGGGTCTTGATCTTGTCCACCGCCGACATCCCCGGCCGTTGCTTCACGATTCGCACCACCTGGTCGGCGAGCGAGGGATCGAGGATCGAGCGGCCGGCCGCGACCTGGGTGATGGCTGCGACGAGCGTCGCGCCGTCGTTGTCCTTGAGCAGATAGCCCTGGGCTCCGGCGGTGATCGCCTCCTGCACGTTCCGCTCGTCCGTGGAGGAGGTGAGCATGAGGACCTTCACGCCCGGGTGCCGGCGCGTGATCTCGCGGCACGCCGCGGTGCCGGGCCGGTCGGGCAGCCGCAGGTCGAGGAGGACGACGTCCGGCCGGAGTCGCTCGACCGCGTCCAGGCCTTCGGCGGCCGAGCCCGCCTCGCCGACCACGCTCAGCTCGGGCCGGTCCTCGAGGGCCGCCTTGAGCCCGAGCCGGATGATCGGGCTGTCGTCGACGAGCAGCACGCGGAGCGGGGCTGGCGGGACGGGCGCGTTCATGTGGGCGAAACAACGGGGATGGTCAGCAGAACGCGAGTGCCTTTTCCCGGCGTGGAGCTGACGCGCACGCGGCCGCCGAGCGCGGCGGCGCGGGCCTGCATGTTGGCAAGGCCATGGCCGCGGCGCCCGCCCGCGGCGTCGGCGGGGTCGAAGCCCGCGCCGTCGTCCGATACCGCGAAGGCGACGGAGTCCTCGCTCCGCTCGGCGCGCAGGACGATCTGCCGGGCGCCGCCGTGCCGCAGGCTGTTGCTGATCGCCTCGCGGAGGATGTTGACCACGTCGGCCGTCCAGTGGGTCGGCACCAGGGCGGCGGTGTCGTCGTCGATCCGCCGCTCGATCCGCACGTCCCCGGCCGCGGGCAGCGCCTCGAGCATGGCCGCGAGCGCGGCGGCGAACGGCTCGCGCTGCACATGGGCCGGCTCGAGCTCGCGCAGGTAGTCCCGGACCTCCTGGTTCAGCCGCTTGACCTCGGCGAGGCACTGGTCGAGCCGCGGGGCGGTCTCGTGGTCGGCCGGCAGCTTGCGCCGCACGCTCTCGATCGTGAGGGCGACCGCGTAGAGCGTCTGGCTGGTGTTGTCGTGCAGCTCGCGGCCGAGCCGGATGCGCTCGGCGAGCGAGCGGTCCAGCTGCGTGCGGCTGACCTCGAGGTCCTCCTCCGCGCGGCGCCGCGCGCCGTGCTCGCGCTCGAGCGCGTCGGCGCGCTCGACCGACACGCGGGCAAAGTGCTCGAGCCCGGCCGCCTCGGCGCGCACGCTCGCCCACGGGGGCCGCGAGGCCGGGAAGCCGGGCGACGGGCGCGAGCCAAAGACGCCGAGCCAGACGGGCACGAGCACCAGCACGGCCGCGAGGAGCACGATCGCCACCAGCGCGCGCTGGTGCATGAGCTGCAGCCGGTCGTGGCCGGGCAGCCGCACGTCGGCGTGGACGCTCCAGCCGGGATGCCCGGGCAGCGGACGGGAGAAGCGCAGCGCCTGCGCCATCAGCTGCGGCGCGCGCGGGAGCTCGGCGTCGCGGCGGAGCGTGACGAACCCGCCGATCACGGCCCCCAGGCGGCGGCGGTAGGCGTCGTCCCACTGCTCCGGCGGGCGCGTGGCGAGCGCGAGCGCGGCGTCCAGCTGCGCCTCGCGCGCCGCGGCCGACTCGGCGCGCACCCGGTTCGTCTCGCGCTGGAGCCACCCCTGCACGGCGAACGCGACCGCGAGGAATCCCACGAGCAGCAGCAGGGCGAGGAGGACCGAGCGCGAGAGGGAGGTCATGGACGGCCGCCGCGGAGCATCGGCGCGCGCGCGGGCGGCGTCAAAACCTTCGACAAACGCCCCCCGGACGCTAGCTTTTTGACCCTTTTATGAAGTCATTCTACATCACGACCGCCATTGACTACGTCAACGGGTCGCCACACCTGGGCCACGCCTACGAGAAGGTGCTGACGGACGTTATCGCGCGTTTTCGGCGGCAGATGGGTGACAAGGTGCATTTCCTGACGGGCACGGACGAGCACGGTCAGAAGGTGCAGGCGAGCGCGCGCAAGAAGGGCGTCCCGGCCCAGCAGTTCGTCGACCAGACGAGCGCGGAGTTCCGCGCGCTGTACGACCGGCTCGGCGTCTCGTACGACGATTTCATCCGCACCACCGAGCCGCGCCACAAGAAGGTCGTGCGCGACATGCTCCAGCAGCTCTTCGACAAGGGCGACATCTACAAGGCCGAGTACAAGGGCTTCTACTCGACGCGCCAGGAGCAGTTCCTGCAGGACAAGGACCGCAACCCCGACGGCTCCTGGCCGGAGATCTTCGGCGAGGTCGCGGAGATCACCGAGGCCAACTATTTCTTCAAGCTGCGCCAGTACCAGGGGTGGCTGGTCGACCACCTGACGAAGCACGAGGGCTTCATCTTCCCGAAGTACCGCCAGAAGCAGGTGCTCGAGTTCCTCAAGGAGCCGCTCAACGACCTGTGCATCTCGCGGCCGAAGGACCGCCTCGAATGGGGCATCCCGCTGCCGTTCGACGAGGGCTACGTGACGTACGTCTGGTTCGACGCGCTCCTGAACTACTACTCGGCCGTCGCCGGCCGGGGGCTCTGGCCCGCGACCTGGAACCTCATCGGCAAGGACATCCTCGTGCCGCCGCACGCGGTGTACTGGCCGATCATGCTCCACGCGGCCGGGCTGCCGCCGCCGCAGGGCCTGCTGGTGCACGGCTGGTGGCTGCAGAGCGGCGCCAAGATGTCGAAGAGCACGGGCGGGGCGGTCAATCCGCTGGATTTCCTCAACGAGTTCGGTGTGGACGCGTTCCGCTATTTCCTGCTGCGGGAGATGAACGTCGGGCAGGACAGCGAGTTCACGCGCGAGCAGTTCCTCGTCCGCTACAACAGCGAGCTCGCGAACAACCTCGGCAACCTGGTGAACCGCACGCTCAACATGACGACGCGTTTCGCCGGCGGCGCGGTGCCCGCGCCGGACGCCCTCGAGGATCTCGACCGCCGCCTCCGCGCGCTGTGGGACAAGACCCGCGACGAGTTCATCCCGCTGTGCGAGGGCTTCCAGTTCCACACCGCGCTGGAGCGCGCCATGGTCTTCCTCACCGAGACCAACGCCTACATCGAGCAGCGCGCGCCGTGGAAGCTCGGGAAATCCGCCGACGCGAAGGACCAGGCGCTCCTGCGGACGTCGCTGGCGACGATGGCGGAGGCGCTGCGCCTCGCCGCGACGCTCATCCAGCACGTCACGCCCGGCGCCTCCGAAAAGATCCTGGGCGTGCTCGGCGCCCGGCCCGGGCCGGACTGGCGCGGCGACCTGCGGTGGGACGACCGCCTGACCGGCGCGAAGGTGGCCCCCGCGCTCGTGCTGTTCCCGCGGCCGCAGGCGCCCGACAAGGCGGCGAGCGCCGGCTAGGCGCGCGGGAGCGCGATGGCCCGCCGGCGACTCGAGCCCCGAGCGCCGCGAGCGGGTCCCGGCCGCCCCCGATCCCACGGAATGAAGCGATTGCCCCAGGATCCCGCGGAGGACCCCTCGCCGGGAGCGCTGCGCGCCTTTCTCGAGCAGTGCCGCGCCCAGGCGCAGGCCGCGGGCCGGCCGCAGCTGGTGAGCATCAGCCTCGCCGTCGACGACCTCGATCCGCTCGCGGTGCTCGAGTCGATCTACGAGCCAGGCGAGCTCCATTTCTACGCGGAGCGCCCGGGCTCGGGCTTCGGGGTGGCCGGCGCGGAGGCGGTGCGGGAGTTCTCCGCGGCGGGCCCCGACCGGTTCGCCGCCGCGCGCGCGTTCATCGCCCGGACGCTCGACGACACGCTCGCGGTCGGCGCGCTCGAGGCGCCGTTCGCCGGCCCCCATTTCTTCCTCGCGGCCGGTTTCGCGCCCGAGGCCGCCCCGGGGGCGCCGTTCCCGGCGCTGCGCGTGTTCGTGCCGCGCTGGCAGGTCTCGCGCATGGGCGACGGCTCGGTCGCCGTGGCGAACCTGGTCGTGACCCCCGACGCCCCCGTCGACCTGATCGCCGCCAAAGTAGCGAAGGCGCACGCGAAGTTCACGTCGTTCGACTACCGCGCCGCGTCGCGGCGGGACCGGCCCTCGGGCCTCGTGCGGGAGGAGGAGCTGGGGGCGGATTTCCGCGCCGCGGTCCGCACCGCGCTCGGCGAGATCGCGCGCGGCGACTACCGGAAGGTCGTGCTCGGGCGTGCGCGGCGGCTGGTGGCGGCGGAGCCCTTTCATCCGCTCGGCGTGCTGAACCACCTGCGCCTGCGGTTTCCGGCGTGCTACGCCTTCTCCGTGGCCGACGGCGCGGGGCGGAGCTTCATCGGCGCGAGCCCGGAGCGGCTGGTGCGCGTGGTCGGCGGCCGGATGCACACGGAGGCGCTGGCCGGCTCCGCCCCCCGCGGCGCGACCGCGAGCGAGGACGCGGCGCTCGCCCGCGAGCTCCTGCACAGCGACAAGGACCTCCGCGAGCACCGGCTCGTCCTCGAGTCGATTGCCCGGCGCGTCGGCGACCTCGGGCTGCGGCTGGAGCACGCCGCGCACCCCCGGCTGCTCGGGCTCGCCAACGTCCAGCACCTGCACACGCCGGTCAGTGCCGCGCTGCCCGGGGATGTGCACATCCTCGACCTGGTGGCGCGGCTCCATCCCACGCCGGCGGTCGGCGGGACACCGCGCGCGGCGGCCACCGCGGCGATCGCGCGGCTCGAGGGTTTCGCCCGGGGCCTGTACGCGGGCCCGCTCGGCTGGGTCGACTGGAAGGGCGAGGGCGAGTTCATCGTCGGCCTGCGCTCGGCGCTGATCGACGGCGCCGCCGCCACCGCCTACGCGGGCGCCGGCATCGTGGCCGGATCCGACCCGGAGAAGGAATTTGCCGAGACGGAGCTGAAGTTCAAAGCTCTGCTGGACGCCTTGGTCGAAACATGAGCACACCCGAGGACTCCCTCGATTTCCGCAACGTCAACGCCCTCTGGGGCAGCGTGCTCGTGGAGACCCTCGTGCGGCTCGGCGTGACGCACGCCGTGATCTCGCCCGGCTCGCGCTCGGCGCCGCTGACCGTGGCGTTCGCACGGCACGCGCGGATGGAGAGCATCCCGGTGCTCGACGAGCGCTCGGCCGCGTTCTTCGCGCTCGGGCTCGCGAAGCAGCGGCAGCGTCCCGTGGCGCTCGTCTGCACCTCGGGCACCGCGGCCGCGAATTTTCTGCCGGCGATCGTGGAGGCCCGGGAATCCGGCGTGCCGCTGATCGTGCTCACGGCCGACCGCCCGCCCGAGATGCGGGACTGCCATTCCGGCCAGACGATCGACCAGGTGAAGCTGTACGGCGGGTACGTGAATTTCTTCCACGAGTTCGCGGTGCCGGAGGCATCCCTGGCGCTGCTGCGCTACCTGCGGCAGACGCTGGTCCAGGCGCACGGCCGCGCGCTCAGGTCGCCGGCCGGCCCGGTCCATCTGAATTGCCCGTTTCGGGACCCGTTGCCGCCGGTGGCCCAGGCGCTGCCCGCGGGTATCGGGCCGGACGCGTTCCGCGGCTTCTTCTCCGCCCTCGGGGAACCGGGCGGGACGGAGGAAAGATACGGGCTCGCGCCGGACGGCCTCCGCTGGCCCGGCCCGGCGCCGGCCGAGGCCGGGATCATCGTGGTGGGGCCCTGCGACCCCGAGATGCCCCGCGGCTTCGCCGCGCAGGTGGCGCGGATCTCCCGCGCGCTCGGCTGGCCGGTGCTGGCCGACGCGCTGTCGCCCGTCCGCCAGTTCGCGTCGGAAAGCGGCCACGTGGTCGCCCATTACGACCCCATCCTGCGGTCCGCCGAGCTGGCGGCGGCGCTCCGGCCGAAGCGGGTCATCTGCATCGGCGGATGGCCCACCAGCAAGGTGCTGCGCGCGTGGCTCCAGGAGTCGGATCCGGAGGCCGTCGTCGTCTCCGAGTCCCGCGACAACCTGGATGCCCTGCACCTGCGTTGCGGGCACGTGCGGGCCGGCCTGGCGGCCTGGAGCGCGGCCTTCGCAGGCGCGCGGCGGCTTCCCGGCTACGCCCGGCGCTGGCTCGCCGCGGAAAAGGAGATGCGGCGGCGGCTCGCGCGGACGTGGCACGCGCTGGACTCCCTGGTGGAGCCCGGCTGGGTCCCCGTCCTGGCGAAGAACCTGCCCAAGCGGACGGGGATCTTCGTCGCCAGCTCGATGCCCGTCCGGGACCTCGAGTATTTCTGGCCCGCCGGGGACCGGCACCATTTCGTGAAATTCAACCGCGGGGCCAACGGCATCGACGGCACGTTGTCGACCGCGCTGGGCGTCGCGCACGGGGCGCGGCCGACGGTGCTCGTCACGGGCGACCTGGCGCTCCTGCATGACAGCAACGGTTTCCTCGTCGGCCCGAAGCTCCGCGGCAGCCTGACCATCCTGCTGATCAACAACGACGGCGGCGGGATCTTCGGCCACCTCCCGATCGCGCAATTCGATCCGCCGTTCGAGGAGTTCTTCGCCACGCCGCAACGGGTGGATTTCGCCCGGCTGTGCGCGGCCCACGGGGTCGCCCACGCCCGCGTCCGGTCCTGGGCGGACCTCGGCCGGCTTGTCGCGAGGCCGCCGAGCCAGGGCATCCGGGTGCTCGAGCTGAGGACCGACCGCAAAAAGGACGCGGCCTGGCGGAAGTCCCTGTTCGCGGACCTGGCGCGCTGACCGCCGGGCCGGAGGATCCGGCGCGTTGCGGCGAGCGCGGAACGGTTCGGATTCGGTTCGGGCGCGGGCGGAGCGCCTGGGCGGTTAGTCGACCTTGAATGCCGGGTTCCAGACGACTTCCCAGAGGTGCCGGTCCGGATCCTGGAAGTACCCGGCATATCCGCCGTAGAACGTGTCGTGCGCGGCCTTGACGATCGTCGCGCCCGCCTTTTTCGCCTGCGCCATGACGACGTCGACCTCCGATTTGGAACCGACGTTGTGTCCGAGCGAGAACTCCGCCGGCGCCGGGGGCCGGGCCGGCAACCCGCTGTCGTGGGCGAGGCTGGCGCGGGGCCAGACCGCCAGCCGGAGACCGGACTGGAGCGGGAAGAAAGCGACCGCGCCATGTTCGAATTCCCGGCCGATGATCCCCTCGGTCGGAAGGCCGAGGCCGTCCCGGTAGAACGCGACCGCCCGCTCCAGGTCGTCCACCGCGAGGGTGACGACAGTGATTCGTGCTTTCATCGGGCACCTTCCCCGGTTTTCGCCCGAGGTCAAAGGCCGGCTGTCGGAGAGCCGCACCGGGCCCGGCGCCGGCGCGCGCGAACGACCGAGGAGCCCTCAGGCCGCCACCATCGGGAGGCGGATTGAAAACGTCGTCCCGCGGCGGGGCAGGCTCTTGTAGGAGATCGAGCCCCCGTGGGCCTCCACGACCGACTTGGCGACGGCGAGCCCGAGGCCCGTGCCGCCGCGCTTGCCGTGGCTGACGAAGGGCTCGAACAGCGTGTCGCGGATCGGGTGCGGGATGCCGGGCCCGTTGTCGCTGACCGCGATGACGCAGTCCTTGCCCTTGCGCGCGGCCGAAAAGGTGATGCGCCCGCGCTTCTTCGGGCCGATGGCCTCGACCGCGTTCGTGGTGAGGTTCTGGAGGACGCGCAGGAACCGGTCGACGTCGAGCGGGGCGACGAGCGCGGTCGGCTTGGCCTGCAGGCGGATGCGGGTCTGGCGGAGCGCGTCGGAGCTGTTCTCGATCGCCGAGTCGAAGAGCGCCTCCAGCCGGACCGGCTGGACGTTGATCTTCGCGTCGCCCTTCGCGAACTCGAGGACCTCCTCGACCATGCTGCCGAGCCGGTGAATCTGGCGCAGGACGGTCCGGCAGAGCTCCTGGGTCGGCTCGTCCGCATGCTTCGTGGCGATCATGTCGACCGCGAGGCGGATGGTCGTGAACGGCGTCTTGAAGTCGTGGATCATCCCGTTGGCCATCTCGCCGATGAGGGTGATCTTCTCCTTGCGCACGACCTCCGTGACGTAGCGCTCGTTGGTCGAGCGCAGGTTCTCGCTGACGTGGTTGAAGAGGCGCAGGACGCTGTGCCAGGGCGACTGGCTGAGGATCTTGAGGAAATCGACCTTGGCCAGCCGGCCGAGCGCGACGGCGCCCTCGGCGAACGCGCTGGTGCTGCGGCCGCTGCCGTCGAGCACGCCCAGTTCGCCGAAGTAGTCGTCGGGCGCCTTGTGCGCGATGACCTGCGAGTACCCGCCGGGCACGCGCTTCGTCAGGGCGACGCGGCCCTCGAGCACGAGGTAGATGGCGTCGGAGGCGTCGCCTTCGGCGAAGATCTGCGCGCGGTCCGGGAATTTCCGGATCGTGGCGGAGCGGGCCAGCTTGGCGCCGAGCGCGGCGGGAAAGTGGTTGAAGAAGCGGTGCGAGCCGAGGTCCATCGGGGCGG
>DASPMS010000096.1:0-18798 GCA_035626915.1 Opitutaceae bacterium
CACGGCGAACCCGACGCTGTTCCTCGACGAGAGCACGATCTACGACCTCACGCTTGGCCGCGACTGGCGCAGCGGCGATATCGCCTGGTCGGCGACGCTGAGCGCGAAGAACCTGGAGGACACGGTGTACTACAACGCCAACCAGTCGCGCGGAACGCCTGGGCGTGTGATCCTCACCGTGGGCGCAAAATTCTGACGCCGCGCCGCCCGGCATCGGGCGCATCCCGGAGGCCGCCCTCGGGCGGCCTCTTTTTTGTCGCCGGAAAAGGGCATCTGGGCGAACATGTTCCTCCGCATGGGCTACCAGCGCATTATCTCCACCCTGGGCTGCCCGGAGCGGTCGCTGGGCGAGGTGGCCGCCCTCGTTTCCGCCCACAACCTGGCCGGTGCCGAATTGCGGGTCCTGGCCGGCATGATGGACCTTCCGGCCTATTTGGCGCAGACCTATGGCACGCCGGACCGGCTTTGGATCGAGGCCCGGCGGCTAGGGCTGAACGTGGCGGTCATCGACACCTCCCTGAAGCTCGCGGGATCGACCGAGGCCGACCGCGCGGCGTTCCTGCTGTTCGTCCCGTGGGCGGAGGCGCTCGGGGTCCGCTGGCTGCGGGTGTTCGACGGCGAAGCCCCCGGCCCGGCCGCCACGATGGCCGAGGCCCTCGCGACGCTGGCGTGGTGGCGCGGGCGGCGTCGCGCGCACGGCTGGAAATGCGACATGCTGGTCGAGACGCACGATTCGTTCCTCACGGCGGACTCCATCCATCGATTCGCGGCCGCGGCGGGCGGCGCGGCGATTCGATGGGATTCGCACCACACCTGGAAGAAGGGCGGGGAGAATCCGCTCGTGACTTGGCGGGGCATCCGGTCGCACGTCGTGGCGATCGACGTGAAGGACAGCATCCGCCAGCCCAGCGGCCGCCATCCCTACACGTACGTGCTCCCGGGCGAGGGCGAGTTCCCCATGGCGCCCCTGCGGGCCGCGCTTGCGATCGAATTCTCCGGCTTGGTCAGCTTGGAATGGGAGAAGCACTGGCATCCCTATCTTCCGCCGCTTGAGGAAGCGCTGCAGGCGGCGGCCGAGGCGGACTGGTGGTAGGCGGGGGCCGGAGGCGCGTGGCCCGATCAGCCGGAAACGTGTAAAGGCGTCGGCGAATGACGTGAAATCCGCGACGAACGGCGGAAACTTAGCGACCGCAGCCATTGATTTTGCGGCGGACAAACGGGTATAATGCGGGAGTCCAAGGAGTCCGCGCCGCCATGCACCCCACCGGCCGTCTCGCGCTCATCCTGCCCCTGCTCGGGCTTGCGGCGGCCGCATCGGCCACGGCGGAGCAAAAGGCCGCTCCGCCGGGGCCGTTCGAGCCGCTCGGCATCGTCAAGACGGTCCAGCCGAACTATCCGGACCGGCTGGCGGACCGCTACCTCGACCGTGGCGAGGCCCGGATCATGATCATGGTCGACGAGGAAGGTCGCCTGGCCGACTGGATCGTCACCGGCTACACGCACGCGCTGTTCGCCAAGGAAGCGCTTGACGCGCTACCGAAATGGAAATTCGAGCCCGCGCGGTTCCACGGCCGTCCGATCGGCGTGCGCACGGAGCTGCGGTTCATTTTTCGGAACAGCGGCGGTGTGCGGATCGTGCCGGGCGACCTCGAGATGCGGCTGCGGGTGCGCGATATCCGGCGGCAGGAGGTTTTCTGGCAGCGGGTGTGCAAGGCCGAGGAGCTCGACCAGCCGCTCGACGCCATCGTGGAGGTCTCCCCGATGCCGCCGGACCAGCTCGGTGCGATCGCCCGCGAGGGCAAGGTCGTGGTCGAGTATTTCATCGACCCGGACGGCCGGGTGCGCATGCCGCTCGTGTTGTCGTCGGACGACGAGGCCTTCTCGAAGTCCGTGCTCCTCGCGATCACGGAATGGCGCTACGCCACGCCGACCCGCGACGGCCAGCCCGTGCTCGCGCGCGTCGCGCGCGAATTCAAGTTCGAGGCGGTCAACTGAGGGGTCCGGGGTTTCCTCGCGCCTCGAAGCCGCGCGGAAGTCGTCGTGGTTCGTCGCGTCGCGATTACCAGGTCAGTTCGACGAAGCTGGAGGCTGGTGCGACGGTGTAGGCGCCGCTGCCGGTGCTGAGGTTGGCGACATTGCTCGCGGTGCAGTCGTCGTACACGGTGATGCCATCGGAACGCGTGCTCTGGACCTCGAACATCGCGCCGCCGTTGGTGACGTTCTCGGCGGTGACTGCCTTGAGGCCGATTCGGTTGCCGTGGTCGGTGCCGTTGGCCGCGAGATTGGCGATGTTGTAGCCGCTGCTGCCGTTGCCGAGGTCCTGCACGCGGCAGCCGATCAGCTGGATGTCGTCGCCGCGCAGGTAAAAGCCAGAATCACCGCGCGGGTGGCCGCCGGCCGGCTCGATGCCGCCGAAGTCGGCGACGCAGTTGATGTACTTCACGTGATGCGCTCCCTCCTTCAGGTCGTACGCGTCGTTCGTGACGTTCGCAACGTGGCAGTCGCGGAAAACGATGTGGCCCGAGGTGTCGGGCGTGGTGCTGCTCTCCCAGTTGGATTGGGCGTCTCCGACGTAGAAGCCCTCCCCGTAGTCGTTGGCCGCCTGCCCGGCACCGTCGACGCTGCAGGACGCCACCTCCCAATGGTTCGTGTAGCGGCGGAACTTGAAGGCCTCCTGCCCGGTGTTCGTCACGTCGAGGCGGGTCGCGACGCCGTGATCGGCGTTGAAGCAATAGAACCCCTTCTTCGCGTAGTTGATCGTGAAGTCGTCGAAGCGCCAATAGTCGTGCAGCACCTCGACGCCGTACCCGGTCGACTGCGACGACGTCTGGACCGTCGCGTCGATGCCGCGGACGATGATCGGTGCGGCGGCGGTGCCGTGCGCATAGGTCCGCATGTTCCCGGTGTGCAGTCCGGTGAAGTAGATGATGTCGCCCGGGCCGGCTGCCTGCATCGCGGACTTCAGGTTGCCGACGTAGGCGACGTTGTGGACCTGGAAATCATCGACGAAATACGAGCTGTTCAGCGGCGCATAGCTGCTGTGACCGCCGGCGCGGATGCCGGCGCCACCGGCCGTCTGGAGGCTGGACGTCGAATCGGCGACCTCGACCTGCCACAATGCCGGCTCGGGCGTGCCGTCCCGCCAGGCCTTGGCGCGCAGCCGGGTGGGCCCGGTGCCGGCCAAGGAAAAGCGGAGCCGGTAGTAGCTGCCTGCGCTGTAGGCCGTGCCGACCGTAACCTCCGGGCTAAGCGTGGTCTGGCTGCCCGAGATGATTTTCTGAATCGTCAGAGTCACATTGCCGCCGCTGGTGTGCTTGAGGCGGAAATAATAGTAGTCACTGCCGGTGGGCTGGACGCGCGCGGCCGCACCCGCGTAGGCATAGTTCGCGCTGGGCACGGCGGTCAGCGCGGTTCGGACCGTGCCCTCGACGTTCGTGAGGCTGAGGGACAGGCGCGCCAACCGGTTGCTGGCCGTGCTAAGCTTGATCGCGCCCCGGTTGCTGCCGACGGAGAAATCGGACGCCGACCCGCCGGAGACGGCGTAGGCCTGGCTCTGCGGAGTGGAGCCCCAGCCGCTGGAAACGGTCCGGGCGAAGAGGTCGTTGGTCGTCGGCGCGCCGGCCAGGGCGGACGCGAGCAGGCCCAGCGAAAGAAGAAACGTCGGTTTCATGATGGATCGACGGAGGGAACGATTACGGGGCGCGCATCACTGGGCGTACTCGAGGTAGTCCAGATCCGGCGCGTTGCTGCTGGCGAGGACCGCGGTGTTGGTGGCGCTGTTCGAGAAGCTCACCGTGGCGGTCGTCAGCTGATAGCTGGTCCAGTTTCCATTCCCCGGGAAGGTGACCGTGACAGGGGCGGCCCCGTTGAGCGCGATGGTCATCGTGCGATTCGTGCCGCTGGAGTCGCCGTTGCGGTAGCGGAAGGTCACCACCCGGCTGCCGCCGGCGCTGGGCAGGTTGCCGTAGGTCGCGGTGATGCCCGCCGTCGGGAAGTCGACGAACTTGCCGGCGGAGGCGGACGCGTCGTTCTTGATCGTGAACGTGCCGCCGGACGACGCATCGAAGGACTCGGCCTCGCGGCGAGTGGTGCCGCCGCCCGTGCCGATCGTGTAGGTGGCGGAGCTGACGCCGGAGTCGCTCATGCCGGCCTTGTAGGCGATCGCCTTCAGCGTGGCGCTGGCGGCGATGCTGACGGGACCGCCATAGAGCGTGCCCGAGGCCGACGTCGGCGAGGAGCCGTCGAGCGTGTACCGGATGGAGGCGCCGGACGTGCTCGTCGTGATGGTGACCGACTGCGCGGACGCGTACGAACCGCCGCCGGGGCTGAACGTCGGTGCCGCCACCGTGCCGCCGGACGCGACCGAGCCGAAGATGTCGAGCTCATTGATGCTGGCCCAGGTGGACGTGCTCCCGGTGATGCCATCGACGACCAGCCGAACGTAGCGGCCGACGGCGCCGACATTGTGGGTGTAGCTCGCGGAGCCCGCGGATTGCTGGACATTGACGACGGCGCTGCCCCAAGCCGTCGTGCTGTCCGAGACGTAGATCTCGTAGTGATAGGCGCGGCCCTGATACGGCCACAGGACGAATTTCGAGACGTTGTGCGTCGCGCCTAGATCAAGAACCACGTATCGCGGCGCCGAGGCCAGCGTGCCCGGGCTCGAATTGCTCGCCCAGCGCGAACTGTTTGCGCCGTCGCCGGTGGCGCCATCCCACAGGTTGTCCGGACCGTTGCTGCCGGCCGTGTCCCAGGGCGTGCTGTCGGGTGATGCGATGGGAACGATCTCGGGGTCGCTGGCCGAGGGGTTGATGGCGAGCGAGAGCGCCTGTGTGTCGGTGTCGTTGTCGCCGTCCGCGACCTGAACCGTGAAGTCCGAAGTGCCGGGCGCGGCCGGCGTGCCGCTGATCACGCCGCCCGTGCTCAGCATGAGCCCGGCCGGGAGCGTGCCGGCCGCGAGAGACCAGTTGAGCGGCAGCTCGCCTCCCGTCGCGGCCAGCGACTGGTTGTATGCGACGCCGACGGTGCCGGAGGGAAGGGTCGTGGTCGTGATGGTCGGGGTCGTGTCCCCGCCGCCGGGCCCGCCGAGGAAGCTGGCGCCGACATCGCTGGGCCCGAGCGGGCGATGGAGGATTCCGCCGGTGGCGCCGGCGACTTCGTCGGCGCCGATGTCTTTTCCGCTGGCGGGCCGGGACTGCGCGTCGATGTCGGTGGAGACCTCGGCGAACGTGTCGCTCGCGGCATTGGCGGCGGGGCCGGCGGCCGACGGACGCATCAGGCCGTCGCTCAGGGCCATCGCCGGATCGCTCGTGCTGATCTGCCCGCTGGTGGCCGCGATGCCGACCGGCGAGCCGTAGCCGATGTTGGTGGCGTAGGTGATGGCCGTCGGCGAGCCGTTGTGGGTGATGAGCTGTCCGCGGCTCGACGCGATGAGGTTGTCCGCGAAGAGGCAGTTGGTGGGCGCGGTCGGGCGCCCGTTCCCGCCATGGCCTTCGCCGACGACGATCGGGATGTCGCAGTCGACGATTGTGTTGTGGAACACCATGACGTCCTCGACCCGCTCGTAGCCATCGGCGGGCGCGCTGGTGGAGCCGGACATCAGGCCGATCGCCGTGAACCAGCCGTTGTCGGTGGAAGACGTGCGCAGGCCCGAGATGTAGTTGTTGTAGATGTCGTGCCCGGTGCCGACGATGCGGATGCCGCCGGCGCCCGGCTTGCCTTCGCCGAGGATGAAGTTGCCCGCGAACGTGCAGTTGTCGCCGTGCCGCGAAACGAGCTGCGAGGCGCAGGCGCGGAAGGTGTTGTGGAGATATCGGTTGCCGCTGGATTTGTTGGAGATCGACTCCGGATCGGCATCCATGCCCTCGAACAGATTGTATCGGACGAGGCAGTTGGCGGGCTTGTCCTGGTCCCCGCTGAACCCGATGCGCATGCCCTCATATTCGTTCGGGTCGCTCTCGCCCGCAGGCTGCGGAAAGTCGACGAGATGGTTGTGCTCGATCACATGGTTCGCGTTCTGCGTCGCACCCAGGCCGCCGAGCTCCACGACGAGCAGCGCGCCGCGCGAGCGCTTGCCCCGGAAGGTGCAGTGGTCGACGCGGTTGTTCGTGCCGTAGATCTGCACCCACTTGCTGGTGCTGGTGCCGCTCGGTGCGGGCGAGACGATCGCGCAATCGGTGACGCGACAGTTGTGCGCCTCCACGTTCGAGGTGCTCCGGAACTGGATGATGCTCGATGCCTCCGTTCCCTGGAAACGGAAGCCGGACACCACCAGCCAGTTTCCGCCGATCCGGATGCTCGCCTGGCCCGTGAAGGTCACGCCGCCGGCAGTCTGCGCGCGGAGCGTGATCGGCGCGGTGCTCGTCCCGTTCACGCCCTGGAAGGCGATCGACTGCGTCCCGGAATACGTCCCGTTGGTCCACTGGATCGTGTCACCGGGCTGCACGGTCCCGCCGGAGAGCAGGGAGGAAAGCGAACTGGCGGAATTGACGGTGTGGATCGCGGCGGGGAGCGACCCCGCGAAGGCGAGAAGGACGACGATGGGCAGGGCTTTCATGGGAGGCAGGTGGGGAGGGGACATACCCGCAGGTTCCCGCCGGCTGCGGCTGGCGGAAAGCGCGGGCGGGGACCGGTTCAGTTCCGGGGGCTTTCGGCCGGACCGGTGCCGGTCGGCAGGGTCGAGTTCGAGCTGACGACGATCTTGTCGAGGATCGTGCCGTCCTCGCGCATCCAGACGCTGAGTGTGGTCGCGCCGGCGGGCAGCGTGATCGTGCTGTTCGCCGTCTTCCAGCCCAGGGCGCTGGTCGTATTGAACTGCTGATACGACGAGGTGCTTCCGTTCAGGGAGAGAAAGACCGAATCGTCCGAGCCGCTTGGCCCGCGGGCCCGAATGTGGACGTAGAACGTGCTCGCGGCGCCGCCCGGCACGCTGATCGCGTAGTCCGCCCGGCAAGTGGCTGCGCCGGGGGCGCCGGCGGTGGTGCCGGAATTCGGGAGGGCCTGGACGGCGTTGTTGGACGCGGCGCCGCTGGCGTCGGACTGCGTGACGTCGGTCCATGATTTCCCACCGCCCGCCGCGCGCGAGCTGGCGTGTTCCGCCTCCATCACGACGGTATTGCCGCTCATGATGAACGCCCCGGCACCGGATCCGATGGTGTAGTCGGCGGATGTCACCGGCGAGTCGCTCATCCCCGCCTTGTATGCGACCGCCTTGAGGGTGGCGGTGGCGCTGATGGTGACCGGCCCGGAATAGGGCGTTCCGGAAGAAGCTGTCGGCATCGACCCGTCGAGGGTGTAGCGAATCGAGGCGCCCGCAGTGCCCGAGGCGATCGTCACGGACGGGGCCGCGGCGTAGGAACCGCCGCCGGGACTGAACGCCGGGGCGGCGACCGTGCCGCCCCCGGCCGGGGTGCCGAAGATATCGAGCTCGTTGATGCTGGCCCAGGTGGTCGTGCTTCCGGTGATGCCGTCGACGACGAGCCGGACATAGCGCCCGGTGGCCGCGACATTGTGCGTGTAGTTCGCGGCTCCGCTGGATTGCTGGACGTTCACGACCGCGACGCCCCAGTCCGTGGTGCTGTCGGAGACATAGATTTCGTAGTGGTAGGCGCGCGACTGGTAGGGCCAGACCACGAGCTTCGTCACGTTGTATGCCGCACCGAGATCGACAACCACGTGCCGGGGTGCACCGGCGAGCGTGCTCGGGCTGGAGTTGCTGGCCCAGCGTGAGCTGGTGGTGCCGTCGGTAGTCGCGCCATCCCAAAGATTGTCCGGACCGTTGTCGCCGGCGGTGTCCCAGGGGGTGCTGTCGGGCGAGGCGACCGGCACGATTTCCGGATCGCCGCTGCTGGAATTGATCTCGATCGCAAGCGGCTGGGTGTCGGTGTCCGAATCGATGTCCGCCACCTGTGCGGTGAAGCTGGACGTGCCGGGGGTCGCCGGCGTCCCGCTGATCACGCCCGAGCTGCTGAGCGCCAGCCCGGCGGGCAGGGCGCCGGCGGCGAGGCTCCACGTGAGCGGCAACTCGCCGCCGGCCGCGACGAGGGATTGGCTGTAGGCGGCGCCGACGGTGCCGGCCGGCAGCCCGGTGGTCGTTATGTTGGGCTGGGTATCGATCGCGCCGGGATCGGGATAAGTCCCGGCCGGGCCTCCATCGTACTCGGGGCCGACCTCGTTGCGGAGCAGCGGGCGAAGGCCGCTGCCGGCGACTTCACGCTCGAAGGCGCCGATGTCCTTGCCGGCCGCCGGCCGGGGCACCCCGCGGACGTCGAGGCCGGCGGTGAGACCGGCATGGGCGGCGTTCAGCAGGGGACTCGAGGCGCTGGGAATGCGATAGTGGTCGAACGCCTCCGTGACCAGGGGCGAGACACTCGAGGTGTACGTGCTCGCGGCCAGGCCGGTCCACCCGAAGCTGCCGGACGGATGGTAGATGTAGTTGCCGCCCGCGTCGCCCGGGACGAACGACGCATTGCGCACGATGCCGTTGCTGGTGCCGGATCCCTGCCAGGCGTTGTTGTAGATCCGGACCCCGGTGGGCTGGGTGGAGCCGGTGTCCACGTACCCGAGGTTGATCTCCCGGCAGTCGAGGAACGTGTTGTGATAGACCTGGGCATTGTGCGCGATCTCGTAGCCATTGCTTCCGCCGGAGCCGTTGCCGTCGACGAAGGAGGGATCACCGGCCATCACTACCAGAGCCGCGCGCAGGTTCGTGCCAATCAGGTTCGCCAGGTAGTTGTTCCGGATGACGTGATCCCGGCCGATCACGCGGATGCCGCCCTGGTGGCTGTTGGCCGCGTTCAGCGCGATGCCGCCGCCGGCATAGTGCCCGCCCCCGAGGATGAAGTTGCCCTCGACCAGGCACGCGTCGCCGTGGCGCAGCGTCACCTGGCCGTAGCTTTCGAGGAACGTGTTGTACTGGATCCTGTTCCCCTTCGTCTTGTTGGAGATGATCTCCATGTCGTTCGGCTTCTGGCCGTCGTTGCGCCAGATCGCGCGGTAGAAGACGTTGCGCTCGATGGTGACGTTCATGTCGTGCGCCTGCGACGAGCTGTCGCCGATCCGGATGGTTTCGAAGCCGTTCAACGAGGTGGAGCATTCCCGAGGGCCGAAATAGCAGAACCGCAGCCGGTGGTCCCTGGTCGTGCCGATGCCCGCCTCCGACGTCGCGCGCTTGAAGGCCACGGTGGCGTTGCGGGTCGATTTCCCCTCGAACGAACAGTACTCGATCGTGTGGTTGAAGCCCTCGGCATAAATCCAATGGCCGTAGTCGTCGCCGGCGACGGCGTTGAGGAACCGCACGTTGCTGACCGCCATGTGGCGCGAGTCGGCCGCCATCCGGATGACCCAGGCCGGATCGCTCGTCCCGTTGCTCAGCATGCCCGAGCCGGCGATGAAATCGAGGCCGGCGAGCACGATGCCCCGCCCCTGCAGCGTGATCTGCGAGGGCGCCGTCACGTCGACGCCGCCGTTCACGTCGGCGATCACGAACACCGGGTCGGACTGCGCCGTCGCGTCGTCCGCGATCGTGCTGACGAGCGTCTTGTTGAGCGCGCCGTAGGTGCCGCTGTGCAGCACCACGATGTCGCCCGAGTTGAGCGCGGGCAGCGCGTTGAAGTCCGAGGCGTTGAACACATTGTACGTGGCCGCGCGCGAAAGCAGCGCCGACCCGGCGATCAGCAGGGTAACCAGGAGACGGTTCATGGGAGCAGGGATTCCCGCGGGCGGACCGGGCGACGGCGGCCGCAGGTGGGGTAGGCGTTCGGGCGATGACTTCGCGCGAGCGGGGCGAAATTCAACGCGGCGCTCCCGGCGAATCAATATAATAACTATGAACCAACCAAAAATGAGCGGTTCACCCCGCCTCGCCGATGGGGTCCGACATGATTCCTAACCCAGCCATGCCGGGTGGAACCCGAACTTAATAACAATTTGGAACCTGCGGGAGCGTCATTCCCCGCAGGGCATCTCCCCCGTTCCCCGGGGCGCCGGCCAACGCCGGGTCCGACGAGACTCAATGCAGCGCGATCGAGTCGTCCGTGAGGAGGAGGCGGTCGGTCCTGCCGTCGGGACGCGCGATCACCACCGCATCCGCCTCCCACGTCAGGCTGATCTTTGCCGGCGCGGCATTCGTGGGTTCCGGCCAGAGAACGGTCCACACCGTGAAGCTTGGCGAGGGCAGCACACTTTCGAGCGTAAGATGGGCCTGATCGTGCCAGGTGCCCGTCAGGTAAGATCCGGTGACGGTGCCCTGCGCGTATTTCGGATCGACCGGGACCGGAAACTCGGTCGTGACGCGCCCGTTCCATTCGGCGCCCGGCAGAAGCACCTTGGCGGTCAGCGAGGCTTTTGCCCCCCGGATGAACGCGGTCGAGGCCGCACGGTCCCAGGTGAGGTCGCGTTCGGCGTGCAGCAGCCAGGAAAGACGGGCGGGCGTCGCGAGCTCCACGCGGTCGCGCAGGATGACATAACGGCGGTCGACGAAGACGAGGTCCCGGGTCACCCGGCGCACCCGGCCCTTCGGCTGTGCCGCCTGGTAGGCGCGGAGCGCGTCTCCCTGGCTCCAGACGAACCGATCGCCGACCGCGAAGCGGGCGATCCGGCCGGTCGATTCCTTGCTCTGGGCCTTTTGCCCGACCCCGTCGATGAGCACGGCGTTCTTGGACAGCGTTTGGCGCGTCCACTGCTGGTGGTGCGGGGAATTGTGGTACTCGCGGTAGGCGGAGTTGATCGCCAGGCCCTCGCCCCAGGCATTCACGATGAAGGCGTTCTGGTCCGCATGGCTGTGGCTGAAAGAGCCGTACGGGGAGGACTTGAACGTCACATGGATGTCGTTCGCCGGGTCGCCGAGCGCGCTGTGCAGCGAGACGAGCCCGATGTCGGCGAAGTGGCGCTCCCGCGGGAGTCCGGGCAGCGGCCGGGGCGCCGGCAGCGGCAGATGGCTGGCCGTGAAGTTTCGCACCAGGAACTCCGCCGTCGTCGGGTACGTGCGGTCGAGGCCTGCCAGCCCGCGTTCGCTCGGCCGGGTGCGCCGGTCCGTGCAGAGCGCGCCGTACGAGAGCAGGTGGCCGTCGCCGAGCACGCGCGCCATGTGCTCCATGTAATCGGCGACGACCGGCTCGAGGTTGAAACGCCCGGCGTTCGAGACGTCGCCGAACACCGTGTGGAGGTACGGCTGCACATTGTAGACCGCGAAATACGGCGAGTTCTTCCAGAAGGGCTGGGCATAGGCGAGGGGATCGCCGATCGCGAGGAGCGCATCCTGGAAGGTCGCATGCTCGAAGGTCCCCCGCCAATAAGCCGGGCCTTCCGCCCAGCCGCCGTCGTCGCCGCCCCACGGGCTGAACTGGTCGCGATAGAACCGATAGGCGAACGCCCACCACTCGCGGGTCTCGGGAAGGTCGTCCCACAGCGCGAGCGCCGTGATCCCGGTCATCGGCATGAACCGGACCGGATGGCTCGAGAGGTCGGCGGCGATCGAGTTCCGCGCGATCGCCGAGATGTTGCCGTGGTCCTCGATCCAGCGGACCGACCGGTTCCCGCGCTCGCGGAAGTGCGCGAGCACCGTCGCGCGCTCGGCGTCCGTCAGCCGGTCGCGCAGCTGGTCGTACACGGGCGGCAGCTTCCGCCAGAGCCGGAAGTGGGCCTCGTCGTTGTAATAGATGTCCGTCGCGCCGGCCACGGGCCCCGCCTGCCAATCGGGGGCGAAGCGCCAGGCGCAGCTGCGCAGGAGGAAATCCTTCGCCTTGGCGAGGTACCTGTCCTCGCCGGTGACGAGCCAGCAGAGGGTCGCGGCTTCCGCCACGCCGGCGATGCGGCCGCAGGTGTCCTGTTGCGCGCGCCAGAGGTCGGCCATCGCCGAGGTGCGGCGCGAGGGGGAAGGGTCCCCGTACGTCACCGGCTCCTCCGGAAACGGCAGCGCGAGGTACTCGCGGTCCAGGTCGGCCTTGATCCGGGCGAAGCTGGCCGCGCCGGCGCCCGTGGTGCAATAGGCCCGGAATTCGGCGAGGCGCCCGGCCGGGACGAGCGTGCGCGGGCCGCGGGCCGGCACGACCGTGGCGGCCTCGTTGACGAGCGAGGCATCCAGCTCGAGGGCGGCCGCCTCGCGGGCCGCCTCGGACGCGACCGTGCTGGCCGCCAGGGCGGCCGCAAGGACGAGGGGGGCGGAGCGGATCATCGGGACGAAAGTTCGAGCGCCGGCAGCGACCAGTGGGCGATGCTCCACTCGCCGAGCCGCGGATGCTGCAGCTTCCACGCTCCGGCCGCGCCGGAGAGCACCTGCCACGGTTCGGCGTCCGCGCGATCGCGTCCGGTCCAGACGAGGGCGGCCAGCCCGCCGCGGCCCTGCGTGCGCTCGGTGCGCACGACGGGGGTGACATGATACGGCGCGGCGATGTGCGCGCGGGGGGCCGTCGTGTCGTCGAGGCGGTTGTCCCATTCCGCGCCGGTGAATCCGAGCAAGGCCTGCACCGCGGTGCCGCGGCCGTCGGGCGCGAACGCCGCGAGGTATTCCGGCACCGGGGAACCGACGCGGGTGCGCGCCGTGACCGGCAGGCCGGGGTGCGGGCGCTCGAGCGGCAGCGCGTAGCCGCCGAGCCGCAGCACGCCGGCCTGATGCGCGTCGAAGGCGTGGACCTGGAGCAGCCAGCCGGCCCGCCACCAGACGAAGGTTTCCATCCCGCAGTTGATCTGGCCGGTCTTGAAGCCCAGCCCCCAGCTGTAGCCGAGGTGAGCCGCGTCCATCTCCACCGGCACGGTGGAATGCCGGCCGAACACGCGGCCGTCCTCGAGGGTGAAGGTGACGGCGGAATCGAACGACCAGTTCGTCGGCGGCGGAAAGGCGAGCGTGAAGCCCGCGCCGGTGCGGTAGGCGGTCTTGCTCCACTTCCAGGCGCCGTAGCGCAGGTTGAGGTTCGAGATCTGCGATCCGGCGTTGAGGATCTCGACCTCGCCGCCGACGCCGCGGACGAGCAGCCCGGCCGCGGGCATGATGCGCACGAAGTCGCCCTGCTCGGCCGGCAACGGTTCCTCGGGCGCGGTCCAGAAGGCATGCGAGGGCGGGAGCAGCAGCGGCGCGAAGCCCTTGGCGCACCAGTAGGGGGAGGCCGCGCAGGAATAGCTTTCCATCAGCGGTTCGAACGCATCGGTCCAGCCGATCGCCAGGCAGCCCTGCGCCTGCGTGATTGGCTTCGTCAGGAAGAAATCCAGGTTGCGGGTGCAGAGGCGGCGCAGCCGGCCCGGCGCGATGTCCGTGCAGCCCTCGGCGGCGGCGAGCCCGAACACGTTCAGGCCGTTGAAGCGGTACGTGATGGAGCGGCCGAACGCCGGGTGCTCGCCGCTCGCCGCGAAGAAATGCTGGTAGTCGTCGACGAAAATCCGCGCCCACTCGCGCCACCGCCGCGCGCGGGCGGGGTCCTTCGCGCCGTGGAGCCGCGCCCACCAGAGGCCGTAGAAGTGAAAGGCGTAGGCGTTGTAGTGGTCGTAGGCCTGGTTGATGCCGTCCTCGAACCAGCCGCCTCCCCGGTGCATGCCCTCGAGCCGGTCGAGGAAGTTGACGATGATCGCGCGGTCCGTGCGGTGGCCGTGGCCGAGCTTCTCGAGGAACTCGAGGATGTGCACGGCCATGAACAGGTGGTTGTTGTTCACCACGCCGCTCCCGCGCGCGGAGGCGAACCAGCGGGCCACCTGCGCCTGCTGCGCCGGCGTGAGCGGGTTCCAGAGGTCGGGCAGCACGAGCTGCAGCGAGATCGCCATGAGGCCGATCTCGACGTGGTGCTGGTGGTAGCTCGCGTCCGGCCCCCAATACTCGGGGTGCTGCGGGTCCGTCCCCAGCACCAGCCCCTCCCGGAACCAGCGCACGACGCGGTCGCGGAGCGCGGCGTCCTCGGCGCGCGGGACCGACTGCAGCCAGTGGGCCGCGAGAAGCAGCGGACGGGCGAACGCCTCGAGCCGGTCCGCCTGCGCGTCGTGGTCGCTCGCCGGGCCCGCGAGCGGGAGCGCGGCGCGTCCGGGCGCCATGAGCGCGGCGAGGGGCTCGATCAGCCGGCGGGCCGAATCCTGCCAATGCCGGTAGGATGGGGGAAGCGGGGACGCGGACATCAGGTCGATCGATCGTACACCTCGGGCGTCACGATTGCCTCGAGCGGCAGGCCCTCCGCATAGGCACGGAGGTTGCGCAGGGCCAGGGCGGTCGCGTCGGAATAGCGGTCCACCGTGGGACCGCCGAGGTGCGGGGTGAGGAAGACGTTGGGCAGGCCGCGCAGCGGATGATCCGGCGCCAGCGGCTCGCGGGCGAACACGTCGAGGCCGAACTGGATCCGGCCCTCGCGCGCGACCCGGACGAGCGCGTCCTCGTCGACGACGGCGCCGCGCCCGACGTTCACGAAGACGCTCCCCGGCGGCAGCAGGCGCAGGAGCTTTTCCGAGACGATTCCCGCCGTGGCGGGGATGAGCGGGGCGATCTCGACCAGCACGTCGCTTTCGGCGAACAGCGCCTCCAGGGAGGCGGCGCGCCTCACGCCGTACTCGCGCTCGTACACGTGGTCGACGTCCGGAGCGAAGACCTGGATCGTGCAGTTGAACGGCCGGAGGAGGCGTGTCAGCTCGCGGGCGACGGGCCCGAAGCCATGCAGGCCCACGCGCCGCTCGAAGAGCGAGGCGGCGTCGGTGACGCCGTTTTTCCACGCGCCCTCGCGATGCATCGCAAACGTCCAGCGGGTCGCGCGGCGCAGGCACGCGAGGATGTGCAGCAGCGCCGCCTCGGCCACGACGCGGCTGATCGCGCCGCCCCAGTTGGTCAGCAGCAGGCCGTCCTCGAGATGACGGCGCGTCACGATGGATTTCACCGAACCGGCCAGGTAACAGATGTACCGGAGGCGCGGCGGAAGCGCCGCCGGCAGCATCGGCGTGCGCCAGCATCCGACGAGCACGTCCGGGTCCGCCTGCGCGAGCTGCCGGGCGAACTCGGCGGCGTCGAGGGCGGTCGGGTCCAGCGTCGCGACCGAACCGGCGACGGCGCGGAGATCGTCCCATAGGGAGTTCGGGAAGAAGTTCTCCTTCTCCGCGGGGGTGAGGACGGCGAGCAGGGCACGCGGTTGGGACATGGCGGCGGGATTCAGTCGGCGGGTGGGTAGCACTCCAGCAGGCGCGCGTGGGGCTCCGGGCAGATTGTCACCGGACCGAGCCCGGCGGGACAAAAGAAGCGGTTGTATCGTTCAACGCGATGCCGTTCTCCCCCGGCCTCGACCACGCAGGCGCCGTCCGTGACTACGGCCACATAGCACGAGTCTTCGGTTTTCGTCACGGCGCCATGGAGGTGGCTGAGCCGGACGCGGAAGCAGGGCGTGCGGGTGGGCCCGATGAGGTCATCCTGCCACGAATCCGGGCCGAGCGCCCGGCGCCGGATGGGCCGGCAGGCTCCCTCCAGCGCGACCCGGGCCGCCGGCCAGGCGCTGAAATCGAACACGTCGAGGCAGAAGTCGGGGTCCCGGCCCATGAAGCGGGCGGACTCGGGCAGGACATAGCCGGCCCGCTCGAACTCGAAGCGGACGACCAGGTCGCTCGGCTCCTGGATCTCCACGAGGAACACGCCGGCGCCGAGCGCGTGCGGCACCCCTCCGGGCACGAGGTAGGTGTCGCCCGGGGCGACCGGGATCGGATCGAAGCAGGCCTCGATGGCCGGGATGTCCTGCTCCAGGATCATCCGGCGCAGGGCGGCGCGCGCGGGCGGGCGCTGGAACCCGAGGTAAATGCACGGTTCGGCGACCTCCGGCCGCGTGGCGAGCACGTGGTAGGCCTCGGTCTTGCCCGAGGGCGCGGAGAGGAACCGGCGGGCGAAGGCGGTGGTCGGGTGCACCTGGAAATGGAGCCGCGTGGCGGGATCCAGGAGCTTCACGAGCAGGCGCGGCGTGGCCCCGAATCGCCGGGCATGGGCGGCGCCGAGAAAATAGGCCGGGTCGCGGGCGAGGAGGGAGGAGAAGTCCTCGCTCCGGCCCCCGACGATTGCCGGGGACGGCCCTTCGGCCAGGTGTTCGCGGCCGGGGTTCACCGCGCGGGTGGTCGATGCGATCCAATCCTCCGGGAAATGCGCATCCGCCGGAGCCGGCGCGCCGGCGATCCGGTCGAGGGTCCGGCCCCCGGGGTAGGTGCGCCAGACGCGGTTCGGCGGCAGGAGGACGATCTTGCCGCGGTGCGTCATGGCGACGCCGGCCGGCGGATGCGGCGCACGGCGAGCCCGATGGCGAGGATCACCCCGCCGCAGAAGACGAACGCGAGGCGCCCCGCGGCGGGGTTCGGGATCAGCGCCAGCAGCATGATGAAACCGCCATAGCACAGGCACAGCAGGCCGAGCGCCTCGCCCTGCTGGCGGTCGGACGCGGCGCCGATCTCCTTCTCGAAATCGATCGGGGTCCGCATCGTGGCGAAGAAACCCTCGACGCGCTCGCGGTATTCCGGCGTCGACGAGTTCCAGAACACCCGCGAGCCGAAGAACCAGGCGCAGCCCAGCGAGACGTTCAGGAACAGGCCGGCGGCGACGGTCCAGTAGTTGCGCTCGGCGGCGGTAAGCGGGCCCCTGCCAAGCGCGGCCTCCAGCCACGGCACGTCGAACACGAACAGCGCGAGAAGCGAGCCCACGAACGAGACCGCCATCGTCGTCCAGCCGGACCACGGCGGCGTCTTTTTCACGAGGATGCACAGGACCAGCGGCACGGAATACGGCACGGCCACGAGCGTGCCGAACTGCTGCATCAGCTCGAACAGCCCCACGCCCTTCAGCCGGCTGAAGTTGAGCGCGGCGAGGATCACGAGCACGCCCATCACCGCGGTCGTGATCTGGCCGACCCGGACCAGCTCGGCGTCGGAGGCCTGCTTCCGGAGCACCGGCTGGTAGAAGCTCTTCACGAAGATCCCGACGTTGCGGTTGAGCCCGCTGTCCATCGACGACATGGTCGCGGCAAAGATGCCGCTGATCAGCAGCCCGACCATGCCGGCCGGCATCGTCGCGAGGCACACCGCGAGGAACGCCCCCTCGGCGGGATTGTTGAGCGCGGGGAAGGTGGACGCGAGGTCGGGGAAAAGGATCCGCGAAGCCATCGGCGGGATGAACCAGATCACCGGCCCGGCCACGAAGAGCACGGCGCCGAGGAGCGCGGCGCGGCGGGCGTGCTCGCCGTCCTTCACGCAAAGGTAGCGGGAGGAATCGAGGAGGTTGTTGGCCGAGATGTACTGCTTGATGAGCACCGCCACCGTCCACAGCAGCAGCAGCTTCGACTCGAAAAGGCGCCCCAGGTCGAGATGCCCGGCGGGGAGGCGCGCGACGAAGCCCGCGGGTCCGCCGACCGCCTGGAGCGAGAGGAAGGCGGCGACGACGGTCACCGGCATGAGGATGAGGACCTGGATGAAGTCGCCGGCCACGGCGGCCCAGCTTCCGGCCAGGACGGTCATCGCGACGACGACCAGGCCGGTCGCGAGGATCGTGATCTCGAGGTCCCACCCGAACGCCGCGGTGAGGAAGACGCAGAGCCCGTTCAGCCAGATGCCGGCGTAGAGCGTCCCGAGCGGGACCTGCAGCCACGTGAAGATCTGCTCGTTGGCGGGCCCGAAGCGGATGCGAACCGCCTCGATCACCGTGATCACCCGCATCTGGCGCGTCCGCGCGCCGAAATAGAGCCAGTTGAAGACAAAGCCCACGGCGTTGGCGAAGAACAGGATGATGATCGGCCAGCCCTCCGAGTAGGCCACGCTCGCCGCGCCGGTGAAGGTCCAGGCGCTGAACTGCGTCATGAAGGCCGAGCTGCCCACCAGCCACCACAGCATCTGGCCGCCGCCGCGGAAATAGTCGCTCGGGTTTTTGACGAATCGCGCCACGAACCAGCCCATGCCGAGCATGAACGCGAAGTAGAAGCCGATCACGGCGTGGTCGTACGGGGTCATCGGGCGGGGCGGCAGTGTTGATAATAACTATTAGCCGCCAAGCAAAAACCGCGGCCGTCAGGCGCGGGCCGGGCCGCTGCTCTGCCCGGGGACGAGCTGCGAGGGGAGGATCAGATCGTGGAAGCTCTCGTCCTCGTCGCCGGTCGAGTCGAGCACGAGCCGCGCGGCGGCGGCGCCGAGCTTCTCGGGGTCGGTCCCGGCGACCGTGATGCGCGGGCTCTCCTCGCGGGCCAGCGCGTAGTTGTCGGCACCGGCGATGCTCATCGCGCCCGGGACGTCCCAGCCCGCGCGCTGCAGGGCGACGATGGCGCCGGCCGCCATGTGCGTGTTGTAGGCGATGAAGGCGGTGGGGAAGTCCCGGCGGCGCGCGTGCGGCAGCATCCGCTCCATGGCCTGCACGCCCTCGAGCTTGTCGGCCTCGCGGATGAAGACGTGGTAGCGCTCGTCGGCGGCCAGCCCGGCGAGCTTGAGGGCGGCCCGGTAGGCCTGGAACCGCGTCTCATGCCGCCCGAGCCCGATGTTGCCGCCGATCCAGCCGATGCGCGCGTGGCCGAGCTCCTGGAGGTGCCGGACGAGCGACTCGAGCGCCTGCGGCTCGTTGCCCACGACCGAGTGGCACAGCCCGGGATGGCGCGCCGAGATCGCGACGACCCGCCGCTCGAAGGCCCGGAGCTGGTTCAGGAACGGCACCGCGACCTCGCCGAAGAGCGCCAGTCCGCGGAGGGAATGCCCGGGGTGAAAGAACGACGTGAGCTGTTCGCGCGAGAGGGAATCCTCCGAACCCACGAAGAGCGCGGCATAGCTCCGTTTCGCGAGCGCGGTGTGAAGGCCGTGGAGCACGTGGCTGAAATAGCTGCCCTGCGTGTGGAT
>DASPMS010000097.1:0-11381 GCA_035626915.1 Opitutaceae bacterium
CCGGCGGCCCCCGCGCCCTTGCCCCCGCCCAAGGCGCATGCCCCGCACGTCGCCGCGCCCTCGTCCGTGACGGTGACCGAGGAGGGCGGCGTGAAGGTCATCCACGCCAAGCCGCCGATCATCGTCCGCGACTTCGCCGGCGCGCTCGGGCTCAAGCCCTTCAAGCTCATCTCGGAGCTGATGGAGATGTCGATCTTCGCCTCGATGAACCAGGCGATCGACGAGGCCGTCGCGACCAAGCTGGCCGAGAAGCACGGGTTCCTCATCGAGATCAAGCACCGCGGCGAGGCCGCCCCGGCCGCCGCGCCGAAGAAGATCGAGAAGTCGAAGGACGAGATCCGCCAGGAGGAGGACCTCAAGAACCTCGCGCCCCGCCCGCCCGTCGTCTGCATCCTCGGGCACGTCGACCACGGCAAGACCTCCCTCCTCGACGCCATCCGGAAGGCCAACGTCGCCGCCGGCGAGGCCGGCGGCATCACGCAGCACATCGGCGCCTACCAGATCGAGCACAACAACCGGAAGATCACCTTCCTCGACACGCCGGGCCACGCCGCCTTCTCGAAGATGCGCGCCCGCGGCGCGAACGTCACGGACATCGCCGTCCTCGTCGTGGCCGCCGACGACGGCTTCATGCCGCAGACCGACGAGGCCCTGAAGCACGCGCAGAACGCCAAGGTCGCCCTCATGGTCGCGGTGAACAAGATGGACGTGAAGGGCGCCAACCTCGACCGCGTGAAGGGCCAGATGCAGGAACGCCAGATCGCGCCCGAGGACTGGGGCGGCGAGACCATCACCGTTCCCGTCGCGGCTATTAAAGGCCAGGGCATCTCGGAGCTCCTCGACTATGTCCTCCTGCAGGCCGACGTCCTCGAACTGAAGGCCAACGCGAAGGCCGAGGCCTCCGGTGTCATCATCGAGTCCGAGATCGAGGTCGGCCGCGGCGCCCTCGCCACCGTGATCGTCCAGCGCGGCACGCTCCGCATCGGCGACGCGCTGGTCTGCGGTCCGCACTGGTGCCGCGTCCGCGCCATGTTCGACGACCAGGGCCAGAACGTGAAGGAGGCCCCGCCCTCCATGCCGGTGCGCGTCATCGGCTGGTCCGGCACGCCGGATTCCGGCGCCAAGTTCCAGGCCGTGAAGAACGCCCGCGAGGCCGAGCAGCTGGCCGAGGAGGAGCAGGTGCGCGTCCGGCAGGAGGCCGCCGCCGAGGCCGCGCAGCCGAAGGACACCTCGATCGACGCCCTGTTCGCCAACATCGCGGCAACGCAGGAGAAGGCCCTCCGCGTCGTCCTCAAGTCCGACGTCTACGGCTCGCTCGAGGCGGTGCGCAACGTGCTCGACGGCATCAAGAGCACGAAGGTCTCCCTCAACCTCGTCGCGTCCGACGTCGGCATCATCACGAAGAACGACGTCCTGATGGCCAGCGCGTCGAAGGCCGTGATCATCGGCTTCAACACGAAGCAGGAAAACGGCGTGCCGGCCCTGGCGAAGCACCACGGCGTCGCGATCCACCACTTCAACATCATCTACGAGCTGGGCGACCGCGTCCGCGAGATGATGGCCGACCTGCTCGAGCCGGATCTCAAGGAGATCAAGCTCGGCGTCGCGGACGTGCGCCAGGTCTTCCCCGTCTCCAAGGGCTTCGTCGCCGGCTGCCTCGTCACCGAGGGCAAGATCAACCGCGGCATCGACGCCCGCGTCCGCCGCGGCAAGGAGTCCGTGTTCGAGGGCAAGGTCGGCACGCTCCGCCGCTTCAAGGACGACGCGAACGAGGTGCGCGCCGGCCTCGAGTGCGGCATCCGGCTCGACGGCTTCGACGGCTACCAGCCCGGCGACAAGATCGAGTGCTTCGAAGTCCAGAAGGTCCGGGCTTCGCTGTAATTTTCGGTTTTTGCGCCCCGATTTTCGACTGGGCCCGCCGCGCGGCCGGAAATCGGGAATCCGAAGTCGAAAATCGAAAATCCGATGTCCAACCGTCTCCTCCGCGTCAACGAGCTGCTCCAGCGCGAGATCAGCGCCTACCTGCACTCGAAGTACTCGAGCGAGTCGGTCGGCATCACGATCACCGGCGCGGATGTCACGGGCGACCTGCGCGAAGCCAAGATCTACTACTCGGCGCTCGGGCGCGGCGACGAGACCGAGCGCGCCGGCCGCTGGCTGCGCAGCAAGCTCGGCGAGATCCGCTCGGTCGTCGCCAAGAACGTCGTGATCCGCCACGTCCCGCTGCTCACGTTCGTCCCCGACACCGCGGCCGACCGCGGCCTGCGCATCGAGCAGCTGCTCGACGAGATCGATCCACCGAAGAGCGGCAAGCCGGAGGCCTGAAACCCGCCCGCCCGCCGGACCTGACGACCGTGACCTGAAGATCCTCCGCCCGCGTGAGCCACTACCCGCACTACGCCGCCGCCTTCCGGAAGTTCCTCGCCGAGCTGCCGGGCAAGCGCTTCGCCGTCGTCGGACACCAGCGGCCGGACGGCGATTGCGTCGGCTCCCAGGTCGCCTTGTGCCGCGTGCTGCGCTCGCGGGGCTTCGACGCGGTCTGCGTGAACCCCGACGCCGTGCCGCGCCGGCTGAAATTCCTCGTCGGCGACACCCCCTTCCTCACCCGGGACGAGGCCGACCACGCGGGCCGCGAGGCCGTCTTCACCGACTGCGCCGACCACGACCGCGCCGGCGGCAAGATGCGCGGAATCTACCCGCAGCCGCTCGGCTGCTTCGACCACCACCTGTCGAACAGCGGCTTCGCCCGCCACAATTTCGTCGACACCGGTTCGGCCGCGACGGCCGAGCTCCTCGCGGGCCTTTTCTTCGACACCGGGCTGCCGGTGGACGACATCACCGCGCAGGCGCTCTACACCGGCATCATGACGGACACCGGCCAGTTCCGCTTCGCGTCGACCTCGCAGCGGGTCTTCCGGCTCGCGGCCGACCTCATGGCCCGCGGCGCGGATCCGGCCGAGGCCGGGTTCCAGCTCTACGAGAACGAATCCCCCGGCAAGCTGAAGCTCCTCCAGCATTTCCTCGGGTCGCTGCGGCTCGAGTGCGGCGGCAAGGTCTGCGTCGGCCTCCTGCCGGAGGGCATCTTCGCGCAGCTCGGGGCGTCCGTGGAGGATACCGAGGGCCTGGTCGACTACGCCCGCTCGATCCAGGGCGTGGAGATCGGCGTGCTCATCGAGGAGCGCCCGGGCGTCATCAAGGCCAGCCTTCGCGCCAAGCACGCCGCCTATCGGATGGACTCGATCGCCAGCCTCTTCGGCGGCGGCGGCCACGGCAGCGCGGCCGGCCTGAACTGCCCCGACACCGTCGCCAGCTTCTACCCCAAGCTCCTCGCGGCCCTCGAGCGGCGCATCGCCGAGGTTGGTTCGCTCACGCCATGACCCTCAAGCCCGTCAAGGAGATGGAGGGCGTCCTCTTCGTGGATAAGCCCGCCGGAATCACGTCGCACGACGTCGTCTATCGCCTGCGGCGCAAGCTCCAGATGAAGCGCATCGGCCACGCCGGCACGCTCGACCCGATGGCGACCGGGCTGCTGATCATGCTCATCGGCAAGGCCACCCGCATTTCCCAGTACCTCATCAGCCTCGACAAGGTGTACGAGGGCGAGATCACGCTCGGCGCGACGACCAACTCGCAGGACGCCGAGGGCGAGGTCATGGAGACCCGCCCGGTCCCGCCACTCACCGCCGACCAGGTCCGCGCCGCGATGCAGGGCTTCCTCGGCGACCAGTACCAGACGCCGCCGATGTTCTCCGCCGTGAAGATCGAGGGCGTGCCGCTCTACAAGTTGGCGCGCAAGGGGGAGGAGATCGAGCGCGAGCCGCGATTCATCCGGATCGCGGGATTCGAGCTGCTCTCCTTCGCCTCCCCGAAGCTCACGTTCCGGCTCTCCTGCACCAAGGGCACCTACGTCCGCACCGTCGCGCACGACCTGGGCCAGAAGCTCGGATGCGGCGCGCATCTCTCCGCGCTGCGCCGCACCGGGAGCGGCAAGTTCACGATCGGTCAGTGCACGACGCTCGACGAGATCGAGCGGCTGCCGCTGCCGGACATCGAGAAGAAGCTCGTGCCGGTGTACGAGGCCGCGCCGAGCGTGGCGCTCGGCTAGAGGCGCGATTTCAGCTTTCAACATTCAGATCCGCGACGCCCGGCCCGGCCCGAACCTCGAATCCTGAATCCGAAAGGCACCGGGTGTCCGCTCCCCTGCACTTCACCGACCTGGCCGCGGCCGCCTCGCTGCCGCCGCGGCCCGTGCACCTCGCCATCGGCATGTTCGACGGCGTGCATCTCGGGCACCAATCGGTGATCGAGTCGGCCGTCCACTCCGCGCGGCGCTGCGCCGGGCTCGCGGGCGTCCTCACCTTCTGGCCGCACCCCGCGCGGATCCTCCGCCCCGGCACGCCGGTGCCGCTGATCCACGACCGCGACACGAAGCGCCGCGTCCTGGCCCGGCTCGGGCTGGATTTCATCGTCGAACAGGAGTTCACCGCCGCCTACTCCGCGATGGAGGCCGCCGGGTTCGTGCCCTGGCTGAAGGGCTGCCTGCCCCACCTCGCGGCGGTGTATGTCGGCGAGAACTGGCGCTTCGGCCGAGGCCGCTCGGGCGATGTGGCGCTGCTCGTTCGCGAGGGGAAAAAAGCCGGAATCGAGGTCTACAGCGCCCCGCGCCTGAACCACAACGGCGCGCCGGTCAGCAGCTCGCGCATCCGCGAGCTCCTCGCCCGGGGCGCGGTCACCGAGGCGAACGCGCTCCTCGGCTATTCCTACTTTGCGGAGGGCATGGTACAGCCCGGCCGGAAACTCGGCCGCGAGCTCGGCTTCCCGACCTTGAACATCCCCTGGGAGCCCGACCTCAAGCCGGCGTACGGCGTCTACGCCGTCTCGGTCGTGGACGCTTCCGGCCAGACCCGCCTCGGAGTGGCCAACTACGGACTGCGCCCGACTGTCGCGAACACGACCCGGCCCCTGCTCGAGGTCCACCTGCTCGGGGAATCCACGCACGCTCCCGGCGACGCGCTCACAATCCACTGGCTGCAGTACCTCCGGCCCGAGCAGCGCTTCCCCGACCTCGCCGCCCTCCGGGCGCAGATCGCCCAGGACCGGCAGCGCGCGTTGGAGTTCTTCGCCCGCGTCGCCGGCGACTGAAGCCGCCTCCGAATCGGCCCGGCCCCGCTTCCGGCGGCGAACCGGCGTCCCCCGGCCCCGTCCCATCACGTGGCGCCGCGGGCGATCGGCTCGACGGCGACGCGGCACGCCGGACCCCGCGACACGCTACAGTTAGACCAAATTCTCCGCTGAATCCTACTGTTAGAGCGGCCTGAGTCCGAACGGCCCCAGCCCCGTCCTGGTCGGTTCGTCCTGACCGCCCGCGCCTCCCCACCCCCAATCGCCCGCGGTCGCTGCCGGAAACGTTGCCTGCCCCCCTGCCCCGCGCTCCTGCGCACCGAGTCCCATCGGCGCCCACGCTCACGCCGAATCGCCGGCTCACCGTCCACTTCCGATATCCATCGGCCACGACACATCGCCCCCAATCAGGTCCGTCATGAAACCCCAAACCTCCGTCATCGCCGCGCTTCGGCGCGTTTTCTCCCCGCGTCTGCTCCTCACCGGCCTTGCCGCGGTCTCGTCCATCGGCCTCTCGGCCCAGACGATCACCAGCAACCAGACCGGCACCCACAACGGCTACTATTACTCCTACTGGAAGGACACCGGCTCGGCGACCATGACGCTCGGGTCCGGCGGCAATTACGCCGTGAATTGGAACCTCGGCTCCGGCAATTTTGTCGGCGGCAAGGGTTGGAATCCCGGCTCCTCGTCCCGGCGCGTAGGCTACAACGCCGGGGTCTGGGCGCCCAACGGCAACGCCTACCTCACGCTGTATGGATGGACGACCAGTCCGCTGATCGAGTACTACGTCGTCGATTCGTGGGGCTCCTGGCGTCCGCCGGGCGGGACCTCGCAGGGCTCGGTCAGCACCGACGGCGGCACCTACAACCTGTACCGCACGCAGCGGGTCAACGCGCCCTCGATCCAGGGAACGCAGACCTTCTATCAGTACTGGAGCGTCCGGACCTCCAAACGGTCCACCGGCAGCAACCAGACCATCACGTTCGCCAATCACGTGAACGCGTGGCGCAACCGCGGCTGGAACCTCGGCAACCACAACTACCAGATCATGGCGACCGAGGGCTTCCAGAGCAGCGGCCAGTCGAACCTCACCGTTTGGCAGCAGTAACCCGCGCTGGCGCACCGCAGGCCGCGTCTTCCGGGAGACGCGGCCTGTCTCGCGCCCGCCGTCGGCGCCGCGCCGCCCCAAGGCGATGATCGCGTTGCTTCTTGTCCTGCTCCTCGGCGCGGAGGCGACCAGCCCGTCGTCCCCGCCGCCCGACGGCTTCGTCCTCGTCGAAGGCGGGCCGTTCCGGCACCCGAAGTCGCGCTTCCATGCGCCGACCGTGACCGTTCCGAGCTTCTACCTCGGCCGGCATGAGGTGACGCAAAAGGAGTGGATCGCGGTGATGGGCGACAACCCGTCCGCCTTCAAGGGCGACGATCTGCCGGTCGAGTCCGTGAGCTGGTACGACTGCATCGAATACTGCAACCGGCGGAGCCGGCAGGAAGGTCTGGAACCCTATTACTCCATCGACAAGGACCGACCGGATCCCGGGAATTTCAACGAGGCCGACGAGCGGAAATGGACCGTGACGGTCCGGGCCGGCGCCAACGGCTACCGGCTCCCGACCGAAGTTGAGTGGGAGTACGCCGCGACGGGCGGACCGAAAAGCCGGGGCCACGCGTACAGCGGCGGCGACGACGTCGGGAAGGTCGCATGGTACTGGCAGAATTCGGGGGAGCAGCCGCTGTCCGGCCTCTGGAACTGGCCGCTGCTCGAGAAGAACGGCAACCGGACGAAGCCCGTCGGCCGGAAGGCCTCCAACGAGCTCGGCCTGTTCGACATGTCGGGCAACGTCCGCGAGTGGTGCTGGGATTGGTTCGCAACGACCGATCCCGCCGAGCCCCCCGTCGCACCCGGCCTGGCCCGCGTCTGGAAAGGCGGCGGCTGGATCGGCGCCGATTTCTGCTGCGAACCGTCCTTCCGCGGCGGGTTCGAGCCCCACGGCACCGGCGCCGACCAGGGTTTTCGAGTCTGCCGCAGCCGGTAGGAGATTCTCCCGGGATCGGGGCTTTCGCCCCGTCCGCCCGGCGCAGGGAAAATAGCTTCGTCTTTTCTCCGGCGCCCTGTCGATTTCGCGTCCGCTCGTTCGACTCAGGGGCGGACCGCGCCACGATGAAATTCATGCTCCTCTTCCAACTCGACGAAAAGCGCTGGGCCGAGCTGCCCGGACCCGAGCGGGACCAGCTGATGTCCGGGTGCGATCGCTATGCCCAGGAGATGGTGGCCAGCGGCCATGCCCGGCATTGCGCCGTGCTGCATCTCTCATCCACCGCCACCACCCTGCGCCTGCCCGAGGGCCGCCGCGTGATCACCGACGGTCCGTTCGCTGAGACCAAGGAGGTTCTCGCGGGCATCCAGGTCGTCGAGTGCCGCGACCTCGACGAGGCGATCGAGATCGCCTGGCGCTTCCCGCCGCTGCGGGCCGGCGGCTCGGTCGAGGTGCGCCCGATCCGCGCCGAGGGAGGTCCGCCCGGCCAGCCCTGATTTTTCCCATGCAGTTCATGCTGATGGTCTACAAGGACCGAGAAATCTTCGCCCGGATGCCCGACGCGGAGAAGGCCCGGATTTCCGAAGCTTGCGATGCCTGGCGCGACGAGCTCACCCGCTCGGGCCACATGCGTCAGATGTCGCGACTCACCGGCACCGGCACCGCGGCCACCGTGCGGAGGACGGGTGACCAATTTCTGGTGACCGACGGGCCTTTCGCCGAAACGAAGGAAGTATTCGGCGGCTTCGCGGTGGTGGAGTGTCGCGACCGCGACGAGGCGATCGAACTGGCCAAGAAATTTCCGGGCATTGCCTTCGGGGGCTCGATGGAGGTGCGGCCCATCGCCACGGGCGAAGCGGGGCGGCAATGCTGAATCCGCGCATCCGGCCCGGGGTGGTCGGCTCCGCGGCGCAGCCCAATCCATCAGCCCGTGCCTGATCCCGGTGTCGATCTCGGCGAACTGCACCGTCGCGAATACGGGCGCATGCTCGCGACGCTGATCCGGGTCGCGCGGGACATCACGCTGGCCGAGGACTCGCTGCAGGAGGCATTCGCCGCTGCGCTCGAGCAGTGGCCGCGGCGGGGCCCGCCGCCCAACCCCGTCGCCTGGCTGATGACGACCGCCCGCCACAAGGCCATCGACCAAATCCGCCGCCGTGCCCTGGCCGAAAACAAACGCGAGCAGATGATCTCGGCGCTCACGCCGGATGAAAACAACCCCGTGCCGGTGGACACGCTGCGGCTCATCTTCACGTGCTGCCACCCCTCGCTCGCGCCTGAGGCGCAGGTCGCGCTCACCTTGCGCACGATCTGCGGGCTGACGACGGAGGAGATCGCGCGCGCGTTCGTGACGCCGGTGCCGACCGTCGCCCAGAGGCTGGTCCGCGCGAAGGCCAAGATCCAGCACGCCGGCATCCCGTACGAGGTGCCGGACGAGGGGCGGCTCGCGGAGCGTCTCGACGCGGTCCTGGCGGTGATCTATCTCGTTTTCAACGAGGGTTACGCCGCCAGCAGCGGTGCCGGGCTCCTGCGCGCCGATCTGTGCCTCGAGGCCATCCGGCTCGCCCGGCAGCTGATGGAGCTGCTCCCCGCCGAGCGCGAAGCGCAGGGGCTGCTCGGCCTCATCCTGCTCGCCGATGCGCGCCGCGAGACGCGCACCGATTCCGCCGGAGAGATGGTGCTGCTGGAGGACCAGGATCGTTCCCGGTGGGATCGGGCCAAGATCGCCGAGGGCACGGCGCTCGCCCGCCGGGCGCTGCAGGGCGCACGCGCGGGAATCTACGGCGTGCAGGCCGCGATCGCGGCTCTCCACGCGAACGGCGCCTCGGTGCGCGAGACCGACTGGCCGCAGATCGCCGCGCTGTACGCGGTGCTGGCGCGGCTCCACCCCTCGCCGATCGTCGAGCTGAACCGCGCCGCCGCCGTCGCGATGGCCGAGGGGCCGGAGCAAGGACTCGCGCTGCTCGAGCGGATTTCGCTGCCCGGTTATCATCTCCTGCCCGCCGCCCGTGCTGACCTGTTGCGGCGCCTGGGCCGCCTGCCGGCGGCCGCGACGGCCTACCGCGAGGCGCTCGCCTCGGTGAAGAATCCGGCTGAGCGCCGCTTCCTCGAGCGCCGGCTGGCGGAGGTCACCCGCGCCGGGTCATCGGGAATCGCGGGATGATCCCGCCCGAGCGGCGAAATCCGGTCGGAGTTCATTTTCCGGCTTTTCGGCGACGTTTTTTCAGCCGCCGGTCGATTTCGCCGGGGCTCGTTCGACTGAAGGGCGAACCCAATCCCATCCAATGAAAACCAAAATCGTCCCCCCCGCCGAGTGGCTCGCCGCCCGGAAACAGCTGCTCCGCCGCGAAAAGGAACTCACGCACCTCCGCGACGCGGTCAGCGCCGAGCGGCGCCGGCTCCCGTGGGTCAAGGTGGGCCGTTCGTACCGGTTCGAAGGCCCGAACGGCGGCGAGGCGCTCGCCGATCTCTTCGGCGGACGCAGCCAGCTCATCGTCTACCATCTCATGTTCGGTGACGGCTGGGAGGAGGCCTGCAAGAGCTGCTGCTTCGTCATGGACCACATCGACGGCGCGCTGCCCCACCTGGGCGCGCGCGACACGGCCTTCGCCGCGGTCTCGAAGGCGCGGTGGCCGGTGTTGCGGGACTGGCAGCGGCGCCTGGGCTGGAAGTTCAAGTGGGTCTCGGCCCACGACAATGACTTCAACGCCGACTTCCACGTCTCGTTCACGCAGCGCGAAATGGATGAAGGCCGCGTCGAGTACAACTACCAGACCTTCCCCGCCGGACCGATGCCCACGGAAGAGCTGCCGGGCGTGAGCGTCTTCGCGCGCAAGGACGACGAGATCTTCCATACCTACTCGACGTATGCCCGCGGCCTGGACCCCCTGATCGGCGCTTACCAGTGGCTCGACCTCACTCCGAAGGGCCGCGACGAGGACGGGTACGCCTTCAGCATGTCCTGGGTCCGCTACCACGACCGCTACGACCACGACTACCGGGCCGATCCCGCTACGGGCTTTGCGCCGCCCCGCGGCTCGATCGGTGCGCCCATCGATGCCGAGAAGTGGATGCGCAATGAGGGCCGCCAGGCCGCCGCGCATGAAAACGTGTTGTGATTCCCGCTCCCCGGCGTGGCGCCGCCGCGCCGGGGGTCTCCTCTCCTGGCTCGCGCCAACCGCGGTCCTCGCCCTCATGCCCAAGTGCCCGGCCTGCCTCGCGGGCTACATCGCGCTCGCCACCGGCATCGGCCTGTCGCTGCCGACGGCGGAGTTCCTCCGCGCCGCCGCCGTCGCGCTCAGCGGCATGCTCCTGGGCATCCTGGTCGTCCGTTGGGGCCTGAACCGCTGGGGAGTGGCACGCCGCGACTGACCCGGAGAAGGTAGCGAGCGGAACCCCGCGCCCCGGCCGCCGCGCCGAGCGATCCAGTCCCCCGGGAGCGTCAATGGGGCGAACGCCCGAGTTTGGGGCACGCGTCCCCGGGTGTATAGTGGGGCATGCCCTCCTCCGCGCTCGGAATCGTCGCCGCGCCGACGGCCCCCGCGCATCCTCGTCCATTCCGGCAAGGGCGCGCGAGCCGCGCGACACGGGAAGCGCGTCTCAGCGTTTTTTGCGGCGCCCTCTGCGCCCTGGTCGCGCCGCTGGCCGCCCAGACCACCGCGTCCAGCCTGGCCGAGATGAGCCTCGAGGAGCTTCTCAACGAGCAGGTCACGTCGGTTTCGCGCAAGGAGACCCGGCTCATCGACTCCCCGGCCGCCATCGCCGTGGTCACCGAGGATGACATCCGGCGAAGCGGCCACTCTTCGCTGCCCGAACTGCTCCGGCTGGTGCCGGGCATGCACGTGGCGCGGATCCACGGCAACGAATGGGCTGTGACCGCGCGCGGCTTCAACGATCAGTATGCCAACAAGCTCCTGGTCCTCGTCGACGGACGCTCCGTCTACACGCCCATGTTCGCCGGGGTTTACTGGAACGCGCAGGACGCGGTGCTCGAGGACGTCGACCGCATCGAGGTCATCCGCGGCCCGGGCGCGACGCTCTGGGGCGCCAACGCGGTCAACGGCGTCATCAATCTCACGACCAAGAGCGCGAGGGAAACGCAGGGCGGGCTGGTCGTCATCGAGGCCGGCACGGAGGAGCGCCCCGCCGTGAGCTTCCGCCAGGGCGGCCAGCTCGCGCCGGACATCTACTACCGCGCCTACGTGAAGTATTTCGACCGCGACG
>DASPMS010000098.1:0-33703 GCA_035626915.1 Opitutaceae bacterium
GACCGTCGGCACCATGACCGAGCTCACGGACTTCGCCAAGGTCTGGTTCAGCCACGTCGCGGAGTGCTTCGATCCGGCGACGGGCGAAAAGGTCGAGGACGACAATCCCCAGACGATCTGGCGCAAGGCGCTGGCCTCCCGCGCCGGGGCCACCGTGCTCGTCGGCTTCAAGGTTACGAAGCCCGAGAACCTTTCCTGGCCCGAGATCCTCACCAGCCTCAAGGGCCAGGGCTACACGCGGCTCCTCGCCCCGTCCGCCCCCGCCGCCGGCGCGGGCCAGCCCGCGCGCCGAGGCCGCCGGGCCGACCCGGTCCCCGCCGCGGCAGCGGCGCCGTCCGCGGCGCTGTCCGTCCTCAGGATCGAGGACCTTCTCGCCCTGCCGTCGAACCGCCTGCCGCTCGGCGCCGCGGCCGTCTGGGTCGTCCAGGACCGGCTCCGCCTCGTGGCGGAGATCCAGCCCCGCTTCCTGGAGGCCGTCGAGGCCGCGCTGCACTTCGGGCAGGGCGAGGTGTTCCTGTTCGGCGAGGCCGACGGCGGGGCGTTCGCCGAATGCGGGCATTTCTCCCGCGGCCTGCATTCGCCCCGCACCGGGCGCACCTTCCGGCCCGCCACGCCCGGACTGTTCTCCTTCAATTCGCCGCTCGGCGCGTGCCCGAAATGCCGCGGCTTCGGGCGGGTGATCGACATCGACTACCGCCTCGCCATTCCCGATCACTCCGTCTCCATCGCCGACGGCGCGATCCGGCCCTGGGAGGGCGAGGTCTACGGCGAGTCCAAGAAGGACCTCCTCCAGTTCGCGCGCAAGGTGGGGCTCCCGGTGAACGTCCCGTTCGCCGCGCTGACGGACGAGCAGAAGTCCTTCGTGATCGACGGCTCGCCGGGGTACGACGGCGAGTCGAAGCATTGGCCGCAGTATTGGTACGGGTTGAAGGGGTTCTTCCGCTACCTCGAGAAGACGACCTACAAGATGCACGTGCGCGTCTTCCTCTCGCGCTATCGGGCGTACAATCCCTGCCCGGAGTGCAACGGCACCCGGCTCCAGCCGGAGGCGCTCTGCTGGAAATGGCAGGGACGGACCCTCCCCCAGCTCTACCAGCTGCCGGTCGCCGATTTCCTCGCGCTGCTGCGGAAGGAGGGGTTCCAGCTTTCCCATCCCAGGTTGCAGGCCTCCGCCGGCGGGACCCCCGCGAGGGCCAACGCACCGGGATCCGAAGTCACCGCACCGCCGGGCGCCGGCAGCGGCGCGCATTCCGCGACCCTGGCGTACGACTCGATCGTCACGCGCCTGCGCTACCTCGAGCAGGTCGGGCTCGGCTACCTGACGCTCGACCGCTCCTCGCGGACGCTCTCCGGCGGCGAAGTGGAGCGCGTGAACCTCACCTCCTGCCTCGGCACCTCGCTCGTCGACACGCTCTTCGTCCTCGACGAGCCGTCCGTCGGGTTGCACCCGCGCGACATCGACCGGCTCGTCGGGATCATCCGCACGCTGACCGACGCGGGCAACACCGTCGTCGTCGTCGAGCACGACGAGGCGATGATCCGCGCCGCCGATCACGTCATCGAGGTCGGCCCCGAGCCGGGGGCCCGCGGCGGGCACATCGTCTTTCAGGGCGACGTCGCGGCCATGCTCGCCTCGCCGGCGAGCCTCACGGGCCGCTACCTTTCAGGCCGCGAGCAGGTCGAGCTGCCCGCGCGGCGGCGGCCGGTGGGCCGGCGCGCCGTGACCGCCCGGCGCCCGCGGGACGAAGGCAGCCCGTCTCCCGCGCTGCACTTCACCAACTGCTCAAAGCACAACATCCGCAACGTCACCTTCCAGCTGCCCCTGCGCCGGTTCGTGTGCCTCTCCGGCGTGTCGGGCTCGGGCAAGTCCACGCTGCTCGACAACGTGATCCACCAGGGCCTGCTCGCGCAGCGCGGACAGATGACGGAGGATCCGGCGTCGATCGAGCGCATCGAGCGCGACCTTCCGCTCGCGGAGATCGTGCTCGTCGACCAGTCGCCGCTCAGCCGCACCCCGCGCTCGAATCCCGCGCTCTATTGCGAGGCGTGGGACCTCATCCGCGAGCTCTACGCGCTCACCCCCGCCGCGCAGGAGGCCGGCCTCAGCGCCTCCAGCTTTTCCTTCAACAGCGGCGACGGCCGGTGCGACCACTGCCAGGGCCTCGGCAGCGAACGCGTGGAAATGCAGTTCCTGTCCGACGTCTTCGTCCCCTGCCCCATCTGCGAGGGCCGCCGCTTCAAGCCGGAGGTGCTGGCGGTGCAGTGGAACGGGCGGAGCGTGTCCGACCTGCTCGGCACCACCGTCGCCGACGCGGTCGCCCTCTTCGCCGACCACGCCGCCATCCGGAGCCGGCTCGCGTCGCTCGAAGCCGTCGGCCTCGGCTACCTGCCGCTGGGACAGCCGCTCAACACGCTGTCGGGGGGCGAATCGCAGCGGCTCAAGCTCGTCCGATACCTTTCGGACTACACCGGGGGCGCCGTCCCGCCGGACCGCGAGGAGGCCGGCGCGGACCCCGCGCCGGCCCTCGCGAATCCTGAATCCCAGACCGCGGGCGCTCTGCTCCTGCTGGACGAGCCCACCACCGGACTGCACCGCCATGATGTCCGCCGCCTGCTCGAGGTGCTCCAGAAGATCGTCGACCGCGGGCACAGCCTCGTGGTCATCGAGCACAACCTGGACGTCCTGAAGTCCGCCGACTGGCTCATCGAGATGGGCCCCGAGGCGGGCGCCGAGGGCGGCCAGGTGGTCGCCGCGGGGACGCCCGAGCAGATCGCCGCGGCCGATACCGCCACGTCGCCCTTCCTGCGCGCAGCGCTCGCCGCGGATGAAACCGGCGCGCCCGCTGCGTTCCGCGCGGTGGCCGAGGCGGCGGCTCCCTACGGCGCCGCCCTGGACACCGGGCTCACGCCGGGCTCGCTCGTCGTGCAGGGAGCACGGGAGAACAACCTTAAGAACGTCTCGGTCACGATCCCGCACCGCCGGCTTTCGGTCGTCACCGGCGTGTCCGGTTCCGGCAAGTCCACCCTCGCCTTCGACATCGTGTTCGCCGAAGGCCAGCGGCGGTTCATGGAGTCGATGTCGCCGTACGCCCGGCAATTCGTGGAGCAGCTCCCGCGGCCCGACATCGACCGGCTGACGGGAATCCCGCCGACGGTCGCCATCGAGCAGCGGGTGACGCGCGGCTCGCGCAAGTCGACGGTCGCGACGATCACCGAAGTCGCGCAGTACCTCCGCCTTCTTTACGCCCGCCTTGGAATCCAGCACCACCCCGACACCGGCCGGGCGGTGACGCCGCTTTCCCCCGCGCAGCTGCGGCAGTTGCTCGAGCGCACGCTCCGCAAGCCCGCCGCGCGGCGGGCAAAGCACCTTTACCTGTGCGCGCCGCTGGTCCGCGGCCGCAAGGGCCACCACGAGCCCATCGCGAAGTGGATCGCCCGCCAGGGTTTCCCGCTGATGCGCGCCGACGGGCGCCTGTTCCGGCCCGAGGCCTTCACCAAGCTCGACCGCTACAAGGAGCATGACGTGGAGGCGGTCGTCGCGGACCTCAAGCGGGCCGAGCCCCGCGCGGTCGCGGACGCGCTCGCCGCGGCCCTGCGGCTGGGCAAGGGCTCGTGCTTCCTGCTCGCGGCCGACGGCTCGATCCTCAGCTGGTTTTCCACGACCCGGACCGACATCGAGACCGGCGAGTCCTTCCCCGAGCTCGACCCCAAGCAGTTCTCGTTCAATTCCCCCCGCGGCTGGTGCCCGACATGCCGGGGCCACGGGCGGGTCTACGACTGGATGCTCAAGCCGGCGGACGAGGAGCAGGAGATGTCCGAGGAGGTGGCCGACGCGCTGCGGACCTTCGATCCGGACGAGCCGGTGGCCGACGGGCGCCTGTGCCCGACTTGCCAGGGCGAGCGGCTGAACCGCATCGCCCGGGCGGTGCGATTGCCGCTGAGGGCCGCCCGGGAGACGCGGAGCGCGGGACTCCGCCGCCGCGTGGCTCGGGCCGGGACGCCCGGCGCGGCAATGTCCGGGAGCATCTCGCTGCCCGAGCTGCTGCGCCTCACCGCCGGGGAGCTTATCGGCACCCTGCACCGGCTCGAGCTCGACGCCCGCGGGCGGCTGGTGACCCAGGACATCGTCCCGCAGATCGAGGAGCGCCTCAAGTTCCTCGCCCACGTCGGCCTCGACTACCTCTCGCTCGACCGCCCGACCGAGACGCTCTCCGGCGGCGAGGCGCAGCGGATCCGGCTGGCGGCCCAGCTCGGCTCCAATCTCTCCGGCGTGCTCTATGTGCTCGACGAGCCGTCCATCGGGCTGCACGCGCGCGACAACGACCGGCTGACCGACACGCTCGCGTCGCTGCGGGACAAGGGCAACACGCTCCTGGTCGTCGAGCACGACGAGGTGGTGATGGAACGCGCCGACCGGATCATCGACCTCGGTCCGGGCGCGGGCGTGCACGGGGGGACCATCCTGGCGAACGACCCGCCGGCCGACATCAAGGCCAATGCCGCCTCGCTCACCGGCCTGTTCCTCGCGAAGGGCATCCCGCACCCGCTGCGCGGCTCATACCGCGAGATCGACGCCGCGGCCGGAGGCCGGCGTGGCGCGGTCCGGGGCGTCAAGCCCGGCCGGCTGCGGCGGCTGCTCCGCCTTGCCCGCGGCGAGCGCGCGCCGGAAGCGACGGGCCCGGCGGCACCCGGCGGCTTCCTCGAGCTCCGCGGGATCAGCTTCCGCAATCTCCAGGACCAGGACCTGCGCCTGCCGCTCGGCCGCCTCGTGATGGCCTGCGGACCGAGCGGCGCGGGCAAGTCGACGCTGTTCCGCGACGTCCTGCATCCGGCCGTCATGACGGCCATCAAGCAGCGGAAGGGACGGCTCGCGGGGAGCGACTTCGTCCGGCTCGGCGGCTTCGCGTCGGACGGCGCCGCCGCCGCCACCCGGCGCGGCCGCGGACGGCCGCCGTTCGCCGAGCTGCGCAACGCCGACGGATTTCGGTCCGTGATCGAGGTCGACCAGTCGCCGATCGGCAAGACGCCGCGGTCGACGCCCGCGACCTACCTCGGAATCTTCGACCTCATCCGCCAGTTCTTCGCATCGCTGCCCGAATCAAAAATGCGCGGCTACACGGCGAGCCGCTTCTCGTTCAACGTCCCGGGCGGCCGGTGCGAGACCTGCGCGGGCGCGGGCCGCATCAGGCTGGAGATGGCGTTCATGGCGGATTCCTATCTTCCCTGCGACGGCTGCGGCGGCACGCGCTTCGGCGCGGAACTGGCGGACATCGCGTGGAAGGGGAAGTCGATCGGAGACGTGCTGAAGCTCTCGTTCGACGAGGCCGCGGTGTTCTTCGACTTCCATTCGCAGCTTTCGCAGGTGTGCCAGCTGATGGTGGACTGCGGGCTGGGGTACCTGACGCTGGGCCAGAGCAGCCCCACGCTGTCCGGCGGCGAGGCGCAGCGGCTCAAGCTCGTCACCGAGCTCACGCGCGGGCTGGCGAGCTACCAGGAGCGGTCCCGCGGGATCGCCGTCCGGAACCTCTACCTGCTGGAGGAGCCGACGATCGGGCTGCACCTCAGCGACTGCGAGAAGCTGATCAAAGTCCTGCACAACCTGGTCGACCAGGGGCACACGGTGGTCGTGATCGAACACCACCTCGACCTCCTCGCCGAGGCGGACTGGATCCTCGAACTCGGGCCGGGCGGCGGCCCCCACGGCGGCCAGATCCTGTACCAGGGTCCGCTGCCCGGCCTCTTGCGGCTCAAGGACAGCCCCACGGCGCCGTACCTCCGCGCGAAGCTGAAGACGAGTCCCTGAGCCCGGCGCCGGGCGGGCGGTCCATCGGGCAGATGCACATGGCTGGACCCAAGCCCGAACTGGAGCCGCCTCTTCCGTGTGCGGTTTTCAGTCCACTTTCAACGGCCCCCCACTAGTGTCGCCGCACCCTAGGCTGTTCCCCACCTCCAACCCTCCCCTGCCCCCATGTCCGCCCTCGTCTCGCTCTGGCTTCCGATCCTGCTCAGCGCAGTGGTCGTGTTCGTGATCAGCTCGCTCGTCCACATGGTCTTCAAATGGCACGCCGCCGACTACGGCAGGTTCGAGAACGAGGAGGCCATCCGCGTCGCGATCCGGGGTGCGCATCCCGCGCCCGGGCGGTACGTGATCCCCTTCTGCGGGGGCATGAAGGACATGGCCAGCGAGGCGATGAAACAGAAATATGCGGAGGGCCCGGTTGGCCACGTGACCATGCTTCCGAATGGCCAGCCGAACATGGGGAAATACCTCGGGATGTGGTTCCTGCTGTCCGTGCTCGTGTCGGCGGTCGCGGCCTTTCTTGCCGTCAAGGCCTACGGGCTGGGCGCCCCCGCCCTCGGCGCCGCCAAGATGGCCGGAGCGGTCGCGTTCGTCGGCTACGGCTTCGGCACCCTTCAGGAGTCGGTCTGGATGGGCCGTCCGTGGTCCGCGACGATCAAGTACCTCATCGACGCCGCGCTTTACGCCGTCGGCACCGCCGCCGTGTTCTACTTCCTCTGGCGCTGAGGTCCCGACGCCTTCTCCGCCGCCGACGCCGGCCGGCGGAGCGCGTCGAGGGGTCAGGCGTGCGGCCGGCGCTTCCGCCACGCCGCGAGTCCGATTACGGCCGTCCCAAGAACCGCCGCGTAGGTCGCGGGCTCGGGGACGGCGCTAACGCTCGACGTGAGCTCGAGCGTGTTGCCGTTGAAGGCGAGACTGTAGTCGAAGCCGGAGATCGTGCTGCCAAAGACGAAATCGCTGACGTCAAAGCTGTTCGTGGTCACTCCGCCGCTGGTGAAATCGAAGAGCGTGTAGGTGCCGGCGGAGAACCCGCCCGCGTCAAAGATGTTGAGCGTAAGCCCGCCGGTGCCGCTGGGACCGGTGAGCGGGCCGCCGGTGATCGCGATCAGGTCGCTCGTGCTGCCGAGTTCGAAATTGAGCACGGTGCCCGAGAGCAGCGTGAGACCATTGGTGAATGTGAGCGTGCCGGGTGAGCTGCCGGGCGCGAGGTGCGCGCCGCTGGCCAACGTGGCGAGCCCGCCGATCGTGCCGCTGCCGCCGAGCGTCGCGCCGCTGGCGACGGTCATGGCGGTATTCCCTAGCGAGCCGTTCACGAGCAGCGTGCCGCCGGAGATCGTGGTGCTGCCTGAGTAGGTGTTCGCACCGGAGAGCGTCAGCGCGCCCGCGCCCAGTTTCGTGAGCGTGCCTGAACCGGAAATCGCGCCCGAATACGTCAGCGCGTTGGAACGATTGAACGTGAGATCGCCGTCGTTTACCACGTCGCTGACGATGGAGCCGCTCGTGCCACCGTTGCCGATTTGGAGCGTGCCGGCGTGGATTGTCGTTGGGCCGGTGTAAGTGTTCGTTCCAGTGAGCGTGAGGACCGGGCCGACCGAATATTTGTCCAGCGGCACATTGCCGGCGAGGTTGGCGCTGACGGTGGCATTGCCGTTGTCGGAGATGTAGCCCTGCGCGGCGATGACGGTGCCGTTGCTGAGCGAGCCACTGAAGAAGCGCGCCGACGTGGCAGTGATCGACTTCCCACCAAGGTCCAGCGTGCCGCCGTCAATTTGGATGCCACTGTCACCGACGTCGAGCGTGCCGGAGCCAGAGAGCGCGAGCGTGCCGCCGAATACGCCAACGCCAAACCCCGAGTAGTTGTTCGCGCCGGTAAGCGTCAGCGTGCCGTCGCCGCTCTTGAAGAGGCCGTTGCTGCCGGTGACGGCCGAGGCGAACGTGACGTTCTGGCCGCCGGTGTCGATGCGGTAAGGCTGGTTGTTGCCGGAGGTGAAACGCGAAGAATAATCCGTCGTGTTGGCCGCGGAATACTTAAGGCCGCCGCCGCTGAACGAGATTGCCCCGCTGTTGGGCAGCGCTGCGCCGCTGCCGAGGACCAGCAAACCGCCCGCGAGGTTTGTGCCGCCGGCGTAGGTATTGGCGCCGGACAGGGTGAATTCGCTGCCACCCGTCTTCGTCAACGAGCCAGACCCGCTGAGCACTCCGGCGTAAGTGGAGCTGATGCCGCTGTCGTTCCCGACCATCAACGTGACCGGGTCGTTGTTGTCGTTGGCGAGCACCAGGCCATTCGATCCGGTGAGGCCGCCGATCGTCGCGCTGGTGAGCGAGCCGAACGAGAGCCCGCCCGGCCCCGGCGCCTGCAGCGTGCTGATTTGCAGCGCGAGAGCATGGCCGAGGCGCAGCGTGCCGCCGGAGACGACCGTGTCGCCCGTGAAGTAGTTTTCACCGGAAAGCGTGAGGGTGCCGGCGCCGACCTTCGTGAGTCCGCCGGCATCCCAGATAGAGCCGCTCAGCGTGAGGTTGCCGGCGCCACCGATCTGGGTGCCGCCCCCAACCAAGAACACGATCCCGGCGTAGCTCGCGGCGGAGCTGGTGTTATTGTTGACCAGCACGCTGTCCGAGCCGGACCGCAGGTAGATGGAGTTCGCGCGCACGTCCGCGATGCCATTGAGATCGAGCGTGCCGGTGTAGAGATTCACGTCGCCCTGGGCGTCGGCCAGGGCGTTGGCGTTGCCCAGCTTCACCGTGCCGGCGGCACCCGTGCTGGCATCGCCAATGAACACGTGGTCGCCCGGCTGGTCTCGGTTGTTGGTCCCGTTGAGCGTGACCGTGGCGCTGGTGTCGCCACCGATATAGAGATTGGCAAAGCCGGCGAGCGTGAACGTTGCGGCGAACGTGCCGCTCTGGAGAACGATTTCCCCGCTCGCGGTGATCGTGCCGGCGGTGATGTTGCCGACGACGAAGGTCGCGGAATCGCCCAAGCTCGAGATGTTCTGGGTCGTTCCGCCGAGGTCGAGCGTGGCGTTGTTCGTGAGGAAAACGAGGCTGGACCCGTTGCCCAGCGTGCCCGACCCGGACAGCGCCAGCGTGCCGGCGGAAATCGTCATAGGGCCGGAGTAGGTGTTGACGCCGGTGAGCGTGAGGGCGCCGCCGCCGGTTTTGTAGATGTTGCCGTAACCGGACAGGATGCCACTCTGCGTCGCGGCACCGGATGCGATCGTGAGAGTGAGATCTCCGAGAGCGTTACTATCGTAGTTCGTCGAATCGTTCTGGCCGTTGGTATAGGTGATCGTCGTCTGCGCGAAGGCGGTGCAGGCAATCAGGCTGAGCGGGGCGAGGCACGCGCGGCGGAAGGCCCCCACCCGGCGGACACGCGCGAGCTCAAAGAAAACAGCGCCCCTGGTTTTCCGGTTTGGTGCGTCGGCTTGCGACGCGCCGGCTGCTTTCGTCGGCGTCATCTGGCGCGGCAAACCGGGACATCGGTCAGCGCGCCCGCGCTCGCCGACGCACCGGCGCGACGCCGCTTCCGCCATCCCGCGAGTCCGAGCACCGCGGCGCCGAAAATCGCCGCGTAGGTCGACGGCTCGGGCACCGCGGAGTAGCTGAGCATGGACGTGTCGAAACTGCCGGACGTGAACGTGAAGATCCGCGCGTCGTCGATCAGGCCGCCGATGTTTTCGCTGCCGAGCTGCACCCAGGTGGAGAACGAATCCGGCAGGGCGATGAATGAGCTCGTGGCGGAGTGGACGAGGCTGCCGTTCAGGTAGAGCCCAACCGCGCCGTTGTCGTAGGCGAACGCGACGTGCGACCACGTGGCGGTGCTGACCGCGGTGGAGGACACGATCCAGCCCTGGCCACCCTGGGCCACGGTGAGATTCCCGTTAACGAGGGCGAGCCCAATGCCGTTGTTCTCGAGCTTGCCGTTGGCGAACAGAAGGCCGGTTGCGGCCGCGCCCGGCTTGACCCAGGCCTCGAAAGCGAAGCTCGAGGTGGGGGTGAGCGAAGTGTCGCCGAAAGTAGAAGCGGCGCCGCCCGTGCCGGAGAAGTCGTAGGCGAGCGACGAACCGGGGGCGGCGACGGTGCTGGTGTAAGCGGCGAAGGTAGAGTTGAGGTCGATCGGGCTCGTGCCGACGTCGATGGTGTATCCGAGGACTTCGAGGAACTGTAAGCCAGCGGCGGCACCGGCGTCGTCTTCGCCGCCACGGTAGTGGTGGAGGACGACCTGCGCGCGAGCCGAGAGAACGGCCGCGAAGAGAAAGGCAACGAGCCAGCGGAAGGGAGGCATGAGGGGCGGGGACGCCTCGCCTAAAGACACGAGGCCACCCGCAGGCAATCGGCCGGGGGCAAACGCTCGGATGCCGGGGACGAGCGCCCGGGACGCCCCCGGCTCAGCGCGCGCGGATCGCCGGCGGGAGCGCGGCGCGCAAGTCGGCCAGGAAGCGATAACTCGCGGCCACGGGCGCGGCCACGCCATCGAGCTGCACGTGCGAGGTCGACTCGGTCGCGCGCTCGATGCGGAGCACATGGGCCAGATTCACGATCGTTTGGCGATGGACGCGGAAGAAATGCGCGCGAGGCAGGAGGGCCTGCCATTCCTTCATGGTCTTGCGCACGATCAGGTATTCGCCGCGCGGGCCGACCCGCAGCTCGGTATAGTTCAGGGACGACGAAATACAGCGGATGTCGCCGAGCGTCACGAACCGGTCCGTGCCGGCGCCAAGCTTGAGAAGGATGCGGTCATCGAGTGCCAGGGCCGCGGACGCCCGCACGCCGGCCGCGGCTGACGACGGGCCGGAGGCCGAGCCAAGGCGCGCGAGCGAGCCGGCCAGGCGCGCGCGTGCGACCGGCTTCATCAGATAGTCGAGCGCGTTGACCTCGAACGCGCGCACGGCGTGCTGATCGTAAGCGGTGACGAAGATGATTTTTGCGCCGGGCCGCACGTCGGACACGAGATCGAAGCCGCTGCCGCCCACGAGTTGGATGTCGAGAAAGACGAGATCGTAATCGGCGGCGGCGAGCCGGGCCCGTGCGCCCGCGACCGAGCCCGCCTCGCCGACGATGACGACGTCGGGATGCGCGCCGAGCAGGCGACGCAGGTCCTCGCGGGCGGGGAGTTCGTCTTCGATCAACAGCGTGCGGAGCATGGAAACGCGAGGGATCTACCCGCGATTACACGGATATCACGGGTTAAGGCCGAGCTGATCCGTGTCCACCTGTGTAATCCGTGGCTCAACTTGATTGGGCCTGGGCCTTGAGGCGCAGCGTGACCCGCACCCAGCCGTTATCCGTCGTGGTGGTGAATTCGTGCGCATCCGGATAATAGCGCTGCAAGCGTTGCCGCAGATTCTCGAGCCCGATGCCGGTCGAATTTCCGTTCGCCGGGGCGCCTGCAGGCGCATCGACCCAGCGGCCGGTGTTGGCGACCTCGATCGCGAGGCCGTCGGCGCGGCGTCGCGCGGTCACGGTCACCTGCACGACCTCCTCGCTCGTGCGCACGCCGTACTTGATCGCGTTTTCGATCAGCGGCAGCAGCAGGAACGGGGGGAGGCGCACGGCGCAGGCCGCGACATCGGCGTCGACGCGCATCTGCAGCCGCTCGCGCCACCGCGTGCGCTCCATCTCCAGGTAGGCCGTGATCATCTTCAACTCGTCCGCGAGCGTGCCCGCCTCGTCGTCGCGGCGCGTAAGCGTCATGCGGCAAAAATCGGCGAGCTGCGTGGTCATGTCGTCGGCTTCCTCGGGCCGCGTGTGCACGAGCGAGCGGATCGAACCGAGCGCATTGTAGAGGAAGTGCGGGTTGAGCTGGTAGCGCAGCACTTCGAGGCGGGCCTTCTCCTCGGCGAGCTTGGCCGCGGCGGATTCGTCGCGGTCGATCCGGCGGAGCCGCTCCAGCTCGGCGGTGCGCGCGGCGACGACGGCCTCGAGCTGCTCGTTCCGGCGGCGCAGCGTGCGCGTGCGCAGGAGGATCAGACCAGCTACGCCGGAAATCACCGCGACCGCGTAGCCGCCGCGGGCCCACCTTGTGAGCCACCAGGGCGGCGCGATCGAAAACGCGAGCGCGGTTTCCGGGCTCTCGCGGCCGGCGAGGTCGCGCGCCTGCACCCGGAAGACGAGGTCGCGGAACGGGAGGTTGGTGAAATCGCGGTGCGGCTCCGCGGTCCACGGCGTCCAGCCGTCCTCGAAGCCCTCGAGCCGGGTGCGGTAGTGCGTGCGGGACCGGCCGCTGACATCTGCCGCATGGGCCGGAGCGGCGAACTCGAACCGCAGCGATCGCTGCGTGGGCGCAAGGGGCGCAAGCCGGGCGGCGCCCGGCCCGGCCGCGCCGCCGAACAACGCCTCGCCCTCCTGCGCCTCGATCCGCCGCACGTGCGCCCGCAGCGGGGGCGGCGGCTGCACGGGGCTCCAGTCGAGGTCCATCGAGACGAGCACCCCTTGCCCGGCGATCCAGAGCGTCCGCGCCGCGGCGTCTTCGAACACGCTGTTGACGACGAGATTCTCCAACGGCGCGATCGACCGGCGCTCGGTGCGCCACCCGCCGGCCGTCGTCGGCGTGGCGCTCACGAGCTCGGCGCCACCCTTCGTCGTCCAGAACCAGAGGGCGCCGGACTCGGCGGCATGCACGACGGCCGCGCCGCGCTCCGCCCCCAGGCCCGTGATTCTCGTTTCCGGAACAAATCGCCCCGCGACCGCATCGAAGCGCAGCAGCCAGTCGCTGCTGGCCGCGCAGAGCTCCGGGCCCAGCGCAAAGAAATGAATGTTTTCGGACCGCCCCACGGGTGGCACGCCGCGGTCGGGGCCGAACTTCTCCACGGGCGCGTCGAGGCTGAGGCCGCCGCGGAAATCCGCGCGCCAGATCTCCCCCGCCTGCGAGGCGATCCAGACGAAGCCGTCGCCGGTGTCGTGCACGTTCTCGATGTCGATGCGCAGCGCGTGCACGCGGCCGTGCATTTCCCAGCCGGACGAACCCCCCGCCGCCGGCCGGAACAAGACGAGGCCCGTCGTGCCGCCGCCGAACAGCCAGCCGGGATGCAACCGCGAGGCAACGATTCCATAGAGCACGCCATTCCAGCGCACATGGGCCCGGTGGTCCGGCGTGATTTCCTTGAGCCCGCCCGACGAGAGCAGCAGCCGGTCACCGTAGGCGAGCAGCCGGTTGCCGCCGATGCGGAGGCCCTCGACGGGGTGAAAGCGTCCCGTCACCGCGTCGCGCCAGGATGCGCCCTCGCCGTGCGTGACGAAGAGCTGCTCCCATTGCCGCGCGAATCGCCGTGAGCCGCCCTCGACACCCTGCGCCGCGCCATGCACGGCGAATGGGCTGTCGAGCTGCAGCCGCGCGAGCCCGTAGTGCAGCGCCACCCAGATCCCGCCCTGCGCGTCCGGGGCGAGCGCCTCGAAACGGTTGTAGGGCAGTCCATGCGCGCGAGTGAGGCGTTGCTGCGGACGGCCCTGGGCGTCGAGGAACAGGAGCCCGCTGCGGGTCATGGCAAACGCCATGCGTCCGTCGGGCAGGAAGGTTGCGGCCTGTGCGCTTTCGTCGCGGAAGAGCGCGGTCGCCTCGGCGGAGAGCGGCGTGATTTCAGCGCCGGGACCCCGCCACCGCATCGGCCCGACGGTGCTGAGCAGCATGTGGCTGCCGTCGGGCTCGACCCGGGCGGCCAGCACGGGCCGCGGCGCGGGGCCGAACGTCGCGGCCTCGGGGGACAGCGGCGCTGCCACCGGCACGGGCCCGTCCTCCCCGAAGCGGACGAGCGTCTGCGGCGTGTGGCCGTAGACCGCGTCGCCCAGCCGCCAGATTGAGGTGAAGCGCTCGGCGGTTTCCCAGACCTTTACCTGCCAGCCGCCGCCCGTATCCCGCAGCCGGTAAACGCGCAGCGGGTTCCGCAGATAGATTCCGTCCGGCACAGCGACCACCTGCAGGATCGAGCCGAGCGGAAGGTTCTCGGCGCCGATGATGCCGGTGAGGTCGACGGCGCGCAGCGAGCCGCGCGCGTCGGGCTCGAACCGCGCGATCTGATCGTGTCCACCGGCCCACACGCGGCCCCGCGTGTCGATGGCGACGCACGCGGCACGGCCGCCCTGGGGCATCGGCAGCGTGCGCCAGCGCGCGCCATCGAATTCCAGGACGCCCGCGTTGTTGCCGACGTAAACGCGGCCATCCGGGTGCGGGGCCACGTCCCAGTTCACCGGCTCCGCGCCGTGATCCTCCGCCTGCCACACGCGCATGAACGGCGTGCCGGTGAGGCGCGGGTTGGGCGCAGCGGGTTCCGCGGCGGCGAAGGCCGGGCAGAGAAGGAGGAGGCAGGTCCGCCGCACGCCGCGCACCATGGACCAATGGGGCGAGCAGGTCGATTCCATCCACGACAACGCGGGCAGCGAGGGACGAACGCCGGAAAATTCGGGACTAACGCCGGGGCGGGGCCGGGAAGGCGCCCCGGTCGTTTTGCCGGTCGGCAGCCCCTCGCTCAGCCGCTTTCTCGCCGCGCGGGCTATCGCGCCGAGCCCGCCGCCAGCGCCAGGCTCGGCGCGATCTCGAGCCGGTGCCCGTCGTCCCGGACGCCGCCGGGCTCGCGGTCGGCCCAGGCCGCGAACGCGATCATCCCGGCGTTGTCACCCGTGTGCCGCGGCTCGGCGCAGAGAAAGGGCACACCCTGCCCCGCCGCCATCGCCTCGAGGCCGGACCGCAAGGCCCGGTTGTTGGCCACGCCTCCCGAAAGCCCGAAGCTGCGGAAGCCCGCGCCGATCCCGTCGCCGGCCCCCGCGCCGCGCTCGAGCGCGAGGCGCGATTTGCGCACCAGCGCGTCGAACACCGCGGCCTGGTAGCTCGCGCACAGGTCCGCCCGCCGGCGCTCGACGTCTTCCGGCGCCATCTTCTCCAACTGGTAGCGCAGGCTCGTCTTCAGCCCCGAGAAGCTGAAGTCCAGCGTCGCGCGCTGCGCCACCGCCTTGGGAAAGTCGAAGGTTCCGGTCCGGCCCTTCCGCGCAAGGCGTTCGACCTGCGGTCCGCCGGGATACCCGAGCCCGAGCAGCTTCGCGCCCTTGTCCAGGGCCTCGCCCGCGGCGTCGTCCAGCGTGGAGGCCAGCGGCCGGATGCGGCGCGCCTCGTCGATCGCGAACAGCGCGGTGTTCCCGCCCGACACCAGCAGGCCGAGGTGCGGCAGCAGCGGCGCGATGCGGCCGTCGAAACCGGCCGGATCCGAAGCGTGCAGCGCGATGAACGGCGAGAACGCGTGCGCGCGGAGGTGGTTCACCCCGCGGACCGGGACGCCCCAGGCGACGCCCAGGCTCTTGGCCGCGGCCAGCCCCATCGCCAGGCACGCCGCCAGCCCGGGGCCCTGCGTGACGGCGATCGCGGTCAGGTGCCGCGGCTCGAGCCCGGCCAGGGCCCGCGCGAGCAGCGGGCCGAAATGGTGCAGGTGCTCGCGGCTCGCGAGGTCCGGCACGACGCCGCCGTAGGCCTCGTGCAGGGCGATCTGGCTGTGCACCCACTCGCCGACCAGCCCCCGGGCCGGATCGAAGACCGCGGCGGCGGTCTCGTCGCACGAGCTCTCCAGCGCGAGGATCATCGCCGCGCTTCTCCCCCGCCGGCCGCCGTGGTCATCGCTGCCGCAGCCCGACCACGCCGCGGAGCAGTTCCTCCGCCGCCTGGCGCTGCACGTCCTCGATGGGCAGGAAGCCGAACCGCTCGGCGAACTCCGCCGGCTCGAAATCCCCCGCGCGGGACTGCTGCAGCCGGACGCGGACCTCGTCTTCCGGCGAGATCTCGAGCTCCACGTGCGGGCTGATGCCCCGCTCATGGATCGTCAGTCCGCCGGGCGTGTAGTAGCGCGCGGTCGTGAGCCGCAGCCCCTCGCCGTCGCGCAGCTCGAACACGGACTGCACCGAGCCCTTGCCAAAGGTCCGCTCGCCGACCACGACCGCCCGCTTGGTGTCCTTCAGCGCGCCGGCCACGATCTCCGCGGCGCTGGCGGAGCCGCCGTTCACCAGGACCGCCATCGGGTAATCGCGCCGCGGGTGGCGCTCGCGCGCCAGGAATTCCTCGCGGGAGTCGGCCGTGCGGCCCTGGGTGTACACGACGAGTTCGCCCGGCTCGAAGAACGCCTCGCAGACCTCGACCGCCGCGTCGAGCAGGCCGCCGGGGTTGTTGCGCAGGTCGAGCACCAGCGCCCGCAGGCCCTGGCGCTCGAGGTCCGCCAGGGCCTCGGCGAACTCCTCGCCGGTCCGCTCGCTGAACTGCGTGATCTGGAGGTAGCCGATCCCGTCCGCGCCCAGGCCCGCGTTGCGCACGCTCTTGAGGCGGATGCGCTCGCGCCGGAGCATGAAGTCGTAGGTCCGGTCCTGCGCCGGACGATAAACCGTCACGCGCACCTCGGTGCCGGGTTCGCCGCGGATCAGCCGCACGGCCTTGTCCATCGTCGGCGACTCGATCTCGCGGCCGTCGACCGCGACAAGCTGGTCGCCGCGGCGCAGGCCGGCCCGCTCGGCCGGCGTGTCGGCGATGGGCGAGATGACGACGACCTTGCCCTCGCGCTGCTCGACCTGGATGCCGATCCCGCCGAACTGGTTGCTCAGCTCCTCGTTCGTGCGGGCGTACGCGTCGCGGTTCAGGAACTCGGAATGCGGATCCAGCTCGTCCAGCATGCCCGCGAGCGCGGCGCGCGTGAGGCCCTCGTAGGCCGTCTTGTCGGTGTCATCGACATAGTGCTCCCGCACCAGCTGCAGCACCTCGCGGAAATAGCGCACGTTGCGGTCCCGTTCCCGGTCCGGCCACCAGCTCGGCGCCCCGGCACGCCCGGTCGCCGGGCCGGCGACGAACTGCGCCACCCCGAATCCCGCGGCCGCCGCGAGGGCGATGACGAGAATGCGTTTGAGCATGGCTGGCACTGTGGACAAATGCTTCGCCTTGTAAATGGGTTCCTCCGCGCCGTTCCTCGAAATCTTCGCGAAACTTCCCGCCGCCCAGAGCGGAGTGCCGTTCGCGGACTTCATGGAACTCGCGCTGTACCACCCCACCGTCGGCTATTACACCGGCCCGCGCCGCCGGGTGGGGCGCGACCGCGGCGCCGACTTCTACACCGCGACGTCGTTCAATCCGGTCTTCGGCGAGCTCGTCGTGGCCGCGGCGGCCGAGCTCCTCGGCCCCGGCCGGGCCGCCGCCCACCGTTTCGTGGAGATCGGCGCCGAGCCCGGCGGCGGGGTGCTGCGCGGCATCGCCCACCCGTTCGCCGGCGAGCGCACCGTCTCGCTCGGACAACCCATCGAGATCGCCGGTCCCTGCGTGGTCTTCTCGAACGAGCTCTTCGACGCGCAGCCTTTCCACAGCGTCGTCTTCCGCGACGGCCGCTGGCGGGAGCTCGGCGTCGCCCTCGCCGACGGTCAGCTCCGCGAGACCGAGCTCCCCGCCCCCTGCCCCGAAGTCGCGGCGTTCGCCGACCGCCTCCCGCGCGCGGCGCCGGAGGGCTACCGCCTGGACCTGCCGCTGCGCACGGTGCCGCTGCTGGACCGGATCGCCGGGCAGCCCTGGACCGGCCTCTTCCTGGCGTTCGACTACGGCCGCAGCTGGACGCAGCTGGTCGAGGATTTCCCGATCGGCACCGGCCGGACGTATTCGAAGCAGCGGATGGGCGGAGATCTCCTCGCCCGGCCGGGCGAGGTGGACATCACCTGCCATATTTGCTGGGACTGGCTGGCCGATGCCCTCCAGCGGCAGGGCTTCGGTGAAGCCGTGGTCGAGTCCCAGGAGGCGTTTTTCGCCCGCCATGCCGCGGCCGCCCTCGCTCCGATGATGGCGGCGGAAGCGGCCCGGTTCAGCCCGCGCAAGCAGGCGATCCTGCAGCTGCTTCACCCGGGCAACATGGGACAGAAGTTTCAGGCCCTCCACGCTTTACGCAGATAAAGGGGCTATCTGGGCCCCGGGGCAAAATTCCCTTGCGCGAGCTAGGGCCCGCCCTTTACTCACGGACCCTTTAACTCCTCGAACATCATGGCACGAATTTGCGCAATCACCGGCAGGCGGCCCGTCAAGGGCAGCATCATCAACCGCAAGGGTCAGTCGAAGAAGAGCGGCGGCATCGGCACGCACACGACGAGCAAGACCCCCCGCAAGTTCCGCCCGAACCTGCAGAAGATCCGCGTCAAGCTGCCCAACGGCGGCACGAAGCGCCTGTGGGTCTCCGTGAAGGCCATCAAGGCCGGCCTGGTGACCAAGGCCTGAGGACCGGTCTCCGTTCGCGTTCCCGACCCGCGGCTCCCCGCCGCGGGTTTTTTGTTGGCCGTAACGAACGCGGTTGCCCGGCCCGGAACTTGATTCACGTGGCCCGGCCCGGGAGGACCGGGATGCTGAAAGCCGGTCCCGCTCCTTCCGGAGCGGGCCGGGACCGGCGCTAAGCCAGCAGGCTCTGGTACTCCTTGTGGCGGTCGATGTACTTGGCGACGTACCAGCACGCCGGCACCACCTTGCGCCCCGCCCGCACCGCGTCGTCGAGCGCCGTCTTCACCAAGGCTTCCGCCAGCCCGCGACCACGCAGCTCCTCCGGCACAAGCGTGTGGGTGAAAACCTGCCGGCCCTCCACCAGCTCGTATTCGGCGACCGACAGGCGGCCGTCCGTGTCGATCTCGTAGCGGTGGGCGGCGGAATTGTGGCGGACAACCGGGGGCGGGTTCATGCCCGGCACCATAGCCGTCCGCGCGCGGCCGGCAACCTGCCCCTCGACTGGAACGGGACACATCCTCGAAGGGGCTTGGGACAAGCCCTGCGTCCGCTACGGGCCCGCGGCCGTCCGGCGCCGGCGCAGGAGCGCCTCGACGTCCTCGCGGCCTTCGATCTTCAGGAGCCAAAGCAGCCCGCCATAGAAGGCGGCGCCGAGCGGAATGACGCCGAGCACCACGGCCAGATCGGCCCAGGGCCCGGCGGGGACGAACCGCTCCACCGCTCCGGCCGCGGCCCAGGCCAGGGCGCCCATCAGCACGGTCGCCGCGGCGATCTTCGCCAGATTGGGCAGCAGGGGCGCCAGGCCGAAGCCCGGGTGCTTCGCGCCGAGGCGGGCCTGGAGGTAGACGGCCTGGACCAGGACCGCCACGTTGCCGGCGATCGCCAGCCCGAGCGTCGACCACAGGCGCATCAGCAGGATGCTCAGGACGATGTTCACGCCGAAGCTGAGCAGCGCGGCTCGCACCGGCGTGGCGGTGTCCTTCAGCGCGTAGAAGCCGCGCAGCGCCAGGCTGGTGAACGACACGAAGGGAAGCCCGAGCGCAAAGGCGGCCAGCAGCGGCACGGTCAGCGCCGTGTCCGCGGCGGTGAACGCGCCCCGCTGGAACAACAGCCGCGTGACCGGCTCGCTCAGCAGCGCCAGCCCCGCCGCGGCGGGGATATTGATCACGAGCACCAGCCGCAGCCCCTTGTGGTAGCCGGCCGTCAGCGCCGCCCAATCCTCCCGTGCGGCGTGCCGGGCGATGAGCGGGAAGACCACCGTCGCGATCGCGATCGTGAAGACGCCGATCGGGAGCTCCATCACGCGGGTCGCCAGGTTGAGCGCCGCGGCGGCGCTGTCGTTGAGCGAAAGTCCGATGAGGCGCGAGACGGCGATGTTGATGAGGTACACCGCGGAGCCGATCACCGTCGGTCCCATGAGCCGGAGAATCTCGCGCAGCCGATCGTCGGGCCGGAGATCGAAGGCCGGGCGCCAGCCCTCGCGCCAGAGCACCGCCGCCGGCACCGCCATCTGCAGAAAGCCCCCGGCCAGCACGCCGCCGCAGAGCAGGTCCATCCGGTCCGGCGCATCCCACGCCCACCAGGAGCCGAGGGCCAGGGCGGCCAGGACGGCGACGTTGAGCCAGATCGGCGACAGCGCCGGCTCGGTGAAGCGTCCGAGCACCTGGCAGGCCGCGCTGAACGCGGCCGCCAGGCAGACGAAGATCATGTACGGGAAGAGGACGACCGCGAGGTCCGCGCCGAGGAGCAGCCGGCGCTCCGCGTCCTCCGACAGCCCCGCGCCGCCCGCGAGCGCGAGCAGCGGCTCCGCGTTGGCGAGCACCAGCATGGCCAGCGCGACGAGCGCCACGGTCGTGACCGTGAGCCAGCTGGCGACCTTGCTCACCAGGGCCAGGGCCGCGGCGCGGCTCGATTCGACCTCGCGGGTCAACGTCGGCACGAAGGCCGCGGTGAGCGCCCCCTCCCCCAGCAGGCGCCGGAACAGGTTCGGCAGCACGAAGGCCGACACGAAGGCGGAGTTCAGCGCGGTGAGCGCGAAGACATGCGCGGTCGCCATCTCGCGCGCCAGCCCGAGCACCCGCGACGCGACGGTGGCGGTCGCGACGATGCCGATGTTCTTCAGGCTCCGTGACACGGCGCTACGGCCGGACCGCGGCCCCGGCCGGCCAGCCTTGGGATGGCCGGAGCGGATGCGCCCCGGCGCCGACGGCGGTCACGGCACCGTGAGCTTGAGGGTGCGGCCCTCGAGCTGCACCTCGGTCAGCTTGGCCCAGGCGGCCTTCATCTCGTCCGACGGCGTGTGCAGGCTCGAAAGCTTGCTCATGAGCGGCAGGCCGAGGCCGAACAACTTGTGCAGCGGACACGAGCCGAGGTAGAACTCGTCCGCCTCGAACTCGAAGCGGTTGTCGTCCTTGGTGAAGCCCTTGCCGCGGGCGACCACCTGCACGTCCCGCCCGACTCCGAAATAGTCGATGCGGCAGAGGAAGCCGACCTGCATGGTGCCGTCCACGATGCGGAAGTTCGGCGGCTGCGCGGTGAGGAAAGATCCGGACGGCGCGGGCGCGCCGCCGGCCTTGCCGCCGGCGGGGGCCGCGGGCTTCTTCAGTTCGGACGCGACCCACGAATTGATCTCGTCCTCGTTCACCTCGATGCTACCGCCGGCGAGGAAACGCCGGTGCTTCGCGGTCCACTGCCGGTTGCGCGAGCTGTCGTTCGTGCCCGGCTGGTAGTAGACGACGCCCGCGACCGGCTCCTTGACCGGCTCGCGCACGGTCGTGACGGGCTTGAACAGCACCAGGTACACGCACGCGGTCACCACGCCGAGGAGGAAGCCGAGGATCGCGCCGAGGGCGACCTCGGTCGCGCTCGGGCCGTACAGCGCCTTTTCGATTTTCTTGTCAGCCATGGTCGGGGGTCATTTCGCGGCCGACGCGGAGGCGCCGGCCTTGGGTTCGGTTTTGGCCGGCTTCGAGGACTCGCCGCCGGATTCCTTCGGTGCCTTCGGCTTCTTGTAGTCGGTCAGGTAGAAGCCGCTGCCCTTGAAGATCAGCCCCGCGCCCCCGCCCACTTTCCGCTTCAGCCCCGGCTTCCGGCAGGCCGGGCACTTCTTCACCGGCTCGTCCTTCATGGACTGGAAAGCTTCCATCTCGTGGCCGCATTTCGAGCAGACGTATTCGTAAGTGGGCATCGGTGACGCTCGCTGGATAAAAGCCCGGGCCGCCGGGTTGGCGAGCCTGTTCTGGGCGAGCCCGGGGCTTAACAATCCGTTTGCCAACAGCGCCATGCGCGCGAAATCTGCCGCTCCCGCGCATGGAATTCCGCGCCCAGTTCGAGGCCTACCGCGAGGCCGTGGAGCACGGCCTCGAGCAGCTCCTGCCACGCCCCGAGACCCGCCCTTCCCGGCTGCACACGGCGATGCGCTACTCCGTCCAGGCCGGCGGCAAGCGGCTGCGCCCGGTGCTGACGCTGGCGACGGCGGACGTGTTCCTTCCGCCGGGTCGCCGGCTTCAGGATCCAGATTCCCGCGCGCAACATGCGGCGGCGACCGCCGCCGCGGTTGCGGTGGAGTGCCTCCACACGTACTCGCTCATCCACGACGACCTGCCGTGCATGGACGACGACGACCTCCGGAGGGGCCGGCCGACCGCGCATAAGCAGTTCGACGAGGCCACCGCGCTGCTCGCCGGCGACGCGCTGCTGACCTACGCCTTCCAGCTCCTCGCCCGCCATTATTCGGGCGGACTGGCGCGCGACCTGGTGGCCGACCTGGCGGAGGCGGCCGGCAGCGAACACCTCATCGGCGGCCAGATGGAGGACCTGCTCGCGGAAAAGAAGGCGGACGCCACCGCCGACGATCTCCGGTTCATCCACCTCAACAAGACGGGTGCGATCCTCACGGCCGCGCTCGTGATGGGCGGGCGCTGCGGCGGCGCCGAGCCGGGCCAGATCGAGGCGCTGCGCACCGCCGGCCGGCACCTCGGGCTCGCCTTCCAGATCGTCGACGATGTCCTCGACGCCACCGCCGACACGCAGACTCTGGGCAAGACGGCCGGGAAGGACGAGCGGGCCGACAAGACGACCTGGGTCAAGCTGCATGGGCTCGCGGCGGCCCGCCGGCATGCGGCGGACGAAACTCGAGCCGCGCTCACCGCCCTGCGGGCACTGCCCGGCGGCGCGCCGTTCCTTTGCGAACTCGTCGACAGCATGGCGCGCCGGACCAGCTGAAGCGCCGCCGACGACGGCTCGCGCTGGCAGGAACGGCACTCCTCCTGGGTTGCTCGCTCTGGTCCTGGGCGCCGGCGCTCCTGGCCGCGGTCCTCGGCTGGCTCCAGCCCGACATCGCCTTCCGCGGGCCCGCCGGCCGGCGGGTCGTCTACGTCACGATCGACGACGGCCCGAGCGAGCACACCGGCGACATCCTGGCGGCGCTGCGCCGGCACGGCGTTCCGGCGACATTCTTCATCACCGGATCGCACGTCGCGGACGCCGAGGCCCTGCGCCGGATCGTGGCCGAGGGCCACGCGCTCGGGAATCACCTCTGGACGACGCGGCGCGCGTCGGCGCTCACGCTGGAGGAGTTCCGGGCGGACTTCGACGCCACGCAGGCGGTGCTGCGGCCGGTCGCGCCCGTCCGGCTGTTCCGGCCCTCTTCCGACTTCGGCACCGCGGACCAGCTGCGCTACGTCCGCGAGCAGGGACTCCTGCCCGTCATGGGGACGATGTATCCGCTCGACCACCGTCTCGGGCGGCCGGCGCTCCTCGCCGGCCTGGCCCGCTGGCTGCGGATCGACGGCGGCATCCTCATCCTCCACGACGGCGGAACGCGCGGACGCACCACCGCCGCGGTGCTGGATCGGCTGATTCCGGAGCTGAAGGAGGACGGCTGTGAGTTCGGCCGCCTCGACGAGGCCCTCACCGCGACGGAACGGTGAGCGCGAGGCCGTCGAGCAGCTCCGCGAGGTCGCCCGCGACCCCGCGGTAGTCGCTCTCGAGCGCCCAGGCCCGGAACTGCACCGCGCCCTCCGCCCCGTTGTAGAAATAACCGAGGTTCACGTACGTCGCGCCGTCGAATCGGACCGCGAACTCCAGCTCGCCGACGTTCAAGTCGCCCCGGCGCTTCGTGCCGCGGCGCCGGACCTGCACGCTCTCGGCCGACTCCTTCGCGGCGGCGAGCGCCACCTCCTCGAGGCTCCCGCCCTCGTGCGGGACGGGCTCGGCGATCAGCTGCGCCTCGCCACGCTTGTCGAGGCGCAGGAAGTTCGCGACGCCCGGCTCGCGGTCTGTCGGGTCGCGGTACCAGCGGGTCGCGTCGTACCGGACCTTGAACCGGCCCTCGGTCACCTCCCGCCAGCGCCCGGCCTCCTCCATCGCGCGGAAATCCGCGAAGGCCGGCTGCACCTCCAGGCCGTCCAGGAACGACGCCGCGCGCGCCGACGCGGGCCGCCCCGCCGCACGCTCGTAGCTGCCGGCGTAGAGCGTGCCGCCGACGACCACGACGCGGAGCTCCTTCGTGCGCTTCGCCCGCCGGTGCTCGATCACGAAGCGCCGGCCCTCGTAGCCCCCGAGCGTGAACGGCTCGTCGACCACGAAGTCGCCGGGCCGGGCGGCGATGGCTTCGCGCTTCACCTGCTCGAACAGGCCCGGACGGGACGCGCGGTCGAACGCCACCGGGTAGGTGCTGCGCACGAGGAGGAACGCCTCGCCGGCATCCTCGACAAAGAAGCGCTCCGATATCACCTCGCCCTGCGGCGTCGGCGCGCGGAACTCGTCCCGCCTCGGCTCGGCCGGGAAGAGCCCGCCGATCGCCCAGCCCGGCCGCGCGAAAGCCACCGGGGCGGCGCCCGCCGCCGCCGCGCCCAGGCAAGCCAGGGCAAGGCAGAGGGCGGCGAGTGTTCGCATGGATTCGAAATAAGCCCGCGCAGGAAGCGCGGGCAAGCCTGGGGGGCCGGGGATCGGACGCCCTCGCGCGCGCCGCCGGAGCCGAGGGAGCTCCTGAAGGCGGGGGCGCGCCGTCCGGCGCGCAGAACGCGCGGGACCGCGCGTTCCACCCCGGGGGCATCAGCAGGTCTCAGACCGCCGCGACGGCGGCTTTCACCAAATCGGTGAACGAGCGGGCCTCGAGCGAGGCCCCGCCGATGAGCCCGCCGTCGACGTCCTTCTCCGCCAGCAGCTCGGCCGCGTTGGCCGGCTTCATCGATCCGCCGTAGAGGATGCGGACCTTCTGGGCGAGCGGCGCGCCGTAAAGCTTGGTGACCTGGTCGCGGATGAAGGCATGGACCTCCTGGGCCTGCGCGGCGGTGGCGTTGCGGCCGGTGCCGATGGCCCAGACCGGCTCGTAGGCGATGATCACGGTCGTGATCTGGTCGGGCTTCACGCCCTGGAGGCAGCTCTCCACCTGGCGCGCGACGATATCGAGGGTGATGCCGGCGTCGCGCTCCGCCAGCGTCTCGCCCACGCAGAGGATTGGCTTCAGCTGGTTCGCGAGGGCCGCGAGGACCTTCTTGTTGATGAACGCGTCCGTCTCGCCGAAGAGCGTGCGCCGCTCGCTGTGGCCGAGGATCACGTGCGTGACGTAGAGGGTGCGCAGCATCTCGGCCGAGATCTCGCCGGTGAACGCTCCGTTCTTCTCCGGATGCATGTTCTGGGCCCCGAGCTTCACCGCCTGCCCCTCGAGGGCGCGGCCGACGCTCTCGAGCGCCGTGAACGGCGGGCAGAGCACGACGTCGACCGACGGCTCCTTGCCCACGGCCGCGACGAGGTCCTGCGCGAGGACGGCCCCGTCACCGGCGGTCTTGTTCATCTTCCAGTTTCCGGCGATCAGTTTTCTGCGGATCATACTTTCATCCCTTTCTTGGCCGGCGTCGCGCGCCTAGCGAGGACATTATCTCCATTCCCGGATGGACCCGGAGCCCAAGGATCCGGGCGCCCGGGAATCCCTGCCAGCCCATGCCGGAACGCGCCGGAGCCGGGCCGGTGGGCTCCTCGGGCATGCCGCCCGACGGAGGCTTCCGTGGCTATTGCTCCAGGAATGCCACGCCCGGGAGGACCTTGCCCTCCAGGAACTCGAGGCTGGCGCCGCCGCCGGTGGAGCAGTGCGTGACCTTGTCGTCGACCTCGAACTTCTTGGCCGCGGTGGCGGTGTCGCCGCCGCCCACGACCGTCGTGGCGCCCCGCGCGGTCGCCTGGGCGATGGCCGCGGCCATGGCCTTGGTCGAGCCCGCGAATTTCTCGAATTCGAACACGCCCGAGGGGCCGTTCCACACGATCGTCTGGGCGCGGCCGATGACCTGCTGGTAGAGCTCGATCGATTTGGGCCCCCCATCGAGGCCCATCCAGCCCGCGGGCACGCCCTGCCGGTCGTCGACCACCTGGGTGTTCGCGTTCGCGTCGAACTTGTCGGCGCAGACGAAGTCGACCGGCAGCGTGATCTTCACACCCTTGGCCGCGGCCTTCGCGAAAAGCTCCTTCGCGATCTTCGCGCCCTCGGGATCGTAGAGGCTGTCGCCGATGGCCATGCCCTCGAGCTCCCGCTTGAAGGTGAAGGCCATGCCGCCGCCGATGATGATCTCGTTCGCCTTCTCGAGCAGGTTGTTGATGAGCGGAATCTTGTCCGCGATCTTGGCGCCACCGAGGATCGCGAGCAGCGGACGCTTGGGCGTGTCGAGGACCGCGGCGAATGCCTTGAGCTCGGCCTCCATCAGGAAGCCCGCGGCCTTGTCCTTCAACGCCACGCCCACCATCGAGCTGTGGGCCCGGTGGGCCGTGCCGAAGGCGTCATTGACGAACACGTCGCCCAGCTTCGTCAGGCTCGCGCGGAAGGCGGCCTCTTTCGCCGGATCCGCCTTCAGCTTGGTCTCGGTGCCGTCCGGGTTCTTCACCTTCACCTTGCCCTCCTCCTCGAGATGGAAGCGGAGGTTCTCGAGCAGGACCACGTCGCCCGGCCGGAGCGCGCCGGGCGCGCAGGCGGCCTCGACCGCCGGGCCCACGCAGTCGTCGAGGAACTTCACCGGGCGGCCGAGGAGCTTCTGGAGCTCGGCCGCCACCGGCTTGAGGGAATACCTGGGGTTCGCCTTCCCGTCCGGCCGGCCGAGGTGCGACATGAGGACGACGGACGCGCCCTGGGCGAGGGCGTGCTTGATCGTCGGGAGCGCGGCGACGATGCGCTGGTTGTTCGTGATGGCGCCGGTGGCCTTGTCTTGCGGGACGTTGAAGTCGACGCGCATGAGCACGCGCTTCCCCTGCAGGTTGAGGTCACGGATGGTCTTGAATTTGGACATGGGAGGAAAGAGGCAGGCATCAGGCGGCCAGGGCCGTCGCGGCGGGGTGGGACAAAAAATCGGAAGTGACGCCCAAGTCGTCCGCTTCCGCCGAGGCGAGCCAGCCTGGGCTGGCTCCCGACTTGATGCCCGGGCCCCGCGTGAGGGCGGCGCGCCTCAGAGCTTCGAGGCGATCTTCTTGGTCAGCTCGACGACGCGGTTGGAGTAGCCCCACTCGTTGTCGTACCAGCTCACCAGCTTGAAGAAGCGCGGGTTGAGCTCGATGCCCGAGCCCGCGTCGAAGATCGAGGAATGCCGGTCGTGGAGGAAATCCGACGAGACGACCTCGTCGCCCGTGTAGGCGAGGATGCCCTTCAGGTAGGTCTCGCTGGCCTTTTTCATCGCGTCGCAGATCTCCTTGTAGGAGGTCGGCTTCACGGTCTTCACCGTGAGGTCGACGACCGAAACGGTCGGGGTCGGGACGCGGAAGGACATGCCGGTGAGCTTGCCCTTGACCTCGGGCAGCACGAGGGCGGTCGCCTTGGCGGCGCCGGTCGAGGCCGGGATGATGTTGATCGCGGCGGAGCGGCCGCCCTTCCAGTCCTTCTTCGAGGGGCCGTCCACGGTCTTCTGCGTGGCGGTGTAGGAATGGATGGTCGTCATCAGGCCCTCCTCCACCCCGAAGCCCTCCTTGAGCAGCACGTGCACGATCGGCGCGAGGCAGTTCGTGGTGCAGGAGGCATTGGAGATGATGGTGTGCTTGCCCAGGTCGAGCTTGTCGTCGTTCACGCCGATGACGACGGTGATGTCCTCGCCCTTCGCCGGAGCCGAGATGATGACCTTCTTCGCGCCGGCGGCGATGTGGCCCTTGGCCTTCTCCGCCTCGGTGAACAGGCCGGTCGACTCGATCACGAGCTGCACGCCGAGCTTCGCCCACGGCAGCTCGGCCGGAGTCTTCGCGCTCACCACGGCAATCTCCCGGCCATCGACGACCAGCACGTCGTCCTCCGCCTTGTCCGGGGCCGATTTCTTCGAGCCGACGCTCCCCTGGAAACGGCCCTGGGTGGAGTCGTACTTCAGCAGGTAGGCCAGGTTGTCCGCCGGGACGATGTCGCCGACCGCGACCACGTCGAGCTCCTTGCCGAGGAGGCCCTGCTCGCACAGAGCGCGGAAAACGAGGCGGCCGATGCGGCCGAAACCATTGATAGCGACTTTGACTGCCATGGATGGACTGGGTTGCTGGATTGCGGAACGGAAGGAGCGGCGAATCAATGCCCCGCCGTTTCCTTTGGCAAGAGTCTTAACGGACGCGCGGCGTGACAGTGATTGTCATACCTCGGCCATCCACAATGCGCAGCCGAGCGCCGGGATAACATACCCGGTCTCGACGGCCATTCCCGGCGGGCGGTGCCCGTTCTTGTAAAATCTCTCGTGGTCCGCGAGCAGCCGCCAGTGCCACGCGACGACCTCGGGCGGGAGCGCGACGGTCACGTCGTCGGGCAGCGGATTCACCGCGAAAAGCAGGCGGCGCGGGCCGGCGGAGCCGTCGGCGTTGTACAGCAGCACCAGGCCCGCGTGCTCGGCGCCCTTGAACGCGCGGAAAAAGCCCTCCGAGGCCCGCGCCCAGTGGCGCAGCAGGCCGTCGGCCGCGGCGGAGCGCCGGAACGCGATCCACTCCGCGAAATACGCGTGCGTGCCGGGGAAGCGGGCGATCCGCCGGTAGTCGAGCGCGTTCAGGTCGCCGCGCTGGTAGGTGTTGTTCACGCCGTGCTTCGACCGGAGGAAATCCTGCCCCGCCGAGACCATGGGGATGCCGATGGATGCGAAGAGGATCGCCGCCATCAGGTGCGTGCGGCGGACGTCGCCCAGGGTCGGACGGAAGCCGTTGTGGTCGGCGTTCTCCGTGATCATGTCGAGCCAGGTCCGGTCGTCGTGCGACTCGGCGTAGTTCAGCGTCTGCGCGGGCCAGTACGCGAAGTGCCAGGGCGAGCCCTTGAGAAAGTATTCGAGCTTCTCTGCCGACCCGTGGCCGTGCACATAGTCGCGCAGGAAGTTGCGGTAGGCGTCGTTCCAGGACGCCCAGCCCGTCGGCCGCAGCGCGGCCGCGATGTGCCCGCGGAAGCTCCACGGCTCGGCGATCAGGACCAAGTCGGGCTTCACCCGCTTCAGCGCGCGCTCGATGTCGTTCAGCACGCCCACGCCCAGCAACTCGGCCAGGTCGAACCGGAATCCGTCCACGCCGTACGCCTCGATCAGGTGCGTGCACGCGTCGATGATCAGGCGCTTCGCCATGGCCGAGCGAGCGCGCAGGTCGTTGCCGCAGCCGCTCCAGTTGGACAGCGCCCCGTTGTCCCCCAGCTCGAAGTAGTAGAGCTTGTCGACGTAGAGCAGGTGCGCCGGCTCGCCCACGTGGTTGAAGACCACGTCGAGGATGACCGCGATGCCCTGCCGGTGGAAGGCGGCGACGAGGTCCTGGAATTCCCGCACCTGCGTCGCGCGCGCGGGATCGGTCGCGTACGCGCTGGCTGGCGAAAAGAAATTCGCCGTCATGTAGCCCCAGTGGTACTCGTCGCGGGCGCGGTTGTCGAATTCCTGCACCGGCTGCAGCTCGACCGCGTTCACGCCGAGCTTTTTCAGGTAGAAGTCGGGGCTCGCGACCCATTTCGCCAGCCCGGCGAACCCGAGCCGGTCCTCGGCCGTCAGCGGTCCGGGCGCGCGCGCCGCGAGGTCCCGCACGTGCGCCTCCGCGATCACGAGGTCCTGCCAGGGCGGCGTGCGAAAGCCGGTGTCGCCGCGGCCGATGACCGCGGCGTCGAGCACGATGCCCGGACCCTCGCGGCCGACCGCGGCCTTGGCGTACGGGTCGAGCACCCGGTGGCCGGGATGGTAGAAGCTGAAGATGTCGTGCGGGCCGCTGAGCGAATACCAGTAGAACCAGCCGTGCAGGTTCTGGTCCAGGCGGGCTTCCCACACCCCGCGCCAGCCGCCCTCCTCCTCGCGCCGGTCCAGCTCGTAGCCGAACGCCTTGTCCGGCTGGTCGGGCTGGTCGGATAGGAACAGCCGCACGTGCTTCGCGCGCGGCGCGAAGATCCGGAAGACCGTCTCGTCCTTGCGCACGATCGCGCCGAGCGGCAGGTCGCTGCGCATCTCGTGGAAGAACCGGCCGAAGCGGAGGCGCGTCTTCGGCCCCTGCACGCCATCGCGCAGGTGCGTCACGGTGTACGTCTGGCTCAGCTGCAGCGGCGCCGCGGTGGTGAACTCGAAGAGGTTCCGGCCCGTGCGGTGCGCGTAGAGGACGCGGTTGAAGTGGCCCTTGCCGTCCGAGATCACGTTCGTCGCGTCCGGCGGGGCGTCGAGCCACGTGTGGTCGCCCGTGACGAACTTGAACTGGTGCGGCGGCTCGTGGAGCAGCGCGGCCGACTGCCGCGTGATCCACACCGGGCGGCCGTTGACCTCCGCCGGCGCGAGCCGCCACTCGGGCCGGCCCACCGCGTCCTGCCAGTCGTTGAAGTCGCCCGCGAGGAACACCGGCGTGTTCGCCAGGTTCAGCCAGGCGTGGTCCGAGGGATCGAGGACGAAGACCAGGTCGCCCGCCGCGTCGACGTAATAGGCCGACTCGACCGCATGCCGCTCCGGAGCCGCCGGGAACAGCGCGGCGAACTCGAAGGCGTGGTCGCCCGGCGCCAGCAGCGGCAGCGATTCGCCCCGCCAGTCCGCGTCCAGCTCGATCACGCCGGTCGTGGTCGAGGCCAGCCAGGCCCGGAGGATGCGGTGGTCGGGTTGCTTCACGCCCCGTTGTTGCAGCACGCCCTGCGCCATCGCAAGCCCGCGGCGGAGTTATTGGTTATCTGGTATGGGGTTATTGGGGAGCCGTCCCGTCCCGCCTTCCTCCCGCGGCCCAGCGGGGAACCGGAGCCGCGCGCGCCCCTCCGGCGCGCCGAAAGCGGCCCGCGGGCTCCCCGCGGCCCCCGCGTTTGAAACTTGGCGTGGGCACGTTTTCCGCCGCAAGGTCGGCGGACCCGTCCCATGGTCCGCCAAAGAACCCTCGTCGCGCTCTCCGGCGGCGTCGACAGCGCCGCCGCCGCCCTGCTGCTCCACCGGCAGGGCCACGAGGTCGTCGGCGCGTACATGAAGAACTGGATCAACGAGGACAAAGTGATCGGGCACTGCCCGTGGATGCAGGACATCGAGGACGCCCGCGCCGTCGCCGACACGCTCGGCATCGAGTTCCGCGTGGTGAATCTCATGCGCGACTACCGCCGCCTCGTCGTCGATTACCTGCTCGACGGCTACCGCCGGGGCCTCACTCCGAATCCCGACGTGATGTGCAACCGCGAGATGAAGTTCGGCGTGTTCGCCGCGTACGCGCGCGCCGAGGGCTTCGCCGCGCTGGCGACCGGCCATTACGCGCGCCGGGTGGAGCGGCCCGGCGGCGGCGCCAACCGGTGCGCCCTGCTCGAGGCGACGGACAAGAACAAGGACCAGTCGTACTTCCTCGCCCTGCTCTCCCAGGAACAGCTCGCCTTCGCCCGCTTCCCCCTCGGCGATCTCACCAAGCCCGCGGTGCGGCGGCTCGCCGCCGAGGCCCGGCTCCCCACCGCGGCGAAGAAGGACAGCCAGGGGATCTGCTTCATCGGCGAGGTGAAGATGGCGGACTTCCTGCGCGCCTACGTCCCCGACCAGCCCGGGCCGATCGTGCGCGCGACCGACGGCGCGGTCCTCGGCGAGCACCGCGGCCTGCATTATTACACCCTCGGCCAGCGCCGCGGGATCCGCGTGCCGTCGAACACGGACGACCAGGCCTACGTGGTGGTGGGCAAGCGCGCTTCCGACCACGCGCTCCTCGTCGCCTTCGACGGCCCCGACGCGCCGGGCCTCTGGACCCGCGAGTGCCGCGTCCACGCCCTCAGCTTCATCGGCGAGCCCCTGCCCGCCCCGGCCGAGCTCGAATGCCGCGTGCGCTACCGCGACCCGAGGGTCGCGATCGAATACGTGCCGGACGCCGCGCCGCCTGGCGCGCTTCCCTCCGGCGCCACGATCCGCTTCCGCGAGCCCCAGCGCGCGATCGCCCCCGGCCAGATCCTCGCCCTGCACCGCGGCGAGGAATTGCTCGGCGGCGCCGTCTTCGCCTAGCGCCGCCGCGCCGGACTCGACTCCCCGGGCAATGCGGATAGGCTCCGATGCCCGGCCCACTCCGGACCGGCCCGCTCGTCCCCACCCTGTCCCCATGAAATACGCCGCCCTCCTCTTCACCCTGATGGCCGGAAGCCTGCTCGCCGTCGACGACTCGCCCGCGAGCCGCGCCACCCAGGCCGACCGCTACCTCCAGGCCGCGTCGGCCAAGGAGATGTTCGCCGACCTCGCGAACGAAATGTCCAAATCGATGCCGCCCGATCAGCGGGCGGAGTTCCAGGCGCTGATGACGCGACACCTGAACGTCACGCAGCTGGAGAGCGACATGAAGACGGCGATGGTCCGTCACTTCACCGCCGAGGAGCTCCAGGCCCTCGCCGATTTCTACGGCTCGCCGGTGGGCAAGTCGGCCATGAAGAAGATGGGCGGCTACATGACGGAGCTCATGCCGCTGATCCAGGCGGAGGTCGGCCGGGCGGTGGGCCGCGCGCAGCAGGAAAAGCAGCGCGCCAAATAACCGCGGAGGCGCGAAATTCCCATGAACCTGGCCGAGCTGGTGTACCGGCTGCAGGAGGCGGTGCTGCTCATCGTCAACCTCCTCGTGGCGATCTTCGTGCTGCGCGCCTATCGCCACGGAGGCCGGCGCGCCGGCGCGCTCCTTGCCGTCGGAGGCGCCTCCGCGCTCGCCGTCGCGGCCTCCATCGCGGCCTTCGCGCTCGAGTTCCTGCCGCCGGAATCCCGCGGCTACCATGCGCTGTGGGTCGGGCTTTGCGTGCTCGTCATCCTCGACGCCGCGCTCTGGGGCGCGGGCATCATCTGGCTCGTGCACCGCTACACCGAGCTTTCCGGCGGGGACCGCCCCGCGTCGTCGCTCCAGCCATGAAACTCCTGCTCACCCTGGTCGCCGCGGCCGCCGCGGCGCTCTCCGTATCCGCCCAGGGCTACAACCCGGGTTACAGCGTCCGCATTTCCGTTTCGTTCAGCTCCGTCGAGGGGCGCACCCCGATGGAGGAGAACCTCACGCCGCCCGCCTACCCGTTCGAAATGCGCCGCGCCGGGATGGCGGGCGAGGTCGACATGATGTTCACCGTGCTGAAGGACGGCTCGGTCGCGGACGTGAAGATCACGCGGTCCTCGCACCGCGAGTTCGAGGAGCCCGTCCGCGCCGCGGTGCGCGGCTGGCGTTTCCGCGCCCTGCCGGACAACGCCGGCGCCCCGCCCCGGCCGAACCCCTGCCGCGGCTCGATCAAGTTCGAGCTGGTGGACCACTGAGCCCGGCAAGCGCGCGACGGGGCCGCCGCCGCGCACTCTTAAATAAGAGTGGCCGGGCGCTTCTGCCGTCCGGTTGGAAATACCAGGGTGCGGACGACCGCCGGCCCCGCCGGCGTCCGCGGGCCGGACCCAGCCGGCGCGCGCCCCCCCGGCCTCGCGGCCGACCCCAACCCATGCCTACGAACCTCAAGCTCCTCGGCGCCGCGGCGACGCTCCTCGCCGCGCCTTTCGCCGGCGCACAGACCGCGCCCGCCCCGTCCGCGTCCTCCGCCTCCGCCGGCGAAGAGGTGGTCACGCTGACTCCCTTCACCGTGAACACCACGGCCGACAAGGGCTACAAGGCCGCCAATTCCGTCTCGGCCACCCGCATGGCCGTGCCGATCAGCGAGCTGCCGATGAACATCGCCGCCTTCACCGAGGAGTTCATCAGCGACCAGAAGGCGTACGACCTCTACGACATCGTGAAGTGGGCGCCCGGCGTCCACCAGGACAACATCTCGCCCCAGGGCTGGGCCCGGTACAACGTCCGCGGTTTCACCAGCGCGGCGGTCCAGCGCAACGGCTTCGGCTCCTTCCGCTTCATCGACACGTCGAACATCGCGCGCGTCGAGGTCGTGAAGGGCCCGGCTTCGCTGCTGTACGGCCAGATCAACCCCGGTGGCGTCATCAACTACGTGACCAAGCGCCCCGAGGCGGCGCGCGCGCTCAACCTTTCCGCCAGCCTGGGCACGGAGGGCTACACGCGGCTCTATGCCGACGCCACCGGCGCCGTCCCCGGCACGGGTGACCGCCTCCTCTACCGCCTGATCGGCATGCGCGAGGACGGCTTCGTCTTCCAGTCGGTCGGCAGCATGGAGAAGTACATGTTCGCGCCGAGCGTCACCTGGCGCATCACCGACCACGTCTCGCTCACGGTGGACTACGAGCACTTCGAGCGCCTCGACGACATGCCCACGAGCGGCGTGCCGCTCGTCTTCGTGGGCGGCACGGCCACGGTGCAGTACCCGGGCCTGCCCTGGGACTTCTCCTACGCGGGCC
>DASPMS010000099.1:0-30217 GCA_035626915.1 Opitutaceae bacterium
GGCCTCCGCGCGACCGCGCTGAGCGTCCAGCTCGTCCCGCTCACCGCGCCCGGCCCCGGCGAGCAGTACGCGTTCGAGGTCGACCTCGATTCCTGCACCGGCTGCAAGGCCTGCGTCGCCGGCTGCCACGCGCTCAACGGCCTCGATGAGGAGGAGACCTGGCGGGACACCGGCCTGCTGGTCGGGGGCGACGAGCGGCATCCGTTCCAGCAGACGGTCACGACCGCCTGCCACCACTGCGCCGATCCGGGCTGCCTCAACGGCTGCCCCGTCCTCGCGTACGAGAAGGACCCCGCCACCGGCATCGTCCGGCACCTCGACGACCAGTGCATCGGCTGCAGCTACTGCGTCCTGAAGTGCCCCTACGACGTGCCGAAGTACTCCTCGCGCCTGGGCATCGTCCGCAAGTGCGACATGTGCCACCAGCGGCTCGGCGCGGGCGAGGCCCCGGCGTGCGTCCAGGCCTGCCCGACGCACGCGATCAAGATCGTCAATGTCTCGGTCACCCGCAGCGCCGCTCCCGACCAAGCCGCGCCGGCCGGGGTCGCCGGGTCGTCCGCTTTCCTGCCCACCGCGCCGGACCCGTCCTATACCCAGCCGACCACGCGCTACGTCACGCGGCGCGCGCTGCCGGCGGACCTCCGCCCGGCCGACCAGAACATGCTGCGGCCGCAGCCGGCCCACTGGCCTCTCACGCTCATGCTCGTGTGCACCCAGACGGCGGTGGGCCTGCAGGCCGCGCGGGAGCTCATGGGCCAGTCCACCGGTGCCCCGCCCGCCCTCGGGTGGGCGGCCGTCGGCTTCGCCGCCGCGGGGCTGGCGGCCAGCGTCGCGCACCTGGGCCAGCCGTTGCGCGCCTGGCGGGTGTTTCTCGGCCTGCGCCGCAGCTGGCTGAGCCGCGAGGCCGTCGTGTTCGGCGCCTGGTTCCCCGCGCTCGTCCTCTCGGTCGCGACCGACCTGCTCGCGCCGGCGGCCGGCCGCGCCGCGCTGTTTTTCGGCGCCGTCGGCGTATATTGCTCGGCCATGATCTATGTCGACACCCGCCGCCACGCGTGGCGCGCGGCTCAGTCCGTCGGCCGGTTCCTCGGCACCGCGGCCGTCGCGGGCACGGCGGGCGCGTTCGCCGCGGCGCCGTCGCACGCGGCCGTGGCGCTGCTGGTCCTCGCCGTCGCGGCCAAGTTCGGGCTCGAGGCTCGTGCGGCCCGGCCGGCCGCGGAGCGCGACGCGGACGACCCGCTCGATCCGGCGCTCGCGACCGCGCGCCTGCTCACCGGCCGGTTCCACCTCGTGTTCGGCCTGCGCTTCACGCTGCCGGTGGCCGGCGTCCTGCTCCTGACCTACGCGACGGCGGGGGCCACCGCCGCGGTCTCGCGTCCGGCGGCCTTCGCCGCCGGCCTCCTGCTGCTCCTTGGCGGCGAGGTGGCGGAGCGCCACCTCTACTTCCGCACGGTCGACGCGCCGAAGATGCCCGGTTACGCCGGGCGGGAGGCGAAGGCATGAAGCCGGCCGATGTCCTCGAGAATCTGCTCCGCGCCCGGCACGGGCCGATGACGACCGAGCTGGTGCAGCACCCGGGCGACTTCGGCCTCGGACGGGTGCCGGCGCGGCTGGCCCCGGCGGCGACGACCAACATGGTGTGCGGCTTCTGCAGCACCGGCTGCTCGCTGCGCGTGCACCTCAACGCCGACGGCGAGGCCATCAACCTCACGCCGGATCCGGACTACCCGGTGAACCTCGGCATGGCCTGCCCCAAGGGCTGGGAGGCGCTCACGCCGCTCGCGGCGGCGGACCGCGCGACCGCGCCGCTCGGCCGCGACGGGGCCGGCCGGCTGGTGCCGCTCTCCTGGGGCGAGGCGATGGCGCGATTCTGCGGGCGGCTGAAGGACATCCAGCGCCGGCACGGGCCGGGGAGCGTGGCCATCCTGAGCACCGGCCAGATCGTGATGGAAGAGATGGCCCTGCTCGGCGCGCTGGCGAAATTCGGCATGGGCATCGCCGAGATCGACAGCAACACCCGGCAGTGCATGGCCACCTCGCACGTGGCGTACAAGCAGTCCTTCGGTTTCGACGCCCCGCCGTTCACCTATGCGGACTTCGAGGAAAGCGACGCGCTCGTCTTCATCGGCGCCAATCCCTGCATCGCCCACCCGATCATGTGGCAGCGCGTGATGCGCAACCCGCGCAAGCCCGAGATCGTCGTGGTCGACCCGCGCCGCACGGAGACCGCCATGAGCGCCACCCTGCACATCGCGCTCCGGCCGAAGAGCGACCTCGCGCTGCTCTACGGGATCGCCCACCTGCTGGTCGCGCACGGATGGGTCCGGCGCGACTTCATCGCCGCGCACACCACGGGGTTCGAGGCGTTCGAGGAGTTCGTCCGCGGCTTCCCGCCGGCGCGGGTGGCGCGCGAGACCGGCCTGCCGGAGGCGACGCTCGAGCGCCTCGCGCGGATCATCGGCACGCGCGAGCGTGTCTCCCTCTGGTGGACCATGGGCGTGAACCAGGGCCACGAGGCCACGCGCACCGCCCAGGCGATCATCAACCTCGCGCTCATGACCGGCAACATCGGGCGGCCCGGCACCGGCGCGAACTCGATCACCGGCCAGTGCAACGCGATGGGATCGCGTCTGTTCGGCAACGCGACCTCGCTCCTCGGCGGACATGACTTCGCCAGCCCGGCGCACCGCGCAAAGGTGGCGGGGCTGCTCGGCATCGAGGAGTCGGCCATCCCGCAGCGCGCCAGCCGCGCCTACGACCAGATCCTGGACGCGGTCGACGCCGGCGAGATCAGGGCCCTGTGGATCATCGCCACCAACACCGCGCACTCGTGGGTCAACCAGGGCCGCTTCGGCGCGCTGCGCGACAAGCTCGAGTACCTCGTCGTGCAGGACATGTACGCCACGACGGAGACCGCGCGCCAGGCCGACCTCGTGCTGCCCGCCGCCGGCTGGGGGGAGAAGGAGGGCGTACTGATCAACAGCGAGCGCCGGCTGGGGTTGGCCAAGAAGGTGGCGCGCGCGCCCGGCCAGGCGCTGAGCGACTTCGCGATCTTCAAACTCATCGCCGAGGCGTGGGGCTGCGGGCCCATGTTCCGCCGATGGGAGAGTCCCGAGGCCACCTTCCGCCTGCTCCAGGACGTCTCGCGCGGGCAGCCGTGCGACTTCTCCGGCATCGGCGGGTACGCACACCTGGAGGCCGCGCGCGGCATCCAGTGGCCGTGGCCGCGGCCGCCCGGGGCCGATCCGGCGGCCGCGCCGCGCACCCCGCCGACGAGCGATCGCCGCCTCTTCGCCGACGGCCGGTTCTACACCGCCGACGGCCGCGCCAAGTTCCTCTTCGACGAGCCCCGGCCGATGCCGGAGGCGCCGGACGCCGAGTACCCCTTCCTGCTCCTCACCGGGCGGGGCTCGTCGGCGCAGTGGCACACCGGCTCGCGGACGGACAAGAGCGTCGTGCTCCGCAAGCTCGCGCCGACCCAGCTCTACCTGGAGATCAATCCCGTCGACGCCGAGCGGCTCCGCGTGACCGACGGCGCCCGCGTGCTCGTCCGCTCCCGGCGCGGCGCCGCGGAGGCGCTCGCGCTGGTCACGCCCACGGTCCAGCCCGGGCAGGTGTTCCTGCCCATGCATTTCGCGCCGGTGAACCGGCTGACCTTCCCGGCCTTCGACCCCCACTCCCGCCAGCCGGCATACAAGGCTTGCGCCGTCGCGGTGGAGCGCCATAGGCCGGGGGACCGATGATGCGGATCCGCCACATCTTCGTTTCCGCCGGGCACAACTTTTTCGGCCATTACGGGCAGCCCGCGGGCAGGACTCCCGCCACCGAGGTCGACGCCGTGGAATGCGTCGCCGGCCGCGGATTGCGGGGCGACCGCTTCTTCGGCTACCGGCCCGACTACAAGGGCCAGGTGACTTTTTTTTCCGCCGAGGTGGCCGCGGAGCTGCGGGCGAATTTCGGCCTGGCGGCCGTCGACCTCGCGGCTTTCCGACGCAACATCATCACCGAGGGCCTTGACCTGAACTCCCTCATCGGCCGGCGGTTCGCGCTCCAGGCCGTCGAACTCGAGGGCGCCGAGGAATGCCGGCCCTGCTTCTGGATGGATCAGGCCATCGCGCCCGGCGCCGAGGAGTGGCTCAAGGGACGCGGCGGGCTGCGCTGCCGGATCCTGTCCGACGGCTGGCTGCGGCGCGATTCCTAGGCGCCGCTTGCGCGCGGGGCGGCCGCGCACGACCATCGGTCTCATGCCTCCCCCCGCCCTTTCCGGAGTCGTGCTCGCCGGTGGCCGCTCGCGCCGCATGCGCCGGAACAAGGCCAAACTGCCGGTTGGCGGCGTCCCGCTCTGGTGCCGGCAGACGGCGGTCCTCGCCGGCGCGGGCGCAAAGCCCGTGCTCATCGCGCTCCGTCCCCGGCAGCGTTCGCTCGGCGCGCCCCGGCGGGAGATCCGGGATTCGGTCGCGGACGCCGGTCCGCTGGCCGGCGTGCACGCGGCGCTGGCCCGCGCCTCGTCTCCGCTCGTCGCCGTGCTCGCCGTCGACATGCCGTTCCTCGAGGCCTCGTGGTTCCGGCGGTTGCGTCGCGCCTGCGCCGCGGGGTGCGGCGCGGTTTACCGCGGTCCGCGCGGATACGAGCCGCTGGCGGCCATTTATCCGCGGGAAGCGCTGCCGGAAGCGGGCCGCCGGCTCCGCCGCGGTTCCCGGGCGATGCACCGGCTCGTCGCCGCGCTGGTCCGCGCGCGCCGCCTGCGGGTCGTCCGGCTCGCGCCCCGCGAGATCCCCCAGGCCGCGAACTGGAACCGCCCGGCGGACGTCGGCGGCGGACGCTAGCTGTGAGATTTCAACACGTTGTCCCCGATTTAGCCGTGTTCGATTTTTCGGGCCCCATAAGGGTTTCCCTCGATGGGGATTGAAAAAGCGAACACGGCGCCTGGGCGCGAAAAGGGGACATCCTCCTGACGACTCACAGCTAGCCCGCGCGCTCGATTCGGAGCCTTCGCTCAGGATCGTGAAATGCGGCGTTTTCACCACGACCGCGCGTCCGCCGCCCGCAAGGCGGGCAGAGCGACGAGCGCAAGCAGGCAGGACCACAGGCGAACCATGGCGCGAATGTCGGGCGGAGCCGGGATCGCGTCAATCCGGCCCGCCTCCGGGGAGGCGCCCGTGCGCGGCCGGCCCAAACTGTGTCCCGGCCGGGACACAGTTTGGGCCGATGGCGGCCGAGCTAGCTAGGCGCGGTCGAACCCGACGGCGCGGGCGACCTCGTCGTACACGATCCGGCCGCCGCGGGTGTTCACGCCCCGGGCGAGGCCCTTGTGCTCGGACAGCGCACGGTCGACGCCCTTCTGGACCATGAGGGCGACGAAGGTCTCGGTCGCCTGCGTGAGTCCGAGGGTGGAGGTGCGGCCGACCAGCGCGGGCATGTTCGGCACCGCGTAATGGATCACGCCGTGCTCGCGGTAGACGGGGCGCTCGTGGGAGGTGGGCCGGATGCTCTCGATGCAGCCGCCCTGGTCGATGGCGATGTCGACGATCACGCTGCCCGGGCGCATCTGCTGCACCATGGCGTTGGTGACCACGATCGGCGCCTTGGCGGCGGGGATGAGCACGGCGCCGATCAGGAGGTCGGCATCCGCGACCTCGGCCTCGATGTTGGCCGGGTTGGACACGAGGGTGATGACCTTGCCGCGGTACTCCTGGTCGAGGACCTCGAGCTTGCGGGTGTCGAGGTCGAGCACCGTGACGCGCGCGCCCATGCCCGCCGCCATGCGCACGGCGTGCGCGCCGGAATTGCCGGCCCCGACCACCACGACATGCCCCGGCATGGTGCCGGGAATGCCACCGAGAAGGACGCCCGAGCCGCCGTGCTGGGTCTGGAGAAAATACGCGCCGATCTGGATGGAGAGCCGCCCCGCGATCTGGGACATGGGCTTGAGCAGCGGAAAGGCGCCGTCGGGGCCCTCGACCGTCTCGTAGGCGATGCCGAGGATGCCCTTTCGGCAAAGCTCCCTGGCGAGGCGCGGGCCCGCCGCCAGGTGCAGATAGGTGAAGATCGTCTGGCCGCGCTGCATCCGCCCGTACTCCTCCTCGAGCGGCTCCTTGACCTTCAGGATGACGTCGGCCGATTTCCAGACCTTCGCCGCCGACGCCGCGACGGTTGCGCCCGCCGCCTTGTACTCGGCGTCCGTGAATCCGGCGCTCAGGCCCGCGCCCTTTTCGATCACCACTTCGCCGCCGAGAGCCTTCACGCGGCGGCACAGGCTGGGCGTCATGGAGACGCGCGTTTCACCGATCTTAATCTCCTTGGGGACTCCGATAAGCATGCGGAGGGCATAGCCGCAGGGGCGTTTATGACAAGACCCCTTCGGTCCGGTCCGAGGCCCCGGCGGCAATTACCTCGCGCGATGTAGGGTCCTCCCGGCCGGAAGCTCCGGGAGCCCGCCGGAAAGCTTGTCCTTCCCCGTCCAGGGTATTCCCTTAGCGATTGCCGGGAACGCCAACCTGTTCCGGAGCTCCAAGGGTAATGCCGCTGCCACCGGACCGCCCGTGATCGCCAAACCGATCAACCTCATCGTCGCCTGCACGGAAAACCGCGTGATCGGACGCGAGGGCCGCCTGCCGTTCGACATCCCGGAGGACAAGCGGTGGTTCCACGACAAGACCGCCGGGAGCGTCGTCGTGCTCGGGCGGATCTGTTTCGAGGCCTGGCCGCAGGTCATCTCGGACGGCCGCCGCGCCGTCGTGCTGAGCAGCAACCCGGACAGCATCCGCGCGACGGCCTTCAAGAAGCCGGGCGCGCCGGCCAAGCCCTCCCTGCTCGAGCCGGCCCCATTCACCGTCGTGTCCGACGTGCCGAGCGCGCTGCAGGCCGCGCAGGCCCTTCCCGGCGAAATCATGGTCTGCGGCGGGCAGCGCATCTACGAGGAGACGCTCCCGCTGTGCGACCGGCTGATCCTCACCCTCGTGCACGCGGAGATGCCCGGCGACCGCCTGTTCCCCGACTGGCACCAGCTCGCGTGGCGGGAGTCCTGGCGCAAGGAGTCGTCGGACGCGAATTATCGCTACACGTTCAGCATCCTCGAACGGGTCAAGTAGGCCGGTCGAACGCCCGCGCCGCCGCGCTCCGCATCGCCTGCGGAAGGGCGCCATCCCTGGACCGCCCCCGGGCCGGTGCTCAACAGATGAACGCGGATGCGTTCAACAGACGAACCCCGCGCGCGGGTGCTCCGGAATCCGGTCCGGAAACCTCGACTCACGCCCGCCGCCCGGCGTGCGCCCGCGCGACCTCGACGTATTTCTCCGCCCAGCGCCGGATCCCGGCCTGCTCGTCCGGCGAAAGCGCGCGCACCACCTTGGCGGGGCTGCCGAGAATCATCGACCCGGGAGGGGCGACGAACCGCTGGGTCACGAGCGCATTCGCTCCCACGATGCAACGGTCGCCGATCCGCGCGCCGTCCAGAATGACCGCGCCCATTCCGATGAGGCATTCGTCGCCGACGTCGCAGGCGTGGATGATCGCGCGGTGCCCGACCGTGCAATAGGAGCCTACCTTGACCCCGTGGTCGTCCGCGAGGTGCACCATCGTCAGGTCCTGGAGGTTCGTCCCCTCCCCGATGTCGATGGAATTGATGTCCCCGCGGACGACGCAGCCGTACCAGACGCTGCTGCGCGCACCGAGGGTGACGTCGCCAAGGATCGTCGCGTTCGCGGCCACGAAGGCCGCCCGGGAAGTGTCGGGCGTGCGGCCCAGATGCCGGGCGAGCCGCTCCTGGATGGTCATCGGCCGAGCGTGGCCGCGGGCCCGGCCGCCGCCAAGGCCGGAGTCGCCGCCCGCGCCGCCGGCTCAGTCGCGCCGGCGGACGTCTCCCGTGCGGATCCGCCGCCCCCCGGCCAGCCAGACCACGATTCCAAGGGCGCACATCGCGAAGATCGCGAGCGCCGATACGCCAACGGCAATGGCTAACAGGATCTCGAGGAACCCCGGTTTCATGGCGCAGGTCCCGGCTGAGACGCGCGCCTCGCCCAGAAGTTTCTCGCCGCGAGGGATTATTTTCGCACGCTCGCGGCGACTCCGGCCCCATGGATACCCTGACCCACATCCTGCGCGGGTTATTCGGCTACGCGGCGCTCATCGGGATCGCCGTCGCCCTGAGCTATAACCGCCGGGCCATCAACTGGCGGATTGTCGGAGCCGGCGTCTTCCTCCAGTTCCTCTTCGCCTCGCTGGTCCTCTTCGTGCCGCCGGTGCGCGCCGCGGTGGACTGGGTGGGAGGCCGGTTCGTCGATCTGATGGGTTTTACCCAGGAAGGCGTGAGGTTTGTCTTCGGGTCGCTGGCCGACCAGCAGAAGCACGGCGTGGTGTTCGCGATCGGGATCCTGCCCTCGATCATCTTCTTCTCCGCCTTCACCTCGATGCTCTACTACCTGGGCATCCTGCAGAAGCTCGTGTGGGCGTTCGCGTGGGTCATCCAGCGGTTCATGCCGCTCTCCGGCGCCGAAACGCTGAGCGCCTCGGCCAACATCTTCCTCGGGCAGACGGAGGCGCCATTCCTCATCAAGCCGTTCCTGCCGAGCATGACCCGGTCGGAGATCTTCACGATCATGGTGGGCGGCATGGCCACGATCGCCGGCGCCGTGATGCTCGCGTACGTCAGCTTCCTGGGCGGGGAGAGCGACGCCGAGAAGGTTCTTTTCGCCACGCACCTGATCACCGCGTCCGTGATCAACGCCCCCGCCGGCCTGATGATTTCCAAGATCATCCTGCCGCAGACCGAGGAGATCAGCCGGGACCTGGCGGTGTCGAAGGAGAAGATCGGGACGAACCTCGTCGACGCCATCTGCCTCGGCACGACCGACGGCCTGAAGCTCGCGGTGAACGTTGGCGCGATGCTCATCACCTTCACCGCGCTGATCGCGCTCGGCAACGGGCTCTTCGGCTGGATCGGCGCTCCCCACACGCTCGCGATCGGCGGAACGGAGATCTTCCACTATCCCGGCTTCAACAGCTGGATCGCGGAGGTCACCGGCGGCGCGTTCAAGACCTTCTCCCTCGAGTTCGTCCTCGGCCTCATCTACGCCCCGGTCGCGTGGCTGCTCGGCATCGACTACGGCCAGCTGCTGCAGTCCGGCCAGCTCCTCGGCACCCGCACGGTCCTGAACGAGTTCGTCGCGTTCCTCCAGCTGGGCGAGATGAAGGCCAACGGCGTGCTCACGGACCGGCGCACCATCATCATCCTGACGTACGCGATGTGCGGCTTCGCGAACATCGTGTCCATCGGCATCCAGATCGGCGGCATCGGCACGCTCGCCCCGAACCAGCGGGAGAATCTCGCCAAGCTCGGCGTGAAGGCCGTGATCGGCGGCACCCTCGCCTGCTACCTCTCCGCCTGCGTCGCCGGCATCCTCGTCCCGGTGTAACCTCGCCGTCATGATCCTGCTCCGCCTCGCCCTCGCCCTGCTGCTCCTGCCGCTCCTGCTGCTCGCGGGGCTGCTCGGGTTCGGCCGCCGGCGGGACACGGTCCACCTGCCCGAGGACCATCCGGAAATGGCCGAGGCCGTAGCCAAGGCCCGGTCCACGCTCCCCGAATTCCGCCGGCTCCTCGCCGAGCCCGGGCCGGGGATGTCGGAATTCGCGGTCAAGGCGCGCTTCCCCACGAGCGGAGGCAGCACGGAGCACATCTGGGTCGGCGAGCTCGAGTCGCGCGGCGCGGGCTTCGTCGGCAAGCTGGCCAACGTGCCGAACGACCTGCACGGCCTGGCCCTCGGGTCCGTCGTCGACGTGACCGAGGAAATGATCACGGACTGGGCCTATGCGAAGGACGGCGTGTACGCGGGCCACCACACGACGAGGGTCCTGCTGCCGCACATGTCGAAGAAGATACGCGCGAAGGTCGAGGAAGCGTACGGGTGGACGAAGCCCGTGACGGCGTGATCCCGCCGCGGGCTTTTCCGCCCGGCATTTTGCTTTTGCGCCGCCCCGCGTTTTGGGCCGGATTAGCGGCATGTCCGACTATTCCGCTCCCGCCTTCCTGACCGAGCTGCTCGAAGCCAAGTCCCCCTCCGGCGCCGAGGGGCCGGCCCAGGCGGTTTTCGACCGGCACGTGAAGAAGCACGCGGGCGCCTATGCGAACGACGCCCTCGGCAACCGGATCGCGACGCTCAATCCCAAGGGCGGGCCCACGCTGATGTTCTCGGGTCACATGGACGAGCTCGGGCTCATCATCACCTACGCCAACAAGGACGGCTTCCTCTATTTCGACACGATCGGCGGCCACGACCGCTCGATCATTTCCGGCCGCCGCGTGATCATCCAGACCGCCGCCGGCACGGTGCGGGGCGTGACCGGCAAGCGCGCGATCCACCTGATGGACGAAGGCGACCGCAAGAAGGTGCCGGAGATCCACGAGATCTGGATCGACATCGGCGCGAAGACGAAGGCCGAGGCACTGGAGCGCGTGGCGATCGGCGACGTCGCCACCTACGACCACGAATTCGAGCTGATCCACGGATCCGTCGGCACCGCCCGCGCGTTCGACAACAAGGTCGGCGCGTACGTCGTCGGCGAGGCCCTCATCCGCCTCGCGAAGGCCAAGGCGAAGCTCGGCGCGAAGGTCGTCGCGGTCGCCACGACGCAGGAGGAGATCGGCGTGCGCGGCGCAACCACGTCGGCCTTCGCGGTCGACCCGCACGTCGCGCTCGCGGTCGACGTCGGCCATGCCACCGACCATCCCGACTGCGACCCGCGCAAATACGGCGAGACCAAGCTCGGCGCGGGTCCGATCATCTGCCGCGGCCCGAACATTAACCCCAAGGTCTTCACCCGGCTGCTGGACGTCGCGAAGAAGGCGAAGATCCCCTTCCAGCTCGAGGCCGACCCCCGCCCGACCGGCACCGATGCGCGCGCGATCCAGGTCGCCCGCGGCGGCGTGGCGTGCGGGCTGGTCTCGATCCCGCTCCGCTACATGCACACGCCGAGCGAGGTGGTCGACCTGCAGGACGTGGAGAACTGCGTGCGGCTCTTCGTGGAGTTCGCGAAGTCCGTGAAGGCCGGCGAGAGCTTCAACTGGTAGCCGCCGGCCGCGCTCCCGCGGCCCTCTCGGCGGCCGCCACCCGCGTGCGTTCGAGCGCGACGGGAGCGCCGGGCGCCGCCAAAAGCGAAAAGGCGCGGGGTGACCCGCGCCTTCGTCTTCCTTGCCAGGCGGCCGGCTCAGGCGGCGTCTTTGCTCGCCGCCGGGCGGCCGGCCTTGCGGAGGCTGGGCTTCTTGCGCCCCTCGACCACGCCCTGGTCGATGATGACCTCGGTCACGTCCTCGCGCTGCGGCAGCTCGTACATCACCTCGAGCATCAGCTTCTCGAGGATCGCCCGGAGCGCGCGGGCGCCGGTCTTGAGCTCGATCGCCTTCTTCGCGATCGCGACGATGGCGTCGCGGGTGAACTTCAGGTGCACGCCATCCATCGCGAAAAGCTTCGAGTACTGCTTGACCATCGCGTTCTTGGTGCGGAGCAGCACCTGCTCGAGGTCCTCGATCTTGAGCTCGTCGAGCACGGAGACGACCGGCAGGCGGCCGATGAACTCCGGGATCATGCCGAAACGGATCAGGTCCTCGGGCGCCACGCCGCGCATCATCTCGTCCGGCGAAAGGCGGTGGTCGTCCGGATTCACGTGGAAACCGAGGGAGCGCTGGCCCATGCGCTTCTTGATGACCGCATCGAGGCCGACGAACGCGCCGCCGCAGATGAAGAGGATGTTCGAGGTGTTGACCTGGATGTACTCCTGGTTCGGGTGCTTGCGGCCGCCCTGCGGCGGAACGTTGCACGTCGTGCCCTCGAGGATCTTCAGCAGCGCCTGCTGCACGCCCTCGCCCGAGACGTCGCGGGTGATGGAGACGTTCTCCGTCGTGCGGCGGATCTTGTCGATCTCGTCGATGTAGATGATGCCGCACTCGGCCTTCTTGACGTCGTAATTGGCCGACTGGAGGAGACGGAGGACGACGTTCTCGACATCCTCGCCCACGTACCCGGCCTCGGTCAGCGTGGTCGCGTCCGAAATCGCGAACGGCACGTCGAGGATCTTGGCCAGCGTGCGCGCGAGGAGCGTCTTGCCCGAGCCGGTGGGGCCGACGAGCAGGATGTTGCTCTTCTCCACCTCGACCTCGCCGAACTCGGCCGCAAGGGTCGCGTCGCGGTTGCCGGTCTGGCCGGCGTCAAAGTTCAGGCGCTTGTAATGGTTGTAAACGGCGACCGAGAGGACCTTCTTCGCGTGGTCCTGGCCGATGACGAAATCGTCGAGGACCTTCTTGATCTCGGAGGGCTTCACCAGCCGGAAAGCCGGCTTCGTGGCCGCGGTCTCGGCGGCGGGCGCCTTCACCTCGCGGTCGATGATCGTCTTGCAGACGTTGACGCACGAGTCGCAGATGTAAACCCCTGGTCCAGCGATGATTTTGCGGACCTCCGCCTGCGATTTTCCGCAGAAGGAACAAAGGGTCATGCGCGAGGATTTGGCCATGGTCGGAGTATATCGGTACGGCTTCCGGGCGAGTCGAGGGCTTTTTCCCCCTCTTCCCGGCACAAGCGGGCGCGGCTCAGGCCGCGCTCTGCACCACCTGCTGGGCGTCGCGGGTGGACGTCACCACATGGTCGACAATGCCGTAGGCCTTCGCCTCGTCGGCGCTCAGGTAATAGTCGCGGTCCGAGTCCTTCTCGACCTGCTCCGCCGTCCGGCCGGTGTGCTTCGCGATGACCTGGTTCAGGGTCTGCCGCCAGCGCAGGATCTCCTTCGCCGCGATCGCGATGTCGGCCGCCTGGCCGCCCGCGCCGCCGCTGGGCTGATGGATCATCACGCGGCTGTTGGGCAGGGCGAAGCGCTTGCCCTTGGTCCCGGCGGCCAGCAGCACGGTGCTCATGCTCGCGGCCATGCCGATGCAGTACGTGACGATGTCGCACTGCAGGAAGTTCATCGTGTCGTAGATGGCCATGCCGCCCGTCACCACGCCGCCGGGGGAGTTGATGTAGAGGTGGATGTCCTTCTTCGGGTCCTCCATCTGGAGGAAAAGCATCTGGGCGATCACCACGTTCGCGACGCCATCGTCGATCGGCGAACCGATGAAGACGATGCGGTCCTTGAGGAGGCGGCTGTAGATGTCCATCGACCGCTCGCCGCGGCCGGTGTTCTCGAGGACGATGGGAACGTAGTAGGAGCTCACGTAAGATATTGGGGTGCTCAGGCTTTCGCCGGTGTTTGCTTAACGCTAGCCTTGGAGACGAGGAAATCAAGGGCCTTGTCGAAGAGGATCTGCTGCTGCGCGGCGCGGAGCATCTCGCGATCCTTGCCCAGCTGCTTGGCAAACTGGTCCGGGCGCTGCCCGCTGCGCCGGGCCTCGCGCAGGAGCCACTGGTTGAGATCCTTCTCGTCGACCTTGATCTTCTCCTGCTCGGCGATGCGCGCGAGGATCAGCTGGACCTTCACGCGGGCCTGACCGGCGCGTGTCGCGCTGTCGAAGAGCTCCTTCTTGTTCTGCTCGAACTGCTCCTGCGGCACGCCGCGGCGCATGTTCTCCTCGATGAACTGGCGGAGCACGCCGTCGCGCTCGCTGGCCACGAGGCTTTCCGGCGCCGGGAAGTCCGCGCGCGCGACCAGCGCGTCGGTGATCTGCCGGCGCTGCTCGGCGCGGTTCTGCTGCTCCTTGCGGGCCTTGAGGCCCTGGCGGATGCGCGCCTGGAACTCGTCGAGCGAGGCGGCCTGGTTGTCCTTCAGGAACTTCTCGTCGACGGGCGGCAGCACGCGCTCGCGCACCTCCTGCACCTCGACCGCGTAGGAGGGCGCCTTGCCGGCCAGCGCGGGCACGGGCGCAAAGTCCGCGGGAAACGTGATCGTGACGGCCTTCTTGTCGCCGGCCTTGAGTCCGGCGAGCTGCGCGCCGAGGCCCGGCAGCACGCCCTCGTTCGGGCCCTCGACTTCCTCCCACGTCTGCGGCGCCCGGGCGTAGATGCCCTTGTCGCCCACGATCTCGGCGAGCGGCTTGCCGTCCAGCGTGCCCTCGTAGCCGAGGCGCACGTAGTCGCCCTTCTGCGCCGCGCGCTCAGCGACCTTGAAGTCCGCGCGCTCGGCGCGGAGGCCCTCGATCACGCCGTTCACTTCCGCCTCGGTCGGCTCGGTCGGCTGCACCTCGGTCTCGATGCCGGTGTACTCCGGCAGCGTGAACTCGGGCTGGACGTCGACGGTGATCTTGATCGCGGCCGAGTGGCCCGGCTGCACCGCGCCCTCCTCGACGTCGACGAGCGAGAGCACGTTGAGCTTCGATTGCTCGAGCCCGTCGCGGTAGGCCTTCCCGATGACCTTGTTCTTGAACTCCTCCTGGAGCTCTTTGCCGTAGCGCTTCGCGACCATCGCGGCCGGCGCCTTGCCGGGCCGGAAACCGGGCAGGCTCACCTGCTTGGTGATCTCGCCCAGGATGGCCTGGTACTCGCCGTCCACCTCGTTCTGGTCGAGGGTCACGGTCAGCGTTTTGCGGGTCTCGTTGATGTCGGATACTTGGACGTTCACGGCGGAAATTTCTGGTGGATGCGCGGGCGGAAAAGAGGTCGAGGAAAGTCGCCCCCGCCGGCACGGTCAAGGCCGGTTTCGGTCAGCGGCCGCGGCGCCGAAATCCCGCGTTTGCCGCGCCGGCCGCGTTCCCGCCGCGCGCGGGCCGTGCTTCCGGATATCGGTGATTCCCTGCATGTTGGAGCTTGGAGCTTTCTCCGGCGCCCGCCAACCTGCCGCCGATGCCCGCCCTCTCCGCGCTGCTCGCCCAACTGGGCCCCCTGCTCGCCTTGGACGCCGCCTCGGCCGCGGTGCAGGTGGGCGTGCTGCGGCCCGGCCAGCCGGCGTGTTGGGAAAGGGGGGAGGGCGACGCCACCAGCGCCCTGTTCGGAGGCACCGCAACCGCGCTGGCCGCCGCCGGCCTGGCGGTCGGCGACATCCGCGGCTTCGTCTTCTGCGAGGGGCCCGGCTCGATGCTCGGCATCCGCACGGTCGCCATGGCCCTGCGGACCTGGCAGGTGCTCCAGCCGCGTCCGGCGTTCGCCTACCGCAGCCTCGCCGTCGCCGCCCGCCACGAGTGGGCCCGTCGCCCCCGGGACTTCGCGGTGATCGCCGACGCGCGGCGCGACTCGTGGCACGTCCAGCCGATCGACGCCTCCGGCCGCCTCGGCCCGCCTCGGCGCGTGGCGACCGCGGAACTGCCCGGCGGCGAGCTGCTCGCGCCGGAGAACTTCCGGGCCTGGTCGGCGCCGCCGCGCGCGCTCGCGACGTGCCCGTACGACGTCGGGGCGATCCTCGATGGCCTCGGCGAGGCCGACGTGTTCCGCGCGGTCGACGCGCCCGACGCGTTCCAGCCCGAGGCGCCGGAGTACCGGAAATGGTCGGCCCAGGTGCACAGCGCGGCGACCGCGCCGCGGCGTTGAGCGGCCCGGAATGAACGCCTCCGCGCAGCTCCCCCTCCGCTGCTGGGCCGAGATCGACCTCGCCGCCCTGGAGCGCAACCTTCGGCTCATCCGCGCGACGCTGCCCGCGCACATCCGCTACGTCGCGGTGGTGAAGGCCGACGCCTACGGCCACGGCCTGCACCAAACAGCCGCGCGGCTCATGCACGCCGGCGCCGACCTGCTGGCCGTCGCGAACATCGCCGAGGCGGCGGCCGTCCGGGAGCTCAGCGCCGACTGGCCCGTGCTTCTGCTCAGCCCCGTGCTGCCGGACGAGGACCGTTACCTGGCCGAGTACGACCTCGCGGCGACCGTGTCGTCGGCCGAGGAGGTCGGGCGCTTCGACGCCGTCGGTCGCGCCGCCGGCCAGCCGGTCCGCGTGCACCTCAAGATCGACACCGGCATGGGCCGCATGGGCGTCTGGCACGCGGGCGCGCGCGAGCTTCACGAGCGGATCCGCGCCGCACCGGGCGTCCGCCTGGCCGGGGTGTTCACGCATTTCGCGAGCGCCGACGAGGACGCGGGCTTCACGGAGCGCCAGCGGAGGACCTTCCTCGACGTGCTGGAAGGGTTCGCCGGCCTCGATCCGGCGCGGCTCCTGATCCACGCCGACAACAGCGCGGGCCTCGAGAGCGCGCCGGGGGGCACGCCCTTCAACGCGGTGCGCGTGGGCCTGCTGCAGTTTGGCGTGCTTCCCCACCCCCACTCGCTCCTGGCGCGGGTGCGCGCCGAGCCCGTCTTCAGCTTCCACACGCGCGTCGGGCTGGTGAAGCGCCTGCCCGCGGGCACCGGGATCAGCTACGGGCGGACGCATGTCCTGCGCCGCGAGTCCACCGTGGCGGTCCTCACGGCCGGCTACGGCGACGGCCTGGCCCGCTCCTCGGGCAACAAGGCCTCGGTGCTGATCCAGGGCCGGCGCTGCGCGGTGCTGGGCCGCGTCACGATGGACCAGACCGTCGTCGACGTGACCGACGTGCCGCAGGAGGTCCGGTGCGGCGATCCCGTGGTGCTGGTCGGCCGGCAGGGTGGCGCGGAGATCGCGCTGGCGGAGTTCAGCACCTGGGCCGACACGATCCCCTGGGAGACGCTCACGTCGGTGACCAAGCGGGTGCCCCGGCTGTACCGGAACGCCGCGGGCGTCTAGCTGGCACGAGGCCCGCTCCGGCCCGACGGCGACGACGGGCACCGCAAGGGACCGTCCGCGGGCTCAGGCCGGCTTCCCGATCCCGAAGGCCTGGAAGCCGATCTTCCGCAGCGCGGCGAGGTCGGTGATGTTCCGGCCATCGAAAATCGAGGCGGGCTTGGGCATGCCCGCGTAGATCCTGGCGTAGTCGAGCGCCTTGAACTCGTCCCACTCGGTCACGACCGCAATCACGTGCGCGCCGGCGCACGCCTCGTACGCGTCCTTCGCGACGACGAGGCGGGGATTGTCCGGCCCGCCCTGGAGCACGTCGCGGCGGATCTCCGCCGCGGGCACCTTCGGGTCGTAGACGGCGACCTGCGCATGCTCCGCGAGGAGGTCCCGGCAGACGTTGATCGCCGCCGACTCGCGCGTGTCGTTGGTGTCCTTCTTGAACGCGAAGCCGAGCACCGCGATTTTCTTGTCCGCGACCGTGTTGAAGAGCTCCTTCACGATCCGGGCGGCGAAGCGCCGCTTCTGCCAGTCGTTCATGTCGACCACGCTGCTCCAATACGCCGCCACCTCCGGCAGGCCGAAGCTCTCGCAGAGGTAGGTCAGGTTCAGGATGTCCTTCTGGAAGCACGAGCCGCCGAAGCCGACCGAGGCCTTGAGGAATTTCGGGCCGATGCGGCTGTCCTTGCCGATCGCGTTCGCCACCTCGTCGACGTCGGCCCCGGTCGCCTCGCAGAGGGCGGAGATCGAGTTGATGGAGGAGATGCGCTGCGCGAGGAAGGCGTTGGCCACGAGCTTGGAGAGCTCGGACGACCAGAGGTTGGTCGTGATGATCCGGTCGCGCGGGACCCACCGGGCGTAGACCCCCGCGAGCGCCTCCACGGCGCGGTCGCCGGCGGGCGTGCGCTCCCCGCCGATGAGCACGCGGTCGGGATTCTCGAGGTCCTTGATCGCCGTGCCCTCGGCGAGGAACTCGGGGTTCGACAGCACCTGGAACTTCAGCCCGCGCGAATTCGAGCCGACGATGGCCTGGATCGCGTCGGCCGTCTTCACCGGGATCGTGGATTTCTCGACGATGACCTTGTCGCGGTCGGCGTGCTCCGCGATCGTGCGGGCGACCGATTCGACGTAGCGCAGGTCGGCCGCGCGGCCCGAGCCCACGCCGTAGGTCTTGGTGGGCGTGTTGACCGCGACGAAGATGATGTCCGCGCGCTTGATCGCGCCGGCCACGTCGGTGGAGAAGTGCAGGTTCTTGCCGCGGGCGTGCCGGACGATGTCGTCCAGTCCCGGCTCGTAGATGGGCAGCTGCGGGCTGTTCCACGCCGCGATGCGCGCGGCGTTCATGTCCACCACGGTCACGCTCACATCCGGGGCCTTCCGCGCGATCATGGCCATGGTCGGCCCACCCACGTAACCGGCGCCAATGCAGCAGATGTTCATAAATAAAGAGGGCCGGCACATTGCCGGCCCCGTCTCGGGAATCCAAGAATGATTTTGCTTCTCAGGCCGGGCTCGGCGCCGGCGTGACCCCGCCGGCGGAATCCGCGGGCTTCGACGTGGGCTTCTCCGAGGGCTTGCCCGGCGCCACGGGCGGCGGCGGCTTGGTCGTGACGATCGGCGACCTGATCTCGCCGTGCTTGATGATCTCGACGACGTGCTTGCCCTCCACCGTCTCGTGCTCGAGCAGCGCCTGGGCCACCTTGTCGAGCGCGGACCGGTGCTCCGTGAGGATGCCCTTCGCGCGCTGGTATTCCTTGTCGATCAGGTCGGCGACCGCGACGTCGATCCGCCGCGCGGTGTCCTCGCTGATGTGCTCGGAGCGCGTGATGTCCCGGCCGAGGAAGACGGTGTCGTGGTTGCCGCCCAGCGCCACCGGGCCGAGGTCGCTCATGCCGAAATCGCAGACCATCATGCGCGCGATCTTCGTCGCCTGCTTGATGTCGCCCACCGCGCCGTCGCTGATGTCGCCCGTGACGAATTCCTCGGCGATCCGGCCGGCCATCGCCGTGCAGATGCGGTCGAGGTACTGGGCCTTCGACCGGCCGAGGATGTCCTTCGTGGGGATGTAGGTCGTGCTCCCGAGGCTCTGGCCGCGCGGGATGATGGTGACCTTGTGCACCGGCACGGTGCCGTCGTCGAGCACCGCGCCGACGATGGCGTGCCCGGCCTCGTGCCAGGCCAGCGCCCGCTTCTCCTTGTCGTCCATCACGCGGCGGCGCTCCCGCCCCCACAGCACCTTGTCGCGCGCCTCGTCGATGTCCGACATGTCGACCTTCTTCTTGTTGCGGCGGGCCGCCAGCAGCGCGGCCTCGTTGAGCAGGTTCGCCAGCTCGGCGCCCGAAAGCCCCGGCGTGCCGCGGGCGATGATGCCGAGCTCGACGTTCTCCGAGAGCGCGATCTTGCGGGCGTGCACGCGCAGGATCTGCTCCCGGCCCAAGATGTCGGGGAGGTCGATCGTGACCTGGCGGTCGAAGCGGCCCGGCCGCAGCAGGGCGCTGTCGAGCACGTCCGGCCGGTTGGTCGCCGCGATGATGATGACGCCTTCCTGCGTGTCGAAGCCGTCCATCTCGACGAGGATCGAGTTGAGCGTCTGCTCGCGCTCGTCGTTGCCGCCGCCCAGGCCGGCGCCGCGCTGCCGTCCCACGGCGTCGATCTCGTCGATGAAGATGATGCAGGGGGCGTTCTTGCGGCCCTGCTCGAACATGTCGCGGACGCGGCTCGCGCCGACGCCGACGAACATCTCCACGAAATCCGAGCCGCTGATGGAGAAGAACGGGACGTCGGCCTCGCCGGCGATCGCCTTCGCGAGCAGCGTCTTACCGGTTCCGGGCGGGCCGACCATCAGGATGCCCTTCGGAATCCGGCCGCCGATCTTCTGGAATTTCTTCGGGTCCTTCAGGAATTCCACGACCTCGCTGACCTCCTCCTTGGCCTCGTCGCAGCCCGCGACGTCCGCGAACGTGACGCGGTCCTTCTCGCGGGTCAGGAGCTTCGCCCGGCTCTTGCCGAAGCTGAGGGCGCCGCGGCCGGCGTTGCGCAGCTGCCGGACGAACAGGAAGTACAACAGGCCGATCACGAGAATGAACGGCAGGAAGCCCGTGACGAGGGTCGTCACCCAGGTCGCCGCGGGCTTTTCCGTGAACACCTGCGTGCGCTGGAGGAGCTCCATGTTCTTGTCCGTCAGGCGCGCTTTGGCCACGAACCGGGACGTCGCGCCCGTGTCGCTCGACAGCAGCGGCTCGCGCATCTCGCCCGTGATCAGGTACCAGTCCCGGCCGCCCGTGGGGTCGCTCTGCAGGAAACCCGACTTGATCTGCCCCTTCTCGGCGGCCTCCAGGATCTGCTGGATCTTGACCGCGGCCGGGGCGGGCTGGCGGCCCGGGTTGAGCCAGACGAGCACGCCGACCGCGACCAGGCCCAGGATGATCACCAGCCAGAACTTCGGCTGGAACCCTTCCGGCGACACATTCTTGAGGGGACGGCGCTTGTTGTTGTCGGGAAAATCGGACATCAGGATAGGAATTGAGACTAGGCGCGGAACCTTGAGGTTCCGGGGGGATAAGTCAAACGAAGCGGCGGAGGAATAACCGCTTGCGCTTTCCACCCGGCTACGCGCGCCGGAAGCTCAGCCGCCCGCCGCCGATGACGGCAAAGCCGTTGGCCCCGAGGCTGAAGCGAGAGGGCCTTCCGGACTCGATGCGGCCGAGCAGCTGGGCGAACCCCAGTCGCGAGAGATTCATGCCGGGCCTCGCGATCGTCAGCCAGCGGTGCAGCGCGCGGCGCAGAATCGCGCGCGGCTTCCCCGCCAGCGCCGCCAGGTCCAGCCGCCCCCGCCGGTCGATCGCGGCCAGCTCGTCGACCCAGGCCTCGAGCGCGACATCGTCCTCCTCGAGCAGCTCCCGGGAAAGCGCCGCGCCGGCCCGGGCATCCCGGTCCCGCACCGCGCGCGCCCAGGCGGGCACCACCGAGCGCCGCATCCGGTTGCGGAGGAAGTCGTCGCCCGCGTTCGTGGCGTCCTCGCGCCACGCCACGCGCGCCCGGCGCAGGGCGGCCGCGATTTCCCCCTTCCGCAGGGTGAGCAGCGGCCGGACCAGCGTCCGGCCGCCCGGCTGCCGCTGGATCGGCCGGGGCGCGGCGAGCCCCGCCGTCCCGCTGCCGCGCGCGAGGCGCATCAGCAGGGTCTCGGCCACGTCGTCCTGCTGGTGCCCGAGCCAGAGGACCTTCAGCCGGCGCCGCTTCATCGCGGACGCGAAGAACGCGTGCCGGGCGGCCCGCGCCGCCGCCTCGCTCACCCGCGCCGGCTCCCGTCGCCGGGCGTCCGCGCGGCGCCATTCCCCGACGGCGCAGGCGATGCCCAGCGCGCGGCAGAGCCGGCGGCTGAAGCGGGCATCGGCCGCGGCGGCGCGCCCGCGCAGCCGGTGGTTGAAATGCAGGGCGACCAGCCGGTGCGCCGGGAAGTGCGCGCGCAGCGCGAGCAGCAGCGCGACCGAGTCCGCCCCGCCGGACAGCGCGACCGCCCAGGGCTCCCGCCGCGGACGCCGGGCGGTCCAGGCGACGACGGCCGGATGCAGGCTGGCGAGCGGAAGCGCGTGCCCCACCCGCGCCGCCTGCGCCGCGGCGCCGCGCGCGCGAGCTGGCCGCTTCTTCGTCATCGCGGGGAGCCGCCGGCGCCGAGCCCCGCCTCAGGCGAAGCTCAGGAACTCCTTGCCGAAATACGGGACCAGCGCGGCGGGCAGGCGCACGCGGCCGTCCGCCTCCAGGTTGTTCTCGAGCAGCGCCGCGACGACCCGCGGCACCGCCAGGCCGGATCCGTTGAGGGTGTGCACGAGCTCGGGCTTGCCCGTCTCCTTGTTGCGAAACCGGATCTGCGCCCGGCGGGCCTGGAAGGACTCGAAGTTCGAGCAGCTCGAGACCTCCAGCCAGCGCTTCTGGCCCGCGGCCCAGACCTCGAGGTCGTACTTCTTCGATTGCGCGAAGCCCAGGTCGCCGCCGCACATGAGGAGCACGCGGTAGGGGAGATCCAGCTTCTGCAGCAGCCGCTCGGCGTCGGCCCGGAGCCGCTCGAGCTCGTCGTAGCTGGTCGAGGGATGCACCCATTTGAGGAGCTCGACCTTGTCGAACTGGTGGACGCGGTTGAGGCCCCGCACGTCCTTGCCATAGCTGCCCGCCTCGCGGCGGAAGCACGGCGTGTACGCGCAGCGGTGCACCGGCAGCGCGTCGTGCTCGAGGATCTCGTCGCGGAAGAAGTTCGTCAGCGGCACCTCGGCCGTCGGCACCGCGTACAGGCGGTCCGGCGTCGTCTCGTACATCTGCCCCTCCTTGTCGGGCAGCTGGCCCGTGGCCGTCGCGCTCGCGGCGTTCACCAGGATCGGCGGGCTGACCTCCGTGTAGCCGGCCTTCACGTCCTCATCGAGGAAGAACTGCAGCAGCGACCGCACCAGCCGCGCGCCGTCGCCGATGAAGAACGGGAAGCCCGCGCCGGTGACCTTCGCCCCGCGCGCGAAGTCGAAGAGCCGGTCGAAGCCCGCGATCTCCCAGTGCGGCCGGGCGTGGCCCGACGCCCGCGCCGGGTCGCCGTGCGTCGCGTGGACGACGTTCTCGGCGGGCGTGCGGCCCTCCGGCACGCTGGCGTGCGGCAGGTTCGGCAGGCCGAGCATCGCCTGGTGCCAGCGCTCCTCCAGGCCCTTGAGGCCTTCCTCCCTCGCCTTCACCTCGGCCGAGACCGCCCGCATCTCCGCCACCTTCGCCGCGAATTCGGGCGAGCCCTTCTGCAGCGCCACCATCTCGTTGTTCGCGGCTTTCTGCCTCGCGCGCAGCTGCTCGACCTCGCCGAGCCGGGAACGCCACTCGGCATCGAGCTGGAGCACGGCGTCGAGGTCGACGTCCAGGTGCTTCTTGGCGATGGCGGCGCGGACGAGGTCCGGCGAGTCGCGGAGGAGCTTCGGATCGAGCATAGGACGGCTAGCTATGGCGGCCCGCCCGCCGGTAACCAACAAAATTTCCTCGCGTCTTTCGCCCTTTTCCCCGGTAGCCGTGCGTCGCCCGATGCCCACCCTCCTCCGCCTGCTCGCCGGGCTTGTCCTTGCCCAAGGCCTCCTGGCCGCCGACGCACCCCCGCGGGCCGGACGCGGCGCCATCGGGGAGATTCAGCCGGCCCGCCCCGGCCCGTGGGGCGCCGTGGAGTACACCCGCATCGTCATCGAGCCGCCCAGCGAGTTCATGGCGCCCGACTACCGGTTCCGCGCCTTCGCGGTGTGGAACTTCGGCGGGCATGGCCCGGCGGAGCTCGACGCGCTCTGGGCGTCCGCGGGGCTGCCGCCGGAACTCCGCTCGGCGCTGCGCGACCCCGCGATCGCCACGGTCACGGCAGCCGGCACGACCCTGCGGCCGCCGGCGTCCCTCGTCCGGGCGCTGCCGCCGGAGTCGCGGGCCCGCATCTACGGCGTCCTGGCCAACCTGCCGGGGAATCCGCTGCACGAGATGCCGTTCCTGTTCCGGTCCGACATGGTCGACGAATGGCTCGACGATCCGACGCTGCCGCCGCGGGTTTATGAGGAGGTCCGGCGCCTGCTCTACCGGCGCGGCAACTCGATGCTGTTCTCGGACCCCGACCTCGTCCTGCCGCTCGTCGCCTCGGCCGCCGAGCGGGTGCAGCTGATCAAGACCCTCTCCCGCAAATCCGCCCTGCTGGTGCGCGTGCGGGTCCGGCCCGATTCCGACATCGACGCCCTGGCCGCGTACTGGGGCCGCGGGCACCGCCAGAAGGACGTGCGCCCCCTGCTCCAGTCCCTCGCCCGCCATCCGCAGGGCATCACGCTCGACGCCGCGCACCTCCTCCCGCGTTTCCCCCGAGGCCTGCTCTACACGTTCCCGCCGGGCAGCGAGCCGATGAACCCGCGGCTGAACTGCCACTGGAGCTCGATGAACTTCTTCCGGGACGAGCCCGATCCGCGGCTCGCGGATCCTCAGCTGATGCGCGAGGTCCTCGACCGCGACTACCGCCGGCTAGAGCCCGGCGCGCCGCGCCTGTTCGGCGACGTCCTGCTGCTCGTGCGCGCCGATGGCACGGCCGTGCACTCGTGCGTGTATGTGGCCGACGAGATCGTGTTCACGAAGAACGGCTATTCGTACCAGATGCCCTGGGTCCTCGCGACGATCGGCGACGTGCTCGCCGCCTACCCGCAGGAGCCCGCCCTGGAACAGGTCGTCTACCGGTCCGTCGAGTGATCCGGCCCGCGGCGCTCAGACGTGCCGGACGAACGGCGGGGACGAGCCGACCCGCTCGCCCCGCGCCGCCGCGTCGACGCGGCGGAAACGCGCGAACACTTCCTTGGCGGGCAGCAGCCGCAGGTCGCCGACCGGCGCCTGGATGACGAAGTTCGTCGGCGCGTTCAGCGGATACGGGCCGTACAGCCGCGGGTCCGTCGGCCCGAAGATCCCGAGGGTCTTCACGCCCAGCGCGGCCGCGAGGTGCATCGGTCCGCTGTCGTTGGAGACCACCCAGTCGGCCTTCTGCACCAGCGACGGCAGCGAGGTGAGGCTCGTGTTGCCCGTGAGGTTCAGGAACGTGCCGTCGGGAAACGCCTCCCGGCACGGGATGTAGGCGTTCCCCGCCCACACCACCTTGCGGCCGAGCTCGCGCACCAGCATCGCCGAGAACTGCGCGAAGCCGCCCCATTTCTTTTCCTCGCGGCGGCTGTCCGGGAACATGAGCACCGGCCGGGCGCCGCGCCGGGGCTCCATGAAGCTGAGGTTGAGCCGCTCCATCTCGCGGAACTGGAGCTTGCCCTTGAGGACCGGCTCGGCGCCGGCGGCGGCGCAGAACGGCAGCAGGACCTCGACCGCGTGGCTGTGATGCCCGGCCGGCGGCGCCGCGACCTTTTCATCGTAGAAGAGTGTCGCGCCCTCGCGGGCGTCGGCGCGCCCGACCTTGCGCCGGGCCCGGGCCCATTTCGTCATCAGGCCGGTGCGCAGCAGCCCCTGCAGGTCGAGCAGCAGGTCGAACTCGGTCTGCCGGACCTCGCGCATGAGCTGCAGGAACCCGCGGACGCCCTGGTTGCGGCGGAACACGTAGATCTGGTCCACCGCCGTGCAGGCGCGCACCAGCGGCGCGAAGATGTCGCGCACGATCCACGAGATCCGCCACCCCGGCCGCTGCGCCTTGATCGAGGCCGCGACCTGGAGACCGTGCACGATGTCGCCGAGGGAGGACGGTTTGATGATGAGCAACTGGGACATTTCCGAAGCGCCGCGGCCGAGAAATTACTTTCAACGGCCGCGGTCTTAGGCTTCAACCGAAGAACTGCGAAGGCAAATGCTAATCACCTTGAGCCGGACAAATTTAAGCGAGTTTCGTTCCCTGCCGGCGCACCCGCCGCGATGATCAAGCCGGCCCTCCAGATCACCGGCTGGATGCTCGCCCGCAGCCCCGAATCCGCCGTCGCCGCGCTGACCTGGCTGACCGCCCGCTTCATCTATTTCGCTTTTCCCGGCCGCCGCCGGCTGATGCTGGCGAACCTGCACCACGCGTTCCCGGACCGGCCCGCCGGCTGGCGCCGGGCGATCGCCCGCGAGTGCATCCGGCGATTCGTCGAAACCGCCTTCCTCTCGCTCGCGACGCCCTTTCTCCCGGTCGCGCGCCTGAAGGCCATCGTGCGCCCCGGCGATTCGTTCCGCGCCGCGATCGCCGCCCATCGCGCCGCGCCGCATCCGATCCTGATGTGCTCGCCCCACCTGGCGCACTGGGAGATCCAGACCGCGCAGCCGGCGCTGCTCGACGAACCGTTCCCCGAATGCGCGGCCATCTTCCGGCCGCTCGACCACCCGTCCGCCGACGCCTGGATCAAGCGCACGCGCGAGCGCTTCGGCATGCGGCTGCTCTCCCGCCGCGAGGGTTTCCAGGAGGCGATGAAGCTCCTCCGGCGCAACGGGGTCCTCGGCATCCTCCACGACCAGAACGCGGGCGAACAGGGCGCCCTCACGCTCCTGTTCGACCGCGTGTGCTCGACCACCGACCTTCCCGGGCTGCTCGCCGCCAAGTACGGCGCGGCCGTCTACGGGATCTTCCCGCGCTACCTCGGGTTCTGGCGCGTGGAATTGAACTGGGAGCGCGTCGAGCACGACGGTTCCGCCGGCGGCGTCACCGCCGCGCTGAACGTCTGGCTCGAGCGGCTCCTGCGTCGCGACGACAACCTGTGCGCGTCGTGGCTGTGGGGACATCAGCGCTGGAAGAACCAGGACGCCCCGGCGCGCCGGCTGCGCCTCGAGATGAAGCGCGACAACCTCGCCACGGACCTCGCGGTCCGCGGGCTCGATGCGCTGCCCCGCCGCACCCGGCTGTGGATCCGGCTGCCCAACTGGCTCGGCGACGTCGTGATGGCGCTGCCGCTCCTGCGAGCCATCCGCGTGTCCCGGCCCGATGCGGAGATCACCGTCATCGCCCGCGCCCAGTTCCTCCCGCTCCTCGAGGATCTCCGCGTGGCGGACCGGCTCCGCGCCCTGCCGCCGAAGGGCGCGCCATACTTCGGCCATTTCCGCGACCTGCGGACCGAGTACCCGGACTGCTACCTCCTCTTCACGAACTCCCTCCGCGGGGACCTCGAGGCCTGGCTCACGGCATGCCGCCAGCGCTTCGGCATCGTCCGCCCCGGCCGCGCGCGCCCGCTCCTCACCCATGCGTACACGCCGCCGGCGGGTTTCGACGAATCCCGGCAGCACCAGTTCGCGCTCTGGACCGATTTCCTCCGGCATTTCGGCCTGGCCGCGCCCCCCGATCTGTCTCCGTTCTCCGCCGGCCCGCCGCCGGCCGCCTCCCACCTGCTCGCACCCGCCCAACCCATCGGCCTCATCTGCGGCTCCGAGAACAACCCTGAAAAACGCTGGCCCGTCTCCCACTGGCGCGCGCTGATCGAGGCCCTGCCGGCCCACCGGTTCGCGCTGCTGGGCACGCCGAACGACCGGGTCATCACCGACGCCGTCGCGCAGGGGTTCGGCGACCGCGTGGACAATCTCGCCGGCCGCACCGACCTGCGCGCATTCGCCGCCAAGTTGCGGGAACTCCGCCTGCTCGTCACAAACGACACCGGCGGCATGCATCTCGCGAACGCGCTCGGCGTACCGCTCGTCGCCCTCTTCGGCCCGACCAATCCCGTGCGGACCGGCCCGGTCTTCTCCGCGGCGACACGCCTCCTCCAGCCGCCCGGCTGCGCGCCGACCGGCGGAGGCTCGCTCGCCGACCTCGCGCCCGCCACCGTCGCCGCCGCGGTCCAGGCCGCGCTCGCCGAGGGCGCCCGGCCGGCCGCCCCGCCCTGACTCCGCCGATCCCGCCATGGCGCTCCTCTCCGTCCAGGATCTCCGCGTCTCCTTCCACACCCGCGCCGGTGTGGTGCGGGCGGTCGACGGCGTGAGCTTTTCGGTCGCGCGCGGCGAAACGCTCGGGCTGGTCGGGGAGTCCGGCTCGGGCAAGTCCGTCACCTGCCAGTCGCTCCTGCGGCTGATCCCGACGCCTCCCGGACGCATCGAGGGCGGCACCGCGGCGTTCGACGGCATCGACCTGCTGTCGGCCCCCGCCGACCGCCTGCGCGCCGTCCGCGGTCGGCGCATCGGCATGATCTTCCAGGACCCGATGACCTCGCTGAACCCGTACCTGCGGATCTCCGACCAGCTCATCGAGCCCCTGATCGTCCACGAGAAGATCTCCCGCGCCGACGCCCTCGCCCGCGGCCTCGCGATGCTGGAGGCCGTCGGCATCAACGACGCCGCGCGCCGCCTCCATGCCTATCCGCACGAATTCTCCGGCGGGATGCGGCAGCGCGTGATGATCGCCATGGCGCTGATCGCGCGCCCCGACCTGCTCGTCGCGGACGAGCCCACAACCGCGCTCGACGTCACGGTGCAGGCCCAGATTCTGGACCTGCTCAAGAGGCTCCAGCGCGAATCGGGCCTCGCGGTGATCTTCGTCACGCACGACCTCGGCGTCGTTTCGGGCCTCTGCGACCGGGTCCAGGTGATGTACGCCGGCCGCGTCGTGGAGAGCGCCCCCGCGCGCACGCTCTTTCAGGCGCCGCGCCACCCGTACACCCGCGCCCTCCAGCGGTCGGTGCCGGCGCTGCAGCCGAAGGGCGCCGCGCTCCATACCATTCCCGGCCAGCCCCCGGACCTCTCCCGCCCGGTGCCGGGCTGCCCCTTCGCGCCGCGCTGCGAGTTCGCGGTCGATCGCTGCCACACCGAGGTGCCCGCGCTGCTTCCCGCGGCGCCCGGCTCGCCGCACACCCATGCCTGCCTGCGCGCGCAGGCGGGCGAAATCTGAGGCGCCATGACCGGCCCGGTCCTGCAGCTCGACGACATCCGCGTCCACTTCCCGGTGGACTCCGGCTTTCTGCGCCGCCGCCGGGTCGGCGTCGTGAAGGCGGTCGACGGCGTCTCGCTCGCGGTCGGTCGCGGTGAAGTCCTCGGGCTCGTCGGCGAGTCCGGCTGCGGCAAGTCCACCCTGGCGCGCGCGGTCCTGCAGCTGGTGCCGGCCACGTCCGGCACGGTCACGCTCGACGGCCAGCCGCTCGCCGCGGCCTCGCCCGCCGCCCTCCAGGCCGCCCGGCGCAAGCTGCAGATGGTGTTCCAGGACCCGTTCGCGTCGCTGAATCCCCGGATGACCGTCTACGACACGCTCGCCGAGCCGCTGGCGGTGCACCGGATCGCGCCGCCGCGCGACATTCCCGCGCGGGTCGCCGCGCTGATGGATGACGTGGGCCTCGCGGCGCGCTTCCTGCGCAAATACCCGCACGAGTTCTCCGGCGGCCAGCGCCAGCGCATCGCCATCGCGCGCGCCCTCGCCGTCGAGCCGCAGGTGATCATCGCCGACGAGCCGGTCTCCGCCCTCGACGTGTCGATCCAGGCCCAGATTCTCAACCTCCTCGCCGAACTGGTGCGCCGGCGCCGCCTCACCCTGGTCTTCATCTCGCACGACCTCGCGGTGGTGAAACACATCTCCGACCGCGTCGCCGTGATGTACCTGGGCAAGGTCGTCGAGCTCGGCCCCGCCGCCGAGGTGATCGAGCGGCCCCGCCATCCCTACACCCAGGCGCTCGTGAGCGCGATCCCGGTGCCGGATCCCGCGACCGCGGGACGCCCGCGGCTCGTCCTCGCCGGCGACCCGCCGTCGCCGCTCGCGCCCCCGCCCGGCTGCCCGTTTCATCCGCGCTGCCCGCACGCCGCCCCGAAATGCCTGCCGCAGGTGCCGCCGCTCCTGCCCGCCGGTCCGGCCCACTCGGCCGCCTGCGTCCGCCTCGGGGAGATTCCGTAGGCGGTCGGCTCCGCGGGAGAGCCGGGCCCGGCCACCCCGGTTCCGGTGGCATTCTGACTCTCCGGCGCGACGCCGATTCGCGCCCGAGGCGCGCGCGGCGACCGTGTCCGGCACCCCATGCGCCGCTCGACCTGCCTCCTGTTCGGCGTCGGCCTCGCGTTCGCGACCGTCGCCTCGGCTTCAAATGTCGGTCGGCGGCTGCCGTCCGAGAAGACGACCTACACCGACCCGGTCACCGGCGTGACCGTCACGGTGCTCACCACGGCGGCTTCGAACGACTCGAAGCCGTACCAGACCCACCCGACCTGGACCGCCGACGGCCAATGGATCCTCTTCCGCGCGGACCGCGGAGGCGGCAACGGCTCCCAAGCGTTCCTCGTGAACGAGAAGACCGGCGACATCATCCAGCTCACCGACGCCCCGGGCGTCGGGACCGGGAGCCTCAACCTCGCCCGGAAATCCAACAGACTTTTCTTCATGCGGGGAGGCCCGACCGTGCGCCGGGGCGAGACGCCGCCGCCGGACGCTCCGCCGCCTCCCCCGCGGCAGCTCATCGAGCTCGCGCTCGACCCGCTCATCGCCGACGCGATGGCCGGCGCGCCGCAGGAGGCCGCCGCTTACGAGCGCGTCGTCGCCACCCTGCCCGCCGACCTGCGCGATGCGGGCGGCTTCGGTCTGGATGCGGACGAGACCGCCGCCTACTGGGGAGTCGCCTGGGGCCCGCTCCCGCCGCGACCGCCGGACGCCCCGCCGCGCGAGGCGCGCACCGCGGGCGACCGCAGCGCGATCGACTCGCGCAACATGGACCCGGCCGAGAGACGCGAGGCCGCGCGCAAGCGCTTTGCGGAGGCGGGGCGCGGCCCCGGTGGCATCCGCCGCATCGATCTCCGCACCGGCGAAGTCAGCAAGGTCATCGACGTGGAATTCCGCATGGGGCACGTACAGGCCAATCCCTGGGTCCCTGGCGAGATCATCTATTGCCACGAAACCACGGGCGATGGCCCGCAACGGATGTGGACGGTGAAGGCCGACGGCACGGGCAACCGCGCGCTCTACGCGGAGACGCCCGACGAATGGGTCACGCACGAGACCGTCTCCGCGCCCGACGAGGTCATGTTCAACATCCTCTGTCACCTGCCCTACCTCGGCACCAAGCCGAGCGGCGTGGCGGTGGTGAACCTGCGCACCGACGAGATGCGCATCCTCGGCCAGAATGCCGGGCGCGGGTTCTGGCATTGCAATGGCTCCCCGGACGGCCGCTGGGCCGTGGCGGACGATTTCAACGGCGACATCACGCTCATCGACCGGCGCAGCGGCGAGCAGACGGTGCTC
>DASPMS010000100.1:0-91445 GCA_035626915.1 Opitutaceae bacterium
GCGCCGGCCGCGCCGGTATTGACCTGAGGCCTTGACGCCGGGAAATCGCCCGCCGATTTCTCGCACGCGAACCCCGCTTCCCCGGGCCACCGAGGCGGGCTTCCTCCCATGAAAGCGAAACCCGGCCCGCCCTCCTCCTCGCGCGACTCCCGGTCGCGAGCGCGTCCCGCGTCCGCGTCCAAGCCGGCGCGGGCCAAGACCGCGGCGCCCGATCCGGCCCCCGCGGGTTTCGCCGCGGTCATCCGCGATTTTCTCGGCCACGTGGATCTCGAAAAGGGCCTGTCGGACAACACGCGCAAGTCGTACGAGTCGGACCTGCGCCAGGCGGCCATCCAACTCGGGCGCGCAGGCGTGCCCGGTTGGGAGCGGGCGACGCCGCCGCAGCTCGCCGCCTGGCTGCACTGGCTGAGCGACGAGGGCTTCTCCACCGCGAGCCAGGCGCGCAAGCTCAGCGCCGTCCGGATGCTGTACCGTTACTTGGTCCGGGAGAATGCCCGGCCCGACGACCCCACGGAGCTCCTGAGCGGCCCGAAGGTCCGCCGGCCGCTGCCGCAGACGCTTTCGCCCGCGGACATGGAGAAGCTGCTGGCCGCGCCCACCGGCGGCGACGCCTATGCCGTGCGCGACCGGGCGATGCTCGAGCTGTTCTATTCCAGCGGGCTCCGCATCTCGGAGCTCTGCCGGCTCACGCTGCAGCAGGTCGACCTCGACCACGGGTTCGTGCGCGTCTTCGGCAAGGGCGGCAAGGAGCGGGTCGTCCCCCTCGGCGGAAAGGCGAAGGAAGCGCTCCAGGCCTACCTCCTCTCCGGGCGCGTCCGGCTGGTCAAGCCGCGCACGGGCAGCGAGCTCTTCCTGAGCGAACGCGGCCGCGCGATTTCGCGGAAGACGGTCTGGCTGATCGTCAAGAACCACGCCGCCCGCGCCGGCCTGACCCAGAACGTGAAGCCGCACCTGCTCCGGCATTCCTTCGCCACCCACCTCCTCGGCGGCGGCGCCGATCTCCGCTCGATCCAGGAAATGCTCGGGCACGCGAGCATCGGCACCACGCAGATCTACACCGCGGTCGAGCCGAAGCGCCTGCTCGACGAGCACGCGAAGCACCATCCCCGGAACAAGCTGGCGAAATGAGGCGGGGCCCGCCCCCCCGGGCGGCGGGGGTCGCGCCGGGCGCGCGAAAACTGCAGGCTTTCTTTCCGGGCGCACCGCCGGCTAGCCTTCCGTCATGACCGAGCAGGCGCTGCACCGCGAGAACGTGAGGCTGTCGGCGGAGAAGATCCGCGCGGCCGCGGGCGGGCTCCGACCGCGGGTCGCGATCATCCTCGGCTCGGGCCTGGGGGGCCTGGCGGCGAAAGTGGAGGGCGCGGTGACGCTCGCGTATGGCGACCTGCCGGGCTTCCCCGTGCTCACGGTGGCGGGGCACGCCGGCCAGCTGCTGATCGGGAAGCTGGGTGGCGTGCCGGTCCTCGTGCTGAACGGACGCAAGCACTTCTACGAGACGCACGATCCGTATCCGCTCAAGACCCTGATCCGCGCGGTGCGCGCGGCCGGCGCCGAGGTCCTTTTCCTGTCGAACGCGGCCGGCAGCCTCCGGGCGCCCATCCGCGTGAGCGAGCTGATGCTCATCTCCGACCACATCAACTTCCTCGGCTTCAACCCGCTCGTCGGCCCGAACGACGATGCCTTCGGGCCGCGGTTCGTGCCCGTGACGGACGCGTGGGATCCCGCGCTGCGCGCCAAGGTCCGGGCGGCCGCGGGACGCGAGGGGATCACGCTGCACGAGGGCGTCTACGTGGCGTTCCGGGGTCCGTCGTTCGAGACCCCCGCCGAGATCCGGATGGCGCAGGGGTGGGGCGCCGACGCCGTCGGCATGTCGAGCGTGCCGGAGTGCCTGCTCGCCCGCCACTGCGGGATGCAGGTCGTGGGCGTGTCGTGCATCACGAACATGGGCGCCGGCCTGTCGGACGAGAAGCTCTCGCACGCTCACACGCTCGAGAACGCGGCCAAGGGCGCCGCCGCCTTCGAGCGCCTCGTGATCGCCGCGCTGCGGGAGCTGTGAGCCTCGCGATGAAGATCTTCTTCCGCAACGTCGCCGCCGTGGCGACGGGCCTGGTCATCGGCGGCTGCGTGAACATGGGCGTCGTCCTGGCCGGACCGCACGTCGTCCCGCCGCCGGCGGGCGTGGACCCGAGGGACGCCGCGAGCATCGCCGCGGGCATCCATCTCTTCGCGCCGCGCCATTTCGTTTTCCCATTCCTGGCGCACGCGCTGGGAACGTTCGCCGGCGCCCTCGTCGCCCACCTGCTCGCGACGAACCGCCGGGACTTTTATGCCTGGGCGATCGGCGTCGTGTATCTGGCGGGCGGCCTCATGGCCTGCTTCATGATCCCCGCCCCGGCGTGGTTCATGGCGCTGGACCTCGTCGGCGCGTACCTGCCGGCGGCGTGGCTCGCGGTGCGGCTGGGACGCCGGCTCCGGAAGGACGCGCTGCCGCGACACGCCCGAGATTCATGATCTCCGCTGCCGAACGCCAGCGGCGCGACCGCGCCATCGCGCTTCTCCGCGCGTTTGCGGCGGGCAAGCTCACGAACGACGAGTTCGAGGAACGCTACGACGAGAACCTGGATCCGCGGCCGGTGCGCGAATGGGAGGACCGGGCGCCGTGGGCGGTGAAGACGGTCGTCTGGAGCTGCTACGACGACATGTCGACGCACCGGTTGGAGGGTTCGCGCGCGCTGTCGCCCGGCGAACGAGACCTCTTCGCCCGCATGATCCTGTTCCTGCAAGGCGACCGGGCGTACGAGTGGGCGCGCTACGACTTCATGTTCTTCCACGCGACCTGGCTCGATCGCCTGACCTTCGGCTGGTGGGGCCGGCGGCAGGAGAGAAATTTCCGGTCGGTCGACTGGGCGGCCTGGCCGTTCCGGCGGGTCGAGGACTTCGAGGCGGCGCGCCGCGGGGAATAGCGGGCATCATTCCTGCCGCAGCGCGGTCACGGGATGCAGCGCCGCGGCCCGGCGGGCCGGGATGAGGCAGGCGAGCACGCCGACCAGGAACAGGAGCAGCGGAACGGTCGCGAACACGACCGGGTCCTGCACGGAGGTCTTGACCAGCATGTCCTTCATCAGGCGCGTTGCGGCGAACGCCCCGCCCAGGCCGAGCACCAGCCCGACGGCCAGCTGCAGGAGGCCGCGGCCAAGCACGAGCTGCACCACGCGGCCGGCGGTCGCGCCGAGGGCCATGCGGATGCCGATCTCCCGCGTGCGCCGGAGCGTCGCCTGCGCCACGACGGCGTAGAGCCCGATCGAGGCCATCAGCAGCGCGACGAGCGCGAAGCTCAGGAACAGCGCGCCGAACACGACGAGGAACCAGGTCTGGCGCTCGATCGCCTGCCGCATCGTGCGGACGTCGAAGAGCGGCAGGTCCTGATCCTGCTCCTGGACCGCGGTCCGGACCAGCGGCGCGAGCGCCGCGGGATCGCCCGCCGTCCGCACGAGCAGCACGAGCCAGTTGCTGGCGTTCTGGCGGATCGGCGTGAACACGAGGGGGCGGTCCTCGCTTTCGGGATCCCGTGACTCGAGGTCCCCGGTGACGCCGACGATCGTGATCCACGGGCCGGGCTTGCCTTCCCCCCGCAGGAAACGGAAGCGGCGGCCGAGCGCGGACTCGCCGGGCCAGAACCGCTGGGCGAAGGTGCGCGTCGCGATCGCCGCCTCCTTGCCCGGTTCGCCGTCGGCGGCCTCGAAGTCGCGGCCGAGCAGGAGCGGCAGGCCGATGGCGGTCGGGTAGCCCGGCGAGAACCCATCCGTGGAGACGCGGAGGCCCTCCTTGGGATTCTCGAGTGGGCGGCCCTCGATCTCGATCGATTCATTCGAGCCGCCGTTGCCCGGCACGTTCGCCGCCAGCGCGGCATGCGTCACGTCGGGGAGCTGGGCGAGGCGCCGCTGCAGGTCCTCGTGGAAGCGGATGCGGGCCGCGCGGTCGTGGTAGCGGTCCCCCTCGCTCGACGGCAGGTTTATCCGGGCGGTCAGGAGGCGGTCGGCGGGGAGGAAGGCGTTCACGGACTGCGCGGCGAAGAAGCTGCGGACCATCAGGCCCGCGCCGGCGAGGAGGATGACGGTCAGGGCGAACTGGAAGACGACGAGCGCGCCGGTGAGCCGGCCGCGGCTGCTGCCGCCGGACTGGGCTCCGTCCTTGAGCGCCGTGTTGAGGTCGACGCGCGACGCGCGGAGCGCGGGCGCGATGCCGAAGAGCAGCCCGCTGAGCACGGAAATGACGGCGAAGTAGCCGAAGACCACGTAGTCCATCTCGAACTGGATCCAGTACGGCTTGCCCACGTCCTTCGTCGCGAGGTCGAAGAGGTGCACGCCGCCGGCGGCCAGGCCCAGGCCGAGCAGGCCGCCGAGGCAGCTGAGGAGCACGCTTTCGACGAGGAGTTGCCGGACGAGCTGCGGGCGCGAGGCGCCCAGCGCGGCGCGGACCGACAGCTCCCGCGCGCGGGCGAGGGCGCGGCTCAGCATCAGGTTGGCCACGTTGGCACAGGCGATGAGGAGCACGAACGCGACCGCGCCGAGCATGGTGAGGAACACGAGGCGGATCGGGCCGCCGTTGAACGTCTCGTGGAACGTGCGGACGCTGGCGCCGAGGTCGGCGTGGGTGTCGGGGAATTCCTTGGCGATCCGTTGATTCACCCCCGCGAGCTCCGCCGCGGCGACGCGGATCGAGGCTCCTGGCTTGAGCAGGGCGAAGCCGCGGAGGGGACGGCGGCCGCGGTTCTCGATGTCGGCCGGCTTGGGCGAAAGCGGGGCCCACACGTCGTGGTTGTTCGGGAACCGGAAATTCTCGGGCATCACGCCCACGATCGTGGCGGGCTGGCCATTCAGCCGTACGGTCCGGCCAATCACGTCGGACGCCCCGCCGTAGCGGGCCTGCCAGATCCGGTGGCCGATGACGATCGCGGTGTCGCCGTCGGCTCGGACGTCCTCCGGCGTGAGCAGCCGGCCGAGCTCCGGGGGGGTGCGCAGCATGCTGAGCAGCCCGGGCGTGACGCGTCCCATCTGGTACCGCTCCGGCGGATTGCCGGGTTCGCTGATCACGGCCTGCGCGTTGGCCATGGCCTCGAATTGTTCGAACGAGGTGGCGTTGTCCCGCAGCTCCCGGAACGTCGCGTGCGCGAGCCCCGGAAAATCCTGCGGGCGCTTCAGGCTCTGGTGGGTGACGGTCACCAGGCGTTCGCCGCCGGGGATGGGCACGGGCTTGAACAGGACGGAATGGACGAGGGTGAAGACCGTGGTGTTGATGCCGATGCCGAGGGCGAGGGTGACGACGACCGCGGCGGAGAACCAGGGGTGGTTCCTGACCATGCGCAGCGCGAAAAAGAAGTCTTGGAGCATGACGGGGCAGGGCAGGGCCAATCCGGGCGGATCCGCGGCCGGATTGGCCGCGGCGGGACCGCTCGGTCCAATCACCCCGCTCGGGTCGTGCAAGTTGCAGCGATCCCGGGACGATTTTGGCCGCGGGCAGGCGCGACCCTACGCTCGGAGCGCAAGCCGCCCATGGCGAAGCGCTTACTGCGGCCGCCGCCCCAAACGCACCGACCCCGAAACCGGGAGGTTTCGGGGTCGGGAAGGGGAACCGGTGTGGAAGGTTACCCGCGGCGGCGGGGCTGCGGCGGGGGCGGCGGTTGCGCGGCGCGGAGCTGGTCAAGCTGCTGCTGGAGCCGAGCGGCCTGGTCGCGGGCCTCGGCCGCCTCCTTCTCGGCGGCGGCGATGCGGGCATTCAATTCCTCCACCTGGCGGTTGTGGCCGTCGTCCGCCGTGCGCGCGTCGATCAGCTGCTTCTCAATCTGGACGTTGGCGGCGTCGATCTCGGAGCGGAGCCGGCTGGACGAGGCGGTGGCTTCGTCGAGCTTGGCCTGCATCTCGGACAGCGCGCGCTGGTGGTCGGCGGTGGTCTTCTCCAGCGAGGCGGTGCCTTCCTGCAGCTGCGTCTGCAGCCGGGTCAGTTCCGCCTGCGCGCTCGTGAGCTGCGACTGCAGGCGGGTCGATTCGTTCTGCGCCTGCGTCAGCTGCGCCTGCACTTCGGCCGTGTTCTGGTTCGCGCCGGCGATGCGGCGGGCGGCGAAGACGCCGAGGAGGATCAAGGCGAGGAGCAGGATGCCGGAAAGGAGGCCGAGGCCGGACATGCGGCTGCGCTCCCGGCGCGGGGTGACAGGGTGAGCAATTGTGTTCATACACCCGGTTTGACCTGCGCGGGCGCCGCAGGGCCGGCGGTGGTTTACGGAACGGCGACCCGGGAACGCCCCGGAAGGTCCGCGGCCCAGGGAGACGGCGGCGTCCACCCCCGTCGCGGCGGGGGTGATTCCCGGAGGACGTTCGGCCCCAAGGCGAAGGATCCGGCCGTCCCGCCACCGCCGGGCGGCGCGGTTACCGCACCCAATCGCGGGCGTTGTAGAACAGCTGCATCCAGGGACTGTCCTCTTCCCAGTCGGCCGGGTGCCAGCTCATCGCCTGGGTGCGGAAAACGCGTTCCGGGTGCGGCATCAGGATCATGACGCGGCCGGTCGTCGTTGTCAGGGCCGTCATCCCGAGGGGCGAGCCGTTCGGGTTGAGCGGGTACAGCTCCGTCGGCCGGTGGTGATTGTCCACGAAGCGCCCGGCGACCAGGCCGGACTCGCTGAAGGCCTTCGCCGCGACGGGGTCGGGAAACTCGGCGTACCCCTCGCCGTGAGCCACGGCGATCGGGATGACCGACCCGGCCATGCCGCGGAAGAAGATGCTGGGGCTGTCCTCGATGCGCAGGGAGACGAAGCGCGCCTCGTAGCGCTCGGACTGGTTCTGCACGAAGCGCGGCCAGCGTTCGGCGCCGGGGATGAGCGACTTCAGGTTGCTCATCATCTGGCAGCCGTTGCACGCGCCCAGGGCGAAGGTGTCCTCGCGCGCGAAGAACGCGGCGAATTCCCGCCGGGCCCGCTCCTGGAAGAGCACGCTCTTGGCCCAGCCCTCGCCGGCGCCGAGAACGTCGCCGTAGCTGAAGCCGCCGCAGGCGGTGATGCCCCGGAAGTCCCGCAGCGAGACGCGACCGCTCAGGATGTCCGACATGTGGACGTCGACGGCGGTGAAGCCCGCGCGCGTGAATGCCGCGGCCATCTCGATCTGCCCGTTCACGCCCTGCTCGCGCAGGATCGCGACCCGGGGGCGTGCCGAACCGAATTTCGAGACGCGGAAGGCGGAGGGCTGGACGCGGTACGTCAGCTTGGGCCTGATGCCGGGGTTCGTGCGGTCGAGCTTGAGCTGGTATTCCTGCTCCGCGCCCTTGGGATTGTCGCGGAGGCCCTGGATGCGGCGCGTGACGTCGGACCATACGGCCCGCAGCGCGAAGAGATCCTCGTCGAAGAGCGTCCGGCCGTCCTGCCGGACAACGAACCGGTGGGCGGCGCCGGGCCGGCCGACCCGGTGGGTGCACGCATCGAGCCCGCGGGCCTTGAGCACGGCCTCGACCGCGGGCAGGTCCGCCTCGCGCACCTGGAGCACGGCGCCGAGCTCTTCCGCGAAGAGCTCGGCGAAGCCGGCCGGCAGCGCGCCCGGGTCCGCGCGCGGCAGGTCGAGCTCCACGCCCCGGTGCCCGGCGAACGCCATCTCGACGGCCGTGGCGAGCAGCCCGCCGTCGGACCGGTCGTGGTAGGCGAGGAGTTTTTGCTCGCGTCCGAGCTGCTGGATCGCCGTCCAGAAATTTTTCAGGTCCGCGGCGCTGTCGACGTCGGGCGTCTCCGCGCCCATCTGCGCGACGACCTGGGCGAGGATCGAGCCGCCCAGGCGGTTCCGGCCACGGCCGAGGTCGACGAGCAGGAGGACCGAATCGGCGACCGGCTGGAGCTGCGGGGTGAGGGAGAGCCGGATGTCCGTCACGGGCGCGAAAGCCGAGACGATGAGCGAGACCGGCGCGGTCATGCGCTTTTCGCCGCCGGCGTCCTTCCACACGGTCGACATGCTCATCGAGTCCTTGCCGACGGGGATCGTGATCCCGAGGGCGGGGCAGAGCTCCATGCCGACGGCCTCCACGGCGGCGTAGAGGTCGGCGCCATCGCCCGGCACCGCCGGCGCGGCCATCCAGTTGGCCGAGAGGTTCACGCGGCCGAGGTCCCCGACCTGCGCGGCGGCGAGGTTGGTGAGCGCCTCGCCTACGGCGAGCCGCGCCGAGGCGGCGGCGGCGTTCACCGCGACGGGCGTGCGCTCGCCCATGGCCATCGCCTCGCCGGTATAGACGTCGAACGAGGTCGCCGTGACGCCGCAGTCGGCCACCGGCACCTGCCAGGGGCCCACCATCTGGTCGCGGCAGATCAGGCCGCCGACGGTGCGGTCACCGATGGACACGAGGAAGGTCTTGTCGGCGACGGTCGGGTGGACGAGCACCCGGCGGACGGCCTCCGCCAGCGAAAGGTCCACCCGCAGGGGGGCGAGCGGGCGCCGCCGGCTCGTCTCCGTGCGGTGCATGCGTGGCGGCTTGCCGAGGAGCACCTCGAGCGGCAGGTCGATGGGCTTGTTGCCGAAATGCGGGTCGTCGACGACGAGGCGCTTCTCCGCCGTGGCCTGCCCGACGACGGCGAACGGCGCGCGCTCGCGCTCGCAGAGGGCGCGGAACGCCTCGAAGCGAACGGCGGGAATCGCGAGCACGTAGCGCTCCTGCGACTCGTTGCACCAGAGCTCGAGGGGCGCCATGCCGGGCTCGTCGTTCGGCAGCTTGCGGAGGTCGAATCTCCCGCCGCAGCCGCCGTCGTTCACGAGCTCGGGCAACGCGTTGGAGACGCCGCCGGCGCCGACGTCGTGGATGAACGCGATCGGGTTGTCGGCCCCGAGCGCCCAGCAGCGGTCGATGACCTCCTGGCAGCGGCGCTGCATCTCGGCGTTGTCGCGCTGCACGCTGGCGAAATCCAGGTCCTCCTGGCCCGCGCCGCTGGCGAGCGAGCTGGCCGCCCCGCCGCCGAGGCCGATGAGCATGGCCGGGCCGCCGAGCACGACGAGCAGGTCCCCGGCGCGGAGCGCGCCCTTCTTCACGTGCTCGGCGCGGATGTTGCCGAGCCCGCCGGCGAGCATGATGGGCTTGTGGTACCCCCGGAGCTCAACTCCGGCGGAGTGGGCCGCCGCGGCCGGCTGCGCCGCCGGGACCTCCGCCTCGAAGGTGCGGAAGTAGCCGTTGATCGCGGGCCGGCCGAACTCGTTGTTGAACGCCGCCCCGCCGAGCGGGCCGTCGATCATGATGTCGAGCGCCGAAACGATGCGCCCGGGCCGGCCGAAATCCTTCTCCCACGGCTGCACGGCCCCGGGCAGGCGGAGGTTCGAGACGGTGAAGCCCACCAGCCCGGCTTTCGGGCGGGCACCCCGGCCGGTGGCGCCCTCGTCGCGGATCTCGCCGCCGGAGCCCGTCGCGGCCCCCGGGTAGGGCGAGATCGCGGTGGGGTGGTTGTGCGTCTCGACCTTGCAGAGCAGGTGGACGTCCTCCTCGTGCGCGGCGTATTCGCCGGTGCGCGGGTCCGCGAAGAAGCGGCCGGCGCGGCACCCGGCGATCACCGCCGCGTTGTCCTTGTAGGCGGAGAGGATGCCCTCGCGATGCAGCTCGTAGGTGTTCTTGATCATCGCGAACAGCGAGCGGTCGCGCCGCCGGCCGTCGATGTCCCACGTGGCGTTGAAAATCTTGTGGCGGCAGTGCTCGGAGTTCGCCTGGGCGAACATCATGAGCTCCACGTCGGAGGGGTCCCGTCCGAGCGCCGTGAAGGCCGCCACGAGGTAGTCGATCTCGTCCTCCGCGAGGGCCAGGCCGAGGTCGCGGTTCGCGGCGGCGAGCCCGGCGCGGCCCTGCGCGAGCACCGGCACCGTGGCCATCGGCCGCGGCGCCTCGTGGCGGAACAGCGCGGCGCAGGCGTCGAGGGAATCGAACACCGCCTGCGTCATCCGGTCGTGGAGCCGGGCGCGGAGCGCGGCGAGCTGCGCCGGCGCGGGCGCGGGCGCGGCGAGCGCGACGCTGTAGGCGACCACCCGCTCGATCCGGTGGACCCGCGTGAGGCCGCAGATCTTCGCGATGTCGGTCGCCTTGGACGACCACGGCGAGAGCGTGCCCGGCCGCGGGGCCACGACCAGGAGCAGCCCCGTCGCGTCCGTTGCGGCGCGGCGCGGACCGTAGGTCAGAAGCTTTTCCAGCACAGCATGTTCCTCGGCCGCGAGCGTCGCGGGTCCGGCGGCGAGCTCGACGAGGTGGACGAATTCCGTGGCGAGGGAGCGGACGGGCAGGCCGGCGGCGGTGAGGTCCTGGAGGAGCTTCGAGAGGCGGAAGTCGGAGAGGGCAGGCGAACCGCGGAGGATCAGCATGGAATCAGGCCGCAACCTCGCAAAGGCCCCGGGGCGGGTCAAGTGGCGTAACGGCGCGAGGGCGTCATCCCGCGCGCGCGGCGGAGAAAGCCGTTGACGAAATCGCGGGCGTGCGCCCAATGAGCGTTCTCAATGCTGTGACGCGACCACACTGCCGCCCAACGTCCCGCCAACTCCAACCGGTCGGGGGCAGTGTGACCAGAGGGCGGCGCCGGCCGACCGGGGGAGGGCGGGCATGAGCGAGCGGATCACCCACGAGTGCGGCATCGCGCTGGTCCGGCTGAAGCAGCCGCTCGGCTACTATCAGGAGAAGTACGGCACCCCGCTCTGGGGGCTCTACCAGCTGTTCCTGCTGATGGAGAAGCAGCACAACCGGGGGCAGGACGGCGCGGGCGTGGCCTGCGTGAAGTTCGACGTGCCGGCGGGCGAGCCGTACATGTTCCGCGAGCGCGAAATCAAGTCGAACCCCCTGGACCGCATCTTCCGGGGCCTGCTCGACGTGTACAACGCGGGCGTGCGCGAGGGCGCGATCCATCCCGAGTTCCCCGCGACGGTGAAGAAGCACTTCGACTTCTGCGGCGAGCTTTACCTGGGGCACCTCCGGTACGGCACCTCGGGCGGCTACACGATGAGCTCGTGCCACCCGTATTTCCGCCGCAGCACGTGGCCGACCCGCAACCTGATGCTCGCGGGCAACTTCAACATCACGAACACCCAGGAGCTCAACGAGAGCCTGATCGCGATCGGGCAGCACCCGATCTTCGCGACCGACACGCAGGCGCTGCTCGAGAAGATCGGGTTCTTCCTCGATGAGGAGCACGAGCGGCTGTATCGGGAGCTCAAGGCCCGCGGGCTGCCCGGCGCGGACATCTCCCGGCGGATCAACGAGGACCTGGACCCCGCGCGCGTCCTGCGCCAGGCGGCGGCGAACTGGGACGGCGGCTACACCCTCGTCGGCGCCACGGGCAACGGCGACGCGTTCGTCCTGCGCGACCCTTCGGGCATCCGGCCCTGCCACTGGTTCGAGAACGACGAGGTCGTCGCCTTCGCCTCCGAGCGCGCGCCGCTCTGCACCGTCTTCGACCTCGAGTCCGCGGACGTGAGCGAGGTCGAGCCCGGCTGCGCCGTGGTGGTGAAGCGCACCGGCCGCGCCCGGGTCGAACGGGTCAAGCCCGCCCTGCCGAAGACCGCCTGCACGTTCGAGCGGATCTACTTCTCGCGCGGGAACGACGCGGACATCTACCGCGAGCGCAAGGCCCTCGGCGCGGGCCTGGCCGACCAGATCTGGGCGGCGATCGGGGGCGACCTCGAGCACAGCGTCTTCAGCTTCATCCCCAACACCTCGGAGGTCGCGTATTTCGGCCTGATGAGCGAGCTGCGCCACCGGCGGCGCGCGCAGGTGAAGCAGACGCTGCTCGACGCCGCGAAGTCCGGCACCCTCACCGAGGCCCTGGTCGACGACCTCATCCTCCGCAACTGGCCCCGCGGGGAGAAGATCGTGAGCAAGGATGCCAAGATCCGGACCTTCATCGGCCAGGAGAAGTGGCGCAACGAGCTGGCCTCGCACGTGTACGACATCACCTACGGCGTCGTGCAGCCCGACGACCACCTCGTGTGCATCGACGATTCGATCGTGCGCGGCACGACGCTCCGGCGGTCCATCCTGCGGATCCTGAAGCGGCTGAACCCGAAGAAGATCGTCATCGCATCGACCGCCCCGCAAATCCGCTACCCGGACTGCTACGGCATCGACATGTCGGAGGTGGGCAAGTTCATCGCCTTCGAGGCGGCGGTCGCGCTGCTCCGCGAGCGCGGGCAGGGGGGGCTGATCGAGGAGGTCTACCACCTCTGCCGCGAGCAGCTCGCCAAGCCCGGCGCCGAGCCGGTCAACCACGTCCGCCGCATCTACGAGCCCTTTGCCGCCGAGGAGATCTCGGCGAAGATCACCGAGCTCGTTTCGCCCAAGCCCAACGGCTGGAAGGGCGAGATCCAGATCATCTTCCAGTCGATCGAGAACCTTCACCGGGCGCTGCCCGGGCACACCGGCGACTGGTACTTCACCGGCAAGTACCCGACGCCCGGCGGCTACCGGGTCGTGAACCGGGCCTTCGTGAATTATTTCGAGAAGGCCGAGGGCCGGAGCTACTAGCCGATGTCCCTCAGCTACGAATCCTCCGGCGTGCGGTACGACCAGCTCGACGCGTTCAAGCGCGCCTGCCAGCGCGCGGCGCGCACGACCGCGGGGGCGCTCGCGGCCCACGGCTACGACGAGCCCGCGAGCACCCGCGGCGAGAGCGCCTACCTCATCGAGGCGGCCGATCATTTCCTCGCGCACGTCGAGGAGGGCCTCGGCACGAAGAACCTCGTGGCCGACGCGGTCTATGCCGCGACGGGGCGGAACTTCTACCGCGAGATCGCCATCGACACGGTGGCGACGATCGTGAACGACCTCGTGACGTGCGGCGCGCTTCCGATCTCGGTGGCGATGCACGCGGCGGTCGGGGACTCGGCCTGGTTCGCCGACGCGCCGCGCATGGAGGCGCTGGTCGAGGGTTGGGCGGAGGGCTGCCGGCGGTCCGGCGCCGTCTGGGGCGGGGGCGAGACGCCGACCCTCAGGGGCATCGTCGAGCCGGGCGCGATCGTGCTGGCGGGATCGGCCGTCGGGAAGATCGCGCCGAAGGCGCTCCGCATCACGGGCGACGTGCGGGACGGCGACGCGATCATCTTTCTGGCGTCGTCGGGCGTGCAGACCAACGGCCTCTCGCTGTGCCGGCTCATCGCCGACCGCCTGCCCGGCGGCTACGGGACGCCGGTCGGCCAGGGCGATGCGCGCACCTACGGCGAGGCGCTGCTGGCCCCGTCCGTGATCTACGTGGATTTCGTGAGCCAATGCCAGCAGGCGGGCCTGAAGCTGAACTATGTCGCGCACGTCACCGGTCACGGGTGGCGGAAGCTCATGCGGCTCGAGGAGCCGTTCGTCTACGAGATCACCGCGCCCCGCGAGGCGCCCGCGCTGTTCAGGTTCCTGATGGAGGCCGGGCCGATCTCGCTCCGCGAGGCGTACGCGACCTTCAACATGGGCGTCGGGTTCGCCGCCTTCGTGGCGCCGGCGGCGGCGGAGGCCGTGCTCGGCGCGGCGAAGGGCGCCGGCTACGATGCCTGGGTGGCGGGCCGCGTCCGGAAGGAGGGCGGACGGAAGGCCGTCACCGTGCCCGCGCTCGGGCTCACGTACGAGGCCGACACCCTGCAGGTGCGATGACGGCCGGTGCGCGGCATGACGCCCTGGCGGGCGCGGTCGGATTCCTCGGCGGCGTCTTGGGCTGATTGAACGCGGCGGCGACGCAGCGGAACCGTCCCGGACCCTCGCGCAGATGAGCACGACGATCGTGGCATCGGGTTCGAAAGGGGCGGGCGCCCGGCGCCGGCGGCCGTGGCGCGGGCCGGCCTTGCTGGCGGTCGCGGTCGGGGTCCTCACGGCGCTGGCCTGGCCGCCGGCCCTGTCCGAACAGGAGCGGACGATGGTCGGGACCTGGTATGGCTTGGACACCCGGCACCCTGATCACCCGTATGCCTGGATCGCCGAGCGGCGGGCGGACCGCACCACGCGGATGACTTTCCGGCGGTACGCCCGCGCCGACTCCCTCGGTCCCACCTCCCCGGCCGACGCCGCGGAGCGGTGGCAATACGAGGACCGGGTCGACGTCGGCCATTGGCGGGTCGAGGACGGAATCTACATCGTCGATTCGTGGCACGAAGCCACGCGGCCGTCGTTTTGGGACGGCTTGGGCGCGCTGCTCCGGGGCCGCCCGGGCGGCTCCGGCCCGGTCTTCCATGACCGCTACCGGATCCTGAAGCTCGCGGGCCGCGAGATGGTCTACCAGGGTGACGGCACCGGGCGCGGCGGGAAGGCCGTGTTCCGCGCCGTGCGGACGGACGGGCCGGCCAGGTTCGCCGAGATCCCGCGGGGGCCGGACGAATGGCTCAAGGAATAGGGCGGCCGGCCGCGCCGCGGTGCCGGCGAGGTCCCGGGGAAAGCCGCGCGATCGGCGGCGCGGGAGGCTGGATGAAGGCGCGGCGCGAAAAAGGAAAAGCCGGCTCGGGTGAGCCGGCTTGAGGAAACGACGGGAGCGAGCGCGTTACTGGAGCAGCTTCGCCAGCTCCTTCTCGAGCTCCGCGCCGCGGAGGTTCTTCGCGACGATGTTGCCCTCGCGGTCGAGCAGGAACGTCGCGGGAATCGACTCGATGCCGTACTGCTGGGCGAGCTTGTTCTGCCAGCCCTTGCCGTCGAAGAACTGCGGCCACGCCATCTTGCGCTCCTTCACGAACGCGTCCAGCGCGCCGCGGTCCTCGTCGAGGCTGATGCCGACGATCTCGAAGCCCTTGCCCTTGTACTTGTCGTAGGCGGCGACGACGTTCGGCAGCTCGGCCACGCAGGGCCCGCACCAAGTCGCCCAGAAGTCGACGAGCACGACCTTGCCCTTGAGGCCGGCGACGGAGAGCGGCTGGCCGGCGGTGTCCTGCTCGGCGAAGTCCGGGAACGCCTTGCCGACGGCGAGCGCGGCCTCCGCGTCCATCTGCTTCTCGATCGCGGCGACGATCTCGGCCATGCCCTGGCCAGGCGCGGTCTCCGGGTATTCGGACTGGAGCTGCTTCATGATCGCGACGGCCTTCTCCTTGTTGTCGAAGACCTCGAGGTACAGGCGGGCCTTCATGAACACGACCATCGCGACCTCGTCGGTCTTCTGGCCGGGATACTTCGCGACGATGGCGTCGAAGCCCTTGAGCTCCTCGGCGAACTCCTCCTCCGCGGTCTTCCCCGCCTCGAGCTTCGCACGGATCTTCCCGAAGAGCTCCTTGAAATCCTCGGCCGGTCCGGCCGGGGCGTCCGCGGGCGGCGGCGTGGCGGCGGCCTGCGCGAGGGCGCGGGCGGCCGGCATGGCAATGAGCAGGGCGGCGAGCGCCGCAGTGAGCAGTTTATTCATGGCGAAAAAAGGGGGGCGAGGGTCCGGCAAAAGACAGCGTTGGCGGGGAAAAGGCACGCGAAAACCCGGCAAAAAGCGTGCCAGCGCCCCGCGCGAAAGCTCGCGGCCGAGGGAACCCCGCGTCTGCCGGGCGGGACCAAGGCGGTCATCGGGCGCGCCACCCCGGAGCGCGACGACCGGGCCGGGCGGGCGTCTTGACACGCCTGCCGCGCGCGGCTATCGACGGGGCCCGTTGTGATGCAAGTCGCGCTCGATCAGCCGGTACTCGTGCTGAACCGCCTCTGGCAGGCGGTGAACATCATTGGCGCGCGCCGGGCCTTCGCGCTGCTGGCGCGGGGCCATGCCCAGGTGGTGCACCAGCGGGAGGACGATTTCCGCACCTTCTCCCTGATGGATTGGATCGATTTCTCGGCCAGCAACCCGCCGATCGAGCTGCTCGAGACCGTGCACACGCCGACCCGCACGATCCGGCTGCCGCGGGTGATCCTTCTGACCTTCTTCGACAAGCTGCCCTGCAAGGAGCTGAAGCTCACCCGCAACAACGTCTTCGAGCGCGATGGCGACCGTTGCCAGTACTGCGGCCACACGCACCCGCGGGAACAGCTGAACCTCGACCACGTCATCCCGCGGCATTACGGCGGCAAGACGACCTGGGAGAACATCGTGTGCTCGTGCATTCGCTGCAACACGCGCAAGGCCAACCGGCTGCCGCACGAGGCGCACATGCGGCTCGTCCGCAAGCCCGTACGGCCGAAGTGGCGGCCGGTCATCTCGCTCGTCCTCGGCAGTCACGGGCATGAGAAGTGGAAGGATTTCCTCGATCTCGCCTACTGGAACGTCGAGCTCGAGGAATAGCCGCCGACCCCGTCCCATTTCACGGTTGAGGAATCCGGGCCTTTCCTCGGTCGCATTCCCGCCATGAAAAAGCTCACCGTCTCCTGCGACGGCACCTGGAACACCCCGGAGCAGCGCCAGTTCGACATCCCCGCGCCGACCAATGTCGTGCGCCTGCACAACGCGATCGCCACGCCCCGCCCGGCGGGCCGCGAGCAGCGCAAGTATTACCATCCGGGCGTCGGCACCGACGGCTCGCTGCTCGACCGCGCGAAGGGCGGCGCCTACGGCCGCGGGCTGGGGCAGAACGTCCTGAGCGCCTACGCCTGGCTCGCGCACAACTACGAGCCGGGCGACCAGATCTACCTCTTCGGCTTCAGCCGGGGTGCGTTCACCGTCCGCAGCCTTGGCGGCTTCATCGGCCGCTGCGGCCTCCTCGACCTCGCGGGCTTGGCTCCGGAAGAAGCCTGGCGCCGCCTCGACGTCGCCTACAAGGTCTATCAGGACGCGGCGAAGTACGGGCCCCAGCTCGATCCGGCCTGGGCGAAGTTCCCCCCGGCCGACGGCCTCAAGACCATCCGGATCCATTTCATCGGCGTGTGGGACACCGTGGGCGCGCTCGGCGTGCCCGACGACCTGGCGCTGTTCGATTTCCTCGACGACCCGGCAAAGTGGGAGTTCCACGACACGCGCCTGGGCGACCACGTCACGTTCGCCCGGCACGCGGTGGCGAAACGAGCGCGCCGCTCGCGATCTATGCGCGGCAGCCGTGGAACGAGACCGGCCTTTTCCTCGAGCCCGGCCGGTACCGCCTCGACGCGTCCGGCGAGTGGCTCGACAAGAACGTCCCGTGCGGCCCCGGCGGGACGCGCGACGGGAAGTTCTCGCCCGGCGAGCTGGCGCGCCTGGCCGGGACCCTCTGGGGCAAGGTCGAGGAGGCCGTGAACGCGGTGCGCGACAAGCCGGGCGGAAACTTCACGTTCACCCGGCGCCACGCCTGCCCTGGTTCTGCGTCGTCGGGGCGATCGCGAACGACGGGCCGCAGAACGGGGTGAACCCGTCGCCGGACGGGTCGGCCTACCCCCACCAGACCTTCCTCATCGGCGCGCAGGCCGAGATCACGGTGAAAGACACCGAGGAGGGCTACTTCCACGCGTACGCCAACGACGCCTGGAACTTCTACGACAACAATCGCGGAAGCGTGACGCTGCGGGTGACACGGCTGGCATAGCGGCGCCGGGATCGTCGCGGCCGGATCGCCCGTCCGCCGGCGATGGTCCGTCGCGCGTGACAGAAGCCGGAGTTGAACCGCCGCCGCCCGCGGCTTAGGGTGAGGTCATGTTGCAAGACATCGTGCTGACCGTCATCGGAGCCGACCGGCCGGGGTTGGTTGAACTCGTGGCGGACCGCGTCGCGCACCACGGGGGCAACTGGCTCGAGAGCCGGATGTGCCAGCTGGGCGGCCAGTTCGCCGGCATCGTCCGGGTGCAGGCGCCGCGGGACCGCGTCGGCGAGCTGCGCAAGGCGCTCGAGGGGCTGGCCGCGCAGGGGCTGCGGGTCACGCTCGAGATCGGCGGCGGCGCCCCCGCCGCGCCCGGGCAGGCGGCGACCCTCGAGCTCGTGGGCAACGACCGGCCGGGCATCCTGAAGGCCGTCTCCGGCGTCCTGGCCCGGCACGGCGTGAACGTCGAGGAACTTTCCTCCGACTGCATCAACGCCCCGCTCGACGGCGGGCAGCTTTTCCAGGCGCGGGCGCGCGTCGTGGTGCCCGCCAGCACGACGCTGGCGGCGGTTCGGGCGGACCTCGAGCGGATCGCGGCCGACCTGATGGTGGACGTCCGCATCGGCCGCCCGCTGGCGAAATAGCCCGGTGGCGACGGGCCCTCCGGGCTGCGTCGCCGGCGGGGGATGCGGGTCAGCGGTAGTCCTCGCGCACCGGCGCGAACAGATCGACCACGCGCACGCGGGTGAGCGTGCGGCCGCCGTGCGGCGTGCCGCCGGGGATCAGCGCGGCCATGCCCGGCTCGAGGACGCGCGTCTCGGTCCCGACCGTGAACTCGAACCGGCCTTCCACGACGTAGGTGACCTGCTCGTGGGCGTGCTGGTGCATCGGCACCACCGTGCCCGCGTCGAGGTGCACCTCCCCGAAGGTCACGCGCTCGAGATGCGCGTAATGGCCGCGGATCGTGCCGTTGAAAATCTCCTTGGCGGGCAGGGCGGCGAGGGTGGCGAAGCGCATGGCGGCGAACTTACCCGGGGCGCGGGCCTCATGGCGAGGCCGCAGCGGCCGGCTCCTCACACCGGCGCCAGGGGAAGGGTGATCCGCATGGTCGTGCCCTGCGGGCTCGTCTGCAGCAGCGCGATCGAGCCGTGGTGGTCGAGCAGGATGCGTTTCGCGATGGCCAGGCCCAGCCCGGTCCCGTCGGTGCGCCCGGACAGGAAGGACTCGAAGATCCGCGGCTGGATGTCCCCGGGAATGCCGGTGCCGGTGTCCTCGACGTCGAGATGCACCACCTCGCCGCCGTTCGCGCCGGCGGCGGGCGCGAGCCGCAGCGTGAGCTCGCCGCCCGCCGGCATCGCGTGGAGCGAGTTGAGGATAACGTTGAGCAGGACCTGCTGGACCTGACCCTTGTTGACGTCGACCAGCAGGGCCCGGGACGGGAAGGCGCACTGGACGCGCACGCGCGCCTGGTCGAGCTTGGCCTTCAGGAGGATGAGCGTGTCGTTGATGATGTCGGCCAGCGCCCATCGGGAATGCAGGTTGCCGGGCGTGCGGGCGAACGAGAGGACGCGGCTGACGATGCCCTCGAGCTGCTCGAGTTTCTCCGCGATCACCTCGATGTCGCGGCGCCGCGGGTCGCCCGCCGGGAAGTCGGCCCCGAGCGTGCCGTGGAGGAGCTTCACGACCGTGAGCGGGTTGCGGATTTCATGCGCGATCTCGGCGGCGAGGAGACCCAGGGTGGTCAGCGTCTCGTTCTTGCGCAGCGTCTCTTCCGTCCGGAACACGCGGGCGTACAGCCGCGCGTTCTGCAGGGCCACCGCCGCGTAGTTGGCGAGGGCGGCGAGCAGCCGCCGCTGGGCGTCGCTGAAGCGCTGCGGCCGGCTGGTGAAGATCGTGAACACGCCGGCGGGTTCGCCGTCGACGGGCAGCGGCGCGGCCAGCGCGGAGCACAGCGTGCGGTCCCGCGGCAGGTCGAGGGCGTCGAGATAGCCGAGGCCGTCGAGCTGCTGGAACTCGATGACGCGGTTCGAGCGCACGGCCGCGATGAGCATCGAGGCGTTCTCCGGCACGGGATCGCGGCTCAGGGCGCGGGCGTCGAATCCGTTGGCCGCGTCCCATGCCTTCAGCGCCAGCGCGCGCTCCTGCGGCAGGTGCAGGGTGCAGAGGGGGGCGTCGAACAGCGTGCGGCCGCTGCGGGCGAGCGTGGCGAGCAGGTCGTCCTCCGTCAGACGCGTGACGAGCGGGCGTCCCAGGTTGACCAGCGTCTCGAGCTGGGCCGAGCGCTCGCGGTGGTCGTGCAGCTGCCACAGCCGGTGCAGGACGCGGCTGGTCTCGTCGGCCAGCGCCGCCAGCCGGTCGAGGTCCGCCGGGGCGAAGGCGCGGGGGGTGTCGGACTCGAGGTCGATGACGCCCACGGCGCGGCCCTCGGCGTCCAGCAGCGGGGCCGCCATCTCGCAGCGCACGGCGGGCCGCGCGGCGATGTAGCGGGGCTCGGCCGCGGTGTCGGGGACCAGCAGCGGCCGCGCGTGCAGGGCGACCCAGCCCGTGACGCCCTGGCCGGGTCGGAGGGCGAACGTGTCCGCCGGCGGGGGGACGCCCTTGACGATCTCGGTCTCGAGCAGGCCGGTGTTCGGATTGACGAGGGCGAGCGAGCCGCTGTCGGCGCGGAAGACCTTGATCAGCTCGCCCAGCACGAAGTCGAGGGCCGGGCCCGGAGCCTCGCCGTCCGCGGCCAGCCGGGCGATGCGGTAGTGGAGCGTGAGGTCGCGCGGTTCGGGCATGGCTCAGGGGCGCACCCGGAGTGACACGGACGGCCGCGGAAGGGGAGCGGATTCTCAGGAGGCGGCCGGGGCCGCGGCGGGGGCGATGACGGCCGCCAGCGCGTCGCGCAGGGCGAGCAGGCGCTCGGGGTTGGCGGGCGCGGCGGCGTCCGCCGGCTCGATGTAGAAGGTGTCCAGCGCCACGCCGCGCTCCGTGTTGATGCGGGCGAACGTGATGTCGAAGCCGTGGTCGGACATCGTCTTGCCCAGGCGGTGGAGGAGGCCGATCTGGTCGCGGGCCTGCACCTCGACGATGATGCGCTGCAGCGAGATCTCGTGGTACACCTCGACGGTCGGCGGGAAGCTCGCCTGCAGGTCCTGGTTCTCGGCGGTGAAGCGGGCGACGGAGTACTTCTGCGCCTGCGCCGTGATCTCCGGCAGGAGGTCCTTGTCGGACACGAGCGCCTCCTCGACGGTCTTGGCGAACACATCGCGCGCCTTCTGGCTCTGGACGGGCCCGCGGCCCGGCTCGACGACATGGAAGGTGTCGATCGCGATGTGGTCGGTGCGGGTCGTGATGCGGGCCGACAAGATGCTCAGGCCCGCGACGCTGAGGGCCCCGGCGAGCTTGTGGAACAGGCCGGCGCGGTCCCAGGTCACGATGTGGACCGTCGTCAGGCTGCGGTTCAGGTCGTCCTTCCACTCGATCACCGGCCGAAGGGAGCCGACGGAGTCGGTCGTGTGGATGGAGTGCAGCAGCCGGTTCACCATCTGGATGTGGAGCGTGATGTCGGCGACGTCCGTCTGGATGAAATAGCGCTCGGGCAGGAGGTGGAAATGCGCGTCGATCTCCTCGGGGTTCACGCCGGGGACCGACTGGGCGATGATGTTCCGGCGGGTCATCTCGATGCGCTCGCGCTGGCGGGTTTCGACGTCGGCGCCGAGCGTCAGGCGCTCGAGGGTGATCTCGAAAAGGCGGCGGTGCAGGGCGTCCTTGTAGCCGTTCCAGAGGCTGGTGGACGTGCTGCGGGCGTCGCAGTAGGTGTGCACGTAGAGGTAGCGCAGCTGGTCGGGCTCGCGGCCGATCTCGGCGAAGGCGGCGGAGGACTGCGGGTCATCGAGGTCGTGTTTCTGCCAAAAGCGTGCCATCACGAGGTGATTTTTGATGACGAAGTTGACGATCTCGCGCGCCTCCGGCGCCACGCGGAGCCGCTCGAGGATCGGACCGGCGATCACCACGCCGGCCTCGTCGTGGCCCTTGATCCCGACGCCCTTGCCGATGTCGTGGAGCAGCAGGATCAGGTACAGCAGGGTCGGGTCGGCGGTCTGGTGCAGCTCGTCGCGGTAGCGCTGGGTGGCCGGCTCGGCGGACGTGTAGACCGTGTCGAGTTCCCGGATGGCATGCAGCGTGTGGATGTCGGCCGTGTAGCGGTGGTAGAACTCGTGCTGCACCAGGCAGGTGAGCTTGTCGAATTCCGGCATGAACCGCCCGAGCACCCCCAGCTCGTGCATCACGGAGAGGGCGGGGAAGACCCGGCCGGCGTCCTGCAGCAGGGCGCGGAAGCTCTCGTTGGCGTCGGACGACGCGACGACGGCGGCGTCGATGAGGCCGAGCGACCGCCGGATCAGGGCGGCGAGGTCGAAATCCGGCGCGCAGGCGAGCTGCTGGCAGTGGCGGAACACCCGCACGAGGCGGACGGGATCCTCGGCGAACACGTCCGGATGCTCGGCGGCCAGCTCGGCGCCGCGCAGGATGAAGCCGTCGATCTTCTTCGTGCGCTCCTGCTTCCGCACCCGCAGGAGGTCCCGCAGCGAGATGCGGCTGGCGCCGGGCTTCTCGACCTGCAGCGCGAGCCGGTGCTCGACGATCTTCGAGATCCGGAACAGCGCCTGCGCGTGCCGGTAGTAGTCCTGCATGAACGCCTCGACGCGGACGAGGATGTCGTGCTGGCGGTAGCCCAGCGCGAGCGCGACGCGGGGCTGCATCTCGAGGTGGAGCAGGTCGGTCGGGTGCTTGCTCTGGAAATGCAGCTCGTGGCGCACGCGCAGCAGGAAGTCGTAGCCCGCGTCGAACTCGGCGAGCTCGGCCGGCTGCAGGTAGTTCAGCTCGACCAGCTGCGCGAGCCGGGTGATCCCGAGCTTCACCCGCGCCATCCAGAGCGCGTTCTGGTAGTCGCGCAGTCCGCCGACGCCGTTCTTGATGTCCGGTTCCTGGAGGAAGACCGTGTCGCCGTACTTCGCGCGGCGCGAGGCCTGGTCCGCCAGGCGCGCGGAGATGTACGCCTTCGGGTCGTCCTTCAGGTAGTGGTTCCGGTAGGTCTCGGCGAAGCTCTGGTAGAGCGGCTCGGTGCCCGCGATGAAATGCGATTCGAGCAGGGAGGTCTTCGTGCGGATGTCGCGCGCCGCCTCGGTGAAGACCTCGTCGAGCGTGCGCGTGGAGTGCCCGACCTTCAGCTTGAGGTCCCAGAGCGGATACAGGATCTCGTTCGTGAGGTGCTCCTGGAATGGCTTGAGCCGCGGGCCGGAGGCGCCGGCCGGGAAGAGGAACATCACGTCGATGTCGCTCAGCGGGTTGAGCTCGCGGCGGCCGTAGCCGCCGAGCGCGATGAGCGCCACCGCGGACGGCGGCTCGCCCTGGCGGGCGCGCCAGCAGGCGAGAGCGTGCTCGAACAGCGCCCGGAGCAGCCGGTCGGTCTCCTCCGCCAGCGCCTGGGCCACGACCCGGCCGGACGCGCCCCGGGCATGGAGCGTCCGGATGCGTGCCTGCTCCGTGGACAGGAAATCCCGGCACGCCGCGACGCGCACGACGGGGGTGCACGCGGCGTCCAGCGCGAGCGGGGGGCCGGGCGGCAGTTCGAGGGCGGCGGACATGAAGGGTGCGAAGCTCAGCAGTGCGGGGGAATCCGGTGAAGCCGGAAATGCCTTGGCGGCCCGCTCGTTGCGGGGGAACGCGCCGGCATAAAAAAACCAGTTGACGGTCCAAACCCCCGGCCAATACTCCGCCTCCTTCTTTGCGGGCGTAGCTCAGTTGGTAGAGCACCACCTTGCCAAGGTGGACGTCGGGCGTTCGAGTCGCCTCGCCCGCTCCATTTTTTAAAAGCCACCGGTCGAAAGCCGGTGGTTTTTTAACGCCTTGAAAAAGCGGGGGTTGCGTAAGCGGTCGACGAGTGCCGGGCCCGCAAGGCGATGCCCGCGGCGACCTCCTCGATGAGCGGGGTCCAGTCGCCGGGATGGTGCTGCCGGAAGAGCCGCATCGTCGGGTACCAGGGCGAGTCGGGGCGGTCGTCCATCCAGCGCCAGTCGGCGCGATGCCCGAGCAAGGTCCACACGGGCACCCCGAGCGCGCCGGCCAGATGGGCCGGAAAGCAGTCGACCGTGATCACGAGGTCGAGCGCGCGCATTGTCGAGGCCAGGGCCAGCGGGTCGTCGGACCCGGCGTCCACCGCCCCGGGGAACGGCCAGTCGGCCAGGGCGCGGCCGCGCTGCAGCAGGAAAAGCTCGGCCCCGGCGCGCGTGAGGGGCGCGAGCGCCGGCGCGGGGATCGAGCGCTCGGTTTCGCCGTCGCCTGCATGCCACACGAGACCGACGGCCGGCCGCGCCGGGTGCCGCCTGCCCAGTTCCGCCCTGGGGGGAAGCAGGTACGGGATCGTGCCCGGCAAGGTCTCCACCGTGGCCCGGAAGTAGTGCGGCAGCTCCATCAACTCGATGTCGACGTCGTAGTCGACGTCGGGGGCGTCATGCAGCGGCAGCAGCCGGCCGTGGCCCGGCATCGTGCGGAGGAGCGGGATGAGCGCCGGCTGGACGCAGGTGACCACGCGACGGGCGATCGCCTGCAGCGGCCGGACGAAGCGGATGAACTGGATCGTGTCGCCGGGTTCGTGGTGGCAGCGCACCAGCACGCGCCGGCCGGCCAGCGGCGAGCCGTCCCAGACGGGGCGCCGGCGGCGGGGCCCGTCGGGACGGGACTGGCCGGCGCGGCCCTGGAGCACGCGGTCCGCGATCCGCCAGGCGCCGGCGAAGTCGCCGGCGCGCATGCAGGACTCCCACGGGCTGGTCTCGATTTTCATGTGTGCACCCAATGCGTCTGCGGACCTTAGCGGGAGTTCCGTCGCGCCGGTACCGGGCCGATTCCCGAGCCCGATTCCACGTCCCGGCCGGGACACCAATATGGCGCACGCGACGTGGACCTGTCCGGGCCGGGACATAAATCGGCGCGTGTGAGGATGCGCCAAACCCCGCCCGTGTCCCGGCCGGGACACCAAGATGGCCGCGTCGGGGGACCATCGGTGGGAAGAGCGAGGGTGGCGCGGGTCCGCCGCGACGGGCGTCGTCCACGGGCGACGGCGGGCAGGCGCGCGCGGGGGGGCGTCCTTCACAAAAACCGCTGGTTCCCAACGGGTTTTTTGATAGTTCCCGAGTGTGAAAGCCTCCGAATTCTTCGCCCTGCCGCCGTCGCTGGCCCGGTTCGCGCAGTACTTTCCCGGGGATGCGGCCCCCTGGGAATGGCTGAAGAAGATCGGCGCGGCGCTCGACTCGGTGGAGGCGGGCGCGCCCGGCCCGAAGCTGCCCGCCGGCGTGCATGTCGAGGGCAAGGTCTGGCTGCATCCTTCCGTGAAGCTCCCGCCGTACGCGGTGATCCTCGGGCCCGCGTACGTCGGCGCGCGCACGGAGATCCGCCCCGGAGCGTTCCTGCGGGGCAACGTCATCGTGGGCGAGGGCTGCGTGCTCGGCAACGCGTGCGAGTTCAAGAATGCCCTCCTGCTCGATGGCGTGCAGGCGCCGCACTACAATTACGTGGGCGACTCGATCCTCGGCAACCAGGCACATCTCGGCGCGGGCGTGATCTGCTCGAACCTGCGGCTCGACCAGGCGGAAGTGACCGTGCGCCTCCCGTCCGGCCCGGCCAGCACGGGGCTCCGGAAATTCGGGGCGGTGTTCGGGGACGCCGCCGAGGCCGGCTGCAACGCGGTCCTCAATCCCGGCACGCTGCTCGGCCGGCGCGCGCTGGTGATGCCGGGCGTGGCCTTCGGGGGCTACCTGCCGCCGGCGACAATCGCCCGCGTGCGGGCGCCCGTGGTGACGATGCCGCGGCGCGACTGAGGCGCGGGATCCCGTCCGGCGGACGGCGGATGATTTCCGGTTTGCGGGCGCGCGGGCGTTCCACGTGACTGCCGGGCCCGGCTTCCCCGGTCCTTCGCCTCCAGAATCGCATCTCCTCCATGGCTAGAGTCCTCACCGGCATCACGCCCTCCGGCACCCTGCACATCGGCAATTATTTCGGCGCGATGCGCCCCGCCATCGAGCTGCAGGCCGGCGGCGACGCGTTCTACTTCATCGCCGACTACCATTCGATGACCGCGCTGACCGACGCCGCGGAGCGGCGGGCGTACACCCGCGGCGTCGCGCTCGACTGGCTGGCCTGCGGGCTCGATCCCGCGAAGGCGGTCTTCTGGCGGCAGAGCGACATCCCCGAGGTCTGCGAGCTCACATGGCTGCTCGGCTCGCTCACCCCGGTGGGGCTGCTCGAGCGCGCGCACAGCTACAAGGACAAGACCGCCAAGGGGCTCGACGCGAATTTCGGCCTCTTCGCCTATCCCGTGCTGATGGCGGCGGACATCCTCCTCTTCGACACGAACGTCGTGCCCGTCGGGAAGGACCAGAAGCAGCACCTCGAGATGACCCGCGACATCGCGATCAAGTTCAACCTCACCTATGGCGAGACCTTCGTCATCCCCGAGGAGCGGATCTCGGAATCCGTCGCCGTCATTCCCGGACTCGACGGCCAGAAGATGTCCAAGAGCTACGGCAACACGGTCGAGATCTTCGGCGACGAAAAGGCGCTCCGGAAGAAGGTCATGGGCATCGTGATGGACTCGCGCACGCCGCAGGAGCCGAAGCCCGATGCGGACAGGAACCTCGCGATCCAGCTGCTGCGCCTCTTTGCGCCGAAGGACGTCGCGCGGGATTTCGAGGAACGCCTGCGCGCCGGCGGCCTCGGCTACGGCGACCTCAAGAAGGCGCTGTTCGAGCATTATTGGAATTTCTTCGCGCCGTACCGCGCGAAGCGCGCCGAGCTCGCCGCGAACCCCGACTACGTCGAGCAGGTGCTGCGCGACGGCGCGGACCGCGCCCGTGCGGTGGCGGACAAGACCATGGCCCGCGCCCGCAGGGCGTGCGGGCTGCGGTGAGGCCGCGCGGTTATTCGGACGTATTTCAGACCGGATAATCCGGCCACGCGCGGCTTGCCTCCGCTGACGCACGGGATTTCCTCGCGCCCATGACCCTCGACGGGATCAAGGAACTGCTCCACGGCTCGCTGCCGTTCAAGCTGCGGATGGTCAGCGGGCGGATTATCGAGATTCCCCATCCGGACTTCGTCGCGCTTTCGCCCAGCGGCACCTCCATCGTTTACGTGCACGAAAACGACCGGATGGAAATAATCCGGATCAACCAGATCGAAAGCTTCGAGCTGCCGGGGAAGTCGACCGCGGCCTGAGCGGCCGTCCGCGCGGATTTGGCGAGAGGGGTGGCCCGCCGCGGCCGCGCTCGATCCAATCCGGGCCTGACTTTGCGGGGAGCCCTGGTTTCCTTTCCGGCCATGCCCGAGCCTTCCGACATCGGCCGCAGGCGGCAGCGGGAAATCTACGTGGCCGGGGTGGGCGGGGCGAGGCCGGCAGTGCCGGTGAGCGCGGTCGCGCTCGAGAAAAGGGCCCAGGCGGTCATGTCGCCGGAGGCGTGGGCCTATGTAGCCGGCGGGGCGGGGCGCGAGGCGACGATGGACGCGAACCGCGCGGCGTTCGACCGCTGGCGGATCGTTCCCCGCGTCCTGCGGAACGTCGAGTCGCGCGACCTCTCGATCGAGCTGTTCGGCCGCCGCCTGCCGTCGCCCTTGCTGCTCGGCCCGATCGGGGTCCTGGAACTCGTGCACCGCGACGCGGACCTGGCGGTCGCGCGCGCCGCCGCCGCCCTCGGGGTGCCGTTCATCTTTTCGAACCAGGCGTCCGTGCCGATGGAGACGTGCGCCGCGGCCATGGGGGCGGGTCCCCGGTGGTTCCAGCTCTACTGGAGCCGGTCGGACGAGCTGGTCGCGTCCCTGGTCCGGCGTGCCGAGGCGTCGGGCTGCGACGCCATCGTGCTCACGCTCGACACGACCCTGCTCGGCTGGCGTCCGCGCGATCTCGATCTGGGGTCGCTGCCGTTCCTCCGCGGCCAGGGGATCGCGCAGTACACGACCGACCCGGTCTTCCGAGCGCAGCTGGCCCTGCCGGCCGGGCCCGGACCGAAGCCGCCGCTGACCCTGTCGACGATCATCGCCGCGTTGGAGCAGAAGGCGAATTACCCGGGCGGGTTCTGGCGGAACCTCCGCTCCGGCGCTCCGCGGGCCGCGGTGCAGCGATTCGTCGCGACCTACTCGCGGCCCTCGCTGCGGTGGGAGGACCTGAAAACCCTGCGCGGCCTGACGCGGCTGCCCATCCTGTTGAAGGGCGTGCTGCATCCCGACGACGCGCGGAAGGCGATCGAGTCGGAAATGGACGGCTTGATCGTCTCGAATCACGGCGGGCGGCAGGTCGACGGCGCGATCGCTGCGCTGGACGCCCTGCCCGCGGTGGTCGATGCCGTCGCCGGCCGGATTCCCGTCTTGTTCGACAGCGGCATCCGCGGCGGCGCCGACGTTTTCAAGGCGCTGGCGCTCGGCGCGGCCGCGGTCTGCCTCGGCCGGCCCTACGTCCATGGGCTCGCGATCGCCGGCCAGGCGGGGGTCGAGGAGGTCGTCGGCAACATCCTGGCGGAGCTCGATCTCACGCTGGGACTGGCCGGCTGCCCGGCGGCGGGGGAAATCGGACGGGGAGCGTTGGCGCGGGCCTGACCGGCTCCCGCTTGATGCGGGGAAGATGGCGCGTCCGGTCCGCCGAATCCGCGGAGCGTCGGCCTCAACGCGTCCGCGCAGCGCGGCGGCGGAGCGCGAGCCCCAGGACCGCCAGGCCAAGGAGCGCCGCGCTGGTCGAGGGCTCGGGAGCCCGCCCGACGATGCCGATTTCCAGAGACGCGGCGAGCGCGTTTGCGCGCCGGGGACGCCCGCGCGCGGCCGGCCCAAACTCGGTCCCGGCCGGGACAGAGTTTGGGCCGGTGGCGGCCTCCCTAGCGCAGCAGGGCCCGCAGGTCGGAGAGGCTCAGGACGGCGGCCGCGGCCTCGGAGGCCTCGAAGACGCCGGCCAGCAGCGCCCGCTTCTCGTCCTGCAAAGCCATGACCTTCTCCTCGACCGTCCCCGCGCAGATCAGGCGGTAGCTGGTCACGACGCGCGCCTGCCCGATGCGGTGCGTGCGGTCGGTGGCCTGCGCCTCGGCCGCGGGGTTCCACCACGGGTCGTAGTGCACGACCACGTCGGCGGCGGTCAGGTTGAGGCCGGTGCCGCCCGCCTTGAGCGAAATGAGGAAGACGGGGACGGTGTCGTCCGCCTGAAACCGGTCCACCTCGGCCTGGCGGGCCTTCGGGCTCATGGACCCGTCCAGGTAGCAGAACGCGACCTGCTGTTCTTCGAGCTCGGCGCGGAGCAGCCCGAGCAGGGAGGTGAACTGGGAGAACACGAGCATCCGGTGGCCCTCGTCGACCGTCTCGGCCAGCAGCTCGCGGAAGGCCTCGAGCTTGGCCGAGCCGGCCGCGGCGGGGGCGGCCGGCACGAGCCGCGGGTCCACGCAGGCCTGGCGCAGGCGCAGCAGCTGCGTGAGCGTGGCGAGCCGCAGCCGGTTTTCCGACGCGCCGGAGGCGGCGAGGTCGATCAGCTCGCGCTCGCTGTCTTCCTGCAGCCGCCGGTAGAACGCGGCCTGGGCGTCGTCGGGCTCGCACCAGACGACCTGCTCGATCTTCGGCGGCAGCTCGGGCGCGACGACGGCCTTGGTGCGGCGCAGGATGTAGGGCGCGGTCTGGGCCCGCAGCCGCTCGTCGTGGAAGGCCTTTTCCTCGCGCCGGAGGCCGGGCGGCAGGCGGGGGAGGAAGCCGGGCATGAGGAATTCGAAGAGCGAGCGGAGGTCGTCGAGCGAGTTCTCCAGCGGCGTGCCGGTGAGGAGGAAACGGCCGCGGCCGCGGAGCGCGCGCAGCGACTGCGCCGCCTGCGTACGGCGGTTCTTCAGGTGCTGCGCCTCGTCGGCGACGATGAGGTCGAACTCGACGGACTCGAACAGGGCGCTGTCGCGCGCCAGCGTGCCGTACGAGGTGAGCACCAGGTCGAAGGCGGCGAACTGGTCCGGCGCGAGCCGCTGCGCGCCGTGGTGGCGGAACAGCCGCAGGCGCGGCGCGAAGCGCGCGGCCTCCCGCCGCCAGTTCTCGAGCAGCGACGCGGGCACGACCACCAGGTGGGGGCGGCCGGGCGGGCGCGACGCGGTCGCGGCGGCGAGCACCGCCAGGGCCTGCGGGGTCTTCCCCAGGCCCATCTCGTCGGCGAGGATGCCGCCCAGCTCCTGCCGGCACAGGTGCCAGAGCCAGGCCGCGCCGAGCTCCTGGTAGGGACGCAGCCGGCCGCCGAACCAGTCCGGCACCGGCGCGCGCTCCAGCCGGCCGAGGTCGCGCAGCGCGGCGGCGCGACGGCGCCACGTGTCGGGCGCCGCGTGGCCCGGCGCAAGCTCCTCGAGCAGGTCGGAAACTTCGGCCGCGCGGGCGCGGGCGATGCGGTGCCGTCCCGCCGCGCCCGCGGCGGCGGGATCCTGCGCGAGCGCGCGGTGGGCCGCCTCGAGCCGGGCGACCCGCGCGCGGTCGATCAGGTAGATGGCGCCGTTGTCCTCGAGGTAGCCGCGGCCCGCGGCGAGCGCCGCGCGCACCTGGTTCTCGCCCGCGGCGCCGGCCTGCAGGCCCAGCGTGACGTCATAGCCGTCGCCCTGCTCGCGCACGGCGACCGCGACCTCGGCGGACTTCAGGCCCGCCGTGTTCTTCAGGAAGTTCTCGGTGAACTCGGCCTCGTACCGCTCCCGCAGCTCCGCGCCGTGGCTGGCGAGGAGGTTGAGGACCTTGTGGCGGTCGCGCAGCCACCACTTGGCGCTCAGGGGATCGAGCACGAATCGGTTCGAGCGCACGAGCTCCAGCGCGGGTTCGTACAGCGCCGACTCGGGCGAGGGGAGGGTGATCGCGAGGAAATTGGGCGAGCCGTCGACCTTCATCCGCGCCTGCGGCGGGGTGGCGGCCCGGGACGGGGCCTTCGCGGCGGGCTTGGGCGGGGGCGGCGGAGGAGGGGCCGCGGGCTTCTTCTCCGCGAGGTGCTCGCTGACGCCGGGCAGGTCGACGCCGTTCCACGGCAGCGCATCCTGCGGCCGGTCGGCGCGGAAGAAGACCTTTTCCTGCGCGAAGGCCTGCACGATCTCGCGCAGCTGCGCGCGGCTCAGCTGCAGCAGGGACACGGGCTGCGGGGCGACGCCCAGCCGCTGCAGGACGGCCAGACCGGGCACAAGTGGCGCGGGCGGCGGCGCGGAGAGATCGAGCTCGAGCCGCACGGCGACCGCGTCCCGCGCGGCGGCGGACGCGAGGTTCGGCGGGAGGACGAGGCGGACGGCGGCGGGCATGCGTCCCGCCAGTCCATGCGGTCTGGCGCCGCTTTCAAGGGAGCAATGACCCGCGGCCGGAGCCCGGCGGCGGTCACGAAGCGGGCGGAGGGGTTGCCGGCGCCTCCGCCGGCGCGGGCTCCCAGAATTCGTCCGGCGACGAGGGCACTCCCGTGTAGGTCCATTCGCCGATTTGAAACGCGCGCCTGGCCATGAGCTGGTTGATGCGCGCGGCGGGATCGGAGCTCGCGATGGCGACGAACGCGGGACCGGCGGGGATGGTTTCCGTCTCCGGCTCTTTCGGCTGGTCGGTTGCGGCGGCCGCCGCGTCCTGCGGTTTCGCGTCCGTCGGCGCGGGCTTCGGGCGCTTTTCCTCCGGCTTGCGCGCAAAGGTCACCGTGTACGCGGTCCCGCCGAAGGTGGTGAGCTTCACGACGCGGCTGTGCTTCCGGGCCTCGGCCGCCTGGGGGTCGTCGGCCGCGGTCGTGTCGGTGAACCGCAGGGTGAGCAGGCCGGAGAGCGCGGCGTCGATGCGGTCGGGACGCAGCCGCCTGCCCTCGGGCGCGACGGGCGAGGCCCAGGCCGCGTCGGCGGCGGCGCGCGAGGCGACGACGGGTGAGGTGCCATCCGGGAAACCGATCTCCACCGCCGCAATGTCGCCGGCCTTGAGATCGAGCAGCATCGCGTCGGCCCAGTTCTTGGACTCGGCATCGAGCCACGGCGTCGGCGCGGCGAGATATCCCTTCTCCTCCCGGTCGTATCGGACGAAGCGGCCGCCCCCGTCGGCGTTCTTTCCGAGGGTGACGCGCCAGATCTCCGCGCCGGCGGAGTCCGCCAGGGAGATCGCGGCGTCCTTGAATTCCAGGCGTTCCAGCCGATCGGCGCGGCTGGTGGCGAGTCGACGGACCTTGGCCTCCTCCAGGTCGGCGATGAACCGGCCGAGCTTGGCCAGGTCGGCGGGGAGCCCGTGATAGGACTCGACGGCCCAGGAACCGTCCCCAGCGCGCGCCAGGTCCACCGTGCGGCCCTGGTCGGTCAACCTGACCCGGGCGGCCCGGCCGGCAAGTTCGGCGGCGAGGAGGGGCTGGCCGACCCGCGGGTCCGCCGAAGCGGGCGCGGGCGCGCGGCGCGCGAGCCAGACGACGGCGGACAAGGCGACGAGGGCGGCGACGGTGATCGAGAGGAAGCGGAGGGACATGGCGCGAGGGGACGAAAGGGCGGCGGGCGTCAGGCGCGGGCCCCGGAGCGCCGGTGGCGCCGGAACCAGAGTCCGAAGGCGCCGACCAGGGCGACGGGCAGGACGAGGTTCAGCGCGGCCAGGCCGTACTCGAGCTTCTCGATGTCGGCGCGCAGCGCGGCCCGGATCTGGCGGCGCTCGGATCGCATCGCCGCCTGCTGCCGCTGGAAGTCCTCGATGGCCTTCGTCACCTCGGGCGGCGCGACGAGGCGGTTGCCCTCGGTGCGACGGCCCTGCAGTTCCGCGAGCTTGCCCTGCACTTCGTTGAGGCGCGCCTCGAGGGCCGAGAGCTGCTCCTGGTAACGCTGTTGCGCGGTCGCCTGCATGCGGCGCACCACCGTGAAGGGGCGGAGCGACGAGTCCTTGCCGCGCAGCGTGATCAGGTCCTGCGCCCCGGCGACGAACTCGACCGCATTCGTGGCGAACGCCAGGTTGTCGTTCAGCGGCTCGTAGGCCTCCATCCCGAGGAAGTTCAGCCGCCGGACGGAAAAGGAGTCCATCAGCCAGTCCGCATCCGCCACGACGAAGAGCGTCGACGTGCCGGCGGACTCCTTCAGCGCAGCCGGGGCCGGCGGCGCGGACGCGGCGCTGGCCCCGGCCGGCTCGTCCGACGCGCCGGCCGGGCCGCCCCTGGTCGCCCCATCGGAGGCCGGAGCCGCGGCCTCGTCGGCGGGCGCCAGGTCTTTGGGCGCGCCCTCCGGGAAGGCGGTGCGAAATTTTCCCTGCACGATCGCGGCGATCGTCTTGCGGCCGCTCGCCGTGAGGGACCGGGCGGCGTCCTCGCCGCCGCTGAAGAGGAGCGACGATGCGGGGATGAACCCGGCCTGCTCGGAGCTTCGGGCCAGCGGCGTCAGCGTGAGCCCGGTCACGCCGTCCTTCAGACCGATCGCGCCGGGCTCGACGAAAAGGAGCGACTCGAGCTGGCTGGTCGCCAGCGCCCCCGGGTCGAGGTCGCCCCGGCCGACGTTGACCCAATGCGGAAAGCGGCCGACGCGCCCGTCGCCGGTCGAGACCGGCGTGGCGTTCTGGAAGTCACCGACGACGTGCGCCGGGTCGTAGGCGAGGCCCCAACCGGCCAGGAGCTTGGGCAGGTCGGAGGTCGCTCCGGGCGGGGGGCCGCCCATCATCATCTGCTGGCGGCCCCGGTCGGCGACCGTCCGGGCCGAGGGATCGAGGGCGAGAAACACCGGCTTGCCGCCGAGGAGGAACTGGTCGATCGCGAACTGGAGCTTTTCCGGCAGGGCCGGCGGATGAACCACCGCGAGCGCGTCAAGTCCGCCGGGCAGCTCCGCGGCCGCGGCGTCGACGGGCACGACCTCGAAGTTGCGTTCCCATTCGGCCAGGACGAGCTGATTGCGCGGCATCCGCCCGGCCTGCATGGCCATGAAGTCGGGCTGGGCGCGGAGGGGCAGGGCGCTGATCAGGCCCAGCTTGGGGCGGGTGAAGAGCTGGACGGAGTGGATCGCGCGGGTCAGGTCATATTCGAGGAACGGCTCCCGGTCCGGCACGAAGTGTTCGATGACCTCCCGCTTGTCCGCGTGGGTCGCCACGAGGCCGAAATACACGGTTTCCCCCGTGGGGAGCGGCTGGGGCGCGAGCCCCGCGGCGGCGGCCTGCTCCTCGGCGGGGGTGTCGGGCTTGGGATCGATGACGCTGAGCTCCACGCGTCCGCGGCCCGCCCGGACGTATTGCCGCAGCATTTCCTCCACGCGCGCGGCGTAGTTCTTGTCCTGGGCGCGGAGCCCGGCGGCGCCGGCGGAAAAATAGAAATCGAGGCGAATGGGCTCCTCCAGCCGGGCCAGGATGGTCTTGGTGCCGGGCGAGAGCGTGTAGATGTCGCCGGCGGTGGCATCGGCGCGGAACGGCACGGCGGACGCGAGGTAGTTCAGGGCGACGAGGCCGATGGCGAGCAGGATGACGCAAAGGGCGAGGCGGCCGGATTTCATGGCGAAGGCGGCGGATCAGCGTTCGAGCACGAGCACGTTCAGGCACAGGCAGAAGCCGGCGAGCGACAGGAAGAAGACCACGTCCTTGGGATCCACGATGCCCTTGGTGAACGGGTCGAAATGCGTCGTCGGGCTGAAGTTCGCCAAGGCGTCCACGAGCGCCTGGGGAAACACCGCGGCGAGCGCAGCGTTGAAGACGCTCCAGCCCAGGAAGACCAGCACGAGGTTCGCGAAAAGGCCCAGCACGAAGCCGACCACCTGGTTCCGTGTCAGCGCCGACGTCAGGGCGCTGACCGCGAGGTAGGCGCCGGCCATGAGGATGCTGCCGAGGTAGCTCGTCGCGATGACACCCCAGTCGGGGTCGCCCAGCCATTCGGTGGTGAGGGCGAGCGGCAGGCTCAGGAGGATGCCGGCGGCCAGGAACGCCCAGGCCGCGAAAAACTTCCCGACGACCGCCTGGAGGGGCGTCACCGGCAGCGTGAAGAGCAGCTCGAGCGTCCCGCTGCGCCGCTCCTCGGCCCAGAGCCGCATGCCGGCCGCGGGCGCGAAGAAAATGAAAAGCCACGTATGCCAGGCGAAGTAGGGGGCGAGGCTCGCGTTGCCCGCCTTGAAGAACTGGCTGACGAAGAAGGTGAGGCCGACGGAGGCGAGCAGGAAGACGGCGAGGAAGACGTACGCGACGGGAGTCCGGAAGTAGCCGAGGAACTCGCGCTTGAAGATGGGCAGGATGGGGCTCATGGCGGGGCCGGGAAGGAGGGTTCAGGCGGTCGCGGGCACCGCGGCCGCCGGGGCCGGATCCACGTCGCCCCGCGTCAGGGTGCGGAAGATGTCGTCGAGTCGCGCGCCGGGCTGGCGGGCGCGGAAGTCGGCCGGCGTTTCGTCCACCACGACCCGGCCGTGCGACAGGATGATCACCCGGTTGCAGATCGCCTCGACCTCCTCGAGGATGTGGGTCGAGAGGATCACGGCTTTCTCCGCCGCGAGGCGCCGGATGATTTCCCGCACCTCGTGCTTCTGGTTGGGGTCCAGGCCGTCGGTCGGCTCGTCGAGGATGAGGACCGGCGGGTCGTGCAGCAGCGCCTGGGCGAAGCCGACGCGCTGCTTGAAGCCCTTGGACAGGGTTTCGATCGGCTGGTCCACCACCGCGGCGAGATGGCACAATCCGAGCACCCGCCCGACGCGGGCGCTCTTTTCGGCGCTCCGGAAGCCGCGGACCTCGGCGATGAAGTCCAGGAACTCGCGCACGGTCATTTCCGGATAGGCGGGCGCGCTTTCGGCAAGGTACCCGACGCAACGGCGGGCCGCCACGGGATCGCGCACGACGTCGTGGCCCTGCACGATGGCCGTGCCGGCGTCGGGCCGCAGATAGCCGGTGATCAGCCGCATCGTCGTCGATTTGCCGGCGCCGTTGGGGCCGAGGAAGCCGAGGATGTCGCCCCGGCGGACCTGGAAGGACACGTCGTCGACCACCCTCCGGGCGCCGTAGTTTTTGACCAAACCTTTGACGTCGATCATGGGAAAACGCGCAGCGGCGGCGCCGGGGTCCGGCCATGGGCCGGGCGGACGCCGCGTCATTTGGCGCACCGGGAAAATCAACTTCCGGAAAAATTCAAGCGCGCACTAGGGCGCCGGCTTCGGATCCGGCCGGGGAGTTCCCGCCTGAGCCGCGGGCTCAGAGCACCGGATACCGCGGCTTCGGCAGGGCGGCGATGCGCGCGAAGATCCGCTGCGAGGCGACCTGGTAGCGCTCCTTGCCGGCCTCGGGATCGTCGTACTCCGCCGCGGTGATCGGCGGCCCGAACACGATGCTGACGGGCGTGCCCAACCGGGGGAACTTGGCGCCCTTGCCGAACGCCTCGAAGGAGCCGAACACCCGGCACGGCACCACGGGCGCCCCCGTCTTGCAGGCCATGAGGCCGACGCCGGCCTTCGGGGTCTGGAAATTGCCGTCGAGGGTCCGCGTGCCCTCGGGGAAAAGCACGATCGCGCGGTCCTCCTTCAGGGCCTGCAGGACCTTGCGGATGGCGCCGACGTCGCCGGATTCGCGGTCGACCGGGATGCTCTCGACGTTGTCCAGCCACCAGCTGAACACGCGGTTGCTCCAGAGGGTCTTGCGCGCGAAGAAGCGCATCTGTCGCGCGATCTGGCTCCCCACGAGCGGGGGGTCGAGGTGGCTCGCGTGGTTGGCCGCGATGAGGAAGGGGCCCGCCACGGGGATGTTCTCCGTGCCGGCGACCTCCCCGCGGAACCAGGCCTGGTGGATGCCGGCGACCAGGTAATGGAAGAAGCCGTAGAACGGCGTCATCGTGAGCTGGTCGGGCGTGCGGGGCATGGGCGCGCGGCGCGCTGAAGGTCAGGCAGCGGGGGACGGGTCAGCCGACGCGGGCCGCGATCAGCGCGGACAGCTTTTCCACCACCTGGTCGAGCGTCAGGTGGGTCGTGTCGATGTCCGTCGCGCCGGGCGGGCAGGTGAGCGGCGACGCCTTGCGCGTGGAGTCGAGGCGGTCGCGCTCGGCGATCGAATCCTGCCGGCCCTCGTTGGCGCGGCGCTTGGCGCGCTCGGCCGGGTCGGCGTGCAGGAAGAAACGGAAGTCCGCGTCCGGAAAGATCACCGATCCGATGTCCCGCCCCTCCATGACGAGCCCGCGGAACCCGTGCTTCCGCGCGACGCCGGCCTGGCCGCGCTGGTAGGCGAGCAGAGCCTGCCGGATCTCGGGAATGGCGGCGTAGTGCGAGACATGGTCGTTGACGCGCTGGCCGCGGATCTCGTCGTTCGCCGGCTCGCCGCCGATGAGCATCCGGGCCGAGCGGCCCTCGAGCCGGGTGTCGAACTCGAGCTCCGCGAGCGCGGCCCGCAGCCGGGGCAGGTCGGTCGGCGGCACGCCGCGCCGGAGCAGCTCGAAGGTGATGTGCCGGTAAAACGAACCCGTGTCCACGTGCAGCAGGTTGAACCGGTCGGCGAGGATGCGCGACGACGAGGACTTGCCGGAGGCGGCGCCGCCGTCGATGGCGACGATGAGGAAAGGGGGGACGGTCATCGGGACCCGCCGGGAGGCTCAGGCTTCCCAGTCGGGCCGACCATGAGAGCCGGCGCGCAGCCCGGCGAGCAAGTCAAAGAATGCCGGGAAAGTCTTCGCGCAGCACCCCGGGTCGTCGATGGTCAGCCAAGGACGCCCGTCGCCCCGCAGGTCGTGGCAGCCGAGGATCCCGAAGCTCATTGCGAAACGGTGATCGTGGTACGTCTCGATCGTCACGTCCGGACGCAGCGGCCGCGGGCGGATTTCGAGGGAATCCTCCGCCTCGACGACCTCCTGGCCGAGCTTGCGCAGTTCGCGGGCCATGCCGGCGACACGGTCGGTCTCCTGCCGCCGCGTGTGGGCGATGCCGGTGATCCGGGTCGGCCCCTCGAGCAGCGGCGCGATCGCGGCGAGGGTGAGAAAGGTGTCGGAGAACTCCCGGAAGCCGCGGTCAACCCCGCGGCGGCGGCCGCCCGCTGCGAAGCTGGCGCGCAGCCCGCCGGCCGACTCGTCGAGGCCGAGGCCCGCGTCGGCGAGGACGTCCCGGAAACGGAAGTCGCCCTGCAGCCGGCCGGCGTAGTTCGTCAGCGTGACCGCCCCGCCCGTGACGAGCGGCAGCGCCAGGAAATAGCTGCCCGCGGAGGCGTCGCCCTCGATCTCGTAGGCGGTGGGGCCGGCCGCGAACTGCTGCACCATCGCCTCCGTCATCGCCACGAACGGCTTCGAGCCGGCCTCGCCCTTGAGCGTCACGGCGAGCGGCTGCCGCGCGTGCGGCGCGATCATGAGCAGCGCCGAGAGCATCTGGGAGCTCTCGGAGGCGTCGAGCTCGACGCGCCCGCCGGGGAGGCCGGCCGTGCGCAGCGTGAAGGGGAAGGTGCGCGCGTCGGCGCGGGCGCCCTGGGATTCGAGCGCCTCGAGCAGCGCCCCGATCGGACGGCGGCGCATGGCCTCGTCACCGTCGAACGCATACACGCCGTCGGGCCGCAGGCAGACGAAGGCCGTGAGGAAGCGCGCCGCGGTGCCGGCGTTGCCGACATGGATCGCGGCCTCGCGGGCGGGGATCCGCCCGCCTTCGCCCGCGACGGTGATGGTGTGCGCCGCCGCGTCGGCCTCCAGGCGGATGCCGAGCGCCCGCAAGGCGGCGATCATGATGGTGGTGTCGCGGCTGAAGAGCGCGCCGCGGAGCGTGACCGTCTTCCGACCGAGCGCGGCCAGGATCAGCGCGCGGTTCGTGATGCTCTTGGAGCCCGGCAGCGTGACCGATCCGCGGGCGGGCCGGGTGAACGGAACGATCGGAAGGGTGGGCGGGTACGGCAGCACGGCTCAGGCGGGCGGCGGCCGCAGCTGGTCGCGATACGCCTTCCCGCGCTCGAGGATGGCCGTAACCTCGAACCAGTCGCGGTTCGCCATCGCCCGCTCGAGCCCGTGCAGCTCGTCCTGGTAGGCGCGCAGCGCGCGCAGGACCTCGTCGCGGTTCTGGGTGAGGATGCTGGTCCAGAGCTTCGCGTCGCTCCCCGCGATGCGCGAGGTGTCGCGCAGGCCGCCGCCGGCGTAGTTGCGCCACCGGGCGTCCCGGCGGGCGAGCGCGGCGCAGAGGGTGGACGCCAGGACCTGGGGCAGGTGCGAGATGTGCGCGACGATCTCGTCGTGCGCGTCGGGCGGCACGGTCGCCACGTCGGCTTCGAGGGCCGACCAGAAGGCGGCCACGCGGTCGGCGGCCGCGGGTTCGGACTCCGGCAGGGGCGTGATGAACACGGTGCGGCGGACGAAGAGGTCGGCGCGCGCGTGTTCCCAGCCGGTCTTTTCCGAGCCGGCCATCGGGTGGGAGCCGATGAAATGACCGCGGCCGGCGACGACGTCGTGCCCGAGGCGGGAGATCTCGCCCTTGACGCTGCCGACGTCGGTGACGATCGCGCCGGACGCCAGGCCGCCGGCCGCCTGCCGCGCCAGGGGCACGATCTGGTCGACGGGCGCGCAGATGACGACGAGCTGCGCGTCCTGCACCGCGGCCCCGGGCGTCTCGGCCACGGCGTCGCACCAGGGCTGTTTCCCCAGGCTCACCCGCACCTCGGGCCGGCGGGCCCAGACGACGACCGACCGGGCCGCGCCGTAGTGCTTCGCGGCCTGGGCGACGGAACCGCCGAGGAGGCCGGGCGCGAGGATGGAGACTCGGTCGAACACGGGGGCGGGGACGAAAGCGGAAGGCGGGGGCCGTTGTCGAGCGCCGGCCGTGTCCTCAGCCGCCGCCGAGCTTGATGATCCGCGCGAACTCGGCGGGCTTCACGGGCTGGACCGAAAGGCGGCTGATGCGGAGGAGCGCCATGTCCTTGAGGGCCGGCTCGGCCTTGATGGCGGCGAGCGTCACGGCCTGCTTGAGCGGGCGCACGGGCTTGAGGTCGACCGCGACCCAGCCGTCCTCATCGGCCGTCGGATCGGGGTAGGCGGCCTTCGCGACCTTCGCGATCCCGACGACGCATTTGCCCTCGCCGCTGTGGTAATAGAAGGCCTCGTCGCCCTCGCGCATCGCCTTGAGGTGGTTGCGCGCGGCGAAATTGCGGACGCCGGTCCACGACGTGCGGCCGTCCCGGACGAAATCGTCCCAGGAATAATCCGCCGGTTCCTGTTTCACGAGCCAGTATTGCTTTGTCATGGAGGGAGTTATCTGGTCGGCTGCAGCCGATGAACGAGGACGAGAAGTTGGACCCCGAGTTGAAGAAGAAGGGGGAGCGGGCGCAAATGATTCTCTACGGCGCGATGCTGTTTTTCCTCGTGCTGCCTTTCGTGCTGCTGTGGCTTGTCCGGCGCTGAACCTGGACCCGCCCCCGCGCGTCTGACCGCCGCATGAACAAGACCCTGCTCTCGATCCGCATCGTGTTCATCGCCCTGTGCGCGGTGACGGCCTGGCTCGTGTGCTACACGATCAAGGAGTGGGACCAGTACCGGCTGCTCGCGGTGTCGATCGGGTTGTTGATCGGCTCGCTGGTGATCCTCGTGGACCTGATGCTGAAGGGCTTTTCGCTGCGCGGGCTTTCGGCGCTGACCTTCGGGCTCGCGATCGGCGTCGCGGTGGCGTGGCTGATCGACTCCTCGCCGCTGCTCGAGGAGGGCGACCCGCAGATCATCTACCTCGTCCGGCTCTCGCTGTTCGTGATCTGCATGTACCTCGGCGCCGTGATCGCGCTGCGCGGCAAGGACGAGTTCAACCTCGTCATCCCGTACGTCCGCTTCGTGCCGCACGAGGTCGAGACGCCGCTGGTCGTGGTCGACACGAGCGCGCTGATCGACGGGCGGATCGCCCGCCTCTGCGAGACCCAGTTCCTCGGCGCGGCGCTGATCATCCCGTCGTTCGTCCTCACGGAGCTCCAGACCATCGCCGACTCGCCGGAGCCGACGAAGCAGGCGCGCGGCCGCCGCGGGCTGGAGGTGCTCAACGAGCTCCGCCGGATCAAGGGCCTCGACATCCGGATCCACCAGAGCGAGGTCACGCGCCGGCAGGACATCGAGGCGAAGCTCGTGTTCGTCGCGCAGTCGATGCGGGCGAAGCTGCTCACCACCGACACCAACCTCGCGAAGATGGCGCAGTTCCACGGCGTGGCGTGGCTCAACCTCCACGCCCTCGAGAAGGCCCTCCGGCCGGAGCTCGCGATCGGCGAGAGCATCGAGCTGGAGCTGGCGAAGCCCGGCAAGGAGGAGGGGCAGGCGGTCGGCTACCTGGCCGACGGCTCCCTCGTGGTCGTGAACAACGCGCGGCCGTACCTGGGCAAGCGGGTGACGGCCGAGATCATCGGCGTGCTGCCGACCAGCGGGGGCAAGATGGTGTTCGCGAACCTCCTCGGCGAGGTCGAGCCGGCGACCTGACGGGACGGCACCGGCGCCGCCGGCGCGCGGGACGCGGAGCGCGGAAAAAGCTTGCCGCCCCAACTGCACTAGTGCGAGTAGTGCAGCATGCTTCCTTTTTCCATCGACCTGAAGCTCGGCTTGCCGGTGACGGAGCAGATCCTGTTCGCCGTGAAAAAGGCCGTCGTCACCGGCCAGCTTCGGCCCGGCGACAAGTTCCCCTCGACCCGCGCGCTGAGCGAGGAGTTGCGCATCAACCCCAACACGGCGCAAAAGGTGGTGACCGCGCTGGTCGCCGAAGGCGTGCTGCTCACGACGCCGGCCAAGGGCAGCGTCGTGGCGGAGCCGGTGCATCCCGCCCGCCGGGAGTCCCTGGCGCAGCTGGCGGAGGACTTGGAGCGGCTGGCGGTCGAGGCGCGGAAACTCGGGCTGGAGGAGGACGACGTGCACGACGCCCTATCCGCCCACTGGCGGAAGCTCGACGCCGCCGGCCGGCAGCATTCGACCCGATGAACGCGATTGAAACCTGTTCGGGGCGAAGGTGGCCGGTGCCGTCCTGATGTTCGTCCTCTGGCCGATCGCGTTGAACGGACTGTGGTGGCTGGCCTGCGGCGTCGACGCGTCGGAGCTCGTGCGCTCGACGGCCGAGCTGGCGGGCATGCATTTCGTGCTGGTGGCGGGCGGGCTCGCGTGCGCGGCGCTGACGGGCGGATTCCCACGCTTTGTCCTGTGGGGCCTCGTGATGCTGGTGGTCTGGGCGATGCCGCAGCTCTTCTTTGCCGGCGGCGGGGCGCTGGGCCTCAGCCGGCTGGCCGCCAGCGCCCTCTGCGGCAGTCTCGTCGCGCTGGCCATCGCCGGCCATCAGTTCGCAACGCGGAACCTTCGCCGGTCCCTCGTAATGGCGGTCGCTGGCGTGTTGCTGGCGGGGGCGACCTCCGTGGCATGGCGAAGGAACTTCATGGAATCCTCCCAGCCATCGCCGGAGCCCCACGCGAGGCGATCGACGGACCTGGACGTGAAGATCTCCGGCGCGGCACCATCGGAAGGGAGCGCGGCATTTCGCCCGGTTGCCGGTGCAGATTGAGGGCGTGCCGGACAGGGCGGTCGTAGCATTGCTGGATGTGACCGGAGATTGGAGCTTCGACGGCGTCAGAGCATGGACGTCCCGTGCCGGCACCAATCAGGCCTCGTTTTGGCGCGAGGCCGTGCGTCGCCAGCTGGGCTTTGCGGCCCCGGGGGAGCCGGGAGGCGAGGCGCTGGTGGACCTGCCGTTTTCAGGCCCCATGAGCGAACGGTCCGCCCGGGAGCCGGTGGCCTTCCAGGCGCGGGTGAAACTGGGGCTGGCATGGGGAGAGATCCGGGCCGAGCTCCCGTTGGGTGGCGGGCCCGCCGCGGTCCGCCACGGAGCCTACACGGTTTCCAATTTGGCCGTGGAATCCGAGCGGGAGCGGCCCGGTGTCTCCTTGATCCTCACCGAAAGGTCGGCGCGGGGGCTCCAGGCGAACTCGGTCATGCGCCCAGTCGCGAGCCTCTCCGTGCTGGTGAACCGGCGAACACGCGAGTTCTTCATGCCGGATGGCCCCCGCAGCGGGCCCGAAGCCGGCGTGATCCTCAATCAGGTCAAGGTGGCCAGCTGGCGCCTGGAGTTCCCCCTGGCCGCGATGCCGTCCTCGCTCGACGAGCTGAGCGTCGTGGTCATGCACTTCGGCGGGCGCGAAACGATCGAACGCGGGATCGACGCGGCGACCTTGACCTTTGTGGCGGGCGAACCGGGGTCCGGGACAAGAATGGACGATTGAAAGGCTGAAGCTGAAAGCCAAGGTGCGTTCGATCCTCAGCGTGCTCCGCTCGGCGGCGGCCCCAGCCACTCGCGCAGCTCGGCGTCGGAACCGATTTCCCGGCCCTGCTGGTACTCCGGCGCGAGGAGCGCCGCGTACGACGGCTCGGCGAACCGCCGGCAGTGCAGCAGCACGCGCGCCCGGTGTCCGGGCGCCCGGACCAGCCGGCCGAGCGCCTGGTTCACCTTCTGCAGGCCCGGGGCCTGGTAGACGCGCCGGAAGGCGGCGTCGCGGCCGAGGCCGGCGCGCTCGAACGCGGCCAGGCGCGCGCGCTGGACGGCGTTCACTTCGGGCAGCGCGGGGCCGACGACCATCGCGTGCGTGACGCGGCCGCCGAGAAGGTCGATTCCCTCGGCGAAGCTGCCGCCGAGGACGAGGAAAAGCGCGTCGGCCAGCGCGAGGTTCTCGTCCATCCACGCGTGCTGCGCGGCGAGGTCGGACAGCCGCGGCTGCACCGCCACCCGCAGCGGGTGGCCGAGGTTTTCCAGCGCGCGGAGGACCGCTTCGGCATAGGCGTAGCTGGGAAAGAACACGGCGACGGCCCCGCGCGCGGCGGAATGCAGCGCCGCGACGGTGTCCGCCGTCGTCCCCCGGTGCCGTTCACGCTCCCGGAGCGTCGTGGACACGCGGAGGTCGAGCCCGACGTCGTATGCGCCGTCGCGCCAGGGGGCGGGCGCGCGGAGGAAGACCGGTCGCGAGGAGGCCGCCGCCTCCTCCACCCGGAGCAGCCCGGCCCCGCTGGTGAGCTGCCGGAAGAGCCGGCGGGTCGCGCGCTTGTTCAGTTCGCCCAGCCGGTCGTTCTCGGGCAACCCGGCCTTTTCGGGCGGGGGAAGGGGCGCCTCGTCGAGCCCGCAGGCCGCGGCGGTCTCGTCGGCCGGCGAGAGCGTGGCGGACATCAGGATCGCGCCCCCGTAGGTCCGGAGGGTCGCGCCGATCGCGGGCGCGGCGTCGAGGCAGGTGAAGGCCAGCTCTCCCGCGCGCGGCGACCACAAGAGCCGCGTGAGCGCCGTGTCGGCCAGCCAGTCCGCAAGCAGCGGCGCCTGCCACAGCGCGGCCGAGGCCGGCGGACCGAGGGCGGCATGGTCGAGCGCGGAGGCGGTGACCAGCGGGGCGAGGTCCGCCAGGAGGTCGCGGAGGTCGGCCTCGGCGAGCGGATCGAGCTGCTCGGACGGCTTCAGGCGGGCGACGAAGAGGGTCCATTTCTCCCAGGCGAGCGCGAGGTGCGCGAAGCCCCGCTGCAGATGGATCGCGTCGTACGCCGCGCGGAGGTCGTCGGCGCGGACGTGATGCGAATGGGCGTCGGCGACCCGCGCCGGGAGATTGTGCGCCTCGTCGACGACGAGCAGCGTCTCGGCCGGGTCGAATCCCGGCTGGTCGTTGAAGATCCCGCGGTTGGCCGGCGCGAAGACGTAGTTGTAGTCGCCGATCCAGACGTCCTGGAAGGCCAGCGCCGTCCGGGTGATCTCATAGGGGCAGATGCGGGCGTCGCGTCCGGCGGCGCGCAGGACCTCGAGGTCGCGCGGGTGCTTCTCGTCGAGATAGAACCGCGCCAGCCCGCTCTGCGGCCAGCGCTCGGCGCCGCCCGCGAGGTAGCCGCAGGCGTCCCGCAGGCAGTGATAGGTGTGGTTGATGCAGTGCTCGGCCTTGGGCCGGACCTGCCAGACGGCGAGCGGCGCGTCCGCCGCGATGGCGGCGTCCCCCGGTGTCGCGCCGCCGCCGCCATCCCGATGACCGGGGCCGGCCGTCATTGCCTGCAGCGTGGTCACGACCTGCAGCTGCCCCGTGGCCTTGCCGGTGAGCCAGATGAGCCGGGCGAAACGGCCGGACTTGAGCTGGCCGAGCGCGAACTCGAGGAGGCACCCGGTCTTGCCGTAGCCCGTGGGCGCCTCGAAGAGCAGGTATTTTCCCCGGCCGAGCGCGGTCGCGAGGTCGGCCTGGATGGTTTCCTGGCCGGGCCGGAGCGACGCGAAGGGCGAATGGTAGACCAGCGAGCGCCGCCGGGCGCTGGCGCGGACCCGCTCGTCGAGGAACGCGACGAGCGCGTCGAGCTGGTGGTGGACGAGCGCCTCGTCGAACGGCGTCAGCGGGACGGCCTGGGAAAGGCCGCTGGACACCTCGACGAACACCAGCTCGGCCCGGCGGGCCGAGCCCGCGGTCCGCGGCGGCGGGGCTTTCGTTGCCGGATCGATTCCGACCGCCGCGGCCGGGGCGGTCTTGAGAAGGATCAGGTAGGTCGCGGCCTGGAGGAAATAGTCGGGGTAGTCGGCGCGGAGCCTGGCCTCGTCGGCCGGCAGCGGATCGGTGACGGTCTTGATTTCGCGGACCGTCCCACCGGCGAGCTGGTCGATCCGGCCGTTGAGGTCGAAGCTCCAGCCGCGGTGCACGAGCCGGCCGACGACCGGAATCTCGAAGTCGAGGTCCGCGAGCGGGCCGCCGGCGAGCGACTCCTGTTCGGCCCGCTTCCGCAGCTCGGCGTGCCAGTGCTGCCCGAGCTGGGCCCGCCACAGCCCGCCGGCGCCGGACCCGCCCTCGCGCGGTCCGAGCGAGAACGCGGCGAACTCGCCCACGCTCAGGCTGACGGACTTGGTCTCGAGGGAGAACAGCATCGGGAGTCGCCCACGGAACACACGGTCGCCCGAAAGGGAAGCGCGGAAGGAGCCGGCGCGGGCCGCCGGCCAGGGGAAGGCCGGACCCGAGTCACAGCCGCAGCTCGGTTTCGCGATGCAGCCAGTCCTCGAGGCCGCGCGTGAAGCGGGCGACGACGGCGGCGTCCGGATCCTGGCCGGCCAGCGGTTGGTTGAGGATGAGCGCGGCGGCCTCCCGGTCGCCGGCCGGCAGGTCCTGCCACCACTGCTGTTTCACGGGATAGCCCTCGTCGCGCAGGAAGCAGAAGAGGGTTTTGAGCCAGACGACGTCGGCGCGCGGATGCGCGGCGAGCGCGGCGAAGGTCTGGCGCAGGAGCTGGGCGATCGGCTCGCGCGATTCATCCGGCACCGGATTGCGGAGAAGCAGCGCCGCCAGCGCGGACGCGCACCGCAGGGACTCGTACGAGCGGCCGAGGCCGGCCGGCCGGTGCTGCAGGCGGTGTTCCTTGATGAACCAGGTCCGGCCCTGGTTGGAAGATTCCAGCCACAACTCCGCCTCGTCGAAAAGATCCAGCGGCGGGTTCGAGGCGGCCTTCTTCGGGATGCGCTGCAGCGTGTGCAGGATGCCGTGCACGGAGTCGAAGACGGTGAGCTGCTCGAACGAATCGGAGGTCGAGGCCTGCCGGGCCAGGACGAACCCGGTGGTCTGGAGCTGCTGGGCCATGGCGCGAGGCAAAGGGCAGGGCGTGCCGCGCCCCTTGCGCGGGACGCGACCCCGCCGGCGGTCCGTCAGCCGGCGGGATTCCCGGCCGGCGGATTGGCCGCGGGACTCTCCGGGGACGGCGGGGGCCAGGGCGGGACGACCGAGCCGCCCGAGATCACCATCTTCATGCCGTCGCCGACCGACATCTCGAGCTCGATGATCTCCGACTTCGGCAGCATGATCAGGAAGCCGGTCGTGGGGTTCGGCGTCGTCGGAACGAAGACGGTCCACACCTCCTCGGCCGTGCGGACCTGCGGCTCGCCCTGGGCCTTGCTGGTGAGGAAACCGATCGAGTGCATGCCCGCCCGGGGAAACTGGACGAGGACGACCTTGGAGAACACGTTGCGGTTCTGGGAGCTGAAGGTGTCCACGATCTGTTTGACGGTGTTGTACACGGCGCTGATGCCCGGGATGCCCTGCACGAGGCGCTCGGCGCCCTGGAGGATGAACTTTCCGAGGAAGAGCCGCGACAGCAGGCCGAGGAGGGTCACGAGCACGATGACGATCACGGTCGCGATGACGTCCCACACGATGCCCCAGGTCTGGTGGTCGGCGATGTTCTCGAGCCAGGCGACCACCGACTCGGGCGCGAAGAAGATCACGAACTTGCGGAACGTCCCGCCGACGGTGTCGACGAGCCAGCGGAACACCACCCAGGTGACGGCGATCGGCGCGAGCAGCAGCAGGCCGGAGATGAAGGCGTTGCGGAGGGTGATGAGACGGGATTCGGCCATGGGAGTCGGCGCAGGCGGAGGATCGGAGGAGACTAGCGGGATCGGGGCCGGGGGCGAGAACTAGCCGAGCTGGAAGCCCGGGATGGCGCGGTGCCGGCGGAGCAGGTTCAACGCGCGCTTCTCGGCCGCGCGCATGCGGCGCTTTTTCGCCGGCGCGAGGTCGTCGTGGCCCGCGAGGTGCAGCCACCCGTGCACCAGGTAGAGGGTGAGCTCCGCGGCGAATCCGCCCCGGCGCCCGCGGGCGACCCGCGCGGCCATGTCGACCGAGACGCAGATCTCGCCCGCCAGCCCCGCGGCCGCGTCGCCCTCGAAGGTGATCACGTCGGTCGGGGTCGGATCGTCGAGGAAATCGGCATGCAGCCGAGCGAGGTCCGCGTCGGCGAGGAAGACGAGGGACAGCTCGCCCACCGGCACGCCCGCGGACCGCGGCGGCCGGAAGGAGCCGGCCTCCGCGTCCAGCAGGCGCACCATCCGTGCGACGGCCGCGCGCGGCACGCGCAGCCGCGGGTGGCGGTTGGCGATCACGACGGAGCGCGGGCGGGGCGCCTCCGCGGGCGGGGCGCCCGGGCTGGGCGGGGAGCGGCTCAACTCGATTGCCCGCCGGTCTGGCGGGATTCGCCCTCGAGCGGCGTGGCCGCGGGGGACGCCTCGCCCGTCGCGTACGCGACGCGGCCGTGCAGCATGTTGAGCAGCGTGAAGGTGAAGCTCGTCTTGAGCTTCGCGTACTCCTCGAAAGTCAGCGGGGCCTCGTCCAGCTGGCCGTCGGCGATGCGCTCGGCGAAGACGCGGTCGATCAGCTCGCCGAGCTGCACCGCGCCGACGGTCCGCAGCGAGCGCGTGGCGGCCTCGATCGGGTCGGCGAGGAAGATGATCGCGCTCTCCTTGAACTGCGGCTTCGGGCCGTCGTAGCGGAACGCCGCCTCGGCCGGCTCGGGGCCGGACGGCGCGCGCGTGGCGCGGGCCTTCCGGTAGAAGGACTGGATGAGCGTGGTGCCGTGATGCTGGGCGATGACGTCGAGCACCGGCCGGGGCAGGCGGTGGCGGCGGCCGAGCTCGAGGCCCTTCGTCACGTGGGACTTGATCACGTTCGCCGAATGCGCGGGCGCGTGCTCGTCGTGGGGATTGGCGGAGTCGCGCTGGTTCTCCGTGAACCACGAGGGCTGGTCGGTCTTGCCGATGTCGTGGAAGAGGGCGCACACGCGGCTGAGGAGCGGGTTCGCGCCGATGACGTTCGCCGCGTCCTCCGCCAGCTGCGCGACGATCAGGCTGTGGTGGTAGGTCCCGGGCGCCTCGACCTGCATGAGGCGCAGCAGCGGGTGGTTGTGGTCCGTGAGCTCGAGCAGGGTGATGTCCGTCGTGCGCTGGAAGAGGCTCTCGAGGGCGGGCAGGAGGCCGGCGACGGCGATGCCGGTGACCGCGCCGGTCGCGACGCCGGCCAGCATCTGACGGAAGACGGTCTCGATCGGGGTCTGGTCGACGAGGCCGATGAGCAGCGCGAAGCACGCGACGACGAGGCCGCCGAGGCTGGCGGCCTTGATGATGCGGCTGCGGCGGCGCACCTCGCGCGAGGTGTAGATGCCGACGAGCGAGGCGAGGAAGGTGAGGACCAGCAGGTCGAGCCGGTTGCCGTAGATGACGCCCGTGAAGATCGAGATGACCAGCGCCATGAAGATGCCCGAGCCCGCGTCGATCAGGATGGCGACGATGAGCGGCGCGAGGGCGGTCGGAGCGAGGTAGGGCAGCAGCGCCGCGGCCTCGAAGTTCTCCAGGAAGTACGGAAGGCTCGCGAGGAGGTAGGAGCCGCGCACGAGCGCGAGGTTGAGGATGACGACCAGCGCGAGCAGCCCGAGCCGGCTGTTGCTCAGCAGCGTCTCGCGGTCCTCGAGGCGGAGGTAGAGGATGGATGCGAGGACCATGGACAGCACGAGGAGCACGCGCCCGAAGAGCTGGAAGCTGTCGTCGGCGGTGTTGCCGCCGCTGCGGTTCAGGTGCTGGCGGTATGCCTGCAGCATCTCGTATTGCTCCGGCGTCACGCGCGTGCCCGGCTCGATGATCGTCTGGCCGCCGGCCACGGTGACGGTGGCGGGCTTGAGGCTGGCCAGGGCGTCCGCGCGGAGGCGCTCGGTGCCCGCGGCGTCGAACACCAGGTTCGGCGCGAGGCCCTGGTGGAGGACGCGGAAGAGCGCGCGCGAGACGTCGCGGGCGCGGCCCTCGGCGACAACATTCACGCGGAGGTACGTGAGGGCCTGCTCCATGTTCTGCACGCGGGTCTGGGCGATCTCGCCGTCGGGGCGCCGGAGCTGCATGAGCGAGACGCCGCCGGGCGCGAGCACGCCGGTCTCGGCATGCACGCCCTCGCGGTAGATGTCGCGGAGCACCGACAGGCCGTCCTCGAGCGCGGCTGCCCGCTCGTTCGCGTCGCCGAGCTGGAGCAGCGCGTAGACGTCCTCCGCCGCCACGTGGTACGGGCCCTTGTCGTTGAAGCGGGTGGCGATGGCCTGGATGTCGACCGGCGGCGCGAGCCGCGGCCCGGCCGGGACCGGCGTCCGGCCGCTGCGGGTGGCGTTACGCTCGTAGAAGACCAGCTCGGCCAGCAGCTCGCGCGCGTGGCGCTCGAAGCGCTGCGCGGCTCCGATGTCGAGCTGGTAGACCGGCGGCACGCGGTTGAGGACGTGCGCCCGCTCCTGCTGCGTCATCAGCGGGCTCTCGTACGTGAAACCGGTCGCGGCCGTCACCCGGATCTGCGCGAGCTGGTTCGGCAGGACGGGCGGCGTGATGGTGGAGTCGCCGAACGAGCTGATGAAGACGATGGCGCCGACGGTGAGGATGAAGATCGCGCCGGAGACGAAACGGCTCTGCTCGAAGAAATCCCGGAGGCTGGGGCGCGGCGCCGGCTTGCGGCGGGCGCCGGGGAGCTGCTGGACCTTCTTGCTCATGGGAGGGCGCGGATGCCGGCTAGCGGTTGGACTCCGCCGAATCCACCGCCCGGTGGTGTTCGTAGGCCTCGATGATGCGCTGCACGAGCGGATGGCGGACGACATCCGTGGCCGTGAAGGTGTGGAACTCGATCCCCGGGATGTTATTCAGGATGCGCGGCGCCTGGACCAGGCCGGAGGGCTTCGCGCGCGGCAGGTCGATCTGGGTGACGTCGCCCGTGATGATCATGCGCGACTCGTCGCCCAGGCGGGTGAGGAACATCATCATCTGCTCGGGCGTGGTGTTCTGGGCCTCGTCGAGCACGACGTAGGCGTTGGCGAGCGTCCGGCCGCGCATGTACGCGAGCGGGGCGATCTCGATGACGCCCTTCTCGGTGAGGGTGGCGACGTCCTCGGCGTCGAGGAGGTCGTGCATCGCGTCGTAGAGCGGCCGCAGGTAGGGCAGGATCTTCTCGCGCAGGTCGCCGGGCAGGAAGCCGAGCGCCTCGCCGGCCTCGACCGCCGGGCGGGTCAGCACGATGCGCTGGACCTGCTTCTTCATCAGGGCCGAGATGGCGGCGGCCATCGCGAGGTAGGTCTTGCCGGTGCCGGCCGGGCCGACGCCGAAGACGACCGGGTTCTTCTGGATGGCCTGGAGGTAAAGCTTCTGGCCGATCGTCTTCGGCACCACGGTCTTCTTCTGCGTGCCGATGACCACGGGCTCCGAGAAGAGCGCGCGCAGCTGGGCGCCGTCGCGCCGGTAGGCCTCGAGCAGGCGCACGAAATCGGGCGAGCGCATCGCCAGCCCCTGGTTGCGGCCGTCGTTGAGGAGGCCGAAGAATTCCTCGGTGCGGCCGACGCCTTCCGGCGAGCCCTCGATCTTGAGCCAGTCGTCCCGCGCCACCAGCCGCACGCCAAGGGCGTTCTCGACCAGCCCGAGGTTCGCCTCATTGCCGCAGTAGAGCGAGTTGAGGTGGCGGGCGTTGGGAAACTGGAGGGTCTTGGAGGAGGCCAAAGGACGGAGCGGACGATACGCGAGTGACGGGCGGTGCTGAAGCAGGCGCGGGGTCAGGAGGTCCCGGCCAGCTTGTCGGCGAACTGTTTCAAGCGGCCGTACATGGCATCCAGCGATTGCGGGAGCACGCGCGTCTGCCCGAGCACGGGCATGAAGTTCGTGTCGCCGTTCCAGCGCGGGACGATGTGGGCGTGAAGATGGGGGATGCTGCCGCCGGCCGCGCCGCCGAGGTTGAACCCGACGTTGAATCCGCTCGGGCTCACCGCGGCCCGCAGGATCTCCTTGCCGAGGATGATCTCGTCCATGAGGTCCGCCCGCTCCGCCGGCGTCAGCTCCGCGATGTCGGTGGCCGGCCGGAACGGCACCGCCAGGAGATGCCCAGGGTTGTAGGGGAAGCTGTTCAGGATGAGGTAAGACAGCGGGCTGCGATGGATGATGTGCGCCTTGGCGTCGTCGCCGAGGGCCGGTAGCTCACTGAACGGATTGCCGCCTTCGGGTTTCTTCGGCGCCTCAATGTATTCCATGCGCCAATAGGCGTGCAGGTGGTCCATGTCGTGGGTCGCGCAATGTAGGGTCCCCGAGGGGGATGTCAAAGCTGCGCGGGGGAGGAAACGGGCTTGTCGACCGGGATTGCCGCGACATAACTACCTCTATGTTCGTGGAATACCAAAAAGTCCGCCAAGAACCCGGCCGGGTGGTCCGCCGGTGGTTCGAGGACGCGGGCTTCGACTTGGTGGTGTGGTACCAGCCGGTCGGCGCGCTGGCGGGGTTCCAGATCATCTATCCGGGGGCGGGTGCCGAACGGGCGTTGACCTGGCGGGAGGGGCACGGATTCGAGCACAGCCGGGTCGACGGCGGCGACGAATCGCCCCTGAAGAACCTCACCCCGATCCTCATACCCGAGGGCGCCGTGCCATGGGAATGGCTGCGCCGGGAGTTCGCGGGCCGGAGCGGGGACTTGGAGCCGAGCTTGCGGGCCTGGATTGCCGGGCGCCTGGAGGGGCGTCGATGAGCCGGCGTTCCGCCGGACCGTCGGCAGCCCGCCCGGAATTCCGCCGCCCGGAGGCATCGTGAGCGCCGCCGCCGCCCCGACTCCTCAGCCGCCGGTCGCCACGGCCCCCGCCGCCGGGGCCGCGTTGCCGGGCGGCCTCCTCGCCGCGCTCGGACTGGCGGGCGGGTTCATGGGCTTCGTGGCGTGGGACCAGTCGCATTGGTGGCGAACGAAGGAGGATTACGCGTTCGGCTGGCTCGTCCCGGCCTTCGTTGCGTACATCGTTTACGATCGCTGGCACAGCTTGACCGACCGGGTGGGCGCGGCGGCGCGGGCCGGCGGAGGGCCCCGATGGGCCCGCTGGACCTGGCGGGCGGCCGCCGGACTGGGCCTTGCCGGCGGCGCGCTGTTGTTTCTGCTCGGCGCCCTTTACCGCGCCGGCGCAGGACCGTCCCACCCAGGGACGCTCGCCCTGACACTGGGGATGGCGGGCCTCGTGCTGGCGCTGATCTATTTCAACACGCCGGGGGGCGGTCCCGCCGCAAGCCCCGCGACGCCGGCCGGGTGGCGCGCCCTGTTCGCGGATCCGCGGCTCCGGGTGGCCGCGCTCTTCCTGTTTCCGGCGCTGGTCTGGTTGATTTCGGCCCCGATCGTTTCGGTGATCGAGAACCAGCTGAGCCTCTTTCTCCGGCACAAGGTCGCCGTGGCGGTGATGTTCACGTTCGATCTCCTGGGTCATCCGCTGGAGCAGCAGGGCAACGTGCTCGTGCTGCCCGACGGTGGGACGGTCGGCGTGGAGGACGCCTGTTCCGGCATCCGGTCGCTCACCGCCTGCCTGTTCGCCGGGTCATTCCTGGGCGCCGCGTTTTTCGAGCGCCTGTGGCAGAAATTGGTGTTGGTCGGGGCGGCGATGGCGCTGGCGTTCCTGACGAACATCGGCCGCGGCCTTTTCCTGACGGCCTGGGCCTACCGAAACGGCGCCGAGGCGATCAGCGGGACCGTGCACGACGTGGCGGGCTACGCCGTGTTGGGCGTCACGTGCACCGGGCTCCTGCTGCTCGTGCCGCTGGTGAACCTTCAGCTGGAGCGGGAAGCTCCCGAAGCCTGAGCCGCGAACGGCGGCGGCCCGTCCGGGGGGCTACGGCGCGGGCTGCTTGGGCACGGGCAGCGAGATGAACTCGTGCACGTTCGCGGGGTCGAGATACTGCCGGGCGAGGGCGGTGAGCTCGGCGGCGGTGATCGACTGCGTGTCGGTCAGCCGGTTGCGCGCCCAGTCGAGCCGCTCCGGCTGCTCCTGCGCGGCGGACAGGACCGAGCCGAGCCAGTAGAGATTGGTGCGCTGCGACTGGCGGATCGCGGTCAGCTGGGGCTGTTTGGCGCGCTCGAGCTCCTCCTCGGTGACGCCGCCAGCATGGATCTCGCCCGCGACCTGCTTGATGGCGTCCGCCACCTTGCGGGCGTGTTGGGGATCGACCGTCGCGCTGGCGACCAGGAAGCCGTAGCCGGTGAACGTGTCGCTCAGGCTCGCGCCGGCATCAGGCGAGTACGTGTCGCCCATCTCCTCGCGCAGTTTCTTGCGGAGCCGGTCCTCGAAGACGCCGCTGAGCAGCGACAGGCGGCGGGCCAGCGGCGCGTCGCGGCCGTCGGTGGCGGGCCAGTTGAGCTCGACGAGCCCCTTGGGGATCTCGGTCGGGACGAAATATTGCCGGGCGAGCGGCGCGGCGGGGAAGGACGCCTGCCGCTGGGCGCGGTAGTCGGGCTTGGGGTCCCGCGGCGGGAGCGCGCCGAACGTCTGGGCCACGGCGGCGATGGCGGCGGCCGGGTCGAAATCGCCGACGATGGCGATCTCGATGGGGGCGCGGGCCAGCTCGCGGGCGAGCCACGCCTTCGCGTCCGCCAGCGTGTACCGCTGGACGGCTTCCTTCGGCGGCACCCCGAAGCGCGGGTCGCCGTTGGCCAGCAGGCGCGCGGCGTCGGTCTGGATCGGTCCCTGCACGGTGTTGCCGAGGCGCGTGTAGAACACCTCGACGCCCTTCTCGAACTGGCGCATCGCCTCGGGCCGGAAGCCGGGGTCGGTGTAGAAGGCGCAGAGCAGCTGGAGCTGGAGCTGGAGGTCCTGCCGGTTGGTGGTGCCGGAGAACGTGAATGCGTCCGACGCGATGCCGAAGTTCGCGGCGACGGTCCGGCCGGCGAGGATGCGGGGCAGCTCGTCGACGCTGTGCCGGCCGAGCCCGCCGAGGGAGAAGGTGTTCCCGGTGAGGAAGCTGAGCCCGACCTGGTCGGCCGGCTCGGTCAGGTCCCCGCCGCCGGCGCGGACGTGCACGCGGATGCGCCCGGCCTCGAAATCGGTGGGCTTGAGGTTCAGGCGCACGCCGTTGCCGAACTCGATGAGGGTGACGCCGAGATCGTCGACCGCGCGCTGGGCCTCCACGGCGCCGGGCGCCCCGAAGTCCGTGTACGCGAACGCGGCTTCCTCGATGCGTTCCGGCGGCGCGACCGCCACCGCGCGGCTCGCCTCGTACGCCGCGACGATCTGCCGCTCGGCGTCGGGCAGGGCGAGGTTGCCGGTGACGAAGATGCGGCGGCCGAGCGCGTCCGGCCACAGCTCCCGCAGCGCGGCGAGGCACTGGTCGACCGTGACCCGCTCCAGCGCCGGGAGATAGAGCCGCTGCGACTCGGCGGGGTGGGTGAACACGGCCCGGTCGAAGAAGACGTCCACCAGCTCGCCCGCGAGCGCCTCCGAGCGGCGGGTCGGTGCGGTGCGCACGGACTGCTCGACCGCGTTGCGGAAGCTCGCGACGGATTCCCTCAGCTCGGCCGGCTGGAAGCCGTGCACGAGCGCGCGCCGCAGCTCCTGCTCGCCGACCGCGAGCGCCGCGGTCCACTGCTCGGGCTTGCAGGTCATCTCGACGCTGGCGGAGCGATAGAAGTCGTACTGCTCGGTCGCGGCGACGGAGCCGCCCATGAACGGCGCGCCCTCCTTCCGGGCGAGGATCGACAGGCGGCGGTTCAGCATGCGGAGGGCGAGGGTGCGGGGCAGGTACTTGAGCCGGTTGGCGGCCGTGTCGGGCTCCCACGCGTACGGCGTGATGGTCTGGATGGAGACGTTCACGGCCGCGGCCTCGGGCTCGGGGTGCAGGCGGGCCAGGACGCCCGGGGTCGAGGAGACGCGGCCGAGCCCGGGCGGGGGCCGGGCGGCGCCGCGCGCCGCCAGCGGGGACAGGGCCTGGACGAGCTGCGCCTCGACCGCGGCGGGGTCGAAGTCGCCGACGGCGACGACAGTGATGAGCTCGGGCCGGTACCAGGCGTCGTAGAAATCCACGAACTGCTCGCGCGGCGCGGAGCTGATGACCGACTCGAGGCCGATGGGCATGCGCTCGATGAACCGCGCCTCCGGCAGCATGAAGCCGAACTCGGCGATGAACTGGCGGAACTCGACCGAGTCGCGCGCGCGCTTTTCGCTCAGGATGATGCCGCGCTCGCGGTCGATCTCGGCCGGCTCGAGCAGGAGCCCGCCGGCATAGTCGGCGAAGAGCGTCAGCGCCCTTTCGAGGGTCGCCGGCTGCGTGTCGGGCAGCTCGAGCAGGTACACCGTGCGGTCGAAGCCGGTGTAGGCGTTCGTGTCGCCCCCGAAGCTCATGCCGAGCCGCTGGAAGTATTCGATCAGCGTGCCGGGCGGGAAGCGGGTCGACCCGTTGAACGCCATGTGCTCGAGGAAGTGGGCGAGCCCGCGCTGCGCCTCGGTCTCGTGCAGCGCGCCGGCGGCGACGGCGAGTCGGAGCGAGGCGCGGCCCTTGGGCTCCTTGTTCGCGAGGACGGCGTAGCGGAGCCCGTTCTCGAGCCGGCCCCAGCGCACCGCGGGATCCACCGCGAGGTCGCTGCCCTCGTGGGGGAAGGTGGCGGCGAGAGCCAGGAGCGGGACGAGACCGAGGCAGCACGCGAGCAGGCGGCGGAGGGCGGCGCGGGATTTCATGGAGCGGAGAATCTGCGCGCGAGCGTGGCGCGCCGCAAGTGCGGCGCCATAGGTCAATGTGACCAGCCGGCGCGCGCGCGGGATGAGCGGCGCGGATCACGGGCCGCGGCGCCGGAGATTAATGTGGCCATCCTGCGGGCGAACTTCCTATTTCTTGCGAAGCATGAAACAGAAAAGCCGGACCCAATCCCCCCCCGAAGCCGTCAATGCCGCGCTGGCGAAGAAGAAAGGCCCGATCTCGCGGTTCATCGCGCACCACTACCGGCATTTCAACGCGGCGGCGCTGGTGGACGCCGCGAAGGGCTACGAGGCGCACCTCGCGGCGGGCGGCCAGATGATGGTCACGCTGGCGGGCGCGATGTCCACGGCCGAACTGGGCCTGTCGCTCGCGGAGATGATCCGCCGCGACAAGGTCGGCGCGATCGTCTGCACCGGCGCGAACCTCGAGGAGGACATCTTCAACCTCGTCGCCCACGACCACTACGAGCGCGTCCCGCACTACCGGCATCTCACGAGCGCCGAGGAGGAGGACCTGCTCGCGCGCCACCTGAACCGGGTGACCGACACGTGCATCCCCGAGGACGAGGCGATGCGCCGCATGGAGCACGCCGTGCTCGAGCACTGGATCCAGGCCGACCGCGCCGGGCAGCGGTTTTTCCCCCACGAGTTCATGTACCAGGTCCTGCGGAGCGGGAAGCTGAAGAAGTACTACCAGATCGACCCCAAGAATTCATGGATGGTGGCGGCGTGCGAGCGCAACCTCCCCATCATCGTGCCGGGCTGGGAGGATTCCACCCTCGGCAACATCTTTTCGGGCCACGTGATCAGCGGCGACGTGAAGAACGTCCACACGGTCCGCACGGGCATCGAATACATGACCTGGCTGGCCGACTGGTACACCCGCCACGCGAAGAAGCTGAAGACGGGCGAGGGCTCGATCGGCTTCTTCCAGATCGGCGGCGGCATCGCGGGCGACTTCCCGATCTGCGTCGTGCCGATGCTCCACCAGGACCTGCGCCGCACCGGGGTGCCGCTCTGGGGCTATTTCTGCCAGATCAGCGACTCGACCACGAGCTACGGCAGCTACTCCGGCGCCGTGCCGAACGAGAAGATCACCTGGGGCAAGCTCGCGGCCTCCACGCCGAAGTACATCATCGAGAGCGATGCCACCATCGTCGCCCCGCTGATCTTCTCCTGGGTGCTGGGGGAATAGGCCGCGGCGCGTCAAACGCTGAGCGCGGAACGCCGGAACGCCGGAAAAGCGGTGCGCAAATCGCTCGACCCTTCGTGAGTTCCAGCCCGATACGCGCGGGCCATGCCGGCGTTCCCTGGTCGCTTCCGGTTCCTTCGCCTCGAGCTGTGGCGAGAGGGGCGATTGCCTACGGTTCCGCCGCGGAAGTGGCGTCCGACTTGCGCTTGGCGATGGACGTGGGATACGTGACCGGGGCGGGAACCGTTCCGATCCTGGTCCGGGTCGAGCGCGTGCTCGGCTTCGCGGCGAGCCGCTCGCGCGGGGTTCCGCGCTCCGCGCTCCGCACTCCGCAGTCCTAGGCCGCCCCCGCATGATCTGGCTTTACCGCGCGCTCTTCCTCCCGGTGCTGTTGCTGGCCTCGCCCTACTACCTGTGGCGGATGCGGCGGCGCGGGGGCTACCGCCGGGACTTCGGGCACCGCTTCGGCGGCGCCGGGGCCCTGCCGCCGCGGCGGCCCGGCGTGCGGCGCGTCTGGCTGCAGGCCGTCAGCGTCGGCGAGATGCTCGCGATCGGCCCGCTGCTCGAGGGGCTGCGGCGGGACGGCCGGACCGAGATCTACCTGACGACCACGACCAGCACCGGCTACGCGCTGGCGCGCGAGAAGTACGGCGCCCTCGTCGCGGCGGTCGGCTATTTCCCGCTCGACTGGTGGTTCTTCAGCGCGCGGACGTGGCGCGTCGTCCGGCCGGACCTCGGCGTGCTCATGGAAGGCGAGCGCTGGCCCGAGCACATCCACCAGGCGCGCCGCCGCCGGGTGCCGGTGCTCAACGTCAACGCCCGGCTCTCCGACCGCAGCTTCCGCCGGGCCCACCGTTTCCGATGGGCGGTGGTCGGGCTGGCCCGGGGGCTGACGCGGATCCTCTGCGCGGCCCGGCTCGACGAGCAGCGCTTCCGCGCGCTCGGGTTTCCGCCGGAGCAGCTGGAGACGACGGGCAACCTGAAGCTCGACGTGCAGATCCCGCTGCTCGATGCCGGCGCCCGGGCGGCCCTGCGCCGGGCGACCGGGCTGCCGGCGGAGGGGCTCGTCCTGCTCGGGTCGTCGACCTGGCCGGGGGAGGACGAGGCGCTGCTCGAGGCCCTGCAGGCCGCGCGCGGGCGCGGGCTCGCGGTGTCGCTGCTGCTGGTGCCGCGGCACGCCGAGCGCCGCGACGCGCTGCGCGCGCTGCTCGAGAGGTCCGGCCTGAGTTTCCACTTTCGCACGGCCGGCCCGGCTGGGCGGCCGGTCGACGTGGTCGTCGGCGACACCACCGGCGAGCTGCGGCAGCTCACCCAGCTTGCGGACCTCGCGTTCGTCGGGAAGAGCCTTCCGCCGCACGAGGGCGGGCAGACGCCGGTGGAGGCGGCGATCCTGGGCGTGCCCGTGCTGCACGGCCCGCGGATGACCAATTTCCGCGACATCATCCGCTCGCTCACGGACGCCGGGGCCGTGCGCCGGGTGGAGAGCCACGAGGGGCTCGTCGCCGCCGCGGTCGAACTTTTGGAGGACGCGGTTCGGCGCGAACAGCTGGCCGCCGCCGCCCGCGGCTGGAGCGCGGCGAACCGGGGAGCGACCGAGCGCACCCTGGCCATCATCCGCGCCCAGCTGGAGTCCCTGCCGCCCTGAGGACCGCGGGGCTGTCACCCGCCCCGTGGCCATGGCCGCGGTCAGGCCGTATGCGCGACGGTGCCGGCGGCCATGCCGGCCTCGGCCAGGACGCGACGCGCGATCGCGCAGGCGGCGGCGGGCCGGGCGCGGCTGTGACGATTGCGTAAATCGCCGACCCGCAGCGTCCTTCACGTCGGGCAATATTTTAGTTGCCCGGCGCTTTTCAGGATTCCTAACGTCCTACCTTTAGCTTGATGCAAACCCACGGGCCCAAGCGCATCTATACGCCCCAGTCCCTCGAATTCTGGTTCGATCGGCTGGAGTCGGACTGGGAAGGCCACTTCGAGGAGTCGCATATCACCCGGGGGCGCAGCATGTACTGCGACGGGGAGATCCGGGAAATCGAGCTGGGCGCGCGGGACGCGATCATCCACCGGAAGGTCGACAAGAAGGAGGAATACGCGGTCATCGAGTGGGAGGAGAACGAGATGCGCGTCCGGTCCTCCTCGACGGACCTCGTTTTGGCCAACGCCATCGCCGTCGCGGGCCTGCACGAGATCGAGGAGCTGCTGGCCGACGAGCTCAATGCACTGCTGCCCGGTTCCGTGCCTCCCATCGCCCCGTCGGCGACGAACGGCCACGCGGCGAACGGCCATGCGGCGGGTTCCGCCGCGGCCAAGGCGGTCGACCAGCCCGCGCGCGAGCTGATCCTGAGCTTCACCACGACGGAGGAGGGGCTGCGCTTCGAGGCGTTCTGGAAGCAGGGGCGGGGGCGGGTCGCCGCGCTGGGGAACGCCCAGGCCGCGCCGGCCACGCCGCCGGAGCGCGCGAAGCTGATCGCGCTGGCGGCGTACGCGCGCAAGGCGCATTTCCGCTACCGCCAGGACGAGCACGCCTACCTGCTCGAGGCGCTGAATGACATCCCCGGCTTCCTCCGCGACGTGCTCCCGCACTGGCGCAAGCAATTCGCCATCGAGCTCGACACGAAGGTGGGCAACCTCCAGTCGGGCCCGCGCGCGATCGAGATCGAGGCCGTGGCGGACCGCGGGGAGGGCGCCGGGCTGAACCTGCGCTGGATCTTCCGCGCCGGCGAGAAGCTCCTGACCGACGAGCAGGCCGCGGCGCTCCTCAAGCACGGCCGCACGCCGATGCTCCTGCCGGACCTCGGCATCGTGACGATGACGCCGGAAAAGTGGGAAGGCTTCACGCAGTGGCGCCGGAACGTGGAGGAGACCGCCGCCGGCGGCGAGGTGCCGCCGTACCTCGTGTTCTCCCTCTTCAACGACCAGCGTATCAAGGTAACGCTCGGCGCGGGCATCGAGGCCTGGCGCCAGCGCGTGTTGACGCCGCCGGCGACGCCGCCGGAGCTGCCCGATTACCTCCGCAACTACCAGCGGCGTGGCGTGGAATGGATGCATCACCTGGCGGAGACCGGATGCCACGGGCTGCTGGCCGACGAAATGGGCCTGGGCAAGACGGCGCAGGTCATCGCGCTCCTCCGCGCGCGGCCGCTGGCGGACCTGCGGCATCTCGTGGTCTGCCCGGCCAGCGTGGTCCCCGTCTGGCGCGAGGAGATCGCGCGCTTCCATCCGGCCGCGAAGGTCGAGGTGCTGAAGGCGGGCCACGACTTCACGACGAACCCGGAGCCGGTGATCTGGCTGGCGAGCTTCACCCAGCTCCGGAAGCACCGCGCGCTGCTCGAGGGCGCCGAGCTCGGCTATGCCGTGCTCGACGAGGGCCAGTTCATCAAGAATCCCGACGCCAAGGTCACGCAGGCGTGCTTCGCGCTGAAGGCCCGGCACCGGCTCGTGCTCACCGGCACGCCGCTGGAGAACCGCCAGCTCGATCTGTGGTCGATCTTCCGGTACCTCCTGCCCGGGCTGCTCGGCTCGCGCGCGGCCTTCGAATCCGCGCTGAACCAGGACCGCGAGGGCACGATGAAGCGCCTGCGGGCGCAGCTCGCGCCGTTCATCCTCCGCCGCACGAAGAACGAGGTGGCGACCGAGCTGCCGCCGAAGGTCGAGATGGACCTCCTCTGCCCGCTCACGGAGGTGCAGCGCGCGGAGTACGCGCGGATCTGCACGGAGGGCCTCGCCCGGCTCGGCGAGGACATCGGCACCGCGCTGCGCGAGCGCTCCTTCGGCTTCCTCGCGCTGCTCACGCGGCTGCGCCAGGTCTGCTGCGACCCGGACCTCCTGCCATGGCTGAAGTCGCCGCTGGCCGACTCGGGCAAGCTGCAGCTCCTCGTGGAGAAGCTGGCCGAGGTCGTCGGCAGCGGCCACAAGGTCGTCATCTTCTCCCAGTTCGTCACGCTGCTCGACCGCGTGCGGGAGGCGCTCGTGACGCACTATCCCGACCTCCCGCGGTACGAGATCACCGGGATGACCCTCGACCGGCAGAAGCCGGTGCAGCAGTTCCAGACCGCGTCCGGCGCGGCGGCCATGCTCGTGAGCCTCAAGGCCGCCGGCACCGGCATCACGCTTCATGCCGCGGACTACGTGTTCCTGCTCGACCCATGGTGGAATCCCGCCGTGGAGGACCAGGCGATCGACCGCGTGCACCGCATCGGCCAGACGAACACCGTGTTCGTCTATCGCATGGTGACCGCGGGCACGATCGAGGAGCGCATCCAGGCGCTGAAGGCCGAGAAGAAACAGCTCTTCAACCAGGTGGTGGGCGGCGCGGCGGGCGACTTCGAGTGGACGAAGCACTTCACCTCGCTGAACGCGCTGATCCAGCTCACGACGACGGTGACCGAGACGGCCGAGACGGCGAGCTGAGGATCCGGTCGCGCGCGGCGGCCCCGCATGGGGTGGCACGCGCGGTCCCCGCGCGTCGATTGGTGATCAGCATGGCGCGTCGGGACGACGCGCGCCACCTCGGCGGGCCGTATTCGGGTGGCACGCGCGGTCCCCGCGCGTCGATTGGTGATCGGCAGCATGGCGCGCCGGGACGACGCGCGCCACCTCGGCGGTCCGATGTTCGGAGGTCGGCGCCGGCTTCGTCCCGGCTGCGGGCGGATGGCGCGCGTCCCGACCGCGACGGGTGGCACGGGCGGTCCCCCGCGCGTTGAGTGGTGATTCGGCCGCATGGCGCGCCGGGACGGCGCGCGCCACCTTGGTCTGAGGCCCGAAGGTCACCGGCGTCGTCCGGGCTGCGCGACGGCCGACGCGTTTTCCCGGTTTGTCACGCAGCCGTCACGGAACCGTAACACGCCCCCCTTAGCATGCGGGCGCCCGTTGGCATCTTTCCTAACGCCGGCGGGCCATTCACCTCAGGAAACCACACCTGCACATGCTCAAACTGACCTCCAAGATCCTCGCGACGGTCATCGCGTTCTGCGGCGCCGGCGCCGCATGGGCCCAAGACAGCGGCCCGCTCATCGACCTCCTCGTGAGGAAAGGCGTCCTCGGCGACCAGGAAGCCGAGGAGCTCCGCGCGGAACTCCTCAAGGATTTCGCGGCCAACAGCCCGGCCGGAAAGCTCGATCTCTCGGCGCGCGTCAACCGCCTGACCATCGCCCTCGATGGCCGCATCCGCTATCAGTACGACAACGAGGTCACGAATTCTCCCGGCGCGGCCGGCCCGAACAACGACCGCAGCCGCTACCGTTACCGGTTCCGGCTCGCGACGACCGCCCTGCTCAACAACAACTGGAACCTCGGGCTGCGGCTCGAGACCGCCGAGGGCGCGACCTCGACCAACGACGACTTCGGCGCCTCCGGCTCGACCAACTTCGCCAAGACCGGCAACACGGCCTTCGTGGGCCAGCTGTACGTGGGCTATGCGGCGAACAACGCCCTCGGCGGCCGCGTCGACCACCTCGACCTCCGGCTCGGCAAGCACCAGCACCCGTTCTTCGTCCCCGGCGTGAACGGCTTCTACATCGACTCCGACATCAACGTGGAGGGAATCTCCGAGCAGCTCACCTGGTTCGACGCGCCTGCGAAGGGCTGGACGCTGGCGCTTCGCGGCGGCCAATACCTGCTGGCGAACAACTCGCGCACCACGGTCGGCACGGCCTTCACCAACGAGCCGTCGGTGTGGTGGGTCGGCCAAGCCGAGCTCTCCAAGACGCACCTCTTCGAGAACAACGCGTACGGCACGCGCATCGCGCCGACCATCATGACGTTCACCGCGCCCAACATCGTCAGCGACGCGGCCTCGTACGACAACTTCCTGGTCTTCCTCCTGCCGGTGGAGCACACGGTGCGCTTCCGCAACCAGCCGCTTTCGATCTACGCGACCTACGGCGTCAACTTCCAGGGCGGCATGAAGGCCAACCGCATCTATCCGGCCACGGAGAACCCGTCGTCCTACAACCAGATGGGCAACTTCGGCCTCCGGTGGGGCGGCGCGCGTAATCCGGGCGACCTCCAGCTCACGGCCGAGTACCGCTACGTCGAGTCGGGCGCCTACGCCACCTTCCTGGCCGATTCGGACTTCAATGCCGGCCGCACGAACGGAGCGGGCTATATTGTGTCCGGTTCCTACCTGATCACGGACGCGGTCACCGGCACCGTGACGTTCTTCCACGCCGAGAACATCGACAAGAACAGCCCGTCCGGCATCGGCTTCCACCGCGCCGACGTGCTCCAGGTCGATCTCTCCGCCCGCTTCTAATCCTCCACCGCTCGTAACCCATGAACAAGCTTCTCGCTTTCCTCACCGCCTCGGCCATCGCGACCACCGCTTTCGGCCAGGGCAAGCTCGTCATCAAGGGCTCGGACACCCTCGGCGCCAAGATGGTGCCGCAGGTCGCCGAGGCCTTCCGCGCCAAGCACCCGGGCGTCGTCTTCGAGATCGCCGCCGAAGGCTCGACCACCGGCATCGCTGCCATCACGGACGGCACCGCGGACATCGGCATGTCCTCCCGGCGGGCGCGCGCGACCGAGGTGTCCTCGGCGCTCGCGAAGGGCGTCACCATGCGGCCGGTGATCGTCTCGTGGGATGCGATGGCCGTCATCGTCAACGAGAGCAGCCCGATCACGAAACTGTCGCTCCGCCAGGTGGAGCAGATCTTCGCGGGCGACGTGAAGGACTGGGCGGCGGTCGGGGGCAACCCCGGCGCGATCTCGATCTACACGCGCAACACCTCCTCGGGCACCTATCAGGACTGGAAGGATCTCGCGATGAAGCGCCGCGACTACGCGCCGTCCTCGCAGAAGATGGCCGGCAACGAGCAGATCGCCGCCGAGGTCGGCAAGAACCCGAGCGGCATCGGCTATGTCGGCATCGCCTACATCAACGCCCCGGGGGTCAAGGTGGTCGGCATCGTGAACGCCGCGGGCAAGCTCGTCATGCCCGCCGCGGAGTCGGTCCACGACAGGTCCTATCCGTACGCCCGGCCCAACTTCTTCTACACGAACGGGGAGCCGTCCGGCCTCACCGCCGAGTTCATCGAGTACCTGCTGAGCGCGGAGGGACAGGACATGGTGGCGAAGTCCGGCTTCGTGCCGGTGCCCACGAAATCCTGAGCGGCGTTGCCTTGCGTCGACGCCCGCAGCTCATTCCCGGCTGCGGGCGTCCGGCTTTGTCACAGAACTGTAACCTGCGCCGGTTGACCGGCCAAACCGCCCGCCGCCTGATGGCGGGGCCCCCTCCGCATGCCCGTCGCCACCGAACCCGCTCCGCTCGCCCCGGCCCGCCGCTCCACCCATGACGCGCTCCTGACGAAGCGCCGGGGTTGGTTTTTCGGGCTGACCGGCGAGCAGGTCGCTCGTGTGGTCCTTCAGGGCAACGCGGCGGTCTCCATCATCGTCCTCGCGCTGATCACGTTCACGATCTTCCGCGACGCGGTCGGGTTCATCCCGCAGAACCGGGAAAACCTGTCGATCTACCGCCTCGCGGGCCTCGAGTTTGTCGATCTGCTGCGGACGCAGGTGAGCGACCACGGCGAGATTTCCCGCTACCTGACGTCGGTCCGGCTCGAGCAAAACGAGAAGCTCACCCGCTCGGGGCTGTCCGCCGCCGCCGCCAACGAGAAGCTGGCGGACTTCGACGCCTTCGCCGACCGGATCGCCGGCACCACCGCGGAGCAGGAGGCGCTGCTCGGCACGATGACCGACCTCGTGTCAGCGGTGAAGGAGCGCCACAAGGTGGCGTCCGACCTCCGGGAGGCGCGGCAGAACCTGCTCGATGCGATCCCGGGCGCGCCGCCGGACCGGGCGGCGCTGCTCCAGCGCGAGGCCGACGCCATGGAGATCGAGACGATCGACTTCGCGGAGGAGATCAAGCCGCTGCTGGCGATGCGCCCCGAGGTGCTGGCCGCGAACGAGCGGCTGGTCGCGGCCCTGCGCGAGGCCGTCGCCGCGACGCCCCGGGTCGAGGACGCGGAGCTGGCGCGCAAGCTCGCGCGCGTGGGCGAATTCGCCGAGGTTTACTACGGCGAGGTCGCCGCGACCGCGGCGCGGATGGAGGCCTGGGACCAGGCGAAGCCGATCAGCTGGTTCGAATCCTTCACCGCCTTCGCCTTCGGCCGGAAATGGGTGACCGCCAGCTTCTGGCAGGACTGGTATGGCATCGTGCCGCTTTTCGCCGGCTCCCTGCTGATTGCCTGCCTCGCGCTCCTGCTCGCGATCCCGCTGGGCGTCGCCGCGGCGATTTACGTGAACCAAGTGGCCCGGTCCGCCGAGCAGCGCTTCATCAAGCCTTACATCGAATTCATCGCCGCGATCCCCAGCGTGGTCCTCGGCTTCTTCGGCATCGCCGTGCTCGGCGAGTCCCTCCGGCGCCTTTCCCAGGCCCCCTGGCTCGACTGGGTGCCCGGCTTCCCGATGCTCGAGCGGCTCAATTCCGCGACGGCGGCATGCCTGCTCGCGCTGATGGCGATCCCGACGATCTTTTCCCTCGCCGAGGACGCCATCAACAACGTGCCGCGGTCGTTCAAGGAGGCCTCGCTGGCGCTGGGCGCGACGCGCCTGCAGACGATCATCCGCATCATCATCCCGGCCTCGCTCTCGGGCATCATGGCCGCGGTGCTGCTGGGATTCGGCCGCGTGGTGGGCGAGACGATGGTGGTGCTGCTGTGCGCGGGCAACCGGATCGAGATCCCGGACTTCAGCGCGGGCCTGGGGGCGGTTTTCCAGCCCGTGCACACGATGACCGGCATCATCGCCCAGGAAATGGGCGAGGTTGTCCGCCACAGCATCCATTACCGCGCGCTCTTCATGGTGGGCGTCGTGCTTTTCATGATTTCGCTGCTGGTCAACTGGCTGGCGCAGAAGATCGTCCGACGCTACCGCATCTCCATCGGCTGACCCGGGCGCCCCCGTCGCATGAGCACCGCCGCCACCGCTTCCCGGATCTTCGCCCGGCCCACGCCGGCCAAGCGCGCCGAGACGGCCATCTTCTGGGCGCTGCGGCTCGCGACGTACTTCGTCCTGGCCTGCGCGACGTTCATCTTCCTCGACATCGGGCTGAAGGGCGGGGCGGTGATCTTTCGGCCGGAGCCGCCGTTCATCAACGTGACGTTCCTCACCGAGGCGCCCGAGACCCTCAACGTGTTCGAGCTCGACGGGAAAAAGGTGAAGATGGGCGACCGCGAGTTCCGCGCCTTCAAGGAGCAGCACCCCGGGAAGCTGCCGGGCGTCCGGATCGAAACCTACGTCTATTCTTCCGGCGGCATCCTGCCGAACATCATCGGGACGGTCCTGCTGGTGGTCGGCTCGATGGTCATCGCCCTGGTCCTGGGAGTCATCAGCGCGATCTACCTCAGCGAGTACGCGACCGACGGCCCGTTCATCCGCGCGCTGCGGCTGGCGATCGTCAACCTGGCCGGGGTCCCGTCGATCGTCTACGGCCTGTTCGGGTTCGGCATGTTCGTAATCGCGATGAACCTCGGGGTGTCGCTCCTGGCGGGCTGGCTGACCCTCGCGTTCATGGTCCTTCCCATCATCATCACGGCGTCGGAGGAGGCCCTGAAGGCGGTGCCCAAGGGCTACCGGGAGGGATCGCTCGCGCTCGGGGCGACCAAGCTGCAGACGATCCTCACCAACGTCCTGCCGTACGCCCTCCCGGGCATCCTCACCTCGTCGGTCCTCTCCATCGCCCGCGTCGCGGGCGAGACCGCGCCGATCATGTTCACGGCGGCCTTCGTGGTCCGCGACGAGCTGCCGTGGCAGGTGCAGAATCCGGGCGACTTCTTCTTCCAGGGCGTGACGGCCCTGCCGTACCACATCTACGTCGTCGCCTCGAAGATACCGCAGAACGAATACACGCGGGACGTCCAGTACGGCACCGCCTTCGTGTTCCTTTTCACAGTGGCGGCCATCGCGATGACTTCTATCCTCCTCCGCGTCCGCCTGCGGAAAAAATACAGATGGTGACCACGACCGTTCCCATGTCCGAAGCCGTTCAACCCGCCGCCTCGCTTCGCCCCGTCAGCGTGCCGCAGCCGGGCGGTCCGGCCGTCACGCCGCCCACCGGCCGGCCCATGATCGAGATCGCCGACGTGGACTTCTGCTACGGCGCGAGCCAGGCGCTGCACGACATCTCCCTCGCGATCGAGGAGCGCAAGGTCACGGCCTTCATCGGGCCCTCCGGCTGCGGCAAATCGACGCTGTTGCGGTGCCTCAACCGGATGAACGACCTGATCGACGGCGCCCGCATCACGGGCGGCGAGATCCGAATCGACGGCGTGAACATCTACGATGCGCGCGTCGATGTCATTGAGCTGCGCAAGCGCGTCGGGATGGTGTTCCAGAAGTCGAACCCGTTTCCGAAGTCGATCTACGACAACATCACCTACGGCCTGCGGATCCAGGGCGTGCGCGAGAAGTCGCGGCTCGACGAGGTCGTCGAGAAGAGCCTCCGGGGCGCCGCGCTGTGGGACGAGGTGAAGGACCGCCTGCACGAAAGCGCCCTCGGGCTCTCGGGCGGCCAGCAGCAGCGGCTCTGCATCGCCCGCGCGATCGCGGTCGAGCCGGAGATCATCCTCATGGACGAGCCCTGCTCGGCCCTCGACCCGATCGCCACGGCCAAGGTCGAGGAGCTGATCCACGAGTTGAAGTCCCGGTTCACCATCGTCATCGTGACCCACAACATGCAGCAGGCCGCCCGCTGCTCGGATCGCACCGCGTTCTTCTACCTCGGCCGGCTGATCGAGTACGCCGAGACCCGCACGATCTTCATGAACCCCGGCAACCCCCAGACCGAGGCGTACGTGTCCGGCCGCTTCGGCTGAGAACCGGACCGCACCCCGGAAACTCCCCACGCCCAACCCCGCCCCCAGGAAACAAAAAGCGCCTTCGGCCGGGCGTTGGCCGCTTCGGCCGGGTGCCGGTGACCTTCTTCCATGAAACGATTCTACGACGCCGAGCTGGAGAACTTCCGGTCGAACCTGCTGCAGATGGGCGAGCGCGCCATGGAGCAGACGCGCCTGGCCGTCCGCGCCCTGACGGACGGCGATCTCGGGCTGGCCGACAAGGTCATCGCCAACGACGACGACCTGGACCAGCTCGAGGTGAAGATCGACGAGGAGGCGGTCCGCTACATGACGCTGCGGGGCCCGGTCGCGTCGGAGCTGCGCCTCGTGATCGTCGGGATGAAGGCCTCGCACGACCTCGAGCGCGTGGGCGACGAGGCCACCAGCATCGCGCGCCGCGCCCGCAAGCTGGCCATCGAGCCGCGACTCGAGCTCTACACCGACATTCCGCGGATGGCGAACATCGCCCTCGAGATGCTGCGCGACGCGCTCGACTGCTTCGTCAACGACGACGAGCAAAAGGCGATCGGGGTGTGCCGGCGCGATGCGGAGGTCGATAACATGAACCGGATGGTCTACCGCCGGCTCACGAGCTTCATGATCGAGAAGCCCGACGTCATCGCCCGGGCCCTCGAGCTGATGTTCATCTCGAAGTCGATCGAGCGCATCGCCGACCACGCGACGAACATCGCGGAGGAGATGATCTACCTTTCCAAGGGCAAGGACGTGCGCCACTCGGACGAGCTGAAGATGCAGATGCAGCCGCCGGCGCACGACTCGCCCCCCCCGGTGGGCTGAGGCGGGCGCGCGGGATAGGCGGGGCGCGGGGCGGGAGCCGGCTGGACGAACTTGTCGATCCAGCCCGGGGCGGGGGCCGCGGCTCTATTCCGGAACGACGTTCGCGTGCCGAGCAATCACCTGCCAGCGCCCGTCGGTTTCCCGCCAGATATTCGTGAAGCGCCTTTTCAGTTTCCGGCCCGCCTTCGGATGATTTCCGGCCGGTTCGACGACCTCCGCGCCCATCACGATCGCCAGGTCGTCGGCGAACCGGATCGCCTCGATCGCGCGCTCGAAGCGAGCGTACCTGATGGTCCCGGATCGCACGAGGTTCAGGATGGCTCCTCGATCGGGGGTGATGGTGCTTTGGGGGTTGTTCACGATCATTCCGGGTGACCAGAGCCGCTCCAGCGTCCCGGTGTCCGCGTCGATCACCGCCCTTCGCTCCTCCTCCTCGAGCCGGCGGATCAGCTCTTCCCGGGCATCGCGCCGATCCTGGGCGCACAGGGGCTCCGCGAAAAAGCCGCCGCAAAGGGCGACGAACAGAACGAGCATTTTTCTGGTCATGGAAAGGCGGTTTGGGCTGCCGGGCCGGCGCGACGGGCCGCGCGGCGCGACCCCGGAACGGGACTTGGGCGGCAGGTCCGCCCAGCTTCGTTTCGCCTTCTGGCTTCCCGTCGGGCCCAACTGTCTCCGAAAAGTCCTCCTTCGTGAAGAGCTGAATCGGCCGTCGTGCGTCGGGCGAGCGGAGCTAGGCGCCGTGCGAGGGCTTCGGCGCCGCCTCCCGCAGGATCTTCTCCATCGGCTTTCCCTGGGCCAGTTCGTCGACCAGCTTGTCCAGATAGCGGATCTCGCGCATGCGCGGGTCCTCGATCTCCTCGACGCGGACGCCGCAGACCACGCCTGTGATCGATTTCCGGGCCGGGTTCTTCCGCGGGGCTTTCCCGAAGAACGTCTCGAAATCGGTCCCCTGCTTCAGCTGCTTTGCGAGCTCCCGCGGCTGGTAGCCGGTCAGCCAGCAGACGATCGCGTCCACCTCGGCCTTGGTCCGTCCCTTCTTCTCCGCCTTCGCGACGTAGTAGGGATAGACGTTGGCAAAGGGGGTCGTGTAGATCCGGTGTTTCGTCTTCATCGGGGCGTGGCGGTGTGGCTTGTCGCGGCGTCGTCCTCCCCGCCGCGATCGGAGGGGCGGATCAGCCCGGTTTCTTCTCCGAATACAGCGCGACGAGCGCGGCGCCGATCGCCTGCGAGAGCTCGCCGAGGGTGGCGGGCACGACCTTGAGCTTCTCGCGCTGCTGCGGCCAGAGGTAGGGCAGGGCGGTCTCGCGGATGATCCGCAGGTAGTTCTCGCGAAAGACCGCCGTCGTGGCCTCGGGATCGATGAGCCCGCCGCCGATGACGACGTATTCGGCGTCGACCGCGACCAGCAGCGAGGCCATGTGGAGCCCAAGCGCACGCGCCTGGAAGTCGAAGATTTCCGTCGCGAGCGGGTCGCCGCCCTGCGCCAGCGTGCGCAGCGAGAGGACCTTCTCCTTGATCGAGGCCGGCGAGGTGTGGAAGGCGTGGTGCGGGTGCCGGGGCAGGAATTCGGCGAGCAGCTGCGGGAGGCCGGAAATGGTGGTGTACGGCTCGATGCAGCCCCAGTCGCGGCCGCAGCCGCACTTGAGCGGCTTCATGCCCAGCAGGTGGAGCACGGCGGGGATGTGCCCGCCCTCCATGCCGTTGAGCGTGTCGCCGTCGAGCGGCAGCCCGTTGGCGTCGACGTAGGCGACGCCCAGGCCCGAGCCCGGCGCCAGCATGAGCACGGTGGAGCGGGTGTGCCCGCGGACGCGCGCGGCTTCGCCGACGCCGCCGTAGTTGCCGTCGTTGCCGGCGACGAGCGGCACCGGCCGGCCGGCCTCGGCCGCGAGGGCGTTGGCGTATTCGGTGGCGAAGTTCCAGCCCTCGAACGAGGCCGGAAGATTCGCCGAGCGGCCCAGCACCCCGTAGCGCTCGTAGGGGCCGGGAATCGCGAGCCCGACGCCGCGCACCTGGTCCCAGGCGAGGGCGTTGTCCGCGAGGAAGCCCTTCACCCCCTCGACCCAGCCGCGCACGACCGCCGCCGTGCCGGCCTGCGAGTTCGTGGAGCTTTGGCGCAGCTTCATGGAGATGATCGTGCCGTCATCCCAGACGCCGCCGGTCTTGGAGGTGGTGGCGCCGCTGTCGGTGCCGATGAAAACGCCGCGGGGGGTGGTCATGGAGATGCCGCGGATTCTCCCGGGGCCGCCGGCCGGGTCAATGCCTCAGCTCCGGGCGGGTCCGCCCGTCCGGCGACCGCCGCCGCGGGTCAATTCAGCCCGGCCAGGCGGCAGAGGTGGAGCGTCACGTAGCCGATGAGCCCGCAGACGGGGAGGGTGAACACCCAGGCCCACACGATGCGCTCGACCACGCCCCACTTGACGGCGCCGAAGCGCTTCATCGCGCCGACGCCCATGATCGACGTCGAGATGATGTGCGTGGTCGAGAGCGGGATGCCGATGTGCGAGGCGAAGTGGATGATCGCGGCGGCCGTGGTCTCGGCGGCGAACCCGTGCACCGGCTGCAGCTTCACCATCTTGTGACCCATCGTGCGGATGATGCGCCAGCCGCCGGCGGCGGTGCCCGCGGCCATGACGATCGCGCAGGTGATCATCACCCAGCGGTGGACCTCGAACTGCGGGGTGCGGAGGAACTCGGCCCAGGCCGGCACGTGGTCGAACGCGCCCGCCTTGGTCCCGGTGAAGAGGGCGAGCGCGATGATGCCCATCGTCTTTTGGGCGTCGTTCGACCCGTGGCTGAAGCCCATGAACGAAGCGCTGACGACCTGGAGCTTGCCGAACACGCTGTTGACGGTGCGCGGGGTGAAGTGCCGGACGACCATCAGGAGCAGGAACATCAGGAGGGCGCCGCCGAAAAACCCGACCAGCGGGGACGTGAGCATCGGGAACACGACCTTGGGCCACAGGCCGATGGGCGCGCCCTTGGCGTCGACCTCGGCCCAGTGCAGGACGTCCCAGTTGTCGCCCGCCGACGCCAGCGCCGCGCCGCACACGCCGCCGATGAGCGCGTGGCTCGAGCTGGACGGCAGGCCCAGCCACCAGGTCGCGAGGTTCCACACGATCGCGCCGACGAGGCCCGAGAAGATCGTGGTCATCGTCACGAAATCCAGGTCGACGAGACCCTTGCCGATGGTGCTGGCGACCGCCGTGCCCATGAGCGCGCCCAGGAGGTTGAAGAACGCGGCGAGGGCGATCGCCTGCCGCGGCGTTAGCACCTTGGTCGAGACGACGGTCGCGATCGCGTTGGCGGCGTCGTGGAAGCCGTTGATGTACTCGAAGACCAGCGCCGTGATCAGGACGATCAGGAAGAAAGTCATGGCCCGGAAGGATTGGACGGGGAAGGCCCGGGCGGGTCAGGAATACTTCAGCATGATCATGAAGACCACCTGGCCTGCGTCGCGGCACCGGTCGATCGCGGTCTCCACGAGGTCGTAGAGCTCGGTGAGGATGAGGACTTCCTTGGCGTCGTGCGGGCCGTTGTACAGGTCCTTGACCAGCGCCAGCATGACCTTGTCGGCCTCGCCCTCGGCGAACTGCAGGCGGGTGTTCGCGTCCTTGATCCGGTCCACCTGGGTGCCGCGGCGCAGCTGCTTCACCATGAACTCGACCGAGGCGACGGCCTCCTCCAGCAGCACGATCTGGCGCTGCAGCGTGTCGCGGGGCACGCGCGCCGGGCAGATCGTGAGGCGCTCGACGAGCTTCTCCACGGTCTTGGGGATGCGGTAGAGCGCGAGCGAGAGGGCCTCGATATCCTCTCGCTCGAGCGGCGTGACGAACGTCTTGCAGAGCTCTTCCGTGATCTGCTGGGTGATGCGCTTGTCCTTCCGGCGCGCCTGGATGATGTCGTGGATGCTCGAGGCTTGCGCGGCGCTGTCATGGGTCACGATCTTCGCGAGCAGCCCGACGCTCGCCTTCGCCTCGTCCGCGCTCGCTTCGAGCAGGTCGTAGAACTTCTCTTCTTTGCCGAGCAGCTTCTTGACGGAAATCATGCCGGAACCAAAAGCCGGCGGCCCCGGCGGACGCGAGAGCAATTTTACAATGGTTACGGCCGCGTGGTCCCGGCGGGGCTTGGCCGGGGCGGCGGCTCGCCGACGGGACGAGGCGGCTCGGACAATCCGAGGCGGCCTCGCTTGTTGGGTCGGCGCCCCCGCCGTTGCGTCGCGTGCCGCGCGGTCCCAGCCTTCCTCCGGGCCGCCGGCGCCCGTTTCCGCATGCAAAAGCTCTTCCACGGCTCCTGCCACTATCCCGAACTCTGGCCGGAGGCGCGGCTGGACGACGACATCGCCGAGATGAAACGGGCCGGGCTGAACCTGGTCCGGATCGGCGAGTTCGCATGGTCACGGATGGAGCCCGAAGAGGGCCGGATCTCCCTGGATTATTTTGTGCGGGTGATGGACCGGTTCCACGCGGCGGGGCTGGGGGTGGTGTTCTGCACCCCGACCCCCACGCCGCCGGTGTGGCTCACCCATGGACGCCCGGAGCGGTGCTTTGTCGACGCGGACGGCCGCACGATGTCGCACGGCGCCCGGCAGCATGCGTCCTACGAGGACCCCGCCGTGCGCGCCGCGTGCCGGCGGATCGTCGAGGCGTGCGCGCGGGCGCTCGGCCGCCACCCGGCGCTCGTCGCCTGGCAGGTGGACAACGAGCTGAAATGCCACGTCGCGGAGGATTTCAACCCTTCGGCCGTCGCGCGCTGGCCCCGCTGGCTCGAGCGGCGCTACGGAACGATCGACCGGTTGAACGACGCCTGGGGCGCCGAGATCTGGAGCGAGCGTTACCAGGGCTTCGACCAGGTGCCGCCGCCCCGGCCCACGCCGTTCCTGCACAACGCGGCCCTCAGCACCGCCTGGCGGGTGTTTCAGCGGGAGATCACCGCGGAATTCCTCGGCGAGCAGTGTGCCCTGCTGCGCCGGCACTCGGCCGCGCCGATCACGCACAACTTCGGGCTCGGCTTCGCCGTCGACCTCGAGCGCATGAGCGCGGGCCTGGATTTCGTGTCGTTCGACGACTACCCCGACCACACCCAGTGGGCGCGGATGATCTTCAACTGCGACCTGTTCCGCGCCGCGAAACCCGGCCGCGCCTTCTGGCTGATGGAGACCAGCGTCGCCCACAACGGGTGGCTGACGCACCATGAGCCGGCGCATCCGCCGGGCTTCCTGGTCGCGGAGGCGGTGTCGGCGTGGGGCCTGGGCGCCCAGACGGTGAACTACTGGCTGTGGCGGCAACAGCGCTCCGGCTGCGAGCTGCCGCACAGCGCGGTGCTCAGCGCCTGGGGCCGGCCCTCGATCGGCTACGAGTCCGTCCGGGCGGTCGAGCGGGCCCGCGGCCGGCTCGAGCCGCTGGTGCTCGGCAGTGTCCCGGCGCCGGCAGAGGTGGCGCTCACGTGGTCGGACCTCGGGCGGGCGATGATGCTGACGGAGCCGATCGGCGGCACGCAGGCGCGCAAGGTGGATTACCTCGCCATCCTGCAGGACTGGCACCGGCTGCTGCTCGACGCCGGGCTGCACCGCGACGTCCGCTTCGAGGGCGCGGCCTTGGACGGGCTCAAGCTCCTGGTGACCCCGGCGATGCCGCACGCCGGCGAGGCTTTCCTGGGGCGCGTCGAGGCGTTCGTTCGGGCCGGCGGGGTGTGGATCTGCGGCCCGCTCACGGGCCTGCGCACCGCGGAGCACGGCGTGCCCACGGACGCGGGCCTCGGGCGGCTCGACCGGCTCGCCGGGGTCGAGACGGTGTTTGTCTATCCGGTGACCGGCACCGACGCGATCGGCGATGCCTTCGGTCTCACAGCGCCGCTCGAGGGGATGGCCGCCGCCCTCCGGCCGGCGGGTCCCGAAACCCGGAGCGTCGGCGCGCTGAAGACGGGGCTCGCGCCGGGCCTGGCCTTCATCACGGAGCGCCGGGTCGGGCAGGGGGCGATCGTGCTGGTCGGCGCGCAGCCCGAGGGCCCGGCGGGGCGCGTGATGCTGGCGCGCCTCGTGGCGCACTACGCGGCGCAGGCGGGCGTGACGTGCCGCTTCGAGGTCTCGGCCGGGACGGTCGTATGCCCGCGCCGGAGCGAGGACGGCCGCGACCTCTGGATCGTGCAGAACATGGATGGGACCGGCGGACGCGTGCAGCTGCCGCGGGCCGCGGCGGATGCGCTGACGGATGAAAAGCTGGCCGCCGGGACGGTTGAAATCGGGCCCTATGCCTGGCGGGCGGTCCGGTTCTGATCCCTCGCTGGAGCGGGCTCCACCAACGTGGCCCGGCCCGGAAGGGCCGGGTTGCGGCGATTGATTCCAGCTCCTTCCGGAGCGGGCCACCCGGAGGCCGACCCCTCGCTGGTGCTCGGAGCCCATCCGAGCTCTCGCGCTACAATAAAAAAGCGCGTCCGGTTGGACGCGCCTGGGCTATGGCGGATGCCGCGCTCAGTTGTTGCGCGACTTGCCGGGGTCGCCGGCGTCGGCCTTCTTCTCCGGCGCGGCGGGCTCGTCCTTCGATGCGTTCTTGAACTCCTTGATCGACTGGCCGAGGCCCTTGGCGAGGCCGGGCAGCTTCGAGCCGCCGAAAAGGAGCAGCAGGATCAGGAAGATGACGATCAGCTCGGTCGGACCGAGGGTCCAAGCGAGGACTGGTGCAGCGAAAGAGGCCATGGTGGGGGAGGCTATTCCGGCGAAAAAGTGAGTAAAGGCCGAAAGCGGCGTCAGAGCGGCGGGAACATGAACGGCAGCCGCGAGGGCATCTGCGGGGCGGACGGCGGATTCCCGCCGGGGCCGCCCTGCTTGATGAACTGCGGCGGGATGGCCGGCGGCTTCTTGAGCAGGTTCTGCGGGTTGTCGATCTGCTCGGCGTCGAAGAAGCCGTGCAGCTGCCGGATGCGCGTCGGGTGGCGCATCTTGCGCAGGGCCTTCGCCTCGATCTGCCGGATGCGCTCGCGGGTGACCTTGAACTGCTTGCCGACCTCCTCGAGCGTGCGGCTGTAGCCGTCGACGAGGCCGAAGCGCAGCGTCAGCACGCGGCGCTCGCGCTCGGTGAGGGAGTCGAGGACGTCCATGATCTTCTCCCGCAGGAGCGAGAAGGCGGTCATGTCGTACGGGTTCTCGGCCGACTTGTCCTCGATGAAGTCGCCGAACGACGTGTCGTCGCCGTCGCCGACGGGCGACTGCAGCGAGATGGGCTGCTGCGCCATCTTCATGATCTGCTGCACGCGCTCGACGGGGAGGTTCATCTCCTCGGCCACCTCGTCCGGCGTCGGCTCGTGGCCGAATTCCTGGAGGAGCTGCTTCTGCACCTGCATCACCTTGTTCAGCGTCTCGATCATGTGGACCGGGATGCGGATGGTGCGGGCCTGGTCGGCGATGGAGCGGGTGATGGCCTGGCGGATCCACCACGTGGCGTAGGTGGAGAACTTGTAGCCGCGGCGGTACTCGAACTTCTCGACGGCCTTCATGAGGCCCATGTTGCCCTCCTGGATGAGGTCGAGGAACGAGAGGCCGCGGTTCGTGTACTTCTTCGCGATGGAGATGACGAGGCGGAGGTTGGCCTCGACCATCTCGGTCTTGGCCTGGTGGGCCTCGCGGATGTGCTTCCGCGCGGTGGAGATGGTGTCGAGGAGCGCCTGCGGCGCGAGGCGCATGGCGCCCTCGGCCTGCTTGAGGCGCGTCTGCACGGCGCGGGGGTCGATCGCGGCGTCCTTCTTGGACTTCGGGTGCTTGGCGCGCTGGAGCTGGTCGAGGCCCTTGTCGACGTCCTCGATCACCGGCCGCACCTGCTCGAGGAAGTCCTCGAAGACCTTCAGCTTGAAGTAGAACTTGACGTAGTTCTGGCGGAGGACGTTGTCGCGCTTCTTGAAGCGGACGAGGGCGTTCTTCCGGGACTTCTCGTCGCGCGCCTTCTGCGCGTCGCCCCAGGCCTCGGTCGCGGCCGCGTCGTTCTCGCGGGTCGACTGGACGAGCTTCTCGAGGTTCTTGAAGTAGGCCTCGCGGCTCTCGATCTTCTTGTCGATGACGAGCCGGTCGAAGCGCTCGCTGCGGAGCTGGAGCTTCTCGCCGAGGTCGGCGAGGTACTTGCCGAGCGGCCCGAGCGGGAAGAGCGCGGCCTGCGCGTTCATCTCGGCGGTCTCGATGCGCTTGGAGATCTCGACCTCCTGCTCGCGGGTGAGCAGCGGGACCTGGCCCATCTGCTTGAGGTACATCCGGACGGGGTCGTCCAGGATGTCGTTGTTCGAGGTGCGCGATTCCTCCTCCTCCGCCTCCTCCTGGCGGGCCTTGTAGCCCTCGACCTCCTCGGGATCGAGGATGTCGATCTCGAGGTTCTGCAGGATCGAGATGACGTTCTCGATGTCCTCGGGATTGTCGACCGACTCCGGCAGCGCCTCGTTGATGTCGGCGTACGTGAGGTAGCCCTGTTCCTTGGAGAGGCGGATCAGGTAGCGGATCTTCTCGTTCAGGTCGCCGGAGAGGTTCTCGAGCGCCTTTTCCTTGAACTCCTTCGTCGCGGCGGCGGCCGCGTCGAGCGTGGCGGGCACGGCCGGCTTGGCGGCCCCCGGGGCGGGATGCTTGGTCGGCGGCGCGTGATTCGCAGGTTTCGCGTCGGCTTTGGGTTCGGAGGGGTGGGCCTTGTGGTTGCCGTGGTTCGCCTTCTTGGCGGGCTCGGCAGGCTTGGCTTTGCTACTTGCCATGGTGAATGAAACGGTGCTCCCGGTGTGCGGTTTCGAAGGGGCGGAATCAGCGGCGGCAGCAACTTACGAAATCAACGTAAGTGTTGGAGGATGAAGGAGCTGCCGGGTCATTTCTGCGCGCTGTTTCAGGAGAGAAAGTAGGTCAGGGTCACCATCCGGCGCTTTGGCGGCTATTTCAAGTTCTATTTGCCTCAGGCGCGGCTCGAGGAAACGGCGCTGCATCGCGCGCATCCCCTCGTTCACGATCTTGCCGATATTCTCGAGGTCCGGCTGGTCGAACAGCAGCGAGGCAACGAGGGATTTTTCCTCCTGATTCTCAAGCAGTTGATCGAGCTGTTCGCGGCCGGCCCAGCCGTTGTGCTGGGCCTCGTTGAGGAAGCGGTCGAGCAGCCGGCCGGCGAGCGTGCTGGTGTCCACCCAGTCGTGCGGCAGCTGCGCGGCCAGCTGCAGCAGCAGCGGGTCGTGGTGGAGGCACAGGAAAAGCAGGTGATGCTCCGTGGTGCGCGCCCCGTCGTCGGCCGGCGTGACCGGGGCCGGCGCCGGCGCGGCCGGCGGCGCGGCATGGAAGCGGGAGCCGCTCTGCCGGGCCAGGAACACGCGGAGGTCGCGCTGCAGCGCGCCGGGCGGCACCCGCAGATGCGCGGCGATCTCGTCGGCGAAGGCGCTGCGCGCGACGTCGGACTCCGCGTGCGCGACGATCTCGAAGAGGGCCTGCGCCGCGCGCGCCTTCTGCTCGGCGCCGGCGGCGGCGGGGTTCGGCAGGATCGAGCGGACGGCGAACGCCATGGCCCCGAGCGAGCCCGCCCGCAGCTCGTCGTACGCGGCCAGGCCGCGCTCGAGGAACAGCAGGTCGGGATCGAGCTTCTCCGCGCCGGCCAGCATGAGGAAGCGGACCTCGAGGTTCGCCCGGAGGGCGAGGGGGAGGAACCGCAGCGCGGCCTTCTGCCCCGCGGCGTCGCTGTCGAAGAAGCACTCGACCTGCGAATGGTAGCGGCGGAGGAGCGCCAGCTGGCCGTCGGTGATGGAGGTGCCCTGCGGCGCGATGGCGGTCTTGAGGCCCACGCTCCAGCACCGCAGGGCGTCGAGCTGCCCTTCGACGAGCACGAACGGCCGGCCGTCGCCGACATGCGCGCGGGCGCGGTCGAGGTTGAAGAGGAGGTTGCTCTTGGTGAAGATCGGCGTCTCGGGCGAGTTCGTGTATTTCGCCTCGCGTGCCGGGTCGTCCGCCGGCGTGAGCTCGAGCTGGCGCGCCGTGAACGCGACCACGCGGCCCTGGTGGTCGCGGATGGGGATCATCAGCCGGCCCCGGAAGCGCGGCCGGAGCGCGCCCAGGGTGAGCATGGCCCCCTCGCGGATGAAGAAGAGCCCGCACTGGCGCAGCGCGTTCTCGGAGAACTTCTTCTTCATCAGCGCGGCCGCCAGCGCGCTGTCCTCGACCGGCGCGAAGCCGATCTTGAAGTCCTCGGCGACGTCGGCGCCGAAGCGGCGGTTCCGCTCCCAATAGTCGCGGATGAACTGGCCGTGCGCGTTCGGGGCGAGGAACGCCTGGCGGTAGAAGTCGGCCGCGAGATCGTGGATGTCGAAGATCTCCTGCCGCAGGGAGCGCTCCTCCCGCGTCGGGCCGCCCGACCCCTCCTCGTACTCGAGCGGGACGCTGAAGCGCTTCGACAGCGCCTCGGCCGCCTCGGTGAACGACAGGTGCTCCGTCTCCATCACGAAGCTGAGGATGTCGCCCGCCTTGCCGCAGCCGAAGCACTTGTAGAAGCCGCGGTCCGCCGAGACGTGGAACGACGGCGTCTTTTCCTGGTGGAAGGGGCAGAGCCCCTTGAACCGGGCGCCGCCCGCCTTCTTCAGCGAAACCGTGCGCGACACCACGTCGGCAATGTTCACCCGGTGCTTCAGGTCCTGGATGCTGCGTTCCTTGATGATCGGCATCGGTGCGGGAAGAAGCTGTAAGGCCGCGCCGCGCCCGCCGCCGAGACAATTCTCGGCGCGCCGGAGGGCGCGCGCCGCCGAGAATAAACTTTTCCGGCCTGGCCGGGTCTGACACGGTTCGCGGCCCGTCGCCCGGGCCCTTCGTCCCCGCCCCGCATGCCTCCGCACCCGGCCTCCGCCCTCCGCCTCCCGTGCCGCCTCGCCCTGGCCGCGCTGGCCGCCGGCGCCCTGGCCGCCCAGCCCGCGGCGGCGCCGCGCCCGGCCGGGCCGCCCCGCGTGTGGGAGTTCCGGCTGAATGATTTCAGCGACGCCGCCTACCGGTACGCGGTCGAGCAGATGTTTCAGGACTACGAGTTGAAGAGCGGCCGCCCGCTTACGCCGGGGCGGAAGAACAAGGTCGGGCTCAAGGTCTACACCGATTCCGGCCCGGGGCTCGCCACGCCGTTCGCGCTGACCCGCGCCGTCATCGCCTCGCTCGAGCGCCGGGGGTTCGCGCGGGAGAACATCTTCCTGGTCGGGCTGAACCCGCTGCGGCTGCGGCTCACCGGCTACCTGCCGTCGCTCGCGACCGGCCAGTCGCCGTTCCCCGGGCACCCGGTGTACGTGCTCGAATCCGGGCGGTACTACGACCCGGTCTGGTTCTACGACAGCCCGCTGCCGGCGCGCTTCGACCCGGTCACGAACGAGCGCGCCGCCGAGGTCGCGGCGGGCGGCAAGGCGTCCACCACGCTCGAGGAGGACCGCAAGAGCTTCCTCGCGACGCCGCTGTTCCTCGAGGCCGACTTCTGGATCAACCTGCCGGTGTACTCCGACCACCCCGTGCTCGGAGTGAACGGCGCCCTGGTGAACGCGACCCTCTGGAACGCGAGCAACACGTTCCGATTCTTCCGCAGCCCCGCCACCGCGCCGGCGGCGGTGGCGGAGATGGCCGCGATCCCCGAGCTGCGCGAGGGCTGGGTGCTGAACCTGGCGAGCCTGCACCTTTATCAGTTCATCGGCGGGCCCTACTTCAACTCGCTCTACACCGTCTCCGAGCCCGTGCTCTGGATGAGCTCGGATCCGGTCGTGCTGGATGCCCTCATGCTCGAGCGGCTCAACGACGCGCGCAAGCGCGCGGGCTTCGAGCCGGTGGGGGAGGACGAGTCGCGCCTCCTCGAGTTCGCGGCCCAGCTCGGCGTGGGCTCGCGGGACACTGCCGCCGTGCAATGGGTCCGTTCCGGCGGCACGCCCTGAGCGGCGCGCGGGTCACGGTGCAAGATTCCGCTTGAAGGCGGGCGGGGGGCGCGGGCATTTTTACGAAAATGTCCGCCGAGTACCTGCCCATCCTGGTCCAGATCGCGCTCGCCGCCGGCATCACCATCACGGTGATCGCGGCCAGCCAGCTGCTCGGGCAGAAATTCCGGAAGAACCCGATCAAGGACACGCCCTACGAGTGCGGCGTGCCGAGCGACAGCACGGCCCACACGCGGTTTTCGGTGAAGTTCTACGTGACCGCGATGCTGTTCATCCTCTTCGACATCGAGGTCGTGTTCCTCATTCCGTGGGCCTTCGTCTACCGCGATTTCCTGGCCAACAACATCGCGATCCTCACCCCGATGCTGTTCTTCCTCTTCGTGCTCGTGCTCGGCCTCGTCTACGAGGTGAAGAAGGGCGCGCTCGAGTGGGAGAAATAACCGCGCCCCCTGGCGCGGCCGCAGCCCAACGCCCACCGGCCCGTTTCCCCGTTCCGTGACCGCCCTTTCCCTGTCGCCTGCCCGGCATCGGCGCCCGGGGCCCCGCCGCTGAGATTTCCCCGCCGTGCGCCTCGACAAGTACATCTCCCGCAGCCGCGTCGTGGACCTCGCCAGCGCCGACATGGAGGGCGCGCTGGAGGAGTTGCTCAACCTCACCGTCGAGCGGTTTCCCGACCTGGACCGCAACGCGCTGCTCAAGGCGCTGCTGCGCCGCGAGAGCACGATGACCACCTACCTGGGCAACGGCGTCGCGCTCCCGCACGCGCGCGTGAGGATGGACCGCCGCTACATCCTCGCCGTCGGCCGCAGCCATTACGGCGTCCGGTACGACGGCGCGATGGAGAACGAGCCCGCGCGGCTGGTCGTGCTGCTCATCGCGGAGGAGAAGACGCGCGATTACCTGCAGGTGCTCGCGGCCATCGCCCGGCTGATGAAGGAGCAGGACTTCGTCGACAGCCTCGTGCAGGCGCCGGATCTCGACACGCTGTACGAGCGTCTCTTCGCCGGCTTCGGCGGCATCGCCGCGCGCCGCGTGCCGGCGGCGCAGAGCCGCGTCAACCGGACCGTGCTGAAGGAGGCGGAAAAAATCGCGCGGGGCGCGGGCTGCAACGCCGTGCTGGTGTTCGGCGACACCTTCACCGGCGCGTTCGAGCCGCCCAAGCGGCTCTTCGACCTCAAGGCGATCTTCGTCACCCGCAATCTGGCGGAGGCGGGCGAGCACCTCGGCCGCTTCGCGGACACGATCCAGGTCCGGTCGTTCTCGCCGCAGCGGATGGCCCAGCTCCGCAGCGCGGTGCTCGTCGGCCTCACGCGCGGGCTGATCTCGTTTTCCGACCGCGTGTGCTGCGTCGGAGGGATCGCCGGCAGCAATCAGTTCGACACGATCGTGGTGGTCGACGTCGAGCGGGAGTTCCAGACCCTCCTCACCGGACATCAGGACCTGCTGCCGGCCGACGTGAAGCCCGAGGTCCTTGAGCGGGTCATCGGCGTCGCGACCGAACTCGCCGTCGAGGGCCGCGAGGGCCGGCCGGTCGGCTGCCTCTTCGTCGTCGGCGACAGCGAGAAGGTCGAGCGCATGTCCAAGCCGCTCGTCCTGAACCCGTTCTTCGGCTACAAGGAGGAGGACCGCAACATCCTGAATCCGTTCATGGACGAGACGATCAAGGAGTTCTCGTCGATCGACGGCGCCTTCGTCATCCGCGGCGATGGGGTGGTGGAGGCGGCCGGGGCGCTGCTCCAGGCGGCCGACTACAACCACGCGCTGCCGAGCGGGCTCGGCTCCCGGCACGCGGCGGCGGCGGCGATCTCGGTTGCGGCCGATTGCATCGCCCTGGTCGTGTCCTCCAGCACCGGCCAGGTGACGCTCTTCCGGCGCGGCGTGATGATGCCGCTGACCGAGAAGAAGGTAAGCGCTTGATGCCGGGCGGCTTGCCTTGGGCGGGCCGCGTCCGCCGGGCGCGGGAAGATTAGGATTGCGCGGGTCCGACCCGGGGATTTGCTCTCAGCCCCTTAACCCTTTTCCCAACATGCAAGAAGTCGTCACCCTGGAATGCACCGAGGCCCGCAAGGAGGGCAAACCCGTTTCGCGCTACCTCACCCGGCGCAACAAGAAGACCGTCACGGAGCGCATCGAGAAGAAGAAGTACAACCCCTTCCTCAAGCGCCACACGCTCCACAAGGAGATCAAGTAACGTCCCGCCCCGCGCGGCTTCTCCCAAGAATCAAGGCCGGTCGCTCGACCGGCCTTTTCGTTTCCGCGGCCGGCTGCTCAGCCGGCCTTTTTCGTCTGTTCGGGCGGGGGAGGGCCGCCCGACAGCTGCGCCCGCCGGGCGGCACGCCACCCGTCGCGGTGCTTGCGGATCCAGTCGAGGAGGGCCCGCTCGAAGCCGATGTCGTAGCCCAGCCGCTCCGACTCGATCCACTTGTGCTTCAGGATCTCCTCCCGCTCGGCCAGGAACTCCTGGTAGAGGCTCGACTGCTTTACGAAGTCGCGGCTGCCCGGCGGATCGAGGGGAGGATTGGTCATACCGATCATGCGCGCGCTCATCGGCCGCTCGTCGCCCCATCCGCGCGACGAGCGGTGGTCTGCGGGAATTGCCGGTGTGTCATGCGGAAAAAACCGTAGAGGGTTGGCCGCGGCGCTGTCAACAAGCGGTCGGGCCCGGAATCGGGCGAACCCTGTCAGGAGCTTGCGCGGCGCCGCGCCTAGAGCTTCAACCGCCGCAGCAGCGTCTCTGCGATGCCACGGAAGACCACCGCGGGTCCGCTCTGCGGCCGCGCCACGACGACGGGCTCCCCCGTGTCGCCGCCGGCGCGGATCGCCGGGTCGAGCGGGACCTGCCCGAGCAAGGCGGTGCCGAGCGCCTGCGCCGTCGCCGCGCCACCGCCTTCGCCGAAAAGGGCCTGGCGCCCGCCCGCCGCGTCCTCGAACCAGCTCATGTTCTCGGCCACGCCGAGGAGGGGCACGTTGACCTTCTGGAACATCAGCCCGCCCTTGCGCGCCACATTGGTCGCCGCCGGCTGCGGGGTCGTCACGAGCACCGCGCCGTCGAGCGGCAGGGTCTGCACGAGCGAAAGCTGGGCGTCGCCCGTTCCGGGCGGCAGGTCGACCAGGAGCACGTCGAGCTCGCCCCAGCTGACGTTCTGCACGAACTGCTGGACCGTCTTCATCACCATCGGGCCACGCCAGAGGACCGGCGTGTTGTCGTCCACGAGGAAGCCCATCGACATCACCTTCACCCCGTGCCGCTCGAGGGGCACCAGCGCCTCGCCGCGGATCTCGGGCCTCCCCTCCAGGCCCATCATGAGCGGCACCGACGGGCCGTAAACATCGCAGTCCATCAGGCCCACGCGGCCCGGCCGGCCGCGGGCGGAGAAGACCTGCGCCAGCGCGCACGCCAGGTTGACGGCGAAGGTGCTCTTGCCGACGCCGCCCTTGCCCGAAGCGATCGCCACCGCGTGCCTGAGGCCGGCGGGCGTCGTGCCCGCGCCCGGCGCCGACGTTCCCGGCGCCGGCGGCGCCTTCGCGGCCGAGACCGCCAGCTCGATGATCACGTCCTTCACCCCGGGCTGCGCGCGGAGGCACTTCTCGACCTCGGCGCGGAGCATCGTCGGGACCTTCGGGTCGGAGGTCGTGATCGCGAGCGAGACCTTCGCCGTGCCCTCCGCAAACGTCGCGGACCGCACCAGCCCGAAGGAGACGATGTCGCGGCTGAAGCCGGGATATTTCACCTGGGCAAGGGCGGTCTTGAGGGCTTCGGACGTCACGCGCGCGGGAGGAAAATGGCTTGGAAAAAAGGGTGGTTTGACCTTGTGAAGTGCCTGCCGCGAGTAAACCCCCAAATCCATCCGCACCTTCGCCATTAAGCCGGGTCCCACGCTCATGCAGAAAGCCTTTTTCCTCCTCGTCTCGCTCGCGCTCGCGTCGGTCTTCGCGCCCGCCGCCCGCGCCCAGAACATCGACGCCGGCGTCATCGACATCGCGGCGAACGCCGCGCCGACCACGGCGGTGAGCGTGTCGGGCTCGACGCCCGAGCTCGAGAGCCTGGCGCGCACCGCGTTCAACGCGCACGGCGCGTTCCGCGTCGCGACCGCCGGCGCCTATGCGATTGAATTCGCGGCGGCGGGGCCGAGCCAGGTCACCGTGACCGTGCGCCGCGGCTCGGGCACGCCCGTGCTGACGCAGACGGTGTCCGGCGCCAGCGCGCGCAACGCGCTGCTCCGCGCGGCCGACGCGGCGGTGGAGAAGATCACCGGCCTGCGCGGCTGGTTCGCGGGCCGCATCGTCTTCACGAGCGAGAAGGACGGCCAGAAGCTCCTCGTCACGGGCGACCTGTTCTTCGGCGAATTGCAGAGCCACCCGGTGGGCAAGCAGCAGGTGATCGGGCCGCGGTGGTCGCCCGACGGCTCGCGGATCGTCTTCACGAGCTACCGGACCGGCTTCCCCGACATCTACGTGCTGGACCTCCAGAGCCGGCAGCTCGCGCACCTCGTCAGCCTGAAGGGCACGAACAGCGGCGGGCGGTTCAGCCCCGACGGCGCGCAGCTCGCGATGGTGCTGAGCGGCACGGGCAACCCCGAGGTCTGGATCGGGACGGCCGAGGGCAAGCAGCTGCGCCGCCTCACGCGGACCCCGGGGGTGGAGGCGTCGCCGGCCTGGTCGCCCGACGGCGGCCGGCTGGTGTTCACCTCCGAGCAGGGCGGCCGGCCGCAACTCTACGTCATGGGCGCCGCGGGCGGCGCGATGACCCGCGTGCCGACCGACATCTCGCGGTACTGCGCCGAGCCCGACTGGAGCGCGGCCGATCCGCAGAAGATCGCGTTCACCGCCGCGCAGGGCCGCGGGTACCAGATCGCCGTCTTCGACTTCCGCACCGGCAAGAGCGAATGGGCCACGAGCGCGCCGACCGACGCGATCGAGGCCGTGTGGCTGCCCGACGCCCGCCACCTGCTCTGCACCTTCCGCGGCGCGAACACGCGGCGCCTGCACATCGTCGACACGCTCTCGAAGCGCGCCGTGCCGGTCGGCCCGGCCAGCTTCGGGCAGTCGGGCAACGCGAGCTACCTGCCCGCGCGGCGATGAGGCTGCTCTTCATCGGCGACATCGTCGGCCGGCCGGGACGCGACGCGGTCGCCGCCCTGGTGCCGAGGCTGCGCCGGGAGCGCGAGATCGATTTCATCATCGCCGACGGCGAGAACGCGGCCGCCGGCGCCGGCATCACGGGCGCGATCGCGCGGTCGCTGCACGAGGCCGGAGTCGACGCGGTCACGCTCGGGGACCATGTCTGGGACCAGAAGGGCTGGGAGCAGGAGATCGCCGGCTTCGAGCGCGTGTGCCGGCCGGCGAACCTGCCCGCGGCCTGCCCGGGCCGCGACCACGTCATCCTCGAGCGGCCGGGCTGCCGGCTGCTGGTCTTCACCCTCCTCGGCCGCAACTTCATGGGCGCGAAGGCCGACTGCCCCTTCGCGGCGGCGGACGCGCTGCTCGAGCGCCTCGCGGGGCGGTTCGACGCCGCCCTGGTCGAGGTCCACGCCGAGGCCACGTCGGAGAAGCAGGCGCTCGGCTGGCACCTCGACGGCCGCGTCACCGCCGTCCTGGGCACGCACACGCATGTCGCCACCGCCGACGCCTCGCTGCTGCGGCGGCGCACGGCGTTCATGTGCGACGTGGGCATGACCGGGCCGCACGAGTCGGTGCTCGGGCGCGAGATCGAGCCTGTCGTCGGCCGGTTCCGCGACGGCATGCCGCGGCGCTTCGAGGTCGCGTCCGGCGACGTCCGCCTCTCGGCCGCGCTCGTGGAGTTCGAGGCCTCCGGCCGCGCCGCGCGCGTGGAGTGGCTGTCGGTCCGGCACGCCGGATGAAATTCTCGCGCCAGGACGCCGAAGTCTTCGTGCCCGACGGCGCGCCGGCCGCCGCCGCGCTCGCCCGGACGACGCACCTCTGCATCGGCGCGCACCAGGACGACATCGAGATCATGGCCTGGCCCGGGATCGCGGAGTGCCGGGGCCGTCCCGACGCCGCGTTCACCGGCGTGGTGGTGAACGACGGCGCGGGCAGCCCGCGCACCGGCGCGTTCGCCGGCCACTCGGACGAGCAGATGAAGGCCGTGCGGCGCGAGGAGCAGCGCGCCGCGGCCCGCCTCGGCGGTTACGCCGCCGTCGTCCAGCTCGCGCACCCGAGCGCCGTCATCAAGGATGCTGCGCGGCCCGACGTGGTGCAGGACCTCGCCGTCCTGCTGGCCGGCATGTCGCCGCGGACGGTCTATCTCCACAACCCGGCGGACAAGCACGACACGCACGTGGCCGTCTTCCTCCGCAGCCTGGCGGCCCTGCGCGCGCTGCCGCGCGCCCGCCGGCCCGCGCGCGTGTACGGCTGCGAGGTGTGGCGCGATCTCGACTGGCTGCTCGACGCCGACAAGGCCGTCCTCGACGCCTCGGCCGACCCCCGGCTCGCGCACGAGCTGCTCGCGGTCTTCGCGTCGCAGGTCGCGGGGGGCAAGCGCTACGATCTCGCCACCGCCGGCCGCCGCCTGGCCCACGCGACCTTCCACCAGGCGCACGCGGCCGACGGCGCGCAGGCCCTGATCTGGGCGATGGACCTGACGCCGCTCGTCCACGACGAGGCGCTGGACGTCGAGGCCTTCACGCTCGGCTACGTCGACCGCCTGCGCGCGGACATCGCCGGCCGGCTGCGCCGGTTCCGCTGAGCCCGCCGGTCAATCCCGCGGCGCATCCCCGAGCTCGTACGTGCCGTTGAAGATCAGCTCGGTGTCGTCGACGCCGATCCGCACCTTGATCCTGCCCGTCGTGCCCCCGGCGCCGGCCGGCTGGGCCCGGCCCCGGACGTGCCGGGGCTTCTTCTTGTGGTTCTCGGCGTCGCCCGTGAACTCCACCGTCTCGCCCGCGCGGAGCCGGGCGAGGTCCGCGGGAGGGACCTTGATGGTGATGCGGCCGGTCTCGCTCCAGAAGAACCAGGGCCGGACCCTGGCCTCGTAGGTGGCGGTGTATTCGTCGCCGCTGCGCGCGAACGGGCTGGTGACGAGCGTGACGGTGCCGACGTAGATCGAGGTCTTCATCATCGGGATCGCGACCCGGTCGCCCGGCGCGCCCGGGGCGGCGGCCGCGGAGCAGGCGAGGACGAGGGCGAGGCGGAGCACCGGGGCCATGGCTCGCACCATGCGGCGGAGGGGGGCGCGCGCAAACCATCTTTCGCGTTGCCTTGCCCCGCGGCCGGCCGTTGGTTCGCCGCCTATGGCCAAGAAAGCCCAAGCCACCTGGGGCGGACGGTTCGCGGCGGGTCCCGCCGAGCTGATGCTGAAGTTCAGCGAGTCCGTGTCGTTCGACCACCGGCTGGCTCCGTTCGACATCGCGGGCAGCAAGGCGCACTCGGCGATGCTCGCCCACGTCGGACTGATCACGGCCCGCGAGCGCACCGCGATCCATCGCGGGCTCGACGAGATCCTGGCGGAGGTCGAGGCCGGCCGGTTCGGGTGGGACCCGCGGCTCGAGGACGTCCACATGAACATCGAGCAGGCGCTGACCCGGCGCGTGCCCGCGGCGGCCAAGCTGCACACCGCGCGCAGCCGCAATGACCAGGTCGCGACGGACATGCGGCTCTATTTCAAGGCGGCGTGCGCGGACCTCGGCCGGCGCGTCCTCGCGGCGCAGGGCGCCATCCTCGCCCTGGCGGAGGCCCACCGCACGGTCGTCATTCCCGGCTACACGCACCTCCAGCGGGCCCAGCCGGTCTTTCTCGCGCACCACCTGCTCGCTTACGTGGAGATGCTGCAGCGCGACGCCGAGCGCTTCGCCGCGGTGGCGGACCGCGCCAACTGGTGCCCGCTCGGCTCGGGGGCGATCGCCGGCACCACGCTGCCGATCGACCGCGAGTTCACCGCGCGCGCGCTCGGCTTCGTCGACGCGAGGGGCCGGCCGCGCGTGACGGCCAACAGCATGGACGCGGTGAGCGACCGCGACGTGCACATCGAGTTCGCCTCGGCCTGCGCGCTCGCCGGCACGCACCTCTCGCGCATCGCCGAGGACGTGATCCTGTGGGCCAGCCATGAGTTCCGCTTCGTCGCGCTGCCCGACGCGTTCAGCACGGGCTCGAGCCTGATGCCACAGAAAAAGAACCCGGATTCGCTCGAGCTGATCCGCGGCAAGGCGGCGCGGCTGCACGGCAACCTCCACACCCTGCTCACCCTCGCGAAAGGCCTGCCGCTCACGTACAACCGCGACCTGCAGGAGGACAAGCCGGCCGTGTTCGACAGCCACGACCAGATGGCGCTCTGCCTCGAGGTGCTGGCGGGCACGTTCGCCGGCCTCGTGGTGAACCGCGACGCCTGCGATGCGGCCGTGGCGGATCCGGCGCTGCTGGCGACGGATCTCGCCGATTACCTCGTCCGGCGGGGCGTGGCGTTCCGCGACGCCCACCACGCGGTCGGCGCGGTTGTGCGGCTCGCCGAGCAGCGCGGGGTGCGGCTCAACCAGCTGGAGCTCGCCGACGTGCAGGCCGTGCACCGGGCCTTCGCGGCCGACTGGGTCGACTCCTTCAACCTGGGCGCGGCGATGAAGCGCCGCGCGGGCACCGGCATGCCGGGCCCCGCCCAGGTCGCGCGGCAGCTCGCGCGCTGGCGGAAGATGCTGGGTTGATTGGCCGGGGCCGGCGGCGCAGGCTGCGCCGCGTCCATGCGATTCTCGCCGCTGCCCACGCCGCAGAGCGACCCGGAGCTGCACCAGCACCGGCACCTGCTGTATTTCGCGTTCTTCAACGCGCTGAACTGGCAGGTGGCGACCGGGACCCCGATGGTGCTGTTCATGGAGTACCTGGGCGCGAATTCCTTCCAGACCGGGCTGGTCTACGGGTGGGCGCTGCTGCTCACGCCCGTCCAGGTGTTCGCGACGATGCTGCTGCCGCGGGTCGGGTTCAAGCGGCTGACCCTGGCGGGGTGGGGCGCGCGCAGCTGGTTCCTGCTCGTGCCGCTCGGGCTCGCCCTCGCCGCGCCGCTGCCGGCCGCGCCCTGGATGATCACGGCGATGGTCGGGGCGATGTTCTGCTACAGCCTCAGCCGCTCGGTCGGCGCCGCGGCCATCACGACCTGGATGCACGCGCTCATCCCCGACGGGATCCGCGGCCGCTACTGGTCGACGGACCAGATCATGGCGGGCGTCGCGGCCGTGGGCACGCTCGTGGTCAGCGTGCTGCTCTTCGCGGCGCTGCCCGCGCGCTGGGCGTTCTTCGTGCAGTACGCGATCAGCATCACCGGCGCCTGGCTCGCGCTGCGCTGCCTCCGGCGGCTGCCCGACGTGGAGCGGCCGCGGATGATGAGCCTGGGCAAGATCCTGTCGGACTCGCCGCGGCACATGTTCGCGTCCAGCCCGTTCCGGCCGTACCTCTGGCTGGCGATCGCGTACTTCGTCGTCACCACCCCGGTCGCGCCGTTCGGCGCCTACTTCCTCAAGGCGGCCGCGGGGGTGGACACCTCGACCATCATGTTCTACGCCATGCTCCAGTACGGCGGCGTGATCGCCGGGAACTGGTTCATGCGCTCCCGCATCGACCGCACGGGCGCGAAGCCGTTCTTCCGGCTCTGCTTCCTCGTCTTCGCGGGCATCGCGGCCGGGTGGCTCGCCTGCCTGCGGCAGCCCTCGGCGGCGCGCTGGGTGATGCCGGGACTCTATTTCCTGCTCGGGGTGGGGTCGGGGACCTTCACGGCGGCGAACGTGAGCTACCTCGCCAAGCTGCTGCCGCCGTCGGACCGCGCGTTGCCCGTTTCGCTGCATGGCGCGCTCACCGCGTTCCTCGGCGGGCTGTCGCCGGTGCTGTGGGGCATGTTTCTCAAAGGCGGCGACCACGCCCCGTCCGTCGATCCGGAGGCGTTCCGCATCTTCTTCTGGGCCGTGCTCGGCGGGTCGCTCGCGCTCGTCGCGGCGGTGGGGAGCCTGGAGGAGAAGGCCGGCCACGTGGACCCGCTGCTCGGCGGCGGCTGGCTGCTGCGCCCGTTCCGGGCGATGACGAATCTCATCAACCTTGTGGAGCCGCCCCGGCGGCGCGACGAGGATGACCGCGCGGGCTGAGCCGCCGCGGGACGGACATCCGGGCTGGCCCTGCCGGGGATATTTTGCAGGTTGGCCGGAACCCATGCCCGCCATCCGCATCCTCTCGGACCGCGTCGCCAACCAGATCGCCGCCGGCGAGGTCATCGAGCGGCCGGCGGCGGTGGTGAAGGAGCTGGTGGAGAACGCGCTGGATGCCGGCGCGACGCGCATCACGGTCGAGTTCCGCGCGGGCGGGCGCAGCCTGATGCGCGTCGAGGACAACGGGTGCGGGATGACGCGCGAGGACGCGCTCCTTTCGCTCGAGCGCCACGCGACGAGCAAGATCGTCGAGACGGCCGATCTCGACCAGCTCGCGACGTTCGGCTTCCGCGGGGAGGCGCTGCCGTCGATCGCGAGCATCGCGCGCTTCGAACTCCAGACGCGCCCCGCGGGCGCTACGGCCGGCACCGAGATCCTGGTGAACGGCGGCAAGCTGGTGCACGTCCGCGAATGCGGCATCGCGCCCGGCACGCGCATCACCGTCTCGAACCTTTTCCACGCGGTGCCCGCGCGGAGGAAGTTCCTTAAAAGCGACGCCACGGAGTCGGCGCACATCATCCAGACGGTGCGGCTCTACGCGCTGGCGTGCCCGCAGACCGCGTTCACCCTGATTGAGGACGGGCGGGTGCTTTTCCAGTCCCCGGCGTGCAGCTCCCTGGCGGATCGCGTGGCCGAGATCTTCGGCCGCCAGCTGGCGGCCGACCTCCTGCCGGTGGAGGCGGCGGAGGGGGGGCTGGGGCTCAGCGGGCTCACCGGCAAGCCGGGCGTCAGCCGGGCCACGCGCCACGAGCTGCTGCTGTTTGTGAATCGCCGGCCGGTCGACAGCCGCACGCTGCACTTCGCCCTGATCGAGTCCTACGCCACGTCCGTGCCGAAGGGCCGGTATCCGGTGGCGGTGCTGTTCCTCGAGCTGGACCCGGCGGCGGTCGACGTGAACGTCCATCCCGCCAAGCGCGAGGTGCGCTTCCGCAGCGAGGGCGCGGTCCGCGGGTTCGTCATCCGCGCCGTCCTGCAGCGGCTGCGCGAGGCGGGCGCGGGCGGAGGGCTGGCGATGCCGGCGGAGGCGCGCGGTGCGCCGGGCGCCGGGAC